>JANDLT010000055.1 GCA_024330265.1 Pyrinomonadaceae bacterium MAG19_C2-C3 | reverse complement strand
AAAGTCTTGCGCTGAAAGCGCATAGTTTCAACTAGCGTGCTGGAACAATGAACTATAAATTCTATTCCGGGCAATCTGCTTTCGCATTCATATTTTTCGTATCTCTATCGCTGATGTCGTTGGCGGGCGATGCTCAAGCATGTTCTTGCACCGAGTACGGTGAGCCGCCGTGTGCCGCTTACTGGCGTGCAGACGCTGTATTCGTCGGGCGGGTGTATGACATCACACCGCTTGAAACCGGCGAGAAAGAGTTGCCGATGCAGTTGTTGCACTTCACAGTCGAGCAATCTTTTCGCGGCGTTGACGTGACGAACATCAAGGTCGCCACGTTGCACGGCACGAGTTGTGACACTGAGATCAAGCGCGGGCAGCGTTGGTTCGTTTATGGCTATCGGAATGAAACAACCGGGAGGTTTCACATTCAACCTTGCACCCGAACCACACGGCTCGACGACGCCGACGACGGGAGCGAGGATTTCGCATATGCACGCGGCGCGGCGCGGGGAGCGACAACGCAGAGCCTCAGCGGTAAAATTCTCAAAGGCGATTACGAACCTTTGAAGGCAATCAAGGTCACGGTCGAAGGAGAGGGCAAGATGTATGAAGCAACAACGAATGATGAGGGCGGCTTCACCGTCAATCTGGAGCGAGCAGGGGCGTACACCGTGCGTGCAGTTGTACCGTTTAGCGCGATGGTCGTCAGTTACCGCGAAGGTTTTCGGGAACAGGCGACGGAAGAACAAACAGTCGTCGAATACAATGTGAGCATAGAGGCGGGGCGGTGCGACTACCGCGAGATACACGCCCACGAAATAGACCTCAAGGCAACGGCGGAGATTAGCGGTCGGGTGTTTGGCGCGGATGGGCTGCCTACCCCTGATGTGCGAGTGTATCTCGTATCTGCCGAAGAACTCGGTGGTAAGCCTGAAAAGCAGGGCGTCCCGCATAAAACATTTGGCTACGGTAGCTCGACAGATATGGAAGGAAGGTACACTTTCGGAGCATTACGGGAAGGTCACTATGCACTCGTCGTCAACCCGGACGGGATGCCGGAAGTGAATAGCCCATACCCGCGCACCTACTATCCCGGCGTGCAAGATGTCGCATCAGCCGTCATCGTCAACTTAGAGCAGGGGCAGCAACTTTCAAAACAAGACATTCAACTGCCGCCGAAGTTAATCGAGCGCAAGGTGACAGGTGTGATGGTGTGGGCGGACGGAAAACCTGTCACGAGACTTGCGCCCGACTCGTCACCCGATGTGCTTCCGTTTCTCTCAATCTATGATCCGCATCGGCTTTGGTACTCGCTTAACCCGCGTCGCGCCGACGGCACACGTACCGTTGAGGTAGATAAGCGCGGGCGTTTCTCGTTCATCGGATTTGAGGGTTACACTTACGTCATCACCGCCAACGCCCTCGACCGCAAGAACAAGCCGAGGCACGCGCGGGCGGTGAAGTTGACCATCACCAAAAAGACGAAACAGTTGAAACTCGTGCTTTCGCTGCCCGGCAGTGGCGGGCAAGAGGACATCAAAAAAGAATTGAGCGAACAGTCGCAAGTGGTAAAATAAGTGGTTCATCAACGAAACAGGTGGACGGGTGCGCTGTGTCAGTGCTGTCGGCTTAATGATGGAGATGGCACTGAAAATCGGTTTATGAATCAAGCGATAAACTTCCGTAAGCGCGAGCTGATAATACTCGCCCTTCTTTTCTGCACATTATTTTGGTTATGCACGAGCGCGGCACAAGCACAACAAGCACCCATCGCGCCCGCCCCTCCGCCTCCACCCCCGCCGCCATATGTCGCCGAATACAACTTGCCGTTGTGGAAACCTTTTCATTCGCCGCAAGGTCGCTTCGCCGCGCTCTTTCCCGATAAACCCGACGAGCGCATCACGCCTGTAGAAGCCACCACCGGCAGACCCGCGAGCTACGCTTACAGCAAACAGACGGCAGCCGCTTACTACATCGTGACTTACGCCGATGTCGCGGGCGCGGCGAGCGTTTCGGAAGGCAAGGACGAAGCGACGACAAATCTCGCTCTTGATTCGGCACGCGACCAAATCAAGCTTGTGTATCGCGGCACGATCAAGGAACAGAAGCAAATTAGGCTCGACGGCTATCCGGGCAGAGAAGTGCGGATGGATGCTTACTACGGCGCGGTCGTGTGCCGCGTCTTCCTCGTCGGATCGCGCGTCTATCAGGTCATCGTTTATGTGCGTCAACAGCCGACCGATAGTTCGCCCAGAATGCTGGCGACTTACGCCCGTGCCGCCGATGCGTTTCTTGATTCGTTCCGCCTTGTCAAAGTAGGCACGCCGCCTCCGACATATGATCGGCGCGCAACATCGCCTCCGGCAAAAACCGCGATTGACGCCGGTACATTTCAAGACGGGAAATATACAAACAATCAACTTGGCTTCCGGCTTGAAGTTCCGCTCGATTGGATCATCTCCACCCGCGCCGTAAGGCAGTACATCGGAGAAATCGGAAGCCGCCCGTCGAATGCTACTGCCACCGCACAGGCACTTCCCGCCGATGTCCTGCTGGTCGCTTCGCAATACCCGCCCGGCAACCCCAACCTCGCGGCTTTAGTCTGCCTCGCCGTTGCCGAACCGACGGCGGGCGGCACGTTGAGCCGAAGCGATGTCGTCAGAGGCATCAAAGACGCTGCCAAGCAGAAGGACGCTTCAGCCGAGTTCGTCGGCGAGACGACCAGCGAGCATCTCGGCGGCGAGACTTTCGATGTCTTTGAAGTGTTGCCGAACAAAGCGAATCCGGCGGTGCGGCAACGCTACTACGTCGCCGCGCGCCGCAACACGGCGATCAGCTTCGTCTTGATGTACAACTCGCTCGAAGGCAGGGAGAAACTGCAAAGTATTCTGCGAACGATCCGCTTCGACGCTGCCTAGGTCCGTCGCAATTTTCAGATAAGAAACCCGACAACCTCACTCGCCCTCCCCTGACTTTGTGAAAGAACAAAACGACGACCACACGACCCAACGACAAGCACGACTCGCCGAAGCCGACCGCCTCACCGAAGCGGCGGACGAGCGTTGGCGCGCCGGACGCTACGCCGAAACCGAGCCGCTCTATACCGAAGCACTTGCGATCCGGCGAGAAGTTTTAGGTGAGAATAATTCAGGTGTCGCCGCCGCGCTGCACAATCTCGCCAATCTCGCGTATGTGCGCGCCGATTACAAGCAAGCCGTAGAAATGTACAAACGTGCCCTTGCCATTCGTGAACAACAAGCGGAGCAGAATCACATCGAACTTGCCGACAATCTCCACTGGCTAGCCGCATCTCTTTTCAATGACAGTCAATACGATGCGGCGGAAATACCATACCGCCGATTACTGTCACTTCTGGAGCAGAACAATGGCAATGAGAGCGAAGAAGTCGCCGCTTGCTTGATGGACTTGGCTCACCTTTACTATTTCGTCGGGAGACATACGGAAGCCGAACCGCTCTACCGTCGCGCGCTGGCGATACGCGAAAAAGTGTTGGAAGCAAACGACCCGCAAATCGCGGACAGTGCCGCACGTCTCGCGCGGCTTTACCACCTGCGACCGGAATATGAGCGTGACCCAGAGCCGCTCTTGTGGCAGGCATTGGCGATAACGGAGCGGGCATTCGGTGAGGACGATGCGCGCGTGATTGAACCGCTCTACCGCTTGGCTGACTTCTACCGCAGCCGTGCCGAACTCGAAAGGGCAGAGCCTCTCTATGCGCGATGGTTGACACTGATGAATCAGATTTCTGAAGCCGAGCGTTCGAGTATGCGCTGGATGCAGATGGGTTACGCCGATTATCTGCGCGAAACGAATCGCACGGAAAAAGCCGAAAGGTTAGAAGTCGCATGGGGTGAGTGGAACGCTTACGAGGATGGCGTGCGCGCCGAAGTCACACGCTATGAAGCGACATACGGCACGGAGCATCCGGCGACGGCAGAGAAACTTTACGTCCTTGCCAATTCATCTCTATGGGAGCGCAACTACACGGAAGCCGAAACTTACTACCGCCGTTCGCTTGAGATAAGAGAGCGTGCCTGTGGAGTCGAGCATCCGGCGGTTGCCGAAAGCCTAAACGGTCTTGTCAAGTTATACCGGGCGCAAAATCGCTATTCCGATGCCATGCCGCTCATTGACCGCGCACTCGCCATTCTCGACGCGATAAGAGATGAAGCGAGGCAAGATGATGCGGAAGAAGTCATAGAGTACGCACGCTGCTTGGAGAATAAAGCACTCGTCCTAGCGGGACTCGAACGCTTCGACGAAGCCGAAACATTTTATGAGCGAGCGATAACGATTTACGAACAAGCAGCGAGCGAAGAAAGTTATACATTTGTCGAAGCACTCTGGCGGTTTGCGGGTTTCTATACCGACCAAGAGCGTTACGCGGAAGCCGAAGCACTGTTGGTGCGCTTGCTCACTCTGTCAGAGCGAGACATCGGCGTGTCCGAACTTGAGCGGGCGGACTATCTTGAACACTACGCTTATGTGCTAACCCAAACGGGACGCGCAGAAGAAGCCGCCGAAATACGTTTGCAAGTCAGGGAGTTGTGGCAGCAAGAAGGTCATGCGCGCGACGATTTGTAAATCAAAAAGAAAGCCCTTAGACGGGTAAGGAAATATGGCGACTACATCTACATGAAAAGAAGCAACCCGGATCAGAAAATATGGTGGTGCAGCGCACCATTGATCTTAATTTTATCGCTATGTGTCAACGCCCTTGCTCAGGGTGCTGGCATTGGTGAAAGTGGCGAACAGCAAATCCGACGAGAATTGATAACCGTTTTTAACGAACGTGACGAGGCGACAAAGCGCGGCGATGTCGAGCGGGTGCAATCGTTTCTCGCCGATGATTACCGGATCAAGTTGCCAAATGGACGCTACATCACTCGCACTGAATTGCTAACGGCAAAAAGCGCAGTGCCGCAAATCCTATATTCCGAAATGATGACGACAATCGAGAAGTTGAAAATTGTTGGAGACAAAGCCATCGTCCATGTGCGCGAATCGGCTGCCTTCAAACAACCGCTCAAAGACGGCACAATGGGCGATTTCACTTCAAGCGGGCGACGGCGTGAGCATTGGGTCAAAACCGTTGCCGGATGGAAATTACAATTGACCGACAATCTCGGAACGGACGCGCGATTGACGTTCAACGGCAAGCGGGTCAAGAGCATCACGGATGTGCCTATCGCTCACACCCTGCCAAGTACGCCGAACGCGGAAGATGCTGCGCGGCTCGCTGCCGGAAAAGCACTCGTCGTGATTTACCGTTTAGCCGATGGTGCGTTCCTCATCAACCTGCCTGTTTATCAAGACGAGCGGAAGGTCGCTACTTTAGGCGGCGGTAACTACGTTAAACTGTTCCTTGCACCCGGCACATATATCTTGCGCTCCGATAAGCAACCGGCGGAGACGATTGACGTTGGAGCGAATCGCATTTACTACTTTGAAGTCAAACTCAAACCCGGTTTCCCGCGCGGTCGCGGCTCCCTTCTTGCGGACGGCGGACTGATTGGCTCGCAAGTGTACAAATTGCCGCAATCGTTGAAGATGAAAAAAGTTGAAATTGACGATAGCCAGTAAATTTTATTGCTCGTTAGTTACGTAGAGTAAGTAATTAAAACTTAAACACCTGTTCGGCATCCTTTCTTAAAACTTCGATTAAACTTGTTGAGATGACAGTCATTCAGATAGTTTTCGTTAGGTAAAACCTGCCTAGAGTTTTTCCATGTCTTTCGCATCATCGGCACAGATAAAAATGCTTCAACCTATTCTTCGTTGCTTCGGTGTGGCGTTCCTTATCGCGGCACTCGGCTTTTCACTCGCAGCGCAAACCACCACGACACCACCTAATACGCAGCAAGTACAACCATCTCCCGAAGCCATCGCTTTCTATGACAAAGGCGTGGCAGCGCAGAATGCCGGGCGCGTGGAGGAAGCAATCAAAGCGTTCCGGCAAGCAGTCAAACTCGAACCGCGTTTCGTCGAAGCGCACATCAAGCTGGGCACGGCGTACTTTGCTTCCGGCAAGTTTGAAGAATCAGTAGCCCCATTGTTGCAAGCGGTAAAACTCGATCCTGATGCCATCGAGGTGTTCATGTATCTTTTCAACGCTTACTTGGTCCTTGATAAACCTGCGGATGCAGCCGAGATGTGTCGGCAGGTTATACGTCTCAAGCCCGCACTGGCTCTCGCACACAACAATCTAGGTGCCGCACTCATCGGCATGGAGCGTTTCGAGGAAGCCGCAGATGCTTTTGCACAGGCACTGAAATTAAATCCAGAAGATGCGACGGTGCGATTAAGACTTGGTGTGGCACAGCGACTCGCCGGATGGCTCGACGCGGCTTCCGACACGTTCGCGCAAGTGGCGGCAACGCATCCTGAGATTGCCGCCGCGCACATAGAAGCCGGTTTCATCTTTGACGAAATGGGACGCTTCGGTGAAGCCGTCGAAAGTTTCAAGCGCGCCGCAAGCCTTGAGGCGAATAACCCGCACGTTCATTACGGCTTGGGTGTCGCGCTCGTCCGCATGGGCAGACACAAAGAAGCCGTCGAAGCATTAAAGCGTTCAATTGTGATTGACCCGCGACAACCGGATGCCCACTACCAACTCGGCTTTGCTTATTTTCGCACGGGTGAGACGGCGAAAGCCGCCGAGTCGTTTGGCGAAGCGGTGAAGCTGAGTCCAAAGTTCGCTGATGCATATTTCAGACAGGCTGCCGCCCTATTGCTCTCAGGAAAGAAAAGCGAAGGCGTCGCCGCTTTGCAGCAGTACATCCGCCTTCGTCCCGACGATGCCGAAGCATACTTTCAAATCGGCAATACCTACATGATTTACGGCGAGTTCAAGAAAGCCCTCGAATCCCTGAAAGAAGCTTTGCGCCTCAAGCCTGACCATGCGTTCGCGCAAAACAGGTTGGAGATTACACACAACCGGATGGCACAAACCGGAAGGCTCGCGTCTTTTCAGCAAGCGGCACAAGCCAAGCCGAACGATGCCGAAGCGCAGTCCGATTTAGCCGACTGGTACTACTACAACGGGCGTTTCAAGGAAGCCGTCGAAGCCTATAAGCAGGTCACACGCCTGCGCCCGAAGGATGAAGAAGGATGGGTACAATTAGGCATTACTTATTCGGAATGGCAGCGTCCGGCAGAAGCGATTGAGCCTTATAAACGCGCGCTCGAACTCAAACCGAATCATGTTTATTGGTACAGCCTGAGTCAGAAATACACGCATCTCGGACGCCATGAAGAAGCGGTCGAAGCCCTCACGCAGTCAATCAAATTTAAGAAAGAGTTCGCGCTAGCACACTACGCACTAGGCAACACCTACACCGTACTCGGTCGTCACGCCGAAGCCGTCAATGCTTTTCGAGAGACCGTGACACTAGAGCCGAACAATGCCGAAGCGCATCTGAAGTTGTGCCTCGCGTACACTTTTCTCGGCAACGATCTGGCGGCGAAGCAGCAATACGGCATTCTCGAAAGCCTCGATCCGCAAGCTGCCAAATCTATTTACAGGATGATTTATAGGCGTTAGCAGTGCCTTATAAGTTCCGTCTTAGCCTTCGCCTAGAATTATTCTTAGAGAATGAGATGAGCACTGAAAACGTCAAATTGTTACTCTCAAAAATTCTTTATGCCTTCGCGTTTCAACCCCCCGCAAGATAACGAACGAGTGCGACGCTGGCGATTAATTCTCGGCGGCGATTCGGCAGACCAAGCCGATGCCGGTTTGTCCGAGGCTGATCAGGCAATTGATAACGCGCTAAAGGTACTTTATGGTCGGGAACACGATAGCGGAGGAACTAAAGTAGGAGTCGGGCAACGTGGCGGATTGGGAGCTTCTGCGCCATCGGTCGCGCGGTGGCTCGGCGACATCCGCACTTATTTTCCGTCATCAATCGTGCGCGTGATGCAGCAGGATGCGCTTGAACGGTTGAACCTGCGACAGATGTTGTTGGAGCCGGAGATGCTGCGCGCGGTCGAGCCGGATGTGCATCTGGTGGCGACGCTCATCGCCCTTAAAAGCGTGATCCCGAACAAGACTAAAGACACGGCGCGTCTCGTCGTGCGCCGTGTGGTCGAAGACTTGGAGCGGCGGCTGGCAAGTCCTTTACGGCAAGCCGTCGCGGGCAGCCTCAACCGCGCGACGCGCAACCATCGTCCGCGTCATAACGAGATTGATTGGAACCGCACCATACGCCTCAATCTCAAACACTACCAACCCGATTACCGCACGATCATTCCCGAACGACCTGTCGGTTACGGTCGGCGGCGGGGAAGTTTGCGCGACATCATTTTGTGTATTGACCAGAGCGGTTCGATGGCATCGAGCGTCGTGTATGCGAGCGTCTTTGGCGCGGTACTCGCCTCGCTTCCGGCGGTTAGCACGCGGCTCGTCGTCTTCGATACTTCGGTGGTGGACTTGACGGAAGACTTGGACGATCCGGTTGATTTGCTTTTCGGCACGCAACTCGGCGGCGGCACCGACATCAACCGCGCTCTCGCTTACTGTCAAAGCCTCGTGCGTCGCCCGGATGAAACAATCCTTGTCCTCATCAGCGATTTGTACGAAGGCGGCGACCAGGTGGAGATGTTCAAGCGCGCGGCATCGCTCGCGGCATCGGGCGTTAGCTTCGTCGCATTGCTGGCATTGAGCGACGAGGGCGCACCCGGCTACGACCATCGCGTGGCGCAAACTTTCGCCGGGTTAGGGATTCCTTCCTTCGCCTGCACGCCTGACTTGTTTCCAGAATTGATGGCAGCGGCGATTAGCCGCGAAGATATCAATAGTTGGGCTGCCGCACGCGACATCTCACTCACGCGAACACCTGAAAGAGCGTGAGCATTATTTATAATTCACTTTTCAAGATTTATTCTCCCCGTCTTAATGAACCGTACACCTGAACAGATTCTCGCACTCGCGCCTGATGCGGCGTCCGCTAAATCAGGGAGAGACTTGGCGGCAGAGCGCAAGTGGGTCACGCTCAATCGTGAGGAAAGCAGAGACGAAAACTCCGAACTGATTTGGGGTGAGTGTCAGGGCAGCGGCAAGACTCCGTACCGCACGCAAGTTGACACAGGCGACTTAGCGTTCAAGTGTACCTGTCCGAGCCGCAAGTTTCCGTGCAAGCACGCGCTCGGTTTGTTCCTGTTGCGGGCGAGTCAACCGGCGGCTTTTACGATTGGGGAACCTCCCGCATGGGTCAAAGAGTGGCAAGACGCGCGGAACACGCGGGCGCAGAAGCAAGCGGAAAAAGCAACAAAGGTCAACCCGGAAGAGAATGCGGGAGTTGACCCGGCAGTCAGCGTGGTGGGGGCGGCAAAGCGTCTCGCCGCGCGCGAGCGTAAGGTGACGGCGGGACTCGCGGAGTTGGAGTTATGGTTGTGTGACATCGTGCGGCAGGGGTTGGCGAGCCTTCAGGGTAAGTCCGCCGATTTTTGGGAAACGGCGGCGGCGCGCCTGGTGGACGCACAGGCTCCCGGCGCGGCGCGTCTGGTTCGCTTGATGGGAAGACAGCCTACTTCCGGCGATGGGTGGGAGAGGCGTCTGCTTCACGGCATATCTCTGCTGCATCTGCTTGTCGAAGCCTACAAGCGGCAAGCGGAACTTTCGCTCGAACAAGCGACGGATGTGCGAACGCTCGTCGGCTGGACAATTGACCAGGCTGAGGTCAAGAAGCACGCGGGCGTGAGCGATCACTGGCTCGTCGTCGGGCGCGTCACGGAAGACGAAGATCGGATGCAGGTTGAACGCATCTGGTTATGGGGCGCGGGCTGCGACCGTGCGGCACTCGTGCTGAACTTCACACCGGCAGGACAGTCACACGCCGCACAGACTTCTCAATCATTATTCGTGCCGGGCGACTGCTTCAAAGGCGAAGTCGTTTTCTTTCACGGCGCACATCCATTACGCGCGCTTGTCAAAGAGCGGGTCGAACCTGATGCCGCCGAGATAGAGCGACTCGAAAACGCTTTTCTGACAGAAGCCGGGTTTGCGGAACTCACAACCGCAGTCGCCGCATACACCGCCGCGCTCGCGCGTAACCCGTGGATCGAACGCTTCCCGATGCTCCTGCGAGGTGTGGTTCCGCAACACTGCGGCGACGATTGCTGGGTTGTACGCGATGCGGCTAATCATTGTCTTCCGCTCGCAAAACGATTCGATGGCGCGTGGCGATTGTTGGCGGAGAGCGGCGGGCGACCCATCCGGCTTTTCGGCGAGTGGGATGGCAGCACGCTGTTGCCTCTCAGCATCTGGAGTGAATCCAGACTTCACTTCTTGAACTGACGGGTGAAAACGACTTTGATGAGAATGACGACACGCCAAGATTTATCATCAACAATCCACGAAACAGCACTGCTCGGCACGCGGCGCAAAAGTTTCACCATGCCGCAAGTCGAAGGCGCACTTGGGAGTTTATTGTCACAACTCGTGGAAAGCGACAGACGGGCAGAAGCGAACGAAGAAGCAAAAAACGCAGAGAAACTGTTGTTGGAAGTCGCCGCCGTCGTCTCACTATACGAGGCTTGCGGGCAGATGCCTGAGCGCATATCAACCGATTTACCTTCAGTGTGCGAGTCGGATGCATCGCCGGTTTGCCCGCCGCGAACCAGCCAATTTTTCGCGCAGATGCTCGAAGGACAGCATGCCGATGTCTTGCCGGAAGCGTTACGTTTAGCGGCTGTGAAAGGCTTTCGCATATTCGCCGACTTACTGCCCGCGCTCCTCGAACTCGGCACGAAGCATACTGATTTACGCGATGCCATCACGCCCGTGCTTGGCGAACGCGGGCAGTGGCTGGCGCGGCAGAATCCGGCGTGGGAATGGGCAGAAGCGCCAAACACTGTTGAGGAAAGCGCGGTCGAAGAGGTTTGGCAAACGGCGAGTCGTGACAAGCGTATGACGTTGTTGCGTGAACTTCGCCGCACTGAACCTTCGCGGTCACGCGCGCTCCTGGCTTCAACTTGGGAGCAGGAAGCACCGGAAGACCGCAGTGCGTTCCTACGTCTTTTTGAAAACAATCTTGGCGAGGCGGACGAAGCGTTGCTCGAAGTCGCGCTCGATGACCGGCGTAAGGAAGTGCGTCGCGTCGCTTTTGATTTGCTCACGCGCCTGCCCTCATCCGCTCTCGTCCGGCGCATGAAGGAACGTGTACGATCACTCGTTGAAATATCATCTGTGAGAATGTCGAAGCGGAAGAATCCGCTGGCAGCGACGCTGCCTGCCGAATGCGACAGGGCGATGCAGCGTGATGGCATCAAACCGAAGCCGCCGCACGGGATTGGCGAAAAAGCGTGGTGGCTAATGCAGATGCTCGGCGCGGTGCCGCCTGCCGTGTGGTGCGAGCATTTGAAACTCGGCGCACCGGAGTTGTTAGAACTTGCCAAAACTCACAAGTTTAGCGATGCCTTGCTTGGGGGCTGGGCAATCGCCACGACGCGATTCCGTGATACCGGGTGGGCTGAAGCCTTCTGGTCGGCGCGGACGCCATTGCCACAAAATCAATATGGTGTCAGCCCTTCGATAGTCGAAGCGGTCTTAGCGGTGTTGCCATCATCGCGTTGCGAGGAATTACTGATTAGCGAACTGGAATCAAACCCCGTCGCCCTCGACGACTCGGTGCTGACGCTTGCGTTCCTGGAACAGTTTCACCATCCGTGGAGCGTGCGCTTGACCCGTATCTTTTGGAATAAGTTGCGGCACAAGTTCACTGATAAACTCTCTCTCACCGGAGCCGAATGGGTAATACTCAGAGCGGCGCGAGAAGCCGCAGTTTTTATGGCACCGTCAATCGGCGAAGAGGTCGCGCGTGGTTGGGCGACGGATGAACGTCTGCAAGATCGGGCGCGACAGTTTGAGCAGACGTTCTCTCTGTTAAGCTTTCGTCACAACCTGCAAAAATCTTTTGAAGAGGAAAGTTAATGACGAACAATTCACCGTCAACATCCGCGAACGCATCGCAACTTCTGCGCGAACATGCCGAGCAACAATTCGCCGGAGAACTCGCCGAACTCGCTAAACAAGACGAACGCCCGCGCCCGCCGAACTGGAAGCTTTCGCCGTGGGCAGTCGCAACCTACATTCTCGGCGGCACGCTCGACGACGGTTTCGTCGTCACGCCGAAGTACATCGGCAATCGCCGCACAATTGAAATCGCTATCGCAACGCTGGCGACCGACCGCGCTCTCTTGCTCTTAGGTGTTCCCGGCACGGCGAAGACGTGGCTCGCCGAACACCTCGCCGCCGCCGTCGCGGGTGACTCGACGCTGCTCGTGCAAGGCACGGCGGGTACGTCGGAAGAATCAATCCGTTACGGCTGGAACTACGCGCGTCTGCTTGCCGAAGGACCTTCGCGCAATGCTCTCGTACCGAGTCCGATGATGCGCGCAATGGAAACGGGAAAGCTCGCGCGTGTTGAGGAACTGACGCGCATCCCGGCTGAGGTGCAGGACACGCTCATCACCATTCTCTCGGAGAAGACGCTGCCGATTCCTGAGTTGGGCGATGAGGTGCAGGCAATCAGAGGCTTCAACGTCATTGCGACGGCGAACAACCGCGACAAAGGAGTTAATGAATTGTCGAGCGCGCTCAAGCGACGCTTCAACACCGTCGTGCTGGGCGTACCCGCGACCGCCGAAGAGGAAGTCGAAATCGTCGAACGCCGCGTCGCGCAGTTGGGACACGCGCTTGAGTTTCCCGTCGAAGCACCCGCGCTCGCGGAGATACGCCGCATCGTCACCGTCTTCCGCGAACTTCGGAACGGCGTCACCGAAGACGGCAAGACGAAGATCAAAACTCCGAGCGGCACGATGAGTACCGCCGAAGCCATATCGGTTCTAAACAGCGGACTCGCACTCGCCGCGCACTTCGGCGACGGTCGCCTTCAGGCGCATGACATCGCATCGGGTTTGGTTGGCGCGGTAGTCAAAGACCCGGTGCAAGACAGGGTTGTGTGGCTTGAGTATTTGGAGACGGTCGTCAAAGAGCGACAAGGCTGGAAGGATGTTTATCGCGCGTGCCGTGAGGTTAGCTAAGTTGGCGAGTGTTGCATCAATGGAACTATGGGACTTGATTTGGTATGCCTGAGTCCGCCTCTATTCACATTTTCGGCATACGCCATCACGGACCCGGCTCGGCGCGTTCCTTGCGTGAGAGCTTGGAGAAGTTGCAGCCCGACATCATCCTCGTCGAAGGTCCGCCCGACGCGCAGGACATGCTGCCGCTCTTGGCTCACCCTGAGATGCAGCCGCCTGTCGCACTGCTCGTTTATCGTCCCGATGCGCCTAATCGCGCCGTCTATTATCCCTTCGCTGTTTTTTCCCCGGAGTGGCAAGCGATCAGTTACGGTCTCTCACGCGGCATAAGCGTGCGCTTCATGGATTTGCCTCAAGCACATCAGCTAGATGATGCAGGAGATGATGAACACCCGGACGAAGGTGCTGTGCCGGGTGATGCACCCGATGAATCTCCTGATGTGAAGGAAGAATCCGCCTTACGGCGCGACCCGTTGCAATGGTTGGCGCAGGCTGCCGGTTACAGCGACGGCGAGCGTTGGTGGGAGCATATTGTTGAGCAGCGACGCGATAGCACTGACATCTTTGAAGCCGTAATGGAAGCGATGACCGCGTTGCGGGAAGCACAAGTTGAGGTGAGCAGGAATGACGGGCAATTGTCCGGTGAGGCTTTGCTGGAAGCGCGGCGCGAGGCGTACATGCGGCAGACAATTCGCACGGCGGGACGCGAGGGCTTCGGGCGCATCGCCATCGTGTGCGGCGCATG
Organism: Pyrinomonadaceae bacterium MAG19_C2-C3; assembly: GCA_024330265.1. Classification (GTDB taxonomy): domain Bacteria; phylum Acidobacteriota; class Blastocatellia; order Pyrinomonadales; family Pyrinomonadaceae; genus JANDLT01. The sequence continues at coordinate 14,677 of JANDLT010000055.1, read as the reverse complement.
GCACGCGCCCGCATTGGCGAAGATGCCAACGGCAAAAGAAGATGCCGCGCTCTTAAAAGATTTGCCGGAGGTGAAGACTGCGGCGACTTGGGTGCCGTGGACGAACGGAAGACTCTGCTTCGCAAGCGGCTACGGCGCGGGCGTCGAATCGCCGGGTTGGTATGGACACTTGTGGTCAACACGCGAGGGTGTCGTCGTGCGGTGGATGACGAAGGTGGCGGCGTTACTGCGCGATGAAGATTTAGATGCTTCACCCGCACAAGTTATCGAAGCCGTGCGGCTCGCCGAAACCCTCTCGCACTTGCGCGCTCGTTCGCTGCCGGACTTGACGGAAGTGAACGAAGCCGTACAGACGGTTCTCTGCTTTGGCAATGATGCTCCGCTCCGACTCATCAGGCAAAAGTTAATCATCGGCGAGACGCTTGGGCGCGTGCCGTCTGAGACGCCGACGATACCGCTCCAGCATGACCTGACGCGCGAGCAGAAACGGTTGCGTCTGCCCGCAGAAGCGACACAAAAAATGCTCGACCTCGATCTTCGTAAGCCCACCGACATCGCGCGCAGTCATCTGCTTCACCGTCTGAACCTGCTCGGCATCCCTTGGGGTGTGCGCGAGAGCGTCACGGGTAAGAGCGGAACATTCCACGAACTGTGGCGAACGGAGTGGCAGCCGGAGTTCGCCGTGCATCTCATCGAAGCGGGCGTCTGGGGTAACACAGTAATTGATGCCGCCGTCGCACGGGCGAACGACAAAATTATCCATGCCAGTGATCTTCCGAAGTTGACCCGGTTGCTCGAACAAGTGCTGCTCGCCGATTTGCCGCAAGTCGTCGAGACGCTCGTCAGGAATTTGCAAGCGGAAGCTGCACGCGCGAGCGATGTCAATCAGCTTATGCAATCGCTTCCGGCGTTAGCCAACGTCCTGCGCTACGGCGACGTGCGGCGCACAAATGCTTCCGCGCTTACCACCATCATTGACGAATTCGTCGCGCGAATCGCGGTCGGGCTTACCCCTGCGTGTTCATCTCTCAACGATGAAGCGGCAGCGGTAATGTTCGACCGTCTTCTACAAGTGGACGCCGTTGTGTCGCTCCTGCAAGTAGGCGCGCATCTCGAAACTTGGCATGGCGTGCTACGCAGATTGAGCGACCAGCAAACGCTTCATGGACTCATCGCCGGAAGGTGCTGCCGACTGTTGATTGACGCGAACGCCTACGAAGCAAGCGACACACAACGACGTTTAAGCCTTGCGCTTTCCACCGCGAGCGAACCGGCGCAAGCCGCCCGCTTTGTCGAAGGCTTGCTCAAAGGCAGCGGTCAGTCGTTGTTGCACACCGAAGCTTTATGGATGGTTCTCGACGAATGGGTAACGGGGCTTTCCGAAGAGAACTACATTGCGACATTGCCGCTCGTGCGGCGCACATTCGCAACCTTCACCCTTCCCGAACGCCGCCGGATGGGAGAACGCATCAGTCACGGGAGCGGTCGCCTCGCACCTCGACAAGTTGTACTTGTTGAGCTAGACCAAACACGCGCTGAAGCGGTGTTGCCCACTCTCGCACGATTGCTCGGAGTATGACTTGAGGTGATAAAGATTTGCGATGCCGCACGAAGAAACGAGCCACTACTACGAACCACTGGTTGCCGCATTTGTGCGCGGAAGGTTGAAGCTTGACCAAGATAAATTGACAACGCTTGAACTCATTCGCATCGGTCTCGCTTCAGGTCTCAGGTTGCATAAGTTCAAGCGCAACATCGAACTCCCGCGCGTGCGTAGTGTACTCGGCACATTACGCGGTTTGTCACCGCAGAACTTGATGGACATTGGTTCCGGGCGCGGCACTTTTCTGTGGGCGTTGCTCGATGCCTTCCCGCAACTTACAGTAACGGCACTTGACCGCAGCGAAAGACGCGCGGCTGACATCGCCGCCGTCCGTCGCGGCGGCATCGAAAACTTGTCATCCGTTTTGATGGATGCCTGCACACTCGGCTTCGCGGACAAGTGCGTTGATGTCGTGACGCTGTTAGAAGTGATTGAACATCTGGAGCGTCCGAACCAAGCGGCGGCAGAAGCCGTGCGCGTCGCGCGCAGGTTCGTCATCGTGAGTGTGCCGTCGAAAGAAGACACGAACCCCGAACACATTCAACTCTTCGACGGTAAATCACTTGAGCATACCTTCCTCGACGTCGGCGCACGAAGCGTCAAAGTCGGGTACGTCCCGAATCACATCATCGCCCTCGTCAAGGTTTAAGGATGTCTCCTCCCGTTCTTCGCAAATATCCACGCACGCCGCACATTCAAGGCTCACGCTTGCAGTCTGGCGATGAAGATTTGGAGCAAACCGCGTTTGAACTTCTGCGCGGTCGTCACATCGTCGTCGAAGAGAAGGTTGACGGCGCGAACTCGGCAGTGAGTTTTACGCCGGAAGGTCAATTGCTGCTTCAGAGTCGCGGACACTTTCTCGACGGCGGAGCGCGTGAACGTCATTTCGCATTGTTCAAGACGTGGGCGAGCGTACACAAAGCGGAGTTGTGGGAGAGGCTCGGCGCGAGATACGTGATGTACGGCGAATGGATGTACGCCAAGCACACGATTTTCTATGACCATTTGCCGCACTACTTCTTGGAATTCGACATATTCGATACGCTGACCAACATCTTCCTTTCGACGGCGGGGCGTGGTGAAATGCTCGCCGGAATGCCCGTCGCGTCTGTGCCGGTTCTCTATTCAGGTCGCGCTCGCTCAATGAAACACTTGTTGTCGCTCGTCGGCGCGTCGCAGTTCAAATCGCTGGAATGGCGGGAACATGTGCGCGCGGCTTGCGAGAGGCGGAACCAGAATGCCGCGCGCGTTTTCGCACAGACCGACGGATCGAGCGAGATGGAAGGTTTATACATCAAGGTCGAAGAAGACGGGCATGTCGTCGAGCGATACAAGTATGTGCGCACGAGCTTTCTCTCTTCGGTTGACAGTTCGGGAAGCCACTGGTTGGAACGACCCATCTTGCCAAATGCATTGCGCGGCGATGTGGACATCTTCGCAAAATCTTAAAACACGTCGAGACCGTGTAAGTAAGCTTATGAGCAGTATCTTTCCGCAGTGTCCACAGCCACCCGCGTGGCATCTCGATTGGCAGAGTTTGCTATCTGAACACGCATTCTTGAGGCGCATGGCGGAATGTCCGCAAGACCCGGTTCATCACGGCGAAGGTGATGTCGAGACGCACACCCGCATGGTCTGCCAAGAGCTAACGAGCGATCCTCGCTGGCGAGAATTAGGGTCTCGTGAGCGGGAGATTCTCTTCGCCGCCGCGCTGCTCCATGACGTGGCGAAGCCGTTTGTGACGCGCCGCGAAGGAGGACGTATTACGAGTCGCGGTCATGCCAGACGCGGTTCGATACGAGCGCGAACTTTATTGTGGGAGATGGGCGTCGAATTCGGTATACGCGAACAAATCGCCGCGCTCGTCCGCTACCATATGACGCCGTTTCACCTGCTCGAACGCGCCGACAGCCTGCGTACACTTTATCGCGTCAGCCAGGCGGCGCGTTGCGGTCTTCTAGGAGTGCTTGCTGAAGCTGACGCGCGTGGGCGCATCGCTCCCGACCGCGCACAACTCATCGAATCGGTCGCCCTGTTTGTCGAGTACGCGCGCGAACAGCAGTGCCTCATGCACCCACGCGCTTTTGCCTCCGACCACAGCCGCTTTCTTTACTTTCGCAAGGAAGACCGCGACCCTGATTATTTGGCTTACGACGATACGGTTTGCGAGGTCGTGCTGATGTCAGGATTGCCCGGCGCGGGTAAGGATTATTGGATCGGCGAGAACCTACCTGACTGGGAAGTTGTGTCATTAGACGCCATGCGCCGCGAGATGAATATCAATCCGAAAGAACGGCAAGGGCGTGTCGTTTCAGCCGCACGCGAGCGATCACGTGTGTTCTTACGCCGCAAACAAAGCTTTGTCTGGAACGCGACGAACATCTCGCATCAGGTGCGAGAGCAGTGCATCAACCTCTTCGCGGCTTATAACGCCCGCGTCAGAATCGTCTATCTGGATGTACCTGAAACAAGACTCTTCGAGCAGAACAGCGCACGCGCCGAGGAGGTTCCGGCGGCGGTGATTCGAGGCTTGCTCGACCGTTGGGAAGTCCCGGACAGGACTGAAGCGCACCGCGTTGATTGGGTTGTAATAACAAATATAGTGAACCTAAATGAGATGTGGTAATCATGTCAGAACCGCCTGCGGTAGCGGGCGGGCGAGCGTCGCAACGTCAACCGCCCGCTACCGCAGGCGGTTCTGACATGACGCGCACGCTCCACATTTCATTTAGGTTGGCTATAGGTAAACTCAGAATTGATAAAAATGCTTGACCTCCACTCATTACACCAGCAAGAATGCCCAGCCGCTTCAGTGGCAAGAAGGAGATACGATCATGGCAATTAAGAATAGAACAGACGATTATTCCTTTTACGCCGAGCAGTAAGCGTCGGCGCGGCTATCCGTCAGAGACTCGAGTTAAGCGCGGATTGAGAGTTGTTCATGTGGATAAAGAGTTACAGGAAAAACTTGGACGAAACGATTTGTGTCCGTGTGGCACAGGACGGAGGTTTCAAACACTGCTGCCTACAGACAGGTCATTACGATGGTGCCTTCCAGCGTGATTACTACTTTTAGAGATTGACATTCGTAGAGATGTGAAAGCACTGGCGGCGCGAGCAATCTAATCTCGCCGCCGGTGCTTTCAGGTTAAGGAACATGGAGACGATCGTTCTGTACCGACCGGTAGGACAAGAATAACTCGATCTCATGCATTTGAGCGGCGACACCCGGTTTTCGCTGCGTCTGCCTGAACAGCCGATTATCTATCCAGTCTTAAATGAAGATCACGCCACGCAGATTGTCCGCGACCGCGAACACAAAAGTCCGGCGCGCGGCACAGGTTTGTGACGCGCTTTCGCGTGCGAGCCGACTACCTGCAACACTTCGATGTGCACACGGTTGGCGGACTCGGCGGCGACGTGCGGTATCTCATCTCGAAGGACGGCACTACAATCGTCGAGCGGCGACAACTGCATAACACGATCATCGAATTCCGCAAGCCGCCTCAGATCGAAGCAGCGAAAATCAGTTTTCACACGGCGGTGCTCGATGACGTGCCGGAGGATACAGACGTTTTCCATGTGCTGGTACGCACGCCGCGTGTGCCGGAGTTGGTCGCGTCAGGAAGGCTTGCTCGCGCGCTATTCTCTCGGTCTCCGGTACGCACGCCGCGTGTGCCGGAGTTGGTCGCGTCGAAGAAGTACATGTACCAAATCGCGGTTGACGGTACGATAACTTTTCTCGGCAAAACAGATGACATCATCAACAAGTAAATCTTTCCCTAGAAGGTGGACGTTGTGAAATGTTGACTCATTCTGTGTGCGATGTTGTTTTAGTCTCCATGTACGGCGTTTCCGTGAGCGGTAACGAATCACCATGAGGGTTGACGGTAAAAACAAAAAAGCGCGAATAGAATTAGCGTCGCCCGTAAAAGCGGTAGAGGGCGGAACCGATCTTTGTTATATCGAGTCTTGGAACCTTTCACATCGAGCGGCGTCTAAATCAGTAGCGACTCAATGCAATCTCTAACATGCGTCTCACTGCGCCTTCTAAACTTTGCAGATTTGAGCGAGGAGAACACAAATGATGAACAAGTTCCTCTCAGGCGTACTGCTGATTAGCCTCTTCACTATCGCGCAACAATCGCCATCCGCGATTTACTTTTCGACTCACAGCGAACATATATATGACCACGACCGGACGGTGGCTAACCCATTATCCGCAATGGCAGCGACGACATGGGCACCGCATGATGTCGTTTGCCCTATCTGCAAAACGACAAACACTTTCATGCAGCCGATGAGTTATGGCAATTACATCTATGGGTGGTCGTCGAAGTATCAATATATCTTCTGGCCCCTGACGGATAGCCCCGTCCTTTACTCCTGTAAGAAATGTCACCTGACGACGTTTATGTGGGACTTCGAGGATTTGCCGAAAGACAAGTTGCCCGCGCTCGAACGAATGCTCAAAGGTTTGACGTTTAGCGGAAGCTTCGAGAAGTACACCGACATCCCGATGTCGCAGCGTCTTCTCATCGCCGAACAGGTTTATGCCACGCTCGGACAAGACGAGGACGCATGGTGTCGGTTCTACCGTGTCAAAGGTTATCACTTCGCGGAAGAGAAGCGGCAGGCGGAAGCCGATGACGCGAGGAGACGGGCTTTAGGAATAGCGGAAAAACAGTTGACGATGAAAGAGAACGCCGGTCGCAGCAAAGAACTGCTGTTGATAACCGGCGCGATGCGCTACTTCCTCAAAGACGAGCAGGGCGCACTTAAGAACTTCGATCAGGCATTGAAGTTGAAGTACGAGGACGCCAAGCTTGAGCCTGAGAAAGTCGCCAACATTGATGAGTATCTTACCGGACTTCTCAACGACTATATCGCCACCATCCGCGACGAACAGAAAGCGCGCACCGAGCCAGTCTGGCCGCATCGCACGCTTGAAGATCATGATGCATGGATCGCCGCGATAGCTGCTTCACCGACGAGTCACCAGATGGTCAGCGGCGACTACAACGGTAAGATCGTCGTGTGGGATGCACAGACGGGAACGAAACAGCAAACCTTGCCCGAAAGAAACGTCGTGATGGCACTTGCCTTCGCGCCCGACGGCGGAACTTTTGCGAGCGGCGGATACAACAAAACGGTTGACCTGTGGGACTCCCAAACGGGAGAGATGATACGCGAGTTAATCGGACATAAAGAATATGTTTCGGCAATCGCGTTCTCCACGGACGGAGCAATTATTGCGAGCGGCAGTTGGGACGATACGCTCAAGTTATGGGACGCGAAGACCGGACGCGAACTCCGCACCATCAAGCATGATGAATCGGTGTGGGACGTATCCTTCTCGCCGGGCGGGAAGACGATTGCGACCGCCGACTTCAAAGGCGTCATCAGACTTTGGGACGCGAACACGGGCAAGCCGCAGCGCACTTTGGCGCAAAAGGAAGGTGATGGTGTCGTCCTCTTCTCGCCTGATGGAAAGATACTGGCGACTGTTGATAAAGGTGACGCCGTAATGCTGTGGGATGCGACGACGGGAAAATTGTTGCGGCGTTTGACCGGGGTCGAGACGCGAGCCATCGCCTTTTCGCCCGACAGTGCGCGACTCGTCAGCGCGGGCTGGGATGGGCGCGTCATGTTGTGGGACGTGCAAGCCGGAAAGTTGCTGGAGACGTTGACGAAGCGAGGCGGGCGGATGCGAGCGGTTGCCTTTACGAATGACGGAGAGAGCGTCGTGACCGGCAGCGACGATCACGCCTTAAGAATCTGGGATGTAAGACCGGGAACTAAGCCGGTGACGCCTATCACGGCAGTACAACAATTAAACCGGTAAGTTTAGGACTTACGCAAAAGCCATTTTGACGGACGGAGATTTTAGCTGCCCAATCAAGTAATCTGACAACTGACCGAACTTGATTTGATAGACCGTTTTGCCTGTCTCATAGGCTAAGTAGGTGGAAAAAAGTTCTTTCACAAAAGGCTTTTCTCCATCTCATTATTAGCCAATAAATATGGGCATTTCATGAGTCTTTAGATTGTTGGCTGTGCAAATACTTTCTGCAACCTACTTAGTTCTTTGAACCGACACCACACTAACATGGCACACGCGATATGATTGCGTTGGATTCTCGACTTGCGACATTGGCAACCCTCAAGACCGCTCACCTGTTTGACTTCACGGTGTAACTGCGCGGGTCTTCCAACGCACGGCACACACCTCTCGTGTGTCATCGGTTGCGTGTTGAGTGGTGTCGTTGGTCACGACATAATCCGTGCGGTCTTTTGAAACCACGAGCCGGAACAGTTGGAGGCGATGACCTTTGGGAAAGTCCTTGACGTGGATGTTCTTGCCACTTGCTTTCTCTTCTGTGCTCCATTCAAGAGAATCCACCCGCTGGTACTTAATGACGGTCCCGTCACCCTCATCCACCTGACGATTAGCTTGGAGCGGGCAGTAGTAGATTTTGCCATTTCTCGAAATCTTGAGCATGAATTGACGACTCGCGTGACCCGCGTATCCATCAACCCCGCGCGAAACCCGAAGGTGCTTGTTGTGGACGACTAAATCGAACATCTCTTGAGCATGGTCGAGTTTGGTTTTGCCATCTTCTGCGGGAGCAAAGATGCGATAGTCGAGGAGCCAGAACTGAAGCATTTCAGGATTAACATAAATGCAAGTGACGATCCCGATGCCACGAATCACTGACTGGGTGTTGCCGCTCCACTGCCGGCGCACCACCTCGATTGCGCGGGAATGGTTTTTGTCGGCAACCGCGCTCGTCAAAGATTAAATACCCATTCGGCGATGCGATGATCTGTTCTTTAGTTTGTTCCCACACAAGGCGTGGCGTTAGTTTGTCATCGCGTAAGTGTCGGTTGAGTTGGTCGTGACTAAACTTGCGCGAATGCTCCGCAAAGTTCGTTAAGGTGTAGTTGATCTGGCTGCTCACCAGATACTGACAATAATCTAAGCGCGTGGGTTTTGTGCTGATAGCCATGCGCTAATTATCAGCATTTTTAGCTTTCTGCGTAAGTCCTAACCTGTGTTTTGTGACATAGACGACTTCTGTTTGCTCTTTGAATCTGAGTGGCAACGTCAGCAACTAGCCGCCCCGCGCCAGCGTCATCGCCCATCGAGCCTCGCCCTCTCGGAAGTCATGACGATCATCGTTTTGTTCCATGCTTCGGGCTACCGCAATTTCAAGACTTTCTATACGGAATATGTATGCAAGCATCTGTTATGAGCGTTTCCGAAGCTGACGAGCTACACCCGCTTTGTCGAACTGATGCCCTCTGCGCTCGTCCCCTTGTGCTGTTACTTACACCGACGGCGCGGAGAATGCTCCGGCATCTCGTTTGTAGATTCAACGACCATTGCTGTTTGTCATAATCGCCGCATTCATTCGCATAAGGTGTTCGCCGACTTTGCGGCGCGCGGCAAAAACTCGGTGGATTGGTTTTATGGATTCAAATTGCACTTAATCATTAACGACTGCGGTGAACTGCTCGCCGTGCGCCTGACACCCGGAAATTGCGACGACCGGACGCCCGTCCCAGCCTTAGCGCGTGAGTTGTTTGGCAAACTCTTCGGTGACAAAGGCTATATCTCACAGAATCTCTTCGCGTCGCTCTTTGCCGAAGATGTGCAACTGATTACCAAGCTCAAAACCAACATGAAAAATAAGCTGATACCGATGTTCGACAAGATAATGACGAGAAAACGCGCCATCATTGAAAGTGTCAACGACCAACTCAAAAACATCTCACAGATCGAACACACCCGTCATCGCAGTGTCGCCAACTTCTTCGTCAACCTGATGGCAGGTCTGGTCGCCTACACGTTTCGAGAGAAGAAGCCCTCGTTGGGCATTCGCGTCAAGAACAACTACATCTTCCGCCACTGGTTTTCTGATGCCGCTTACGTCGAACTCTCATGAAAATAGGATGATCCTTAATTCAATCTGAATGAAGTCGTCCTATTTTCATTCGTGGTGTTGAGTCCGCGAATCATGGAGACTCACGTTAAGTTTATGCCAAAACAAAATCAATTACCGGAATCCTCACCTCAACTCTTCTTCGATACCGTCAATGCCTACCAGCGCACCGCCGCCATCAAAGCCGCGATTGAACTTGATCTCTTTACTGCCTTAGCCGAAGGCAACGACACAGTCGCGTCGTTGGCTGACAAGTGTCAGACCTCGAAACGCGGCGCACGCATTCTCTGCGACTACTTGGTGGTGATAGGCTTCCTCTCGAAGCAAGACGGTCACTACCGCCTGACGCCCGATTCGGCGTTGTTTCTCGACCGCCGTTCTCCCGCTTACGTCGGTGTCGCAATCGAATTTCTTCTCGCGCCGATGCTCATTGACGGGTTCAACAATCTCACGGCGGCGGTGCGTCAAGGCGGAACGGCGATACCTGAAGAAGGCACGATTGCTCCGGAGCATCCCGTGTGGGTTCACTTCGCCCGCGCGATGGCTCCGCTGACCGGGACGTCCGCACACTTGATGGCGAAGATGATTGACGCGGATTATGAAAGAAAACTGAAGGTGCTCGACATCGCCGCCGGTCATGGCATGTTCGGTATCGCCTTCGCACAACAGTTTCCGAACGCCGAAATCATCGCTCAAGATTGGTCGAATGTGCTGGAGGTGGCGAAAGAAAACGCGGAGAAGGCTAGAGTGGCAAAGCGTTACAGCACGCTTCCGGGCAGTGCCTTTGAGGTGGACTTCGGCGGCGACTACGACATCATTCTGTTGACCAACTTCTTACACCACTTCGACGCGGCGACATGCGTTAAGTTATTGCAGAAGGTTCATACAGCCCTCGCCCAAAACGGCAAGGCTGTGACGTTAGAGTTTGTACCCGATGAGGATCGTGTGTCACCGCCCGTAGCCGCCGGTTTCTGTCTGGTGATGCTCGCCTCCACTCCGCAGGGCGATGCATATACATTTGCCGAACTGGAAAGCATGTTTCAGCAGGCAGGCTTTTCCCGTAGCGAACTTCATCAACTACCTCCGACACCCCAGCAAGTGGTCATTTCGGAGAAGTGAAAATCCCGGCGAGGAGTTTACGCTGAAGTCCGGTCGGAGGTTGAAACTGAGGGTTTCGCATGCATCGTCGGTTGCTTCGTAAGCAAAGCGTAATCTCATTTGTTCCTAGCCCTTCAACACGCACCACGTTGTCATCGAACGCATACTCTGCACGATGGTTGTTTTGATTGGTTCGATCAACTCCCCGCCGTAATGCTTTACCGCTTCCATTAGCATCTCCTCATCTACGAGAAAGCGGTCGCTTCCGTCGGGTAAAGAAAACCGCCTGCCTTCGATCCGTTGTACCTTCTCCTCCATCCCAATAGTCGAGGCGAGGCGCGCGAAGAATATACCGCCGGGCGTGAGCACACGCCACATCTCGCCTACCATCCGTTGCCAATGATCTTCATCATCGGCGAAGTGCAAAACGGCGCTGCTGATTACGAGGTCGAAGCTCACATCGGCGAAGGCCATCTTCTCGACCGCTTCGACGCGAAAGTTATCTTGCGGCAGTTCAGGCGCGAGCAAAGTGGCAAGTCTGCGAACATAGTCAATCGCCGCTTCCGATTTATCTACGCCGAAAACTTCGTACCCTTCCCTGAGAAAGTAGACGAGATTGCGTCCCTCTCCACAACCGGCGTCAAGCACGCGCATCTGCGGAGTGAAGCGACCTTTGAGGAGTTGATCGAACAAGTAGATGTCGAGATTTCCGAAATGCTCTTGAAGATTTAGGCGTGAAGTCATATCGGACTTTAGTGCCATGCCGCCGATTGTGATCTCGTCAGCGTTCGACAGCCGCCAGCACGCGCCCAATCAATTCATCCAAGTTGCCGTCGTGCCAGCGCCACACGATTACCAAATCATGCTCCGGGTCAATCCAGATGGCGTTTGAACCGTAGCCCAAAGCCGCGTAACTCGTCTCCGGTGCGCTTGCCCACTGTTTCCGATTCGTGTTCAACCACCACAGATAACCGTAATCCGCTTTCGTCGCACCCGGCATAGTCGCCTGCCTTATCCATTCGCGCGAGATGATTTGACGCCCGCGCCAACGCCCTTCGCGTAAGAACAAGTAACCGAAGCGGGCTTCGCCGCGTGTCGAAATCCACAGCCCGCCGCCCCACCTCGTTCCGCCGCTGATGGACGCCACGGGCTTGCCGCCTATCATCACGTTTGAATTGCGATAGCCGTAGTACGCCCAAGAGTCGGAAGCCCCAATCGGGTTCATCACCTCATCGCGCAGGACTTGCGGCAAAGGCTTCTGCCACACGCGCAAGAGCGACAACGCGAAACGATTGATTCGCACATCGTTGTATTCGTAAAACTCGCCCGGCGCGCGCAACTCGCGCGGCTCCCTGCGTCCCTGCCCGAACTCCTCGACTCCGATAAAGTCATCGGACTTGCTCCACATCACGCCCTGCCATTCGCTCGCTTGTCGTGCGTGATGCTGCCAAGTGATGCGGCTGTTATGCGGCGAGTCATAGCCGCCGTCTGTGACGAGGCGGCGAAGCGGGTCGTGGATGCTCTTAATCAATTTGCGGTCAATCGCTAATCCCAACAAAGTCGAGAGAAAACTCTTCGCCACGCTGTAGGTCGGGTCAACCTGCCGTGTATCGCCCCACTCGGCGACGATAAAGGTTTGCCGAACGTTTGTTCTTGAGTTGAGAAGTCACGCGGCACGCGGCTCTCTCGCGTCTTAGCAAATTCAACCGCCTCATTAAGTTTCGCGCTGTTCATCCCGACTTCGGCGGGAGACTTGCGCTGCCAAGCGTCGCCCTTCGGCGGATAGTATTGAAGCGCGGGTTTGCGCTTTGTTACGTCAAAGCGGGCGGCAGATCGTTGCGCGTTGATGCTAGGCGGCAACATCGTGAGCGCGAAAAACAGCACCACTATAATTGCTGATAAACGCTTAACTACCGAAAAACGCTCTACTAATTGTTTATCAATTCGCACTTCTGATTGCGCTTCATCCATTTTGAAATTCTCCGGCAGCAAGATTCCGGCATGCGGTGAGAACATATTTTAATCTCTGTAGCATTCAAGCCGCACTTACTTCGCCTCGCCTCATGGTATTGATGCAGCTTGTTCTCTTCTCATCGGTTAGACCGAAAGCACTTTCAACTTCTCCCGATAACTTCCGCCGTGTCTCCCCTCACCGCGTATTCGTCTTCGATCTTTTGCAGAAGCCACATCGGTCGTCCACGCTCATGCTTGCCTTTCATCTTGTAGAGCCTCCATTCGCCTTTCAGTCGTTTGCCTTCAAGACGAAACCGCAACGCGCCCGCCTCCCACGCGGCAAAGGCATCGCTTCCTTTCACCAACTCAAAGCTGCCGATGTCCCACACATAAACTTGACCCGCGCCGTAACTGCCTTCCGGTAAGTGTCCCTCGAAGGTCAAGTACGAGATTGAATGGTCTGCGACTTCGACGGCAAGCCGCTTTAAGGTCGGGTCAAGCGACACGCCTTTCGGAATCGCCCAACTCTTGAGGACGCCGGCAATCTCCAACCGGAAGTCCCAATGAATCAACCACTAATGACACCCGCCGACAACAACACCGCGCCGCGAGTTGACGGCGAAACTTTGGCGGCGAACGCGCGGCACGTCAACTGGTCGAGCATTCCCGTCGAACACATCGCCGAAGGCATCGAGCGGCAGATGTTCGTCGGCGAGCGGTTGATGATGTGTCGCCTACGTTTCGCGCCGCACGTCGTCACCGCCGAACACTCGCACCCGCACGAACAGATGACGATGGTCGAGCGCGGGCGAGTGCGGTTCTTCATTGAAGGCGGGGAACGTATCGCGGGCGCGGGCGACGTGCTTCAGTTTCCCGCGAACTGTTGGCACGGCGCGACGATGATGGATGAAGAAGTCGTGTTGATAGACATCTTCACGCCGCTCCGCGAAGACTTTTTGAAAAGCTAACGGCAACGCCCGACTCCGATGCCAGCCACGCCCGATTTAGAACAGTTACGCATGATGAAGAACCACATCACTCATTCGCTCGCCACCACATCGGTGATTCCGGGCAGCGTCGAAAAATCTTTAGCCGACATTGCACCGCCGCCGGACGCGAGTACGAGTGCGCTCGGCTCGACCGTCGAAGCCGTGATCGTCACGCCCGCGCGCATAGGGCATTATCGTTGGACGATCTGCGCGCTGTTGTTCTTCGCCACCACAATCAATTACATAGACCGCCAAATCATCGGCATCCTCAAGCCGACGCTCGCCTCTGAACTCGGTTGGACGGAAATTGATTACAGCAACATCGTCTTCGCTTTCCAAGTCGCCTACGCCGCCGGGATGCTGCTCGTCGGAAGGATGATGGATTGGTTGGGAACTCGCAAAGGCTTTTCGCTCGCGCTCATCTTCTGGAGTCTCGCGGCGATGGCACACGCGCTGGCATCGAGCGTGATGGGATTCTCCGCCGCCCGCTTCGCACTCGGTTTCGGCGAAGCGGGCAACTTCCCGGCGGCGATTAAGACGACCGCCGAATGGTTCCCGAAGAAGGAACGCGCGCTCGCCACCGGCATTTTCAATTCCGGCACGAACGTCGGCGCGCTTCTCACGCCGCTCATCGTGCCGTGGATTACGTTCAACTACGGTTGGCACTGGGCATTCATCGCAACCGGCGCACTCGGCTTCATCTGGCTCGCGTTCTGGCTTGCGCTCTACCGCCGACCTGAAGAACACAGCCGCGTCTCACGGGCTGAACTCACGTACATCAACAGCGACCCGCCGGAGCCTTCGACGAAAGTTGGTTGGGCACAACTACTCAAGCACAGGCAGACGTGGGCGTTCGCCATCGGCAAATTCCTGACCGATCCCATCTGGTGGTTCTATCTCTTCTGGCTGCCCGACTTCTTCAACAAAAACTACGGCATCACGCTGCTCAACATAGGGCTTCCGCTCGTCATCATTTACCTCATCGCAGACGTAGGGAGCATCGGCGGCGGCTGGCTATCTTCGACGCTTATCAGAGTTAGTATCGAAAGTTGTGGAAATAAGATGAGGCTCTAAAAAATAGAGATAGC
>JANDLT010000054.1 GCA_024330265.1 Pyrinomonadaceae bacterium MAG19_C2-C3 | reverse complement strand
CGTTGTGGTGAGCGACGGCGGGCGGAAGCCCGCCTCCAAACAAGTTGGTAAATGCTTTGTTCAAGAACCGTTTCGCACCGCCGCTTCAACCGGTGAATGATTGTTGACTGTGCGAAGGCGTGTCAGTGCCAACTCGAAACCGCTTTGTAGTGTGCTGCGCGTGGTGATGCCTTTGATGTCAACGCCGAGACGGATGAGCGTTTGCGCGACGCCGGAGCGAATGCCCGTGATGACGACTTCCGCGCCGAGCAAGCGCACGGTTTGCGCGGCGTTGATGAGCGTCGCGGCGACGTTGCTGTCAACCGTCGGGACGCCCGTGATGTCGAGGATGCAGATGCGCGCCGCGTGTTCGACGACGCCATGCGAAAGGTTATGTAGAACCTGCGCGGCGCGTTCGGAATCGAGCGAGCCGATGAGCGGCATGAGGACGATGCCTTGCCTCAAAGGGATGAGCGGGGCGGCGAGTTCTTCTAAACGTGTGCGCTGTAAATTGATGATTGATTCGCGCAAGCGTGCTTGTTCGGCTTCGGCAAGTTTGCGTTCGCGTTCGGCAACCTGACGCTCCGTGATGTCGTTGAAGTAAATTGATAAGCCGTCTTCGGATGGATAAACGCTGGTTTCAATCGCGCGGTCGCTTTCGGGAAAGTCGGCTTCAAAGCGGCGCATCTGGCGTTCGTCGGCGGTACGTTGGAGTTCCGTTTCAAAAATCGTTCCGCGCAAAACCGGAATCTCGTCCCATAAAACTTTTCCATTGAGTTCACTTGCCGGACGTGCAAGAAGCGTCGCGGCACGCGGGTTGACATAAGTCAAATGCCACTCGCGGTCAACGGCGATAAAGGCGTCGCCGATGCTTTCCAGAATGTTGACGGTGCGCGCGTTTGATTCTTTCAAATCGTCGGCTTGCTCTTGAAGCGTGTTCGCCTGTTCTTGAAGCACGACGGATTGTTGCAGCGTCCGCTCGAATATCGTCGTGTAACTGCGCGACAGCGAAGTCAGTTGATACCTGCCGAAGAAGGCGAGAAAACTGCCGAGTAGAATCGTCAAAACAATTGTCGCAATCGTCGCTTGCCACACCTGACTGCCTGTCGCTTGTGTGCGTTGGTCGCGCAAGATTTCTTCGGTGCGCGTAAATTCATCGAAGCGCGCACGCAAACTATCCATCATCTCTTTGCGATTGTATAAATCATAAGCTGTGGCATCCGTGTTTCCGCTTTCGCGTAAGGTGAGTGTCTGCCGCACCGATGCCAGCCATTGTTCGTGAAGCGATATGACTTCGTTGATGCGTTGTGTTTGTTGTGAATTGTCGCTTATCAGCGAGGACAATCGCGCTTGCGACGTTGGGGCTTGATTAACTGCGCGGTTGAAAGGTTGGAGAAAAAGAGCATCGCCCGTGAGGAGGTAACCGCGCGTTCCTGTATCCATATCCACATACAAGCGTTGTAAAAGATTGGCTTCGGCGATGACCTCATCCGTGTGCGCCACCCATTGTGTCGCGCGAAGCAGTTGATTGATTTGCCACAACAGGATTCCGGCGACAATGCCCATCAAGATAAGCGGCAGGATAATAGCGACGCGCAACACGCGCTTGAATTGGCTCTGTTCAATACTGGTCATCAGTTCCTCGTGATGTGGGGCGTTGGTTTTCAATTTGCGAAGATGAAGGAATCAACCGCACCATCGTCGCACCCCAACCACCACTATTGGGCGGGGCATCGGTGAACGATGCGACGAACGGAGTTTGCGCGAGAACGCGACTGACAACCGCGCGTTGCACGCCTTTACCTTTGCCATGAATGATTCGCACGACGCGAAAGCCATGCCCGTGCGCCGCTTCGAGGTATGCCGCGACGACCGTTGGAATGTCACGCGGGGCGAAGCTGTGTAAATCAATCGCGTCGGTGATTTCAAGCCGCACAAATTCCGGTATCGCTTCATCGTCGTTGGCGGAATCGTCTTCGACAACCCGCGACGAAAATAAATCGCGGGCTTCGACGAAGCGTCGAAAGTAAGTTATAAAATGACGCATACAAGAAACGGTTACGGTGAAGGTTTTAGTTGCCGCCGATTATAACATTCGCGCGGACGACGACCACTTGAGTTACGTTCATCGTCAACATTTCGGCGTCGTTATAAACATTGAGAAAACAGATTGAAAGGCAGGAAAAAGTTTAATGGGCAAGCGAAATAAAATCACCGTCGTCGGGGCGGGCAATGTCGGGGCGAGTGCCGCGCTGTGGGCGGCGAGCAAAGAACTGGGCGATGTGGTGTTGGTTGATATTGTCGAAGGCGTGCCGCAGGGCAAAGCCCTCGACCTCGCGCAAGCCGCACCCGTCGAAGCGTTCGATGTCAAACTCACAGGGACGAACGGCTATGACGAAACGAAGGATTCGGATGTCGTCATCATCACGGCGGGACTCGCGCGCAAGCCCGGCATGTCGCGCGATGATTTACTTAAAACCAACGCCGAAATCGTCGGCAACGTGACGGAGGAAATTGCGAAGCGTTCACCGAACGCGGTTCTGATTATCGTCTCAAATCCGTTGGACGCGATGGCACAAGTCGCGTTCAAGCGTTCGGGTTTTCCTAAAAATCGCGTGCTTGGTATGGCGGGCGTATTGGACTCGGCGCGTATGCGGCACTTCTTGGCGGAAGCCTTGGACGTGTCGGTCGAGAACGTGACGGCATTCGTGCTTGGTGGTCACGGCGATACGATGGTTCCTTTGCCGCGTTATTCGACATGCGCCGGAATCCCGGTCACGGAACTAATACCGAAAGACCAACTCGATGCGATTGTGAAACGCACCGCGAACGGCGGGGCGGAAATCGTCGGCTTACTGAAAACGGGTTCGGCTTATTACGCACCGGCATCGGGTGCGGTCGAAATGGCGGAAGCGATTTTGAAAGACAAGAAGAAAATCCTGCCCTGCGCCGCGTATCTCGAAGGTGAGTACGGCGTGAATAACTTGTTCGTCGGCGTGCCGTGTAAGTTGGGCGCGAACGGGTTGGAGAAAATCATCGAAATCAATTTGACGGCGGAAGAACGCATCGCCCTTCACAAGAGCGCGGCATCCGTTCAAGAGTTGATTGATGTATTAGGTATATAGGAAGCTATCTGAAAAGCTCCGAAGGGGCGAGATTCAATAGCCTGTGGCAACGCCACAGGTATCGCATCCCAATCATTCGCCAGCCCTGAAAGGGCGACATAGTTATGTCGCCCTTTCAGGGCTGGATCGCCTGACTGAACACTGACCCGGCGCGATGCGCCGGGCTATCGAATGTCGCCCCTTCGGGGCTTTCACGAAGTTTTCAAACAGCCTCTAACTTGCTTGCGAAACATTCACAGGCAGAATCAATGAGTAAATGGTTTCGATGTGGTCGCGTCTGTGTGTGATTAAATCGCCGCCGTGCGCGCGGGCGATGCGACAGGCGACGGCGAAGCCTATGTCGGGGTAATGAGGCGAAGCGGGCGAGTGCCAGAACGAATCACAGGGCGATGCGGCTTCATCGTTCGTCGTCGCGGCGTGGATGACGTTGAGGGCGATGGCGGCTTTATCATCCGTGCTGAGCATAACGTCATCGTTAGTCGTGACGGCTTCGACGTAGATTTCGCCGCCGTCTCCGGTCGCGGCGAGGGCGGTGGTTAAAAGGTGTATGAGAGCGCGTGTGACGTGGCGCGCATCGACATCGAGGTCGGGAAGCGCAGGGACGAGATGAGCGTGGAGACGTATGCCGCGCAGTGATGCTTCAGCGTGAATATATTCGACGGCATCGGTGATGATGCGCGACGGGGCGACGAGTGTGCGCGACAGCACGAGCGGGCGGTCTTCGTCGCGGGCGACGGCGAGATGATCATCCATCGTGCGGCAAATAATCTGCGTGTGCGTGATGGCGGTATTGAGTAGACAAAGGTCGTCGTCGTCGAAAGACGTTTGACCGCGCAGTTTTACTTCGCATGAATCGAGAAAATTAAGGACTCCGGTGAGCGGCAAGCGCACGTCGCGGACGAGTGTGTGAACGAAGGCGCGGTTCAAATTGTCGAGGGCGGAGATTTCGTCCGAAGCCTGATGATTAAGTTGTTCGCGCAGCAACGCGGCTTGGACGGCGACGGCGATATGATCGACGAGCCACCGGATTTCATCGAGACTTTCGCGGTCATAAACTTCGGACGCGCCGGTGAAGACAAGCACGCCGAACGATTCATCGTCGGTTGAGAGCGGAAGAACTGCCGCCGATGCGATGGTCTGCGCCGGAACGCCGGAAACGAGCGGGCGATTGGCGGGAAGGCTTAGTTCACGGCGTGAGAGAATCTCAATCGAGTTCATCGTCAAAGCGTGCGTGACGACGGGCGGAACTTGGGCAACGTGCGAAGCTTGCGCGTCATAGAGTCCACCCGACGGCGAGGCGTACCAGACGCGGAAAGTTTCATCATCCGGCACGCGAAGAAACAAACAACATTCGTCAAAGGGGATGATGCTTTGCGTCGTCTCATCGGTGAGCGCGCCGAGAACACCGGACGGCGTGAGCGTGCGATTGATGCGCGAAGTGACACGTGTGCGCGAGACGTGCGCGGTGGCACACGGGAGGATTAGAGTCGTCATTCGATTGTATGGAGAGTTGAACCGGAGCTGGTACTTAAAGGTAAGGGAGAGGTCGAGGGAGCGTCGTTCATTCCGCTAAAAAAGGATAACAACGCGGCGGCGCATATAGCAAGGTGTTTTTGTCTGCGGTACTAGGGCAAAGCGAAAGGGCGGTTGTCTCCACAACGACCGCCCTTTCGCTTTATGTTACTCCGGCATAATTCTTACCGTTTCAGCCAGCCGAACAAACCGTGAATGATGGTTTCGCGGTTCTCCTCGTAAATCGCTTTCGTCAAGGGAATAGACATCGGACAGACGCGCACGCAGTTTTGCGAGTTGCCACAATTCTGTATGCCGTCGTCTTGCATCAGGGCTTCGAGCCGTTCGTCGCGCGTCATTTTTCCGGTCGGGTGCATGTTGAATAAACGAACTTGCGCGATAGCTTGAGGTCCGATGTAGTTGTCGCCGCCGTACTGCGGACAGGCTTCGAGGCAACAACCGCACGTCATGCAACGCGAGTAAGCATAGCGTTCGGCAACGTCTTCTTGCGACATCTTCGCGCCCGCTCCAAGGTCGTGCGTGCCGTCAATCTCGACCCACGCATGAACGCGCTTGAGATGGTCGAACATCTGCGAACGGTCAACCGCCAAGTCGCGGACGTTCGGAAACTTGGTCATCGGTTGAAGCGTGATGGGTTGGTCGAGTTGGTCAACGAGTGCCGAGCAGCTTTGACGCACCTTACCGTTGATGACCATCGTACAAATACCGCAAACCTGTTCGAGACATGACATGTCCCAGACGGGCGGCGTGGTGCGTTCGCCGTTCGCCATGACGGGGTTTTTGCGAATCTCCATGAGGCACGAAATTATGTTCAAGTTGCGGCGGTACGGGATTCTGAATGTCTCCCAACGCTGTGCCGAATCGGGATTGTCGCGGCGCGCGATTTTGATTTCAACGAATCTTTGCGCGGCTTCCGTTGTGCCGTCCGGTGTTTGCGAAGGGGCGGCATAAGTCGCCGTCCCCATCGCCGTACCGCGTGAAATGTTCGCCTCGTTGGTCGGGTTGATTTGTGTACTCATAAGCTATGTGCGGTTGGATTAAAACTTGATGTCGTGGGATGAGAAAAGCTGAAAGTTCAGAGTTCAAACTTTGGTTCGCGGTTGGTGAGAAATTAAAATTGCGAACACAAATCTTTTGTCGCGCACACTTCAGAAACGGAAATTGTCGAACCCGACCACCCATAAACGGTGATG
This sequence comes from Pyrinomonadaceae bacterium MAG19_C2-C3, assembly GCA_024330265.1. GTDB lineage: Bacteria > Acidobacteriota > Blastocatellia > Pyrinomonadales > Pyrinomonadaceae > JANDLT01. The sequence goes on along the minus strand of JANDLT010000054.1, from coordinate 23,034 downwards.
ACATTTTCGCCGTATTCCACTTCTAAAGTGTCGCCGCTCGGACCCTGTGCTGCGATTTCAATCGTCGCGCCGCTTTCCATTTCGCACTCTTCGCCCCACGGTTCTAAATGCACCTTCAGCCCCGTGTTGTTGGAGTTGGTCAATCGTAGTGTCATTTTATTTATAGACATATAAACACCTGTTGTTAGCTCAATAGTTCAACCGCACATTGCATCAATTCGGCGCGCCCTGTCGCGCTTGGATTGGCGGGAACACGCCGGGCTTCGTGCATATAAAAATCCCGCCATTGTTCCGCCACGTCGCGCGTCACGCCCGCTTCTTGAAGTTCTTCTTTCGTCAAAGTTGACATGCGCGCTCTTGCCGCTTGATTGCCCGTACTCCATTTCATTATGTCGCGTCCGAACTCGCGGAGCGTTGTTCCTTCGGGCGTTGGAGGAACCGGAGTTCTCAATTTATAACTTCCTTCGTCGAATTGAATCGTGTCTCAATACTCTTTCACCGATTTGCCGCCCGCGTCTTCGAGCGACTTACCTTGCTCTTGGCTTGAAGGTGTGATGCCCGCGACGCTCTCGTTGACTTTTTCCTTGTTTTGCGCCCAGACCGCCGGGTTTGAAGTGTTCGGTTTGTCCGCATCCCAGCCTTGCTCAACCATTTGTGATGCGCCGTCTTTGACGGGCAATCCATTAGCGGCGGCTTGGGCTTTGACTTCCTGCGGTACATCTTGTTTCGCGGCTTTGTTTTGTGAGTAGTCGCGTTTGCGTGGTTTGATGAGCGATACGTCAATCGCTTGATAAGACAGCACGGGAGCTTCGTCGGAGTATTCCGCGATGGTCGTCTTTTGAAAATTCTCGTCGTCGCGTTCGGGGAAATCCGGCTTGTAGTGTGCGCCGCGTGACTCGTCGCGGTTGAGCGCACCGAGCGTGATGACACGCGCGAGTTGGAGCATGTTCTGAAGTTGGCGGGCGTGTGGCAAGGCTTGCGTCGCCCACATATTCGAGTCGTTGATGGAAAGGTGGCGGAACCGGTCAAGGAGTTCTTGAAGCTTGTTGTCGGTCGCTTGGAGACGGTCGTTATAACGGACGACGGTGACGTTATCCGTCATGATTTTGCCCATCTCCTCATGAATCAGATATTGATTTTCCGTTCCCTGTTGTTTGATGAGCGTGTCGTTAATTTCCTTCTGACGGTTGAGTTCCGCATCGTAAATGTTCGAGCCTTCCGCGCCGTTACGTTCGACGTTTTTGGCGTACTCAATCGCGGCGGGGGCGGCGATGAAGCCGCCATAGACGCATGAGACAAGCGAGTTTGCGCCGAGACGGTTCGCGCCGTGAATCGAATAATCGCATTCTCCGGCGGCGAGCAGTCCCGGTATGTTGGTGCGCTGATTTTCATCAACCCACAAGCCGCCCATCGAATAATGGACGCCGGGAAAGATTCGCATAGGGACATGGCGCGGGTCGTCGCCGACGAACATTTCGTAGATTTCTAAGATAGCTCCGAGTTTGCGGTCAAGGGTCTCGGCGGGGATGTGCGAGAGGTCGAGATAGACTTGATTCTCGCCCGCGACGCCGAAGCCGTCGAGACAAACTTGGAAAATCTCGCGCGTCGCAATGTCGCGCGGGACGAGGTTGCCATAAGCCGGATACTTTTCTTCGAGGAAATACCAACGCTCGTTTTCGGGAATGTCTTTCGGGGCGCGTTTGTCTTTCGGTTGTTTCGGAACCCAGACACGCCCACCTTCGCCGCGCGCCGATTCACTCATTAAACGCAATTTGTCTTCGCCGGGAATCGAGGTCGGATGAACTTGTATAAATTCGCCGTTCGCATAGTGCGCGCCCTGTTGATAACACGCCGACACCGCGCTGCCCGTACAAATCATCGAGTTGGTTGACCTGCCGAAGATGAGTCCGGGTCCGCCCGTCGCCATAATCACGGCATCGGCAGGGAATACTTGTACTTCCAAATTGTGACGATTCATCGCCGTCAAACCACGACACACTCCATGATCGTCAAGCACGAGTGAGAGCATCTCCCAACCTTCGTACTTTTTAACTTTGCCGTCCGCTTCAAAGCGGCGCACCTGTTCATCGAGGGCGTAGAGAAGTTGTTGACCCGTAGATGCTCCGGCGAACGCCGTGCGGTGATGTTTCGTGCCGCCGAAGCGACGAAAATCAAGCAAGCCTTCTTTCGTGCGCGAGAAGGGAACGCCCATCCGGTCGAACAGGTAGATAATCGCCGGAGCCATCTCGCACATCGCTTTGACGGGCGGTTGATTCGCTAAAAAGTCGCCGCCATAAACCGTGTCATCAAAGTGTTCGTGCGTCGAATCGCCTTCGCCTTTGGTGTTGACCGCGCCGTTGATGCCGCCTTGCGCGCACACGCTGTGCGAGCGTTTGACGGGGACGACGGAAAAGAGTTCGACGGTGTGACCTTGCTCCGCGATTTTCATTGCCGCCGCGAGTCCGGCGAGTCCGCCGCCGATGATGGCGATTTTTATTCCGTTTGTTGATGACATGATTAGTGGATAACTGATAGTGGATAGTGAAAAGCCGAAGCCGTGTCGGTTCTTGAGAAGTGGTCAGTAGTCAGTGGCCAGATAAAATACGCGAAACAGTGTGTAGTGCTTTTTCATGCGTCGTGGTGTTAATTCCGTGAGTGAAAGTGAGGAGTGAACAATGACCGGCTTCTTTCTGCACACTATCCACTATCCACTATCCACTATCCACTGTTTTACCGGTACATTCCCCAAAACTCTGAACCTAGCAAGCCGCCCTTCCAGATAAACGCCGCCATTGCATTTAGCCCGACGGCTAAAAGCGCGACGCCCAACGCCGCGCACGCATAACCGGCGTAGCGTTGAGCTTGTGCGCCGATGACGATTCCCCAGTCAACCGCGAACAACCAAAAGCCGTTCGCTAAATGCCACACGGTCGCCGTGATGCCGATGACATAAACAACGACGACCCACAGGCGCGTGAATTCTTCGGCAACAAGCGCGAAAGCGATTTCAGCGTTTCCGGCAACGGGTGTCGTGTTCAAACCGGGAATAAGTCCGAATCGAAAATTGAGTATGTGAAAGAAGACGAAGAAGAAGACGATGATGCCCGTCGTGCGTTGAATCGTGTAGAACCAGTTGCGCGCGTAAGGATAAGCGATGTTGTTGGCGCGTGCTTCCCAAGTGATGAACAAGCCGTACACGGCGTGATAAATCAGGGGAATGAAAATTCCCAACCACTCGACGAAAATCAGATAAGGAACCGAGTGAAGTTCACCGACGGCATCGTTAAACTTTTCAGCCCCGCCGAGTGCTTTCGAGTTCGTAAAAAAATGCGCGAACAAAAAAAATCCAAGCGGCGCGATGCCGGAGAGTTGGTGAAGTTTGCGAAAAAGAAACTGCTTGCTGATGTTTATCGCCATATCCAAGCCTTTTGAGTGCGAACCTTGCTTTCACAAACGTAAGGTTCACGGGTTTATAAGCCTAAGAGATTAAGCTGTTTATGAGAGGAAGGTTTCGCGTGTGTTCTGCTAAACGACGGCGATTATATGTATAAGCCCTGACCAAAGCAAAGACGATGGAAACCGCATATAAAGAGTTGATAATGTTTGTTTGAAGCATGGTTGAGATTTGATGATAGTAGGTTGTACAATGCTTCACAAGGTCATCTGAAGAAAATTAGCCCGTCGAAATGCATAAGTTTAACCGAACGCCGGAGATGCATACTTTGACACATAGTTATGACGGCGATTGATAATTCTCCGGCAGTCTCGCGGGCTATCCGGGACAAATAAAAACAGAAGATTGGGCGGCGATTTAGTGAGGATTTGAAGCGATTTATGGTGACGGCAAGCACCGCGAAAATTCGCCGCTTGCCGTTGCTTTGAAAAAGTAGTATTGAATAGTTTCACTCCGCAGTTGACATGAACAGTCGCCAGCAAATTGTGTTCGATACCCGCATAATTTATCGAACACGACACGGGAAAGCTACATCTACCTTGAGACCCGTGACGACGCTTTTGTGACCCGAAGCAATACCAGTAACATCGCAAGTTTTACAGTGCAAGTTTAGCTTTAGCCTTACTCCCCAACCGCACGGTTGCGTCTGCACCTGAGACGGTTGACAGTTTAAGTCAAACAGACGAAAGGTACTGGCAACTTACAATGCCGCAGATTTTTCATCGCAGTACCAACGCGCTTTCCAAGTTGAGTATCGTCGTCGGAGCGTTGCTTGCCGTCGGTGCGATATTCACCCTGCTTGTGCTTGACCGCTCGAATTACAACACGGGGGCGTTCGTTGATGTTCAGCAGCCCGTACAGTTTTCGCACAAGCACCACAACGGCGACATAGGGATTGACTGTCGCTACTGTCACACGGCGGTCGAGGTTTCGAGCAGTGCCGGAATCCCGCCGACGGCGACGTGCATGAACTGCCACACGCAGATTTGGGCGGACTCGCCTTACCTCGAACCCGTGCGCGAGAGTTGGCGCACAAGGCAACCGATTCAGTGGGTTAGGGTTCACGATTTACCCGACTTCGTTTATTTCAACCACAGCGTGCATGTCGCCAAAGGTGTCGGATGTTCGACGTGTCACGGCAACATGATTCAACAGCCGCTCGTTCATCAAGTCGCGTCGCTCAAAATGGAATGGTGCTTAGAGTGTCACCGCCAACCGGAGCTTTTCCTGCGCCCGAAAGACCAAATTTACAACGCCGAGTGGCAACCGCCGTCAAACCAAGAGGAAGTGGGTTTGCGACTGAAAAAGCAATACAACGTCATGACCGCCGAAGTTCTAACAAGCTGTTCGACATGTCACCGATGATAGTGATGAGTGATGAGTGATGAGTGATGAGTTAAGAAAGTTTTTCTCATCACTCATCACTCATCACTCATCACTATCCCGAGAGGGATTATTTGAAGATGTCCACCGAGCAAAACAGGTTCGTGCTTGACCAACCGCCCGCGATTCAGAAGCAGGCTTTGGTGCAGATTCGCTCACGCGCGGCGCAACGTGCCGAGACGGACGCGCGCATCACGGCGTACCACACACTGCGCGACAAGGTTGCGGCAAAGCGCGGCAAGGAATACTGGCGCAGTCTCGAAGAACTCGCCGACACGCCGGAATTTAACGATTACATTCAGCACGAATTTCCCGAACAGGCTGGCGAGTTTAACGATCCCGTTGCCCGCCGCACGTTTCTCAAATTGATGGGCGCGTCGCTCGCTCTCGCCGGATTCTCGACCGCGTGTGCGTATCAACCGCGCGAGATTATGGAATCGTGGATTGAGATGGATGAGGTGATGATTCCCGGCAAGCCTCTGTTCTTTGCGACCGCGATGCCTACGACCGGATTGGGCTTGCTCGTCCGCAGTAACGAAGGCAGACCGACCAAGATTGACGGCAACCCCGACCACCCTTTGAGTCAGGGCGCGACTGACGTTCACGCGCAAGCCGAACTCTTGCGGATGTACGACCCTGACCGTTCGCAAATCGTCATCGAACGCGGCGAGGCGAGTTCATGGTCGCGCTTTACGAACGAACTGCGAAACACCTGGTTGACGCGGGCGCGTGAACGTCAGGGCGCGGGCGTACGCTTCTTAACCGAAACCGTCATCTCACCGACGCTCGGACGGCAGATGGCTATCTTGCTTCAAGAAATGCCGCAAGCGCGTTGGATTCAGTTCGACCCGTCGGGACGCGACAATGCGCGTATCGGTGCGTTTCAAGCTTTGGGGCAACCACTCCAAACGCAATACGATTTTGAGCGCGCCCGTCGCGTTCTCTCGATTGATTCGGATTTCTTAGCCGCGCGTGGGATTAGTCTTCGTTACGCCCGCGATTACATGAGGGTTCGCAATACCGAAACCGTCGAAGGCATCAATCGCCTGTACGCCGTCGAGGTCACGCCGACACAGACGGGTGCGAAAGCCGACCACCGCATTCCGCTCAAACCTTCGGAAATCGAAGCCTTCACGCGCGCCGTCGCCGCCGGATTGGGCGTCGGCGCGGCGGGAAACTTTACCGTGCCGAATGCACCGCAATGGATTCCCGCTCTCGTTCGTGATTTACAGGCGAATCGCGGGGCGAGCATCGTTATCGTCGGCGATGAACAGCCGCCAGTGATTCACGCTCTCGGACACGCGATGAACGCCGCGCTCGGCAACATCGGAAACACAGTTTTCTTCACCGAATCGAACGAGGTTCAGCCTTCCGACGGACTCGCGGATTTCCGCACGCTCGTCGCCGACATGAATAACGAGCAAGTCGAAACGCTCATCATCATGGGCAGCAATCCGGTTTATTCGTCGCCCGCCGATTTGAACTTCCGTGAGGCACTCGAAAAAGTTCCGTTCCGCGTGCATCACGGATTATATAACGACGAAACGGCGACGCTCTGTCACTTCCACGTTCCCGAATCTCACTTTCTTGAGATGTGGGGTGATACGCGCTCGGCGGACGGTACGATTTCCATTATTCAACCGCTTATCAATCCGCTTTACGACAGCAAAAGCCCTTACGAATTTCTCGGTGCGTTCGGCGAAACCGTCAAGACCAGCGGTTACGAAATCCTGCGCGAAACGTATCTTCCCGCCCTTCAACGGGGCGGCGATGCCGATAAGAAATGGCGGCGCATCGTTCATAACGGCGTCATCGGTGATTCGGAGATTCCGAACACGCGCTTTCAACCGCGCGCGGGCGTCAGTGTCAATCCGAACGTCGTCACCACGCCGATAGGCGCGACGACACCGCCGCCAACAAACGGATTGGAAATCGTTTTCCGCCCTGACCCGCACTTGCTCGACGGGCGTTACGCGAACAACGGTTGGTTGATGGAGTTGCCGCAACCGCTTTCAAAGTTGACGTGGGATAACGTCGCTATCGTCTCACCGAAGACGGCGCGCGAACTCGATTTATACGCCAAGTTCAATTACAAAGGCGGCGGCAATAACTGCGACATCGTGACGCTTCGCCACGCCGGATACGAGGTTGACGCCCCCGTGTGGAGTTTGCCCGGACAACCCGATGGCGTCGTCACGGTTCATCTCGGATGGGGACGCGAACGGGCGGGGCGCGTCGGTGATGAAATCGGCTTTAACGCATATAAGATTCGCACCTCGAACGCGCCGTTTCATAGTTCCGGCGTGACGCTTGAGCAAACCGGAAGTCGTATGCAGGTTGCCGCCACACAACTTCACTTCTTAACCGAAGACCGCGAGCCGGTGCGCGTGGTGACGATTGCGGACTACGTTACCGACCCCGACCACGCCTTCGACGGACATCACCCTGTGCCGACGCCCGACGTGTCGCTGTATCCGCCGTACAACTACGACGACGGCAACATCGCGGCGTGGGGCATGGCGATTGACCTCAATTCATGCGTCGGATGCAATGCGTGCGTTATCGCGTGTCAAGCGGAAAACAACATCCCCGTCGTCGGTAAATTGCAAGTCGCGCGTTCGCGTGAAATGCACTGGCTGCGGATTGACGCTTATTACATCGGCTCGGAAGACGACGATAGCCACGAAGGGCAGGGCGGCAACCGCGAAGACGCGGCATCGAATCCGCAAGGTCCTTACTTCCAACCCTTAATGTGCGTGCATTGCGAGTTGGCACCGTGTGAGCCGGTGTGTCCGGTCGCGGCGACGGTTCACGATGCCGAAGGTTTGAACGTACAGGTTTATAATCGTTGCATAGGGACTCGTTACTGCTCGAACAACTGCCCTTATAAAGTGCGCCGTTTCAACTTCCTGCTGTATCAAGATTTCGATACGGAACAATACAAGATGATGCGTAACCCGGAAGTCTCCGTCCGGTCGCGCGGTGTGATGGAGAAATGCACTTACTGCATTCAGCGCATCCAGTACGCCAAGATTGAAGCCTCGAAAGAAGGTCGCAAGATTAACGACGGCGAAGTCGTGACTGCGTGTCAATCCGTCTGCCCGACGCGGGCAATCGTCTTTGGCGACATCAACGACCCAAACTCGGCGGTTTCAAATACCAAACGCAACAAACGAAACTTCGGACTGCTCGAAGAATTGAATACGCGCCCGCGTACCACCCATATGGGCATCCTTCGGAATCCGAACCCGGAAATCGAACCGCCCGTTGCGCGCAAAGAACATTACGGCGCGGGAGCGGGACGCGAGGGCGAACACCACGCACCCGAAGCCAACGAGATGAACCGCGAACAACCTCTGCAACACGAGGGGGACACTAGATGAGTACCGAAGTCACACGCGGAACTGACGACCGCATTGACCAATACCCCGATAAGCACGTCACCGAAGGCGGTCGCGCGGGAGAAGAACTCGATGGATACCCGCCCGTTATCGCTCCGGGTCATTCGTTCGCATCGGTCACCGATAAAATCGCGTCGCTCGCACTTCGCAAACGCACGCCGATTGGTTGGCTGTTCGCGTTCTTCATCGCGGGCAGCATTTTGCAATTGTTGGTTTTGTCTATCGCTTATTTGTTGGCGGTGGGCGTCGGCGTCTTCGGCAACAATCAGCCCGTCGGTTGGGCAGTCCCGATTATCAGCTTCGTGTGGTGGATTGGCATCGGTCACGCCGGGACGCTCATCTCCGCGATTCTTCTTCTGTTTCGACAATCGTGGCGCACGTCAATCAATCGTTTCGCCGAAGCGATGACGCTGTTCGCGGTCGCGTGCGCCGGACTCTATCCGCTCTTGCACACAGGGCGTCCGTGGCTCGCCTACTGGATGTTTCCGTACCCGAACACGATGGGGATGTGGCCCCAATTCCGCAGTCCTTTGATTTGGGACGTGTTCGCGGTTTCGACTTACGCGAGTGTCTCGGCGTTGTTCTGGTTTGTCGGACTCGTACCCGACCTTGCGACGTTCCGCGACAAATCGCGGCACTGGATTCCGCGCACGTTGTTCGGACTCGGCGCACTCGGCTGGCGCGGCAGCGCGCGCCACTGGCATCGTTACGAAACGGCGTACTTGCTTCTCGCCGGACTCTCGACGCCGCTTGTGCTTTCGGTTCACACCATTGTTAGTTTCGACTTCGCGGTTTCAATCGTACCGGGCTGGCACGCGACGATCTTTCCGCCGTACTTCGTCGCGGGTGCGGTCTATGCCGGATTTGCGATGGTCTTGACGCTTCTGATTCCGATTCGCGTCTTCTACGGCTTGGAAGATTTCATCACGATGCGCCACATACATAACTGCGCGAAGGTGATGCTCGCCACCGGACTGATAGTGTTCTACGGCTACATCATGGAAGCGTTTTTCGCGTGGTATTCGGCGAACATTTACGAGCGCGCGATGATGTGGAATCGCATGGCGGGTTCTTACTCGTTCTTTTACTGGTCGCTGATTTTATGTAACGGGATTGTGCCGCAACTGCTCTGGTCGAAGCGCGTGCGTGAAAACATGTTCGCGCTATTTACCATTGCGATGTTCGTCAACGTCGGGATGTGGCTTGAGCGGTTCATCATTCTTATCACGAGTTTGTACCGCGATTTCCTGCCGTCGTCATGGGGTATGTACATGCCGACCATCTGGGATTTGGCGATGTTCGTCGGAACGCTCGGCTTCTTCGTCGTGAACATTTTGCTGTTTATCAGATTGCTCCCGATTATCTCGATCTTCGAGATGCGGACGCTCTTACCGGAAGCCAAAGTTCACCCCGAAGAAGAACACAAGGTCATCGAAGACAAACGGCAAGAGCGTGGCGATACTCCGGCAAGCGGCGGACTGCTTCCGGCAACTGGAGACTAAAGGAATTGATTCATGATTCATTCAGTCATTGAATCAATGAGCCGATGAATTAATGGGTCAATAAACATCATGGAAGATGCACTGAAAACCGGAATTTATGGTGTCGTCGCGGAATTTGATAATGCGACCGACATCACACGCGCGGCGCGCAAAGCGAAAGACGCGGGCTATACGAAGCTCGATGCTTTCTCGCCGTTTCCGATTGAAGAACTTTCGGAAACCATCGTCGAGCGACATACGCGGTTGCCGTGGTTGGTGTTTGCGGGCGGCGTTATCGGGTGCATCGGCGGGTATTACTTGCAGTATTGGACGCAAGGCGTCGCCTACCCGCTTAATATCGGTGGTCGCCCTTATAACAGTTGGGTGTCGTTTATCCCCGTGACGTTTGAATGCACGATTCTCCTTGCGTCTCTGGTGGCGGTGTTCGGGATGTTTCTTTTGAACGGTTTGCCGAAACCGTATCATCCGGTGTTTAACGTGCCGCGCTTTGATTTGGCTTCGCGCAATCGCTTTTTCCTTTTGATTGAAGCCGCCGATTCAAAGTTTGACCGTCAAGGTACGGCGGATTTCTTGCGTCAACAAAATGCCCGTGAGGTTGTAGATGTTGATTACTAATTTACAGGCGCGTCCGGTAGTTTTGCTGTTATGTCTTGTCGCGGCGGGTTTCGGCGCGGGTTGCCGTCAGGATATGCAAGACCAACCGCGCTACGAAGTTTATGAAACGAGTCCGTTCTTCGCGGACAAACGCGCATCGCGCAACTTGCCGGAGGGTGTCGTGCCGCGTGGCTACTTGCGCGACGATGACCACTTATACTTAGGCAAAATCGCGGGTGGCGCGGGGGGCAACAATACCGGTGCGGCGCAACAGGGCGGAGCGGTACAGACTTCGCAAACCGCCGAACAGAACATCGTCGGAGGGCGTCTCGACACGAATAACGCGGTCGCCTCGCCGGGCAGTGCCTCGACGCAGAGCGACCCGAACAATGTGGACACGTTCCCGTTTCCGGTGACGGAAGAAGTTATCAATCGCGGGCAGGAACGCTATCAGATTTTCTGTTCGATGTGTCACGGCTTGACGGGCTACGGTGACGGTATGGTCGTGCGTCGCGGTTATAAACGTCCGACTTCGTATCATGATGAGCGTTTGCGCGGCGAGCGTGTCGGACACTTTTACGACGTGATAACCAACGGTTGGGGTTCGATGCCGAACTACGCCGCGCAGATTACGCCGCGTGACCGTTGGGCAATCACCGCCTATATCCGCACGCTTCAATTAAGTCAGGGTGCGCGACTCGAAGACGTGCCGGAAGCCGAACGAAGACAGATTGAAACGGGTAACGCTCCGGTGTTGCCGGGTGGACAGGGAACGCATGAAAACGAAAGCGGAGCGCGGGGAGAAGGGAATCGCTAAATACAAATGAGGCACGAAGATTCACAAACACCAATCAATTTTGCGCCGCCCTTCGCCGCCCTCTCGCGTGTCCAATCAATCGCCCTCATCGTCGGTGTCATCGGCATTGTCGCCATGCTCGCGCTGTCATTTCTCGGCGGGGTGTTCGGACTCAAACAATTCTTCCACGCTTATCTGACGGCATACATTTTCTGGGTCGGCGTGACGCTCGGTTGTCTCGGTTGGTTGATGTTGCAGTTCGTCGCGCGTGGCGCGTGGGGCGTGACGATTCGCCGCGTGTTGGAAGCCGGAACGAAAACTTTGCCGCTGATGGCGATTCTGTTCGTCCCCGTGATACTCGGCTTACACGCGCTTTATCACTGGGCAGACCACGATGTTTTGTTCGTCGCTTCGGGTGAAGGCAAGCCGGAACTGCTTCAGTTAAAGGGTCTTTATCTCGATGCGGGTTGGTTCGTCGTGCGCTTCGTTATGTTCTTCGTGATTTGGGGCGGGCTGGCATTCTTTATCAATCGTTGGTCGGCGGCGCAAGACCGTGAACCGGGCAATCCGTATTACGGCAATATGTTGAGAAATATATCGGGTCCCGGCATCGTGTTCTTCGCGTTGACCGTGACGTTTGCGTCTGTGGATTGGGTGATGTCGTTAGACCCTGAATGGTACTCGACGATTTTCGGGATTCTGTTCGTCGGCGGGTGGGCGTTATCGGCAATCGCGTTCACTATCATCACGATGATTTTGTTGAGCAAGTATGAACCGTTCAATCGTTTCTTGACACCGATGCACTTCCACGATTTAGGAAAGTTGTTGCTCGCTCTGACGATGTTGTGGGCGTACTTCTCGGTTTCGCAATTGTTGATTATCTGGTCGGGAAATCTACCGGAAGAAATCCCGTGGTACTTACGGCGTATGCGCGGTGGTTGGGGTATGGTCAGCATTCTCATCGTGCTGTTTCATTTCGCCGTGCCGTTTCTCATCCTGCTTTCGCGTCGCACGAAACGCGATACGCGATTGTTGCTCATCGTCACCGTGCTGCTTTTCTTTATGCGAATGATTGATTCGAGTTGGCTTGTGATGCCGCAAGAATTCGTCAACCACGCGGCGGGACGACCGAACACATATGTTGATTTTAGTTTCGTAAGTCTTCTGACGGCACTCGCGGCGATTGCCGGAATCGGCGGCGCGTGGGTCTGGTTTTACATTTATAACTTGAAGAAGATGCCGTTGATGCCGCTTGGCGACCCGTTGCTCGAACGCGCTCTAACGCACGGCAGCGAGGAACACCACTAAGGCTAATACAGAGAACATCATGGAATCAGAATACAAAAGAACGACAGGCGAGAATCGTGACATGACGGAGACGCCGGATGTGTCGGGCGTTTCAAACCCCGATGTCTCGCATGAAATCAATGATGTCAACGTCCGTGCCATTACCAAGTTTGTCATTGGATTGGTTGCGGCGACGGCTCTCGTGTTCGTGTTAATGGCGGCGACCCTCGCAGTGTTTGAAAGACTCGAAGCCCGCAACGACCCCGATCCGTCCGCGATGACGCGACAGGGTGAACAACGTTTGCCGCCTTACCCGCGCCTTCAAGCAGCACAGGGCGACCGCTTCGCGCCGGAAGATTTGACGAACGACCCCGACCTTGCGCGCCGTATCAGAGAAGGCGAAATCGGTGAAGGCAATTCCGAGATGCGCTTCTTGCCCGACCAGATTGACGAACAGGGGATGCTCAACTTTGAATTGAAAGACGCTCCGACCGAATGGATGACGTTGCGCGAAATCAGGCGTGAGGAGATGAGTACCTACGGGCGGGTGCAAGGCAGCCCCGACACTTTCCGCATCCCGATTGATGAAGCGAAGCGGCTGATGCTTGAAGGCAATCGTCTTCAATCGCGCCCGATGACACCGGAACAATCACAGGCGAACGGTTACGATTTGCCGCCGACAATGCAGAGTTCCGCGACGCGCGCCGAAAGACGCAGACAGTAGGAAGTAGTAGGCAGAGGGCAGTAGGCAGTGAAGACGAAGAAAGTGAGCAATAAGCAGTGAGCAGTGGTCAGTTTATAAAATCAATTGTTTTCGGGCGAACGTCAAATGCGCCGCGACGCACTCGCCGCGCCTTGTGGTTACTCCTTACTGCCTATTGTCTATTGCTTACTGCCCTCTGCCTACTGCCCTCTGCCTACTGCCCTCTGCCTACTGCCTACTCCCAAATGCACAGCGTGCCGCAAGACAGCACAATCAACGATACTTCATCGCCCGCGATACTGCGCGGAGTTACGATTGAACAACGTTACAATGAGCAACTGCCGCTCGATGCGACGTTCCGCGATGAGTTGGGGCGCGATGTGAAGCTTGGCGATTACTTCGGTGAGAAGCCTGTGATGCTGGCTTTCGTTTATTACCAATGCCCTATGCTGTGCAATGAAGTTCTAAACGGGACGCTCGGCACACTCAAGGCTTTACCCTTCACCGCCGGAAAAGAGTTTGACATCGTGGCGATTAGTTTCGATGCGCGTGAAAACGATATGCGCGGACTCGCGGCGGAAAAGAAGGCTTCATATATCGAACGCTATAATCGTCCGGGTGCTTCGGAAGGTTGGCACTTCCTGACCGGAACGCCGGACAGCATACGCCGTGTGACGGAAGCCGCCGGATTCGGTTTTGAGTATGACGCGAAGCTTGACCAATTCGCGCACGCCGCCGGAATCATGATTGTCACACCGGACGGGAAAATGTCGCGCTATTTTTACGGTATCGAATACGCCCCGAAAGATGTTCGTTTAGGGTTGGTCGAAGCGGCGGACGGGAAAATCGGAACGCCGGTAGATAAACTTCTGCTTTACTGTTTTCATTACGACCCGGCAACGGGAAAATACGGGGCGGTGGTGATGAACATGATACGCATCGCGGGCGTCGCAATGCTTATCGGGCTTGGCTTGTTTTATGTTTTGATACGACGATACAAACCATCGCAATTACGCGAATCAGATGTCGCCCTAAAATAATTTATGCAAGTACCTCAACTGCCTTTAATGCCGCGTCAAGCGTCAACTTTCGCCGGAAATGTTGATACGTTGTACCTCGCTCTGTGGGCTTTGACGCTTGTGATAATGGTCATCGTGACGGTGGCGTTGATTTACTTCGTCATCAAATATCGTCGCCGTTCGCCCGATGAAATCCCGCAGCAAATCGCGGGCGCGATTAAGTTGGAAAGCGGCTTCATGGTGTTTATGTTCATCATCTTCATGGGCATTTTCGTGTTCGGGGCGAAGGTCTATTTCGCGCAGTACCGGATGCCGAAGACGGCTCTCGACATACACGTCACGGGGAAACAGTGGATGTGGAAGTTTCAACATCCGACGGGTCAACGCGAAATCAACGAACTTCACCTGCCTGTCGGCACGAAGGTTAAGTTCACGATGACGACGGAAGATGTGATTCATAGTTTGTATTTCCCCGACTTGCGCGTGAAGTCGGATGTCGTTCCCGGTCGTTATTCATACATGTGGCTCGAAGCGACGCAGGAAGGCGAGTTCAAGATATTCTGCGCCGAGTATTGCGGCACGAATCATTCCGGCATGGGCGGACGGCTTATCGTGATGAAGCCGACGGATTATCAAGCGTGGCTGGCGGGCAATCTCAACAATCTCTCTCCGGTTGATGCGGGACGCGAAAAGTATCAGGCTCTCGGTTGCGCGAGTTGTCACGGCGCGAACGCGGAAGGCGGACGCTGCCCGACGCTCAACGGCGTGTTTGCCAGTCAGGTTCAATTAGTGGGCGGCAATTCGGTTGAAGCCGACGAAGATTACATCAGAGAATCAATTCTCAATCCGGCGGCGAAAATCGTCGCGGGCTATCCGGCGATTATGCCGACCTATCAAGGTCAATTGACGGAAGAAGAATTGCTGCAACTCGTGACATACATTAAGTCGCTCGCTCCGGCGCAGACCGACGGCATCTCGACGAACGCTCCCGCGCTTTCCAATAATCCGTCGGCGGGCGCGCCGACACTGGAGGGACAGGGCGCGTC
The DNA here is from genome assembly GCA_024330265.1 of Pyrinomonadaceae bacterium MAG19_C2-C3. Classification (GTDB taxonomy): domain Bacteria; phylum Acidobacteriota; class Blastocatellia; order Pyrinomonadales; family Pyrinomonadaceae; genus JANDLT01. The sequence goes on along the minus strand of JANDLT010000054.1, from coordinate 7,849 downwards.
GAATCCCGATGCTTTCCGCGCCAACCCGATTGGTGCAACCGCACCGAGCGGCGGCGGTACGTCATCAACTCCCGGCGCGGGACAATCCAACGGTACTGGTATTCGCCCGGAAAATAGATAAATAGTTTTCTGAGAAGCTGTTGGAAAGCCCTGAAGGGGCGAGATTCGATAGCTTGGGGCGTCGCCCCAAGAACTCAAATGTTCTTTAACTTGAAGCCCTGAAAGGGCGGGATAGATTCGTTCGCGGCGCACAATGTATGTCGCCCTTTCAGGGCTATGTCGTTTTGCTTGACCGCTTACCCGGCGCGTTGCGCCGGGCTATTGAATACCGCACCTTTGGTGCTTAATACAGTCTTTGGACGCAACTTCTAAGCAGTTTTTCCAAGCAGTAAAAAGGGAATATCATGAGCGCAATTGATAGAACAGCTAGGGACATGCCACCGGCAACTCCGGGCGTCAAGCGTATAGCCGAACCTCGCGCTGATGAGCGTCCCGGTTCAAATTATCTGAATAACGGCTACGGCTGGAAATCGTGGCTGCTGACGAAAGACCATAAGCGCATCGGCATCCTGTATCTCATCTCGATTAGCCTGTTCTTCGCGCTCGGCGGTATCTATGCCGGATTCATACGCCTTGAACTGTTGACGCCGCAAAGCGATCTGCTTCAACCTGCGACGTACAATAAGGTGTTCACGCAGCACGGCATCATCATGGTTTTCCTGTTCCTTGTGCCGTCAATTCCGGCGACGCTCGGAAACTTCCTTATACCCTTGATGATTGGCGCGAAAGATTTGGCGTTTCCGCGTATCAATCTTTTGAGTTGGTATCTGTTGATTATCGGGGCGGTTTTCGCGCTCGGCGCGATGATGTACGGCGGCGTTGATACGGGCTGGACATTCTATACGCCGTTTAGTTCGACTTATTCAAACACTTATGTCACTGCGACGGGCATCGGCATTTTCGTCGCGGGCTTCTCGTCTATCCTGACCGGCTTAAATTTCATCGTTACGATTCACACGATGCGCGCACCGGGCATGACATGGTTTCGTATGCCGCTCTTTGTCTGGGCGCACTATGCGACGAGCCTCATTATGATTTTAGGGACGCCCGTTCTCGCCATCACGATTTCATTGATGGCATTCGAGCGCGTGACGCGCGTCGGAATTTTCGACCCCGCGCTTGGGGGCGACCCGATTCTGTTCCAACACCTGTTCTGGTTCTACTCGCATCCAGCGGTCTATATCATGCTGCTTCCGGGCATGGGCATCATCTCGGAAATCATCTCGACCTTTTCACGCAAAAACATTTTCGGTTATAAGTTCGTCGCGTTTTCGTCAATCGCCATCGCCGTCTTCGGCTTCCTCGTCTGGGGACACCATATGTTCACGACCGGGCAGAGTGTTTATGCCGGACTCGTGTTTTCGTTTATCTCGTATGCCGTCGCCGTACCAAGCGCGATTAAGGTTTTCAATTGGTCGGCAACCCTGTTTCGCGGTTCGATTTCTTACGACACGCCGATGCTCTACGCGCTCGGCTTTCTCGGTTTGTTCACGCTCGGCGGTATGACGGGAGTGTTTCTCGCCGCGATTGGGTTGGACGTTCACGTCCACGACACATACTTCGTCGTCGCGCACTTTCACTACATCATGGTCGGCGGCACACTGCTGGCTTATCTCGGCGGGTTGCATTACTGGTGGCCAAAAATGTTCGGGCGCATGTACCCCGAAGGTTGGGGACGCTTCAGCGCGCTGGTCGTGTTCGTCGGGTTCAATTTGACATTCTTCCCGCAATTTCTTTTAGGCTACTTGGGAATGCCGCGCCGTTACGCGGCGTATCCGGTGGACATTCCGGCGTTTCAGGTTTTGCACATTCTCTCGACGGCGGGAGCGACGATTCTCGGCGCGGGGTTGGTTATTCCGTTGATTTATTTGATTTGGTCACTCATCGGCGGACCTAAAGCAGCGGGCGACCCGTGGATGGCGACCGGCTTGGAATGGCGCACGGCAAGCCCGCCGCCGACCGAGAATTTCCACGAAACGCCTGTGGTAACATGGAACGCTTACGAATACGCGCCGCAGGAAGACATGGAAGTTATCGGCAAAACCTCGCCGGATGATAAACCGGATCGTTCGAGTTATAGCGGTGCTTAACTCTCACGCGCGACTACCTCAAGGAGAACTCTCTTGGCGACACGAGTAGAAGATTCGACACTTATTCCCGCAGTGCATGACACGCACGCGAATCATCGTGTGGCGCATCACGACCCGCACACGGAAGACGCGAGCGGGCATCATCCCGCGCTTCAGCACCACTTCGATAATCTCGAACAACAGCGCGACGCGACGACGCTCGGCATGTGGACGTTTCTCGTCACCGAAATCATGTTCTTCGGTGGTTTGTTCATGGCGTACACGGTTTATCGCGTCTTCAACCCGGAAGCTTTTGAAGCCGCGAGTCGCGTGCTTGAAATCAAGTACGGCGCGATTAACACGGCGGTTCTCATCGCCAGTAGTTTGACGATGGCGATGGCGGTCTATTTTTCGCAAATCGGAAATCGCAAACTGCTCGTCGCTTTTCTTGGATTGACGATGATTCTCGGCACGGCTTTCTTGGGTATCAAAGCCATTGAGTACAGCCACAAATTCGCACATAACACTTATCCCGGTGCTGTGCCGTTCGAGGTTGACCACCACGTCGTCGAAGAATACGAACGCGAAAAGGGCAGACCGTTTCCCGACATCAACCGCGTGCAAATGTTTTATGTGATTTATTACGGCATGACCGGCATCCACGCCCTGCACATGGTCATCGGCATCATCGCGCTCGGCTTCCTGACGTTTTACGGGTATCGCGGAGCATACTCGCCGGAATACAATTCTCCGGTCGAACTGACAGGGCTATACTGGCACTTCGTAGATATTGTGTGGATTTTCCTGTTTCCCTTGCTTTACCTTATCGGGCGACATTAGAAAGTTGAAAGTCGAAAATCGAAAGTTGAAAGTGAAGTAGTTATGTCGGAGCATATCGTTCAACCTAAATCTTATTACAAAATCTTCGGGGCGTTGATGGTGTTGACGGCATTAACCGTCGTCGTCGCGTTCTTTGACTTTGGCGCGCTTAACGACATTGTTGCGATGACCATCGCGGTCACGAAAGCGACGCTCGTGATACTTTTCTTTATGCACGTTTTTTACAGTTCGCGCTTGACGAAAACCATCGTCGTCGCCGGGTTCTTCTGGCTGGCGATTATGTTTGTGATGATTGGTAGCGACTATCTTTCGCGCGGGTACGTTCCGCGCGGCATCACGAATTATGTCGAACGTCATTAGTTTTTAGTCATCACAAACACCCGAAACCGCATCCAAAACGAGGCGTCAAGCGAACAAGCTTTTTGACGCCTCGTTTGCCGTTTTCTTGATTCGTGCAAAACTTTCCAGAGATGCAAAATATATGAGCGACATCAAGCGTTCCAGACATCGTAAAATTTACGCGACATCTTTTGCGATGCTGCTAATCGCCGTCGTCGCTTTAGTGTCCGGCGTCACGCAGACTTTCGCACAAACGAACAGGACGCGAATTTCAAACGTCAAACTGCCTTCGCCGGAAAAAGTCGTGGGTGATTATTTGCGCGCCGTCGGCGGTAAGAAGCGCGTCGCAAGTGTGCGCGATGCGAGTTATGAATGGCGCGCCGCTGAAGGCGCGTCAATCATCACGCGCCGCACGCAAATCAAATCTCCCGCCGCGCGCCGCGTCACAATCATCGCTCCCGAAGGTGAAAGCAGTTCCGCCGTCACGCCGCGCACCGCGTGGACGCGCGAATCTAGCGGCGGTGTGCGAACGCTCACGGATACGGATGCCAACGTCGCGCGTTTGCAAGCCGTGTTGGAAGCGAGGCGTTTCGCGGATTATAAGAAACAGAAGGTTCTCGCCCGCACGGTTGGCATTGAAACCATTGGCGGCGAAAGCGCATACATCATAGAGTTCACGGCACAGAACGGCGCACGTCTTCGTTATGCGTTCAGTCGCGCGAGTAAGTTTTTAGTTCAAGCACAGGACGATACGCGCGGCATCACGACGACTTACGCGGATTATCGTCGTGAAGGTGAACTGCTTGAACCGCATCGCGTCGAAGTTGTGGAACGCGAAGGTGCGCCGCAAATCTTCGCGCTTCAAAGTGTGGCGCGAAACACAAACTTGAGTGACAGGGCGTTTGACCCGCCCGTGACCGAACAGGTTGATGTCGCTGCGTTGTTAACCGAGATTGCGCGCAATCAACTTCAAGTTGACGAGCGCGTTAAGCAGTACACGTTTATGCAGCGCGAGACGGAACGCGAACTTAACAATCGCGGCGAATTGAAAAAAGAGACAGTCAAAGTTTATGAAGTTTATCCCGTGCCGGGACGTGAGCCGGTGTTTAAGTTGGTGAGTGAAAACGGCGTCGCGGTATCAGAGGAGAAAGCGAAAAAAGAGAGCGAACGCGCGGCGGAAGAATTGGAAAAAGCCGAGCGCGAAAGCGAAAAAGACAAGCTCAAAGCCGAAGAGAAAAAGGCTAAACGGATTGCCGAAGCCGCGAAGAAACAGGCGAACGAAAAAGACGGCGGGGCGGCGGTGGCGAGTGAAGTCGAAGATTCGCGGACGTGGGCGAGCGTCGCTTTGCGCGTGTGTGAATTCGTCGCTCCGCGTCGTGAACGCTTCCGCGACCGCGATGCGATTGTTTTCGATTTCCGCGCCCGTAAAAACTTCAAACCGCAAAACCGAACCGAGTCAATCATCGGCAAACTCAACGGCATCTTGTGGATTGACCCGAACGACAAACAGTTGATGCGCTTTGAAGCCCGCTTTGCCGAGCCGTATAAAATCGCGGGCGGCTTACTCGCGCAGATCAAACCCGGTTCGGCTCTCGTCGTCGAACAAACGCGCTTGCCCGACGGCGTGTGGCTGCCGCGTTTCGCGCAACTCAACGCATCATACAAACTCTTTCTGTTTGCGGGCGGCGACATCAACGTCACGCAAGAGTGGAGCGACTATAAAAAGTTTTCGACCGAAGCCGATAAAGACAATCTCGACGCAGTGACGGCTCAACCTTAAACTCACGCGAATTCGATGTTAGGCAAAAAGGATTTTATCCACGAAACACACGAAGTACACTAAATGTCGGGCTGTTTTGCTTCGTGTTCCTTTCGTGTGTTTCGTGGATGAATCATGAAAAACTTAGATTACAGATGATGCGGAAAAAGTTATGAATGAAATCAACGTCATCGGTGGCGGACTCGCCGGAACGGAAGCCGCGTGGCAAGCGGCGCAAGCGGGCGCGCAAGTTTGCTTGTATGAGATGCGACCCGTCAAACCGACACCGGCGCATCGCACGGACAAACTCGCGGAAATCGTGTGTTCAAATTCGCTTAAATCCGACGAGCCGGGAAGCGCGCCGTATCTTTTGAAAGAAGAATTGCGGCGCGGCGGTTCGCTGGTGATGGATGCCGCACGCGCCTCGCGCGTTCCGGCGGGGGCGGCTCTCTCGGTTGACCGTCAAAAGTTTTCAGAGTTTATAACCGAAGCGATTGAAAGGCATCCGAATATCACTCTAGTGCGCGAAGAAGTGACGCGCATTCCCGAAGATGCGGTGACAATAATTGCGGCGGGACCTTTGTGTTCCGATGATTTGGCGGCGGAGGTTTGCCGTTTGACGGGCGATGACCAACTCTATTTTTACGATGCGATTGCGCCCATCATCGCCGCCGATTCGATAAATTACGACATCGCTTTTTTCGCCGCGCGTTACGGCAAAGGCGGGGACGATTACGTTAATTGCCCGCTCGATGAAGCGCAGTATCAAACATTTTATGACGCGCTTATTTCAGCCCGGAGCGTGCCGCTTCATCGCTTTGAAGAGACACGTTGGTTTGAAGCGTGCTTGCCTTTGGAAGAACTTGCCAGACGCGGACGCGATACGTTGCGCTTCGGACCTATGAAGCCGGTCGGTTTGCCTGACCCTAAGACGGGCAGGATTGCTCATGCGTGTGTGCAGTTGCGGCAAGAGAATTTGATGGCTGATGCTTACGGGTTGGTCGGCTTTCAAAATCACTTGCGCTACGGCGAACAGGAGCGCGTGTTACGTCTTGTTCCCGGTCTGGAGAATGCGGAGTTCTTGCAACACGGGCAGATTCATCGTAATACATACATCTGCGCTCCGCGTGTGATTGATGCGACGATGAAGATGCGCGAACACCCGCACATCTTTTTCGCCGGACAAATCAGCGGCGTCGAAGGCTACGTCGAATCGGTGGCGACGGGTTGGCTTGCCGGACACAACGCGGTGCGTGCGATGCGCGGACAAGAGATGCTTTATGCTCCCCCGCGTTCGGCAATCGGCGCACTCGCCCGATACGTTTCCGGAGCGGACACGAAAAACTATCAACCCGTCAACATCACTTTCGGTCTGCTCGAACCTTTGAGCATCGAAGAGAAACGCGGCTTGCGCCACAAGCGCGACCGCCACGCCCGCCAAGTTGAATTAGCATTAAAGGAATGGGATACGTGGTCAGAAACAAACCTTGCCAACGATGCGATGCGAACCGTCGCCGCCGTGCGATGATGCGTGAAGCGACATCAAATAAAGCTGTGCGGCGTGCGTTGGCTGCCGCTTGCTTAATCGCGGTGCTATGCGGCGTGCCGTTTCTTCAGGGCTTCATCACCACGCACGCGCAATCAGGGCGCACGCGACGGTCGGACGCATCCGCACAACAGCGTGCGCGTCGCGTCGTCGTCAAGCCGCAAGCAAACCCTAGCCCGACTCCCGCTCCGACTTCAACGCCGAACGACTCCGGTGTGCGTGTGACGCAACTTCCGCCGCCACCGCCCGCGCGTCAAAGCCCAACGGCGACCCAAACCGCGAATGATGTGGCGACCGACATCACAAATAGTGCGGACATTATCGAAGACGATGAAGTCATTGATTTTCGCTCGAACTTAGTTCCGGTCGCCGCGTCCGTGATTGACCCGCAAGGGCGCGCGATGGTTGATTTACAACTTGCGGATTTCGAGCTTCAAGTTGACGGGCAGAAGAAACCTATCTCCGAACTTCATCGTTCCGAAACGCCCGTCCGCATGGTGATGTTGTTTGATAACAGTGGAAGTCTGACGGCTTCGCGCGAATTGGAGAAGCAAGCGGCACTGCGATTTTTCAAGCGCGTGATGCGCCCGATTGATCAGGCGGCACTGTTCGCCGTCGCCACGACCGTCACCATCGAACAACATTTGACAAGCGATGTCGGGCGGCTGACGCGCACCATCGAACGCTTTCCGAAACCCGACGGCGCGACGCAACTTTTCGATGCCGTCGCTCTCGCCGCCGCGTACTTGAAAAAACTCGAAGGGCGCAAAGTCATCGTCATCGTTTCCGACGGTGTGGATACGTTGAGCGATTTGACGTTTGACCAAGTTTTAAGTCGCGCGCAGGAAGCCGATTGCCAAATCTACGCCGTGCAGACAGGGCAGAGCGAAAGTGCCAACTTGCGCGACCTCGCGGCAGAGCGTCGCTTGCAAGAGTTCACCGCCCAAACCGGCGGAGCGGTCTATACGCCGCGCGGCACAAGCGACCTCGACAAGGCTTTTGAGCAAATCGCCGCCGACCTCTCACAGCAATACGTCTTGAGTTATTATCCGGGCAATGAAATCGCCGACGGACGCTTTCGCCGTATCAACTTGCGCGTCGTCACACGCCCGAACGTCCGCGTCCGCACACGCAAAGGGTATTACGCACCGAAGGGATGATGAGTAATAAACTGAAATTAGTAACCTAATGTTCGACTCTTTATGAGGTGATCCATCGGAGACCAAGCCTTGTACA
>JANDLT010000053.1 GCA_024330265.1 Pyrinomonadaceae bacterium MAG19_C2-C3 | reverse complement strand
TACGCGATTTTGACTTTAGCCGCTTTCAAGCGGCTTTCCGCGAAGCGGCACTTAGACCAGCCGTTTGACGGCTGGTCTAAGTGCCGCTTCGCGGAAAGCCCGATGAATCGGGCTTAAAACCATTATCGCGTAAGGTGAGTTCTTTATTGATTCAATGACTGAATGAACCGATGGCTCAATAAATCAGTATCTCACGTCTCGTTTCCAAGGCTTCTCGAAGCGCAACAGGTTGGCAAAGTTGCGCGTCGGGTTAAGCAGCATACGCGAGAAGATTCTGATGTATTTATTGTTCGTGCGGCTTTCGATAAACGGGCGCGTCAGGCGGTCAATCGCATCCTCTAAAACGATTAAACCCGTCCCGACGGCTGGCGTGACAACGATGTCGCCCCATGTCTGTTTGCCTTTCAAACCGACGTTGCCGATGGAAGCCTGACTGATTAAGCCGATTTCAAACTGCGTACTCCAGACGGCAGACCACACCGTCGCCTTCGCGCGACTTATCCAATATCCCCTATCGCCGCCGAACTTTTGACGTATGCCGCGCGGGTCATTCTGAACTTGAATGTATCCGGTCAACGCCCCTTGCATAGTGTGCGCGACGTAGTTGGTGAAGAACCGCCCGCCGTCGTCCCAGCCGTGCAGGGAACGCACCGAACGGAAGTAGTCTTTGAAAAATTTACCCTTCAAGGCTTCGCGCGTTTTCGGTTGCGTCATCGCGTAGCCGTGTTGGACGGCGAGAAACAGAAGCGATTGCTCAATCGCGGGCTTCCAACGAAAACCTGTGTCGGAAGCGATTCGTTCTTCATCATCCACCGAATCAGCCACGTCATTGACGGGCGGCGCAAACATCATCAAGTTCTTCGGGAACAACTCGAAACCCTTGCCGATGCCGAATCGCACCTCGCCCGCCTCGCTTACCCGTAAATCATCGTTGGAAGAATCATCGAGAGAAGCAGCGTGCGTTGTAAAGTCGAAGGGCAAGGGGGGAAGTAAATCGAAACCGGAGCCGCGCACGCCGTGTGTTTCGCCACCGAGATTATCGGTGTCGGCGATGACGGTGGCAACGGGCGCGATTATCAAATCGAACGTGTTGCGTGGCGTGTGCGCGGTGATTGACGATGCGGATTGAACGGGTTCGATGACCGAAGTTTGTTGCGCCGTCGCATTCGTTGCCGCCAAGACAAGAACGCACGTCAGCGTCGAAAACAGGTGTCGTAGCATGGAAGCGAGGTTTCCTTAAACTCTCAAAGATGAGGTGAAAGCAAAGCGCGCCGCTGATGCTTACGAAAAGCGGGCGGCGCGCTGATAAGTTTCGGTTACGCCTACCGATGTTGACGACGCCCGACCAATTTCCATCCGGCGGGAAGTAGTGCCGCTGCCGCCAAAATCTTAATCGCATCGCCCGCCAAGAAAGGCACAACGCTCGTCATAAAAGCTTGCGCGGGCGTCATCAAGAACACCGCGCGCCACGCCCAACCGCCCGTCAAAATCACGATTGAACCGAGCATCATTGCCGCCGCCGCCGTTATAAAACGCTTGTCCCACCCGCGTTCGGCAAGCACGCCCGTCAAGAACGCGGCGAACGGATACGCCCACAAATATCCGGCGGTCGGACTGAAAAGCAGATGCGCGATACCGCCGCGTCCCGCGTGAAAGAATGGCAAACCCAACGCACCTTCGACGAGATACAGCGTGAGGGCGAGCGCGCCGAGACGCGCGCCCAACAATGCTCCGGTCAGAAGCACGGCGAAGGTTTGTCCGGTCATCGGTACATCGCTAAACGGATGCGGGATGACGACTTGCGCCGAGAGCGCGACTAATAAACTGAAGCCGACGGCGACGGCTAATTGGCGCGTCCAAGTCCGCGACTCGAACATCACCGAACCGAGCGTGCCGGTATTGGCGAAAGTGGTACTCACAGGTTTTGTGCCTCTATTCTATTTTTGATTTTTCGTGTGCGTCATTATCACCGACAACGCGAACGGGTGTCCAGAATTGGGTGATTGATTCATTGGTTCATCGGCTCATTGACTCATTTATAAATCACGACTTGGGTTTAACGATACCGCTTTCAATCGAATCAATGACTCACCTGACGCGATTCTGGTTTTCAGCCGCGTTCACGCGGCTTTCCGCGAAGCGGCGACTAGCCACGCGATTTTATCGCGTGGGCAAACGGCATAAGAATTTGAAGGGCGTTTTAACGTCCTTTTGAAAGGGGCGGCTTGCTAACTGCTAAAGCAGGAGTGGGAAGGACGTTAAAACGCCCTCCAATTTTCAACTCGCGTTTCACCCAGCCGTCAAACGGCTGGTCTAATCGCCGCTTCGCGGAAAGCCCGATGAATCGGGCTAAAGACAAAATCGCGTAAGGTGAGTCAATGACTCAATGTTTCAATTCTTCTCCGTTTGTCTCATCAACCCGCTTGCCCAACTTGCTGTGGCGATAGCCGTAAAGCAGATAGACGATTAGCCCGACACCAAGCCAGATGAGAAAGCGCGTCCAATTCGTTATCCCCAGTTCCGTCATCAGGTAGGCGCAACTTAGCAAACCGAGAACGGGAATCAATGACAGGCGATAGCGCACGCAGTTATAAGCCATCACCGCAACGAGTACGATGTAACCATAGAGCGGGATTTTATGTTTGACGTAATCCCATCCGGCAATCGTCGAATCGGCGGGGTCAACCGTGCGAAACAAGTCGCTCAAAGCGTTCGGATTGAAGTACAGGAGACTTCCGATGACGACGACGATTAACGCCGGTACGACGTAACGCGAATTGATGTACGGCACGCGGAAGCGACCTTTGGCTTGACCTTCCTGTTCACTCTTGCGGTCAAGCACCAGCACGCCGCCGCACACCAGCACGAACGCGAACAGCGTTCCGATGACCGCCAAATCCGTGACTTCCGTGAGGTTCATAAAGAGGGCGGGAACGGCGACGAAGAAGCCCGTGACGAGCGTTGAAAACCACGGCGTTCTAAATCGCGGGTGAATGCTTGAAAAGATTGGCGGCAGAAGTCCGTCGCGCGACATCGCCATCCAGATGCGCGGTTGTCCGAGTTGAAACACAAGCAACACAGTCGCCAGCGCGATGACTGCCGAAACCGCGATTACCCCGGCGACCCACGGAATGTTCGCGCCTTCCGCACCGAACACATATGCCAGAGGATCGCCGACTTGCAGTTGTTCGTAAGACACCATGCCGGTTAAAACAAGGGCGATGAGAATGTAGAGAAACGTGCAAAGCACAAGCGAGAACATCATCGCACGCGGCAAATCGCGTTGCGGATTTTTGCATTCTTCGGCGGTCGTCGAGAGCGCGTCGAAACCTATGTAGGCGAAGAACACGGCGGCGACACCTTTGAGAACTCCGCTGACGCCGTTGGGCGCAAACGGCGACCAATTTTCTAATCGCACATAGAACGCGCCGAGTATGATGACGAGCAAGATAGTCGCCAGCTTCAAAGCGACCATCACGTTCGAGACGCGCTTGGATTCGCGTATGCCTATGAAGACGAGTGCCGTGATTAAAACCACGATAACGAGCGCGGGCAAATCGCAGATAATCGGGAAGCCGCCGACGCGCGGCGCATTTGCCCAAGCCGCGTAAGCATCAACGGTCGTGCGTTTTATTTCCGTCACGCGGCTGATTGTTTCAAGCGTGTTGCCTTGCGCGAGCAGCGAACTTATCTGTTCCGCCGCCGCCGCTTCCATGCCGCTAAAAGCGCGCGAAGCCGTCAAGAAATCCATCGTCAAATAAGACGGAATAATGATGCCGTCCTTCAAGCCGAGCGCGGGAAGCTTGATGCCTTCGAGCAGACTCGTAAAGTAATCGCTCCATGAAATGGCGACCGCGATGTTGCCTATGGCGTATTCAATCAATAAATCCCAACCGATAATCCACGCGATGAGTTCACCGAAACTCGCGTAAGCGTACGTGTACGCACTGCCCGCAATCGGAATCGCGGACGCGAACTGCGCATAACACAAAGCCGAGAACGCGCAGGCAACCGCCGTGAACATAAACAGGAACACGACCGCCGGACCCCCATTGTAAGAAGCCGTGCCAATCATCGAAAAGATGCTCGCCCCGATTATCGCGGCGATTCCGAGCGCGGTTAAATCAACCACGCCGAGAGCGCGCCGGAGTCCGCCGCCTTCGGGCGCGGCGTCGCCGTGGTCTGAATAGCCGAGCGCGGCGTCGCGTTGAATTAAAGCGATAGATTTACGGCGAAAGAGTTTCGTGTAGTCCATGTTTTTTTGTGTACGCAGTTCACCGTGAGAATCAGCGAACCGTGTTGAACTGAAAAAATTAGCGGTATGAATCGGATGTTACGCGGGCGGAGTTTGGCATAACGGCGGGACGCGGCGCAACAACTTTTGATTTGCATAATTTCGATTTGCACAGTCGTCTCACCTGAACCGTCTTGTCGAATCATCTCGCTCGAACGCACCGACGGCGCGAAACACGTTTGATGTTTCGCGCCGTCAGGGTTCCGATTCAACTTTTCGTCAATCTATTTCGGTTTGGCTGCGCCGCTTTCCATAGGCAATCCGGCGGATTCCCACGCTTGTGTACCGCCGAGCAGAGCGGCAGCATTAGTGATGTTGTTTTCGGCTAAGACTTGCACCGCACGGGTGCTTGATTGTTCAGCCGGTCAAGAACAGTAGGTAATGATTTTCTTGTCCTTCGGCAATTCCTTTGCCCGCGCCGCGATGTCGCCGCCCGGAATGCTGATTGAGCCTTTGATGTGCGAAGTGTTGTATGAACTATCGCCGCGCACGTCAACGATAACGGCTTTGTTCTGTGCTACAAGCTCGCGGGCTTCTTCAATCGTGATGCGTCCCGGCTGCGCGGTTGAAGCCGCTCCGTTCTGACTCGTGTTCGTCGTGTTGGTTGTGTTGTTGGCATTCGCCGCTCCGCCCGTTGAAGTCGTACCGTGTGTCGGCGCGCTGGCGTTGCGATTGCCGTTGGAATTTGATTGCCGTTCCGTGTCCGGCTGGCTGCACGCGGCAAGCGCGAACGCAGCACACACCGGCAAAATAAAACGTCGCATATTTTGAAATCTCCTTCTTACCGAACTCATTTCCGATTTAGATTGATATGTCCCTTGACGGCGTAAGGTTAGCACCGCCCGTCATAGCCTCGCAATCACGTTTCACACGAACGAAACATCATGCGTCGAAAATCGTTACCCGTGATTCATCAATTCGCCTTACGCGGTGTAAGTATTTTGCGGCTGTGCCGCCTGATGTGCGGTGAGGCTTCGCCTCACCGCCGCGACAGTTTCCCCGACTACTTCGAGGCTGTGCCTCGAACGCGGGCGGCGCAGCCGCCATAAGTTTCCGGGCGAATCGGAAAGGCATAGCCTTCCCGCACGTCAGGCGGCACAGCCGCAAAACTTTACCCGCCGCGTAAAGTGAGTTATCAATTATCATTGACGCACTTTGCACCCTACGTTTAGCATTTCAATCGTCATCGCCAAAAATTCATCACCCGTCCGAAACCGTTTTCGCATGGTCAGCAACTTTCTCCTAAAACTATGTTCGCACTCCAAGCCGCAACTTCATCCCCGACGCTCTCGACGCTCGAAATTATCTTCATCATCGTCTTCGCCACCGTACACGGTTACGCCGCCGCGTGGCTCGCCGTGCGTATGCTGTTTCGCCCGCGCCGTCCAATCGTGTTTTTAGGCATCACGATTTTCCCGCAAGGCATGATTCCACGCCACCGCGCACGCCTTGCCGAAACCATCGGCAAAGCCGTCGGCACGGAACTCGTCTCGCAGGAAACCATCACCGACGCGCTTTTTGAAACAGACTTCTTCGAGCGCAAGGTTGACCAAATCGTCAGGTCTTACACCGACGAACTGTTGACGACGAACTACCCTTCGCTGCTCGAAGCCTTGCCTTCCACCGTGCGCGCTCCCGTGCTTGATTCGGTCAGTGCCTTGCAACTCACCATCGCGGAACACGTCGAAGAAATTCTAAAAAGCGACTCGATGCGCCGAAGCGTCGAAGGCTTTGTTGACCGTCGCCTTGACGAATTGCTCGCCGTGCGGCTCAAAGATTCGTTTGACGCGCAAGTATTTAATCAAGCCGTCGCCTTGCTTGAAGAAGGCTTACGCAGCGTCACCACCGCGCACGACTTTGAGCGTCGCATACAAGCCTTCGTCGCCGCCCGCATTGACGAACTCGCCGCGAGTCAAACGACGCTCGCCGCACTCGTCACAGATGAAGCCGTCCGCCTCATTAAGGAACGCATTGACCGCGAAGTTCCGCCCGTCGTTCACCAACTCGCGGAGATTGCGACGAGTCAACGCACGCGCACGCAAATCGGCGCACTCATCAAACGCGAAGTTGACGATTATTACAATCAGCTTTCGTTCATCAAAAAAATCTTCGTCTCGCGCGAACGCATCAACCAGGAAGTTGACGAACTCGTCAATTCAACGCTCCCGCGCCGCGTCGAAGAATATCTTCACGGCGACGCCTTCGAGCGTCAGGCGCAAGAATTTCTCGACAATCTGATTGACAATCTCTTGCATCGCCCGCTAAGCGACCTCGTAGGTAAATTCACCCCCGCGACGCTCGACCGTCTGAAAGAGGAAATCGCGCGGCGCGTCCTAACGCTCGCCCGCAGTTCCGACATCCGCGATGCCGTCACAACCTACGCCCGCGAAGCCCTCGCCCGCGTCCAACCTCACTCACTCGGCGCAATCATGCAGTACGCCAAACCCGATTCGCCCGAAGCCCTCAAACAATATCTGACCAAATTCCTGCTCGGCATCCTCACGCGCCCCGAAACCGCGAACGCCTTAAATCACGTCGTCTCCAATCAAATCGAACAACTCCTGATTCGTCCCATCGGACGCCCGATTGATTACTTCGCCCAAGACTCCATCGCCCGCACGAGTTCCGCACTCACCGCGCGCATCACCGACGCCGCCCGCGAACGCCTTCCCGCCGCGATTAAAGAGTTCGACATCGGCGGCATCGTCCGCCAGAAAGTCTCAAACTATCCGGTCGAAAAACTCGAAGCCCTCGTCCTCTCCGTCGCCCAACAACACCTTCGCACCATCGAACTTTTCGGCTTGGTCATAGGCTTCCTCTTAGGCATCGCCCAAGCCGGATACTTTCTCGCGCGTCCATATCTCGAACGCTTGTTCGGCTAAACTGATATTGGGCGGCTCTCGTTGCAAATCTATGAAACTCTCAGCGATTTTTGAGTCATGGCATATTGGAGATGGAAACTACCCGCCTTTACATAAAGGGCAACTGGTTAATCTGTCTTTTGAAGTTGAGCCTAGAACAATCGAAGAAGCACGCTTAAACTCTCATCACAGCTTTGAGCATCTTGGTAATGGTGAGTGTCGATTTTGTGGCGACGTGATAAGAGTTTATAGCGGAGAAGATAGGGACACGGTTGTAATTTTTGAGGCTGGAGATTTTCGATTTTACGTTATGTCTTACGAGGCTGACCGTTATGTTCAAGGTCAAAGATATTGTGGTGAAGGCACATTGCTGCTTGACCATTTTTACTGGGTAGAGTTTCTCAGTGAATATGAAAACCCGCCGAATCTTTTCTATAACCTTGAGGTGAACCGGATAAAGAAAATAAGAACGCCAGAGAGGTTTGTAGAGCGACAGGAGCAAGGTAAATCATTTCCCACGCGACTCGTACCAGAAGATTATTCCGATTCCGACGTTGAGGAGTTAGATACAATGGAAGAGCAGTCATTCGATGAGGAGTTTTATATTATTGAGTTCGATAAGCACGAGTCAGATAGAAATAATATTCCGCGCACCTTCCTTTCATAACTGCCGCTCAACGAGTTTCTGCACCTGACTTTTTAACCGTTCCGCTCTTAAAAAGCAGATGAAGTCCGGCGTTCGGCTAAATGGATTTGACTCTCCGCCGCTCACTTCGGCAAGATACGCCTGATGTTGTACGACAATTTTTCCAAGCCACACCGCGCCGCTTTCCTCATTCTTTCACTTTGCTTTTTCGCCGCGACTGTTACCTTAACTGTCACCTTCTCGCACGCGCAGACCGTCGCCGTGATTCGTCGCCTTGACGCGCCGGAGCGTCCCGTCGTGCGTATCAGAAATGCGCGCGGGCAAGTCAAAGTCCGCATGACCATGAGCGAAGATGATGCGCGCGTCATCATCCTCGAAGCCGTAAGTTACGGCACGACTAGCGGCGAGATTCCCGAAAGCGTCTTGAAAACTTCGGCGCGTGAAGGCGTGATTGAGATTGATGTCCCGCCCGTGCGCGCCGGAAGAAGCACGTCAAACTCCGAACGTGCGTCACGCGATTCGTTGCCCGACACATCACTCGACACAATCAAACGCCTTGACTTGACGGTGAGCATCCCCGCCCGCGCGAAGGTCAGCATCGAGACGGAAGCGGGCGCAGTTGATGTCACGGGCGATTTTGCCAGCGTGGATGTGCGAACGACGACCGGAACGATTAGTGCCGACGTTCCGGTTGATAATTTGCGTTATGACTTCGATTGGCTGGCGAGCCGCCCGCGAATTTACAGTGCCGTCGAACTCGCGGAAGCGAAGGAAGGTTCGGGCGGACGCTTTCAAATCAAAGGGCGACTCGGCGAACGGACGAAGAAACAGAAGAAGCCCAAGAAGCCGGACGCATCAACCGCGATTGAAGATGAAGGGCGCGCCGGAGAAACCGCGAACACGTCCGATGACGTTGATAATAAGAAACCGGAATCGCGCACGGTGCAACTTAATTTGACGACCGAGCGCGGCGTCGTGCTGTTCGGCGTTGATCCTTTGAACGCTCCCGTAGATTTGCGTGAACGTCAATTAACGGAAGCCGCCCGCGTCGTGCTACGAACCAACGACGAAGATTTAATCGAGCGTGTGCGCCGCGTCGCACCGAAACTCGTTAGTGAATACGCGAACACATTGCCCGCGCGTCGCGGCATCGCGCCCGCTTTAACTATCACGCGCGCATCCGACACGCGGACAAATAACACTTCTGAAAAACTGATGCGCTTAAACGCGAGTGTGCTTGATGCACGCGGGCGTGCGGTGCGCGACTTGACCGTGAGCGATTTTCAAATCACCGAAACCAACGTCGAACGCCGCATCACAAACGTCGTCGCGGGCGAAGCACCGTTTAATCTCGTGCTGCTTTTAGACGTGTCGGGCAGCGTCGAAGAACGTCTCGAATTTATACGTCGCGCCGCTCTCGCGTTCGTCGCTTCCGCACGCCCACAAGACCGCATCAGCATCGTCAGTTTCCGCGACGACGTGCAGAACATTTCCGGCTTCACTACTAATCGTCCCGCCCTGCGCGAAAGCATCAACGACATACAGGCGGGCGGCGCGACCGCCCTCTACGATTCGCTCGCTTACGTGCTGCTCGAAACCTTGCGCCCGCTCCAGAACAAATCCGATGAGCGCACCGCCATCGTCGTGCTTTCCGACGGCGACGACAATCGTTCGTTTCTCTCGTTCGCCAACGTCAATCGTCTCGCGCGTGAATCCGGTGCGGTGATTTACCCGCTCTATATTCCCTCCGGCTTGATTCCGGCTTCGACCACGACGCGCACCAACAACCCGACGAACGCGCCCGATATTGACCCGACGCGCAACCGCGCCCTGACCTTGACCACGCGCGCCACCGAAGAAGGACAAGCTTTCGCCCAGACTACGGGCGGCATCTTCTATCCCATCACGCGCTTTAGCGACATCCAAACTGCATATGATGATGTCGTCGCCCAACTTCGCAATTCGTACACCATCACTTACGCCACCGCCTCACCGACAACCACACGCGCCCGCGTTCACGTCCGTACCAACGCGACGGCGCAAGTGCGTGCGGGACAAGCCGTGGCGGTTCAGTAATGAATGATGAACGATGGATGGTGAATTCGGGGCAAGCCGATTTAATGGATGAAGAAGTTCTGACGGTTGCTCGTCTGATTGCCGACTCTCGCCGTCACTGAGTGGTTGCCGCCCGCCGCTTCCACGGCGATGGTAGAGTCCACCGTGATGCGCGTGATTCATACAGAAATCCGCGCATGAGTCTTCCACAACTCATGCGTGGATTTCTTCCTTTCGGCAGTTTATTGAGCTAAGAATTCAAGTTCATAAGCATTTGACCCACAGCGATATTCTGAGTACACCCAAACCCCACTACCGTGCGCTTGTGCAATCGCATTAAGCACTTCACGGAGGGATGCTTTCTTTGCCTTCACGGAGAATTTCTTGCTCTCCTTCCTTACATCGTCGTTCGGATCGAAGTAGCCAAGCCTGCCACGCACTAAGCGACCTCCGAGGTTGAGATCGTTTTCTCGCTTCTGAACTTCGGGCAGGGCTAACAAGGTGTTAAGTGCCTGATCCAGCGTTTCTGCGCCCTTAACTTCGTACCTAGTAATCGGCGTTTCTAGAAACGGATGTGTGCCGCCATAAGGCAAAAGGTTGACCGCGCCACCTTGAACTTCCCACCTGTACTGTGGGTTAGAAGCGACGATTGACTCCAACGCGCCTTGTAATGTCGGTTTGGACAGATCGAAATTTGCCCTCACGGTTTCGCCGCAGCTTGGTACAATCGCAATCCCTCCCGGAGTTTCCGTTGAGCGCAATGCTTTAACGAATACGTTCACAGTCGTTTCAGTATCCATGTCTTCAATACCTAAGCGACGGTCAAGCAATTCTTGATGAAAAGCTTGACTAGAATTTTGGAATTTGTGCGTTGCGGATGCTAATCCGATTCCGAGAACTCCGATTAGCGTGGCGATTATCACTCTCTTCATCATAATTCTTCCCTCGTCTTTCAAAGTCCAAATCTCTAAATAGTTACGGAGTAATGACTCTGGAGTTTACCGTGAGCGTTCCACTGTAATTGCCCCGGCTGATCTCGAGGACAGTACTTAGATTGAATTTTGTGCTACCAACGGTTACAAAAAAGCTTTGCCGGAATGCTTCGTTGTCAGCCGGTC
The DNA here is from genome assembly GCA_024330265.1 of Pyrinomonadaceae bacterium MAG19_C2-C3. Classification (GTDB taxonomy): domain Bacteria; phylum Acidobacteriota; class Blastocatellia; order Pyrinomonadales; family Pyrinomonadaceae; genus JANDLT01. The sequence goes on along the minus strand of JANDLT010000053.1, from coordinate 17,917 downwards.
CGAGGCATCTGAATGTGAAACCAAAGCCTTGAGCGTCTGTCGCAGTCAAACCAGCAGGCACAGTTTTAGTGTTACCTGTGGGTTGCCCAAACGGACCCGTGTAGTTGGAAAATGTTTCAGTGTAAGTGAACGGTTGTAGAATTCGCTCATCCACTTGATCCACCAAGTGAAATGCGTAGTTCCGAAACACTCCGCAAACCCCTTGTGCAACAACATTACCTGCAAGGTCATTGGCATCAGCGTAAACAGGCGTTAGCAGAGGACCGACACCGTTCGGTGCGCCCTCGACATTAGCGCGTATCAGCTTACTTGGAATCTGGACAAAGAAGTTTTTGCTGTTGCTCGTCTTCCCACCCGCCGTCACGCTAATCGCTATGTTGCCGCCTGTGGCATCCTCCGCGATGGCAAACGTCGCCTTGACCTGCGTCCCACCGTTTGCCGCACTGACCGCACTGACCGTGATCCCACCGTTTGCCGGAACATTAACTTTCGGCGTCGCTCCAAACCCATCGCCGTTAATCGTAATTTGGATTGTGTTTCCGATTAGTCCGCGCGCCGGAGTGATGCTGCTGACGCTTGGGTTATTCGTCAGGGTGCTGCTTGCCGTCAGCGGGTACGGTTGCGAACACGCATAATCTCTGAAATAACGCTGATATGTCTCCGCGCTTATCGTCGCCGAACCGACGGCGTTGCAAACTATCGCTCCATCGTAGCGCGCCACCGTCGTGTTTGAACTGCGCGTCGTACTGGTGTTGGTGAAAGCCATTGCTCGTCTGATTGCCGACTCTCACCCTCACCGCACTATTACCGCCCGCCGCTTCCACGGCGATACCGAAGTCCGCTGTTATTATGTGGATTATTCTCTGACTAACATAGAACGAGGCTGTCGCTAAGATTCTTGCGACAGCCTCATTAGGATTGATGTGTCATGCCGCCTTATTGCGGCAAGAATTTCAACTCGAATCTCTTTGTTCCACAATGGAGTTCTGTATATGACCATACCGCACTGCCATGTGCGCGGGCAATGGCGTTCAACACTTCGCGTACCGTGATATTCTCAAGCGTCAAACTTATCTTTTGTACGCTCCTGTCCTTGTTCGGTTTGGCTGGGTCAAAGTAGCCGAGACCACCTCGAAAAATCTGTGAACTTGCATTCAGTTCACCTACACCTTTTCGCATTTCGGGCGTTGCTAGAAGCTGCCCAAGTGCTTCATCCACGGTAACGGCTTCTACATTGAAGTTGGCTATGCGAAGGTTAAGCAGGGCGGGCGCGCTGCCACTTGGTAGTAAGTTGACAATCCCTTCGTCAACTTGCCATCTGTATTGCGGGTCAGCAATAACAACTGCATCTAATGCACCTTGCAAGGATGAGTTAGACGGACTCAGCGCAAAGCGTTGGGGTGGGTCGCAACTTAGCACCGCTACGATGCCGCCGGGTGCTTTCGCACCACTTAGCGCGTATAAGAACGACGACCTTGTAGTCGAGATTCCCTGTGTGACCATGGTTGTTGGACGATTGAGCAACATCTGACTTCTATCTTCCGTAAGATTTTGGTTCTTTCGGTTCAGAGCTAATGTTGTCAATGCTATTAACATTATAAGAGTTGTAACTTTCATCATTCGTCCTGCTCCTTACTTTTGATTTCACGGCGCGATAATTTCGGAGTCCACTCTAAGTCCCCCATCAAAGTTACCTCGTTCGATGGAGACTATTGTGCTTGGTTCAAACCTTTTAGAGCCTATTACAACAGTGAACCCTTGAAGGAATCTTTCCCTATCACCATCAGGCAGACAATTAGAACCGGGACGCGCTCGAAGTTGAGTATCAGATATTACTCCGCTAGCCGGAATGTCCGAGGGCTCAAAGGTCGGCACACCGTTTGGACACTCAAAACAGCTAAAATTCTCCTCAATCCTGAAGGGCTGAAGGATACGCTGTCCCTCTTGGTCTACTAATACAAAGGCATAGTTGCGGTACACGCCGCACACACGCTGTCCGTTCAGTAGATCCCTGCCGGACAGGTCTTTAGCTACGGCGTTGACGGGAGTTTGTAGCGGACCCACACCGTTAGGTGCTCCCGGAAGACCGTTAGGCACTGCCGGAACATTGAAGCGCACCAACTTACTTGGAATCTGGACGAAGAAGTTTTTGCTGTTGCTCGTCTTCCCACCCGCCGTCACGCTAATCGCTATGTTGCCGCCTGTGGCATCCTCCGCGATGGCAAACGTCGCCTTGACCTGCGTCCCACCGTTTGCCGCACTGACCGCACTGACCGTGATCCCACCGTTTGCCGGAACATTAACTTTCGGCGTCGCTCCAAACCCATCGCCGTTAATCGTAATTTGGATTGTGTTTCCGATTAGTCCGCGCGCCGGAGTGATGCTGCTGACGCTTGGGTTATTCGTCAGGGTGCTGCTTGCCGTCAGCGGGTACGGTTGCGAACACGCATAATCTCTGAAATAACGCTGATATGTCTCCGCGCTTATCGTCGCCGAACCGACGGCGTTGCAAACTATCGCTCCATCGTAGCGCGCCACCGTCGTGTTTGAACTGCGCGTCGTACTGGTGTTGGTGAAAGCCATTGCTCGTCTGATTGCTGACTCTCACCGTCACCGCGCGTCTGCCACTCATCGCGTTCACGACAGACTGATGTGACAGCGACTTCTTTTGTTCAAAGAGAAACCGCCCGCGAACATTCTTGCTACGCGGACGGTTTCTATCGTTCATCGCTTAACTTACTGGTCACTTGGTACAGGTTGTACTGTACCGGTGTTCAAATCTACCAACAGAGTGGTGAGATCATTACTTACCTTTATTTGGTCGGAATTGGAAACCCATGAAAGCGACGAGATGTTATCTGTGGATGAATCTAGTTCAACCTTTTGCGAGTCAATTGTTACATCCTCGCCCTGAACTTTCGGTTGCAAGACTACCAACCAAAGTTTCTCTTGATGCGTTTCAACAAACGCTATCCTTTGGCTGTCTTCTGACCAAGCTAAGGTACTCTTGATTTGGTGGCGGTCAGCAAGGTTCTTAAACGCCTTTTGTTCAAACTTGTTTGGTGAAATTATTTCGGGGTAAATGACCTTAGAATCAGAGTGGTCGTTCCGGTCATTGATGTTAGTAAGTTCGGGCTGCTTTAGGGAACCAAGCAGAACATAGTCGCTCTTGAACTCTGGCGATATATACCCGTAATTCGGATTGAAGTCATGGGTATATACCACCTGACTCCCATTAGGCGAGATAGCAAAATTACGCCCTCCGAAATTATGTGTTTGCTCTCCCATTTCGACATCGAAGACAGCGAGGTAGCCAGCTTCACCTAACACCGCCACTGTTCGTCCGTCAATCCAAATGACCGAAGATACGGTTCGTGCGCGCCAGTTAATCGGGATACTGCGTATCGGTTCCCCCGTTCTATTGTCGACCGCAATGAAGGTCAGTGGTTTGGGAGACGTTCCATAAGGATTAAAAGGCAAATGGTAAACAGTGTACCGCTGATCGGGGCTGCTAGTCAGGTGTTGTTTTCCCATGTCGGCTGGCACCTGTCGCGCTTGATTCAAAGCAATTTTGGGATTGTTCGTCTCAAGTTCGGAAGCGATAACAGTGGCGGCGCGCTCGGCTGTCGAGACGATGGGCGGGGCGTGACGCGCTTTGCGGATCGTAGCGAACGCAAGACTTGAAGCGGCGATTACAATCATCGCTTGTAGTAATAAACGGTAATTGCGTGACATTTCTTTATCCTTTCAGAATAGTTTGACGGTTTTCTTAAATGAGTTGCCCCATGTGTTGCAAGCAGCCTCTCCGACACCTTTGTAGTTATCGAGCTGATTTGCTCTGACACGACTACCCCCATCCTCGACAACCCTGCAACCGATGCCGTCAACGAAGACGGCATCGTTACAGCCAAGTACCGACTGAGGACCTCGGGCGAGTGTCCTGTCAACTTGAGGCGGCACAGCACATTCCGTGAGAATATTAGCCGGTCTGCGGAACCTTTTACAGCCGTACCGTTCACTGCAATATGCCGGACTCGTAGCCGGAGGACTAGTTCCACCGTTAATCCCGCAAAAACCCTCAAGTTGTATCGGGGTGCCGCCAATGTCAACACCGCTACCGTTTTCGGAAACCTCGAAAAGGAAGCCGCTAATGAAATCGCGCGCAGACCACACACATGCGGATGTCGCTGTTCCTGCTCTGAAAGTTGCTCCGCTGAAATCTCCTTCTGATGGCGTGTTGTAGCACGACTGTTCGTAGTCACCGAGTACCTTCATTCTATAGTCAAGCGTACCAGTGCCGGTTATGTTATTGACTCGCCATGTTACTCGAATCTTTGTAAATTCCTGTGTCGGCAAGTTCCTCGTATAGAAATACTCTCTGGTATCCCCACCCGCTTGGTTTCTGAACGCCAATTTTACCGAACCATTTGGACCGTCCAGAAAGACTTCTAGGTAGCCAGTGACGTTAGCAGGTGAAAGGTTGATGCTTATGCGATCTTCGCAGATACTCGCGCTTGTAACTCTAACTTTCGGGCTATTCGTCAGGGTGCTTCGTGCCGTCAGCGGGTAGGGTTGCGAACACGCATAATCTCTGAAATAACGCTGATAGGTCTCCGCGCTAATGGTCGCCGAGCCGACGCCGTTGCAAACTATCGCTCCATCGTAGCGCGCCACTGTAGGGTTTGAACTGCGCGTCGTACTGGTGTTCGTGAAAGTCGTTGCTCGTCTGATTGCCGACTCTCACCCTCACCGCGCGGTTGCCGCCCGCATGATTACAGTAGGTTGAGTCGGGCGGTAAGATCACGAAGAGATAGTAAGGAATCGCCCGCGAGTCGTTTCAATCTCGCGGGCGATTCCTTATACCAACTTCCTAAAATCTTCTTACTTGGGTGCACGAGTAGCAATCAGATTTTTAGCTTCTTCGCGCACACGCTCGTTCCGGTCTGCTTCTGCGGCTTCCTGTATTATCGGCAACGCCTGTTTCCAAGGTGCTTGCGTTATCCACCGCAATGCTAATTGTCGGAAGGTTGGCGACGGGTCGTACAGGATAACCTCTCGCAAAGGCGCAACAATGCGACTTCCACCCAATGAGCCGAGAAGCCTTAAAGCTAATTCGCGCTCGCGTCCGTTCTCTGAGCGTTGTAAATAGTTCACCAGAATCGGCACTGCGGCATCGCCGTATCGCTTGACTTCTTCAACGGCACTGTTTGATGGCGGCACTCTTGTTATTACACTAACACCACCATAGGTGCGAAGCTCTCCTTGCTTAAGGGTTTCACTGATAATCGCGGCAATTCTCTCATGCACTGAATTGTCAACGGTCACTCGCGCTCTCCTCGTCTGCCAGCCATTAGCCCCAACAACCAATAAGCAAATGAGAAGGATTAGCAAGAGAAATCGTTTCTGTGGACGAACGCAGTCCAAACCATCTGTCATTTTCATTACAGTTCACTCCTTTCTTCAATTCACTGTTCCAAGCGTAAAAGTCTGACTGCGCCCGTGATAGTTATCGTGACTCTATTAGCTTTGGAAGCTGATGTAGAAAAGCCGCCTTCCATTACAATCCGTCTGCGTGTACACCCATGTTGCCCGTCCATACGCACGGACGATAGCATTAAGAGCTTCCCGCACAGTAACATCGGTACAAGTTACAGAGAATTGTTCGCCACCTTGGGACATGTCTCCCGACGAATCGAACGAGTAAAGCCCTCCTTGGATCATGCGGGACCCTACGGATGAACTAGATACTTCTTGCACTTCGGGAAGTGCGAGCAACTTGTTAAGTGCCTCATCCAATGTTTTTGCTCGTGTCACTTCGAGTTTAGCAACTCTAACATTCAGGAGTGGCAGGTCATTGTTGGGCAAGTCAAGATTGACAACCCCATCTCTGATCTTCCATTTGTACTGAAGGTTTGCTGCTACGATTCCATCCAGAGCCGCGCGTAATGTTGTATCACCTAGCGTCCGCGTAAATCCCGCCGCATCGTCACAAGCCCGCACAACAACAATGCCTCCCGGCACTTCTGCTTTATCAAGTACGTGAGCCAGCGCATCTTTTGCCGAAACATTCTTCATCTCATCAGTAGCGACTCGACGGTTGAGTATGTCATCCTGAGTCTTTTTAGACTGGCTGGAATATCCTGCCATCGCTATCAAAATGGCTACTACTAAAACTCCTAAAATACATCCAAGCTTGTACATCATCGTGATCCTTTCTCAATTGATCTTTACGGTGTAGTAATCGTGCGGTCAACTCGGAGCGTTCCCGCAAAGTTGCCTTTCTCAATCCTGATGGTTGTGCTAGGGTCAAATCTTTTTTTACTTTGACCTTGACCTACCTCAACATAGAACTTCTGAGTGAAGGATTGAGTGTCGTTAGGCACGAGGCACTGAAAACCGGGAAACGCGAGAGTTTGAATGTCCCCCACGAACTCTCCAGCAGCGATAGAGGCAGGTTCAAAAGTGGGTGCAGGAAAACCGGCAGGCGATTGATAATTCGAGAAGACTTCACCCAATGTAAATGGTTGAAGAATCCTTTCCCCATTTTGATCTACTAATATAAAGGCGTAGTTGCGATACACGCCGCAGACCTGCAGCCCGTTAAACAGAACTGTTCCATTTAAGGCTGTGATTACATCATTGACAGGAGTTTGTAACGGTCCCACACCATTAGTTGCTCCCGAAACATCGAAGGGCACCAGCCTACTCGGAATCTGCACAAAGAAATTTTGGCTGTTGCTCGTCTTCCCACCCGCCGTCACACTAATCGCTTTGTTCCCACCCACCGCATCCACCGCGATGGCAAACGTCGCATTGACCAGCGTCCCGCCGCTTCCCGCACTGACATTGCTGACCGTGATACCACCGTTTGCCGGAACATTAACAACCGGCGTCGCTCCAAACCCATCGCCGTTAATCGCAATTTGGATGGTGTTTCCGATTAGTCCGCGCGGCGGCGTGATGCTGCTGACGCTTGGGTTATTCGTCAGGCTGCTGCTCGCCGTCAGCGGGTAAGATTGCGAACACGCATAATCTCTGAAATAACGCTGCAGTGTGTCCGCGCTAATCGTCGCCGACCCGACGCCGTTGGCAACGATAGCTCCATCGTAGCGAGCCACCGCCGTGTTTGAACTGCGCGTCGTACTGGTGTTCGTGGAATCCTGACTCGAACCTCCGGTCGAGTAGCGAACTTCTATTCTGAGGCTGAATCTATCAGATTTGCTTTGAGCAGACGGCGATGCCATGAGCCAACAGACTCATGGCATCGCACATTCAACTGATTGGTGAGTTACCGGACGAGAAAGCTTAGGGTGAACTCATTGCTTTCTCCGCAATGTCGTTCTTCATACAGCCACACCGCTCGTCCATGCGCGCGGACTATGGCATTAAGTGCCTCTCTGTGCTTACCTATCGTTCCAAGCGATAGTGGCTTCCCTCACAAGGTCATCATGTCCTGGATTGCATACTGTCGCGCGGCTGATCTTTACACGCTCGTAAACCTCAGTTTTGATTGAGGAGCAGCCTGCTAAAAAGCTAATTTCGTTGACGAATGCACCACGGCTGGGTTTTGGTGCAACCTCATCAACAACATCTCTTACTTCTCCTTGCGACATCCCCTTGCGTGATGTGAGTGTTGTACCAGAAGACGTATCCGCTGGTTGAATTATGATGTTTTTAGCTTGCCCGCTTTTTGCAAAACTAACTGTCATCGTAATCCCTTGTCTTACTGCGTAACGCCCCTTTCCCATAGACCTATAATTCTCTAGTTCTTTCGCAGTTTGTGTAAGTCCTGCTACCCCGAAGGTGCTAAAAGTAATCAGCAAAGTCAGTGCTCGCCATTTATATTGCATAATTTTTTCCCTTTATCAACCGAGTATTTTGAGTACCGTATGCTCAACGGAGCATACATTTTTAGATAGCAGACTTGCTTTATGGACACGTAACACGCACATCTATGTCGTTGTTGTTTGTCATTCTGCCACAGCCCGCTCTTCCGCTAATATTCCAATCATTTGTGCGTAGTACAGGTTTATTGGAGCTAGACAATTCAATCAACAATTCCTGCGTGTAGATTGCAACTCCAAAGGGTTGTAAATTTGTTACACCAACAGGTTGATCAACAAATGTACCGTCTCCTTCGGTAAATCCAGAAGTCGTTACATTAGTATCAAGATTGTCAGAACCTGCCGATTGTCCATCAACCTTAGCATTTAGGAGGTTCTCCTTTAAGCGCATGGTTGCCATGATGGGTTGGGGTGTTGTTGCCTGATCCATTACCTGATAGCGGATGCTCAGCGCGAACCCGTATGGTTTGCTGGGCGGAGCACCATTAGCTGTTTGTCCCGGAAAGACTGATGCCGACAAAACTTTGAAAGACGTAGGGACTTGGACGAAGAAGTTTTTGCTGTTGCTCGTCTTCCCACCCGCCGTCACGCTAATCGCTTTGTCCCCGCCTGTTGCATCCACCGCGATGGCAAACGTCGCCTTGACCTGCGTCCCACCGTTTGCCGCACTGACGTTGCTGACCGTGATGCCACCGTTTGCCGGAACATTAACTTTCGGAGTCGCTCCAAACCCATCGCCGTTAATCGTAATTTGGATTGTGTTTCCGATTAGTCCGCGCGCCGGAGTGATGCTGCTGATTGCCGGGTTAACCGTCAGGGTGCTTCTTGCCGTCAGCGGGTAAGATTGAGAACACGCATAATCTCTGAAATAACGCTGCAGTGTGTCCGCGCTAATCGTCGCCGACCCGACGCCGTTGGCAACGATAGCTCCATCGTAGCGAGCCACCGCCGTGTTTGAACTGCGCGTCGTACTGGTGTTCGTGGAATCCTGACTCGAACCCCCGGTCGAGTAGCGAACTTCTATTCTGAGGCTGAATCTATCGCCGACGAAATGTTCACGAAATCCGGTCGCGGTATAGGGCGCATCACTCTCGATGAGATACGCACCCGTCGCATATCCCGCGCCGTTGCACGACCCGCAAGTTTTTGTCACAGGGTTGACCAGCATGGAATTGATGACTAAGCCGTCATTTATGTTTCGACTCCAAAGGTTCATTCCTCCGCTTGCCGCCTCTTTCGGAATGCGGCGACCTGACTTGTCAGGCTCTTGAGATTGCTGTAGTTGGTTGACAGAAATTTCCGTCGTCGCACCGGCGGCTAACATTCTCTCGATTACATATATGCCGCCCGGATAGCTAATCGTAACCTCGACATCGTTCTCTTCTGGAGCGATGTTTTGAATGAGAATCGAACTTTGCCAGTCTCCATCCGTCCTCCAAAAAGACATGTGCAAGGCTCGACCGCCACGACACGATAAAGGCACGGGGTTTATCATTGACCCGCTTTGATCGACGCTGGCTAACTCCGCGATTACTTCTCCGCCTTCACCCGTGTATTGCAAGTCAATACTGCCGATGCTTACCCATGATGGAATAGTTCCGTCTTCACGGTATTTCAATAGGTTCACAAGCGCGGATTCTTGCGGATTAAGAGTAATTGAAGGCAGCGTAACCTTATCCGTTCCGTCGCCTACTGCATACTGGAAGATAGGAGTAACAGTAAGCGGCTTTTCAGATCGGTTTTTAGCCGCCAGATACGGGGTGAAGATTGCGCCAGCCATCGTTGCCGACGCGCCTATTTGTAAGCCTGTGCCATACAAGTGCTGCGTATCGGCAGCGCAATCACATTTTGATGGCTGATGAAAAGCAAACGAAGTAGAAAACCCGATCTTTTCATCGGCAGTCCATCCTTGCGCTATCACCGCTCCCGGCTTACCGCTATATGCAATGCGTAATCCCACACTACGTTGATTATCATCTTCGTAGTGTTCTGGAGAAGGGATTTTGATGGTCGCCGCTCCGTAAGGTTTCAGCCGTCTCTTCCCCAAACTCATTGTTCGTCCTGCAACGGAAATCGTAGGAGCTACCGTGACCGTTTTTTCAGTAGTATTTTGTAAGGCGACAAAAGCGTCTGTGTTTTTACTGTAGTACCACGCAACAGCGTCTAAAGATCCGGCAGTTGGCGCAGAGTTTTGCATAAACGGGAAATAAAATCCCAAGCTGTTGCTTGTGTTCAAGACTTGAGCATAAGCATTGACAGCTCCAGAGGATTCCGCTTGGAAGTCAATGCGTGCGCCACCGCTCTGTTCGGTGCTTTCGCCGTTTTCTGTAAGGGCTTGCGCTACATCAACGCTAATGGTCTGTAAAGGTTCAATGTGTGCATCAGGTAAGGTGACGATACGATGAGCGGTTATCAAAGAAAGTTTAGCTGTGATTGTTTGATTGATGTGTACGTTGCGGATATAAATTTTCGTGTTGAAGCCATTCTTGGTTGACCAGTGTGGCGCAAATACTTGTTGAGGCGAAATTTTGGCGGGCGATTCGTTTGGCTGCTCAATCGGGGATGCCTGCCCGACCAGCAGCTTGGTTGGCGACACAGGTGTTTGCGGAGGAACAAGAAAAACTTCAATCGCCAGCACCCAAGCAAGTGAACAGATCAGCAAAGCGCGAAATCCTCTTATCATTTGGCGTTTGCTTGCGAAAGGAAAGGAATTAATGAGGGAACTTCCGGTGGAGCTCTTAACGCACAGCATGAGTGGTGTCTCCTTCAGTGAACAGATCAATGGACAAAGAGTCTTTGTCACTTAATTATTGTGCGAGGGATAAGGACACTGAGGTGTACTCTAAACTGAAACTGCACAACAAGCAAAATGTCCTTGAGGCTGTAATACCTCAGTACGGGCGGCAGTTACCGCCGACGCACGATGATGCTTCGGAGTATTCTGAACATGGAGGCTCGTCCATGTTGATGGTAAGAAGATCATCAAACTGCGTGGTGTAGCGTGGAGACTTGTACGCTCCCAATTGATTCATCACTCATCATTCCGCGTTCAGCATTTTCTTCTGCTACTATCCACTTAGTTATGACCCGACCGATGTTGCTCTCATTGTTTGACGAGGTGGAACGCCGCCCGCTCTCCGTTTCCGAGTTGACGGGACAGGTGCGCGCTCACGTCGAAACCCGTTTCAAAAGCGTGTGGGTTGAAGGCGAGATTTCAAATTTCAAAGCCCACACTTCCGGTCACTGGTACTTCACGATTAAAGATGCGGCGGCGCAACTTCGTTCCGTCTGTCTTCGTCCGTCGAACGCGCGCATACGCTTTCGCCCGTCGAACGGCTTGCAAGTTCGCGCACGCGGGCGGCTGACGGTTTATGAACCGCGCGGCGAATACGAGTTAATGGTTGAAAGCCTCGACCCCGTGGGCGCGGGTGCGCTTCGCGTCGCGTTTGAACAACTGCGCGACCGTCTCGCGGGCGAAGGTTTGTTTGATGAAAGCATCAAGCGACCTCTGCCGATCTTGCCGCGTCGCGTTGCTCTCGTCACATCGCTTTCCGGTGCGGCACTCCACGACATGCTCAACATTCTCGCCCGCCGCACGCGCACCGTGAATGTTCTCATCGCCCCTGTTCGCGTACAGGGCGAAGGCGCGGGCGACGAAATAGCGAAGGCGATTGATGCGATTAACGAGTATGCGAAAGGCTTTGACAGAGACCCCGCGCGGCGCATCGTGGATGCGATTATCGTCGGGCGCGGTGGCGGCTCTGCCGAAGACCTCTGGGAGTTCAACGCCGAAGCGGTTGCCCGCGCGATACGTCGCTCACGCATCCCAGTCATCTCCGCCGTCGGGCATGAAACCGATTTCACCATCGCGGACTTCGCCGCCGACCTTCGCGCCCCGACGCCTTCCGCCGCCGCCGAAATCGTCGCCACCTCCGAAGATGCACTCTCCGCGCGCATCATCGAATTGACGCGCGACCTCGCACGCGCCGCGCAGTTTTGCATTAACGAAAACCGTGCGCGCTTAAACGAAACGGCGGACGCCGCCAGCTTTCAATCCGTCCTCGCACGTCTGCGCGACGGCGTGACGCGCACACGCGACGCACACGCACGGCTCGAAGGGTTGATAGCCCGTCGCCTTGAAGTCAACCGACGTAAATTAGAAGCCACGACGCGCCGCCTCTCGCCCACGCGCACCGTGCGCCGCACGCTTGCCGCACGCGCCCGCCTCATCATCGCGGAGTCTTCAATGCACGCGAACGCACGCGCGACGATTGAACGCGACACGACACGTCTCGCCGTCGCCGTCGCCTCGCTCGACGCACTTTCGCCCCTCGCGGTCTTGCATCGCGGTTATGCGATTGCCGAAGATGTGAACGGAAAAACTCTGCGCGCCGCGAATCAAGTCGAAACGGGAGCGCGCATCAATGTCCGTTTGAGCGTCGGGCGGCTCACGTGTACAGTGAACGAAACGGAAAGCCAAAACGAGCAATTCAAGCGACCAAGATGAACCGCCTTTTTATTCGTACCGATGCCGCGAATCATGTTAAGCGATTTCGATTCTTTGCTCTATCAGGAACAATCAAGAAGATAGCCCGCAGGCAACCACACCTCGCGCATCGTCATTCACTATCCACTATCCACTATCAGTTATCCACTATTTATGAGTACCAACATGCCGCCAAGCTTCGGCGGCGCACCGCCTGAACGCGGCGCACCGCACCGCAGCCGCATCGTCATCCCCGTCGGTGACCAAGCCGCGCCGAACTCGAAACAGCAAGCCCGCACCGTGCGCCGTCGCCGCTTGGGAAAAGTTCTCGGCGTGGTTTCAATGGTCATCGCTGCCGCCGTTATCGTCGCCGCCATCGGCGGTTTCTTCTGGTGGCGCAGTTATAAACTGTCGCCCGCCTATTCGCTCGCGCGCATCGTGGACGCCGCCGGAGCGGGCGACACGCAAACCTTCAACGAGATGATTGATATGGATAGCGTCGCGCGTGGCTTCGTGCCACAAATCGCGGCGCAGGGTTTCGGGCGCATCGAAGAACTGCCCGAACCCGTGCAACGTCAAATCATGAACACGTTGCCGCAAGTCATGCCCGCCGTGCGTGACGCGATTGCCGCCGAACTTCAACGCACGCTCGCCGAATCAGCACAGGGCGTGCGCGTCCCGGTCGGTGTTCTCGCCTTGCTCATCCCGCGCGTCGCAACGATTGAGCAAAACGGCGATGCCGCAACCGCGACGTTCGCCAACAACAATCGCACCACGCAACTAACGCTTGCACGCGACGCGACGCTTGGATTATGGCGCATCGTCGGCGTCACCGATGAACAACTCGCCGCCTATCTCGCCGCTCAAATCGGCAACGCCGCTCCGGTGAATAATGGCAACACGTTGACCGCTCCGCGTCCCGCACGGTAAAGCTAAATTGAAACTCTGAACATGAAGAAAACCGCTGCCGCTAAACCCAACTTTGAATCATCGCTCACGGCACTAGAGCGCATCGTGCGCGACATGGAACAGGGTGACTTGCCGTTAGAAAAAAGTTTAGAGCTTTTTGAACAGGGCGTGCGCCTCTCGCGTGAATGTCAGGAACGCTTATCCGAAGCCGAACGCCGCGTCGAAGTCTTACTGCGCGATGCAGAAGGACGCCCGTTCGCGGAAGCACTCGATGCGCGCTCCGGCGTGACAATCAAAGACACACTTGATGACCATGATGTTGATGATGACGATGATGACGATGAAAGCGTTTTCTGATTTATTTACTTTACTCGGCTGACGGAGTTTCGCGGCTCTGCCGCCTGATGTGCGGTGGGGCTTCGCCTCACCGTCAAGCGTATGAAGTTCTTTGAGGCTATGCCTCGCAACGTGCGGCGTAGCCGCCAACTATTATTATCAAGCGAACCGGAAAGGCACAGCCTTTCCGCACATCGGGCGGCACAGCCGCTCTACTGCGTAAGATGAGTGCTTCGCACACCTGCGTAAGATGAGTGCTTCACACACCGATAACATACCCACACACGACGCGCACATCGCTTCACATCAAGACGATGCGCGCATCTTCCTCGATGCATCTCGCGCGCACGTCGAACGGCGTTTGCATCAACTCGTTCCACACGATTCGGTTGAACCGCGCGTGATACACGAAGCGGTGCGTTATAGCTTGTTCGCGGGCGGCAAACGCTTTCGTCCCGCCCTCGTCGTCGCGGTCGGCACAGCCTTCAACGCCCGTCTCGAAACGCTACTCGATACCGCGTGCGCCTTCGAGATGCTTCATACATACTCGCTCGTCCATGACGATTTGCCCGCGATGGACGATGACGATTTGCGGCGCGGTCAACCGACGTGTCACAGACGCTTCGGTGAAGCGATGGCGATTCTCGCCGGAGACGTGCTTCAAACTCTCGCCTTCCAAACCATCGCGGGTGACGACAGGCTTTCCTCTGACGTGCGCGTGCGCTTGATTGGTGAACTCGCGCACGCCGCCGGAACTCCGTCCGGCATGATTGCCGGACAAGCCCGCGACCTCGCCGCAGCGACCCACGAAATCAAAGCCGAAGAACTCACACGCATCCATGCCGCCAAAACCGGAGCCTTAATTCGTGCCGCCGCCCGTTGCGGCGCGCTTATCGGCAATGCCCGCGACGCGGAACTCGAAGCCGTCGGAACTTACGCCGCCCGTCTCGGACTGCTCTTTCAAATCACCGACGACCTCTTAGACGTGACTTCCACCGCCGCCGAAATCGGCAAGACTCCCGGCAAAGACGCGACTCAACAGAAGGCGACATATCCCGCCCTCTACGGCATGAAGCGGACACGCGAACTCGCACGTGCGGCTCACGATGACGCGCTTCGCGCCCTCGACACGCTCACGTATCCAACCGCCTTACTGCGCGCGATTGCCCGTCTCGTGCTTGAGCGGCGCGCGTAAGGTTGAATCGAAATGTTGAAGTTGGAAGCTCAAGTTGATTGATACTATTTTCGTAAAGCCTGTCCGAAACTACAAAGAAGGACGCCGGAATCCACCGGGATTGGTTGACAATCGCCTTTCGTCGGATATACCTTCCTCCCTCAACCGTTTCGTTAATCTTCCGACCGCGTTAATTCTTCGAGGTAACATGATGAATTCCCCGCAACGCTTACTCGCGTTTCTTGCCGCAACTTTGATTGCGCTTACCGTCACTCTCACCGCATCCGCGCAAAACGTCGAACACCGCACACGCAATTTTGGCACCGGACGCGGTGGCGATATGATTAAGCAGACCGGCAAAATCGCTTTCGTCCGTTCAACGATGGATGACATCGGTCGTGTCGCCAGCGACATCTATACGATTGATTCAAACGGCAACAATGAAACCCGCCTGACCAACAGCGGAAGCGCGAACAATCCGGCGTGGTCGCCTGACGGAAGCAAAATCGCCTTCACCGAAAAGTTCGTCACGCCTTCCCGCACAACGGATACGCGCGTCGCTGTGATGAAGTTTGACGGTACTAATCCGCGCGTCGTAACCATTGGCAGTTCCAACCCGGCATGGTCGCCCGATGGTACAAAGCTGGTCGTCACCAAGTTCATCGAAGGCTACGGCGAACTCTTCGTCGTCAATCTCAACGGCAGAAGTGAAATCAACTTGACCAACTCGCCGCGCACAATCGAATTACGTCCGGCATGGTCGCCCGACGGTAGGCACATCGTTTATTCGAGCAACGGCTTTCTCTGGACGATGAACACTGACGGCACGAACCCGTCGGTTCTCACGCGCGGCGGTGACTCCGCCGACTATCCGGCGTGGTCGCCCGATGCCGCGCGCATCGTTTATCAATCCGGTTCATGCTTCGCTTCCAAATCCGACATTTACCTTGTCAATGCCACGAACGGCGAGACGACCCAACTGCCGACGACGCCGCCCGCCCACCCGTATCCATACTTTTGTAGCAGCCGCCCGGCGTGGTCGCCCGACAGCAAACACATTATTTATACATTCGGCGAGGAACGCTCGGCGGAACTTTATATCGTCAGTGCCGACGGCACCGGCTTTAGACGCTTGACCACCAACAATGTCGAAGATTCGCAAGCTACATGGCAGCCGCTAGTTTCGACTGCGCGCAACCGCCGCAGCAGACTCAGAATCTCGCTCACCACGCCATAAATCGGTTTCATCAATCGCATAGAGAACAGAAATTTTTCGCTCACAAATAAGCCGCGTCTCATTCACGAGACGCGGCTTATTTTCCGTAGAACGATTGACTTGCCAACTTAAACCTTTGCCTTCACGCGAACGCCGCCAACACTTCGTCCGCGTGCGCTTCCACTTCCGGCTTATCAAGCACACCCTTAATCTTTCCGTCTTCATCAATCAAAAATGTCTTCCGCGTCACACCCATGTACTTCCGTCCCATAAAACTTTTCTCGCCATACACGCCGTAAGCGTCAGCCAATTCGTGTTCCATGTCACTCAACAACGTGAACGGCAATTCATACTTCGCCGCAAATTTCCGGTGCGACTTTTCATCATCCAACGACGCACCCAAAACCTTAATCCCGCGCCGCTCAAACTCCGCGAACCCGTCGCGCAAACTGCACGCCTGCTTCGTACATCCCGGCGTGTCATCCTTCGGATAGAAATACAGAACGACTTTCTGTCCGCGAAAATCCGTCAACTTAACTTCGTTTCCTTCCGCATCCTTAACCGTGAACTCCGGCGCGGTATCGCCTTCTTTCAACATAATCACTTCTCCCATTCTAAATTTTTATTTCAATCCGATTTGCGCCACAAAGAAATTTCCGTTGAGATGATGCTTGATTTCGGCAAACATGAGCCGTGAAAAAAGTTCGTGATTGCCGGTTTGCTCGAAAGCCGTCTTTAGTTTCTCGACGTGCGCGTTTCTATCTTGTGCCGTGTGAAATGGCGCGACGAAGTTTAGCGTATCGTCGGCAATACTCGCGTACTCATTACGATTCAAAATGTTTGCCTTCGATGTCACTTCCGTCATCACGCGGAAGCGAAGCCTGACCGATGCTTTCTCGACGCGACGGACGCGGCTGAAAGTTTCCTGTTCGCTAAAAAGCAGAAGCAGCTTTTGTTTGAGTTCATCGGTAATCTCTTCGCTTGCCTGTGCCAGTCTTTCGTTCATGGCTTGTTCAAAAGATGATGAAATTAGTTTCGCCGCCGGAATCGTTTCAAAGAAACTGCCATGCACAAGACACACTTTGACGTGTTGGGCATCGCTTCCTCTTTGTTTCCGGCGTCCGCGCACGAGGTAGTAAACCTGCCGCACGGGTAACGCATCAACATCATCGCCCGCCGCTTCCATCTGTCGCCGGACGTTGCTATTCGCGCCCTTTGTGATTTTGAGAATGTTCTTCTCACCCGCCGGAATCGTCGAGTTAAACGAAGCGATTGAATAATTATTACTGCTTTTAAGTTCCACCAACTCGCCGCCCGTGAAAACACTCATGTCACGGTTCAGCTTAATCGCAAGGTCAGGGAACACGCCCGCATTGCGACACGACAACATCCCGTCATCGAAAGGAAAATCTTCGAGCGGCACATCACCAGTGAAACCCACTTTCTTGACGATGAGGTCAGCGAAGAAGTGATAAATCGAATGCGTCATTCGTTCACGGTGAAATTGAACACCGAAGACTGTACGGTTTTCACGTTCGCCAATCCACCGTTCATCACACCACACGCGACACCGCATATCGAATCAAGATTTGCCGTGTGCTTATAGTTATCGAGAAGCTTATGGATGTCATCGGCTTTGCGAATCATCTCTGTTCTGGCTTTGATGATAGCGACATTTTTTTCGCTCAGTTCGATGCCGACTCCGGCACGCGATAACTGTTCGGCGACGACGAGCGTCGTACCCGTCCCGCCGAACGGGTCAAGAACCGTATCGCCCGATTTCGTCGAAGACAACAGAATGCGAAGCAACAATTCGCGCGGAGATTGTTGTTTATGCACGCGGCTTCCATCCTGTTCGCGCAACGCTTCGTCTCCGGCGAAGTAACCGGAAGTCAGCTCGCGTATGTCGTCCCACACGTCTGTGACGTACATGCCGTCGGGACGTTCCTGCT
>JANDLT010000052.1 GCA_024330265.1 Pyrinomonadaceae bacterium MAG19_C2-C3 | reverse complement strand
ACGTTCCCACCTCAAACTAGCATTTTTCACTGTCTCAATTTCGGGGTCCACTATAATACTCGATATGCATATGGACATGATCTTTACTCACCACGCCCTTAAGTATGCGGACATCTTCGGCATGACAGATTTGCACCAGCAAATCTCGGCAGCGAACTTTTATATCGCCTTGCAAAACGTGATAGCGATATTTTGTACACCATACGACGTGCGCCGTCAGTCGCGTCACCGTGTGTCCACTGTGCCGGTTATCTTTCACGCTGACATTTCTACTACGCCGTAGAAGTGTGTAGCAACTAAAGTCTTGCGCTGAAAGCGCATAGTTTCAACTAGCGTGCTGGAACAATGAAACAATGAGCCGATGATTCAATCTTCTTCTCGCGCCGAATGCTGCCGAGACTACATTCACTGTAAATGAAAACGTGTCTCGATGATTCTTGTCGGCGCGCTAACCAAGAAACCAGAAAGACAGCGAATGCTGGATGGGAGTACATGGAACAAATTGGTTCGACTCCAATCTCGCCGCCCTTAAAACTTTATGCGGCGAGGTCTTGTGCGGGATGATAAGTTTCGCTCAAGTCGAAAAACTCTCACCGATTTTGTCGCCGCTTCTTTCTCCGGTTAGAACTACAGAGCGTGAGTCGTTTTAAGTTTTGGCTTTCGACGCTCCACGCGCTTTTTTGATTTCGTCAATGATTTTTCCGGCAAGTCTTGGCGCGGCGGCGTTGCCGTCAAACGCCGTGATCTTGCCGGAAGCGAGAACGATGGCGGTGCTGCGGGCGGTGATTTGGTAAGTGAACGTGTAGGTAAAAAGCGGGCGGTCAACCTCAATGATGATGTCGGCGGTATTGCGCTTGTCCCAACCATCAATAACCGCAAGTTGCCAAAGGTCAAACTCGGTGCGTTGGCGTAAAGCGTTTTGCAGTTGAATCGGCTCGAAGAACGATGTGCCGGATGAAATGAAAATCGTTTGCGCGCGGCTTAACATCGCTTTCGGTGTGTTGGCGGCGATTTCGGCGGAGCGCACGGCGGCAAGGTTTTCTTCGGCGACGCGCCGCAATTCCTTTTCCTTAAACTCATCGGCGACACGTTCCTCGACTGTTTGCGCTGGACGCACCGTGACCGCCACACGTTGTTCGGGGCTTTGCACGGTTGTTTGTGCTGGTGCTTCGTTTGACCAAACGCAGACGCCTGCCAGCAGCGCGAGTAATCCTTTAGTCGTTCCTTTGAAATACATAATGACTCCTCAATTTTGAAAATTTTGCGTTGTCCTAAAATGAGAACTGCAAGGAACATGCCGCCGGTAATATGACTGAAATGAACCTAAATTATAGTGAAGGCGACGGGCGAGACATACGCGGCTTAAGTGATTTTGCGCCAAGTGAAACTAAAGCATGGCACTTGAGGCAAAGGTTATTAAGCAAAACTTGAAATCATGGATGCAGTCATCTTTATCGGCATTCAGGCGAGCGGGAAAACGTCCTTCTACCGCGAACGATTTTTCTTGACGCACGTTCGCTTGAGCCTCGACATGCTCCGCACACGCCACCGTGAGCGGTTGCTGTTCAATGCGTGTCTCGCAGCGAAACAATCTCTCGTAGTGGACAATACGAATCCATCTGTCGCCGAAAGGGCGCATTACATCATACCGGCACGCGCGGCGGGCTTTCGCGTCGTCGGCTACTATTTTCGCTCGAACATCTTGGACGCGCTTCGCCGTAACGAAACGCGGGCGGGTGTGGCGTGCGTTCCCGATAAAGGGATATACGGCACGCACGGACGCTTGCAGTTGCCGAAGTACGACGAAGGTTTCGATGAACTGCGCTATGTGAGGTTGACGGAGACGAACGAGTTCATTGTCGAGGACTGGAAGGGATGAAGTTTGACGAGGAAGCGACGAGTGCGCTTCATCGTTTATCCGTCGCGGACAAGAACGAACTGTTATGGCAGCGCGGAACGAACTTTAACGAGCTACCTTTGTGGCAGCGGCGGGGCGTGGGTTGCTACTGGGAGTCTTATGAAAAGCAAGGTCTCAATCCATTGACGGGAGAAACAGTCACCGCCACACGCCGCCATCTGCACGTTGATTTAGAATTGCCCATGAAAGATTCTTACGGCGATTTTATCCGGCGACTTGTGTTGAGTTAAGAGCGAAATATGAGATAGCAATTTGCACAATCTCAATCCCATCTTGCGTCTTCCTATTGATGAGAAACGAAAATGCGTAGCCTGCACATTCCAATGGCGCGGGAAGTGTCGGATCAGATGACTTGGCGTTTCGGGTGGAAGCACGAGTACTGGGATGGCTGCGCGCACATCACGCCGCGACATAACCATGTCCACGTATCCGCCCGCGTCGCCGCGTGTGCGTTGAAGATTCCGCCGCATGTAACGCTGCGTGAGGTGTGCGAAGCGGACGCCGAAGAATTGATTGATGCTTTCATCAAGACGTTCGAGGATGGGGTGGAGTTCTGTGATTGGGAGACGGAGAAGATTCACGAACACGCGCGGGATAACATCACGGACTTTTTCGCCGGACGACGCGGCGCGCCGCACCTCTCATCGCGCGTCGCTGTGTTGACGGCAGACGAGGCGACGGCGAACCTCCCTCGCCCACCATTCATACTCGCTGCCGCGCTCTTCACACGGAAGACCCACGCCACAGTGCTTGACCTGTTGATGGTGCGCCCGCAGGCAAGCAGACAAGGCATCGCCAGTCTGCTCGTCGGAGCGGCGATGAACGATTTACATTGTCAGGGCGAAACCGTTTTGGGTAGCGCATACCACGTTGCAAATGCGGAGAGCGCGGCGTGGCATCAGGCGTTCGGCTTTACAGAAGAACCCGACCTTCATCTCGCACGCTTGCGGCGTGCGTTCTACTACCATGAGATGACGCGCTGTGAAGCGAGCGAAGCGGCGGATGGAAGCGACTACGCCGCTCTCAAAAGCGAGTATGAGTTCTGGAGCGCACGAGTTGATGAACTCGAAAAGATTTGCAAGCGCGAAGGGTACGAGGCGGTAACACCTTCGTTGCGCCTCGATTGGTGAACCGAAAATTTATGACGTTCATCCCTTCATTCATCAAGCGTCTTGCGTGGGCGACCGACATCCACCTCGATTTCGTCAGCTTCAACTGCGTCGCGGAGTTTTGCCACGCAGTCTCGCAGTCAGCGTGCGATGCGCTCGTCATCACAGGCGACATCGGCGAGAGCGATTCGGTCGCCGGTTACTTGGAGACGTTCGCGGCGCGCATCAACATTCCTATCTACTTCGTACTCGGCAATCACGACTTCTACGGAGGGCGCATCGCGGAAGTACGCACACAAATCTCTGCACTCGCCGATGCCCACGCACGTCTTCACTACTTACCCGATGCGGGCATCGTGCCGCTCAATGACGCTGTGGCTCTCATCGGTTGCGATGGTTGGGGCGACGCGCAACTCGGCAGCGGTTTTCATTCGCGCGTCGTATTGCAAGACCATTATTTGATACGCGATCTCGCCGCACTGCCGACGATGGGACGTTTCGCCCGCCTTCGCGCTTTGGGCGAAGCGGAAGCAGAGCGCGTGCGTGAACTTCTACCGAAAGCTCTTGACGAAAATCAACAGGTCATCTTCGCCACGCACGTCCCGCCGTTCCGCGAAGCGTGTTGGCATCAAGGAAAAATCTCCGACGATGATTGGCTACCGCATTTCACCTGTAAAGCCGTCGGCGACGCGCTGTTGGAAATTATGCGGAAGTATTCGACGCGACGACTCACCGTGCTGTGCGGACACACGCACGGCACGGGCATTGCCCAAGTTTTGCCGAATCTCGTTGTGTACACTGGCGGGGCGCGCTACGGATCGCCCGCGCTGCAAGACATAATAAAGATTTAGCTTGTGGTTGAAGTGGAAATTTAGATTCATGCGAAGTCTGCATATTCCAATGTCATGGGAAGAGTTCGAGCGAAAACCACGACGTAGCAACGCAGGCGTAGATGATAAAACGGCAGATTAATGTAGAAATCGTCTCCGCCGACTTCGAGATGATATTGACTCCCAACAAATGCGAAGCCCGTGCCAAGTTCAAGTAAGAACCTGCGTATATTGTCGGTCAAACCTTTCTCTAAATCGCGTTCGTGCGCGTCCGCACCGAGCGTCAGGAAGTCAAAGTTGTACGGGTCTTTGAGTAACTGTTGTGCGAGGTGGAAGTTTCGAGCGGCGGCTATGGAACGGCGAGCAAATACTTCCGGGAGCTAGTGCGCGAGGCAAAGCGGCGAAAAGCCGATGAGCGTTTAGAAACCCTTTTGCTCGAAGCTCTCGACAGTGGACGAGAGAGTTATGTTGCATAACTCTCTTTATGTTGCGTAATGCTACATAAAACGATGTATGGCATTTTGCCACATTGTATGTTACTGTGATGGCTGACGAGAGGTGACAAGAGATGCCAACCATGCAAGAACACATATCGGAGAATATCGCCAGACTTAACTTTCGTCTGCCGAACGAGGTCAAGGAAGTGATTGAGCGTGCGGCGGTCGTGTCCGGTCTGACCGTCACTGACTTTGCTATCAACGCGCTGGTAAATTCGGCTAACGAGGTATTAGAGCGTCACCAAACGCGGACGCTCTCAGACCGTGACCGTGACGTTTTCCTTGCTTTACTCGATTCTGACCAAGAGCCTAACGAGGCACTGAAAAAAGCGGCGAAGGACTATAAGCGATACATGAAGCGATGAGCGTGCGTTACATTTTTGAACCGCTCAAGCCTTCGCACGACCGTGCCACTTTCGATTGCGGCGAGCCGAGCCTTGATGACTTTCTGAAACGCTTCGCCCGCCAGAACGACGAGAAAGGCTTGAGCCGCACTTACGTTGCAGTCTTACCGGATGACCCGAAGATATACGGCTACTACACCCTCTCAAGCGGGGCTATAAGATTCGACCGCGTGCCGGAGAAACTACCACGCTATCCCGTTCCCGTGATTCATCTTGGACGACTAGCCGTAGATCGAAGTGCCAAAGGGCAGGGCTTAGGCAAAATCCTGTTGCTCGACGCTTTGAAACGCGCTGCTAGCGTTTCCAAACAGCTTGGCATCTACGCGGTGGAAGTTTACGCGCTGAACGATGCAGCGAGAAATTTCTATCTTAAGTACGGTTTCGCTCCTTTGCTGGACGACGAGCGACACCTGTACTTAACGATGAAAGCTATTCGTAAACTCGGCTTATTGTAACCAACAGCAAAGACGCGGGGACATGACCATGCCGGATATTCACCAATAGATGAAACGACTCTTGAGGCTTTACGGCTGGACGCAGAAGAAAGATTTCTCGGTGCAGCAGTCCTGATGCGCCTACCCGTTAAGAACAAGTCTGATAGCTTTTTCATGCTGCCCGCCCCGCAAGTGAAGATGAATGACATTCAAGCGGTGATTAGCACCGAGCGCGACGAAGACTAAAAACATTGGCGGCAGTCGAATATACAAGTGTCTTCACCGCCCGCGCCGTAAAAAGTGATGATGTGGATAAAGGTCAAAGATCGCTTGCCTGAGAAGTACTGTATGGCTCTTGTGAGTGACGAACAGCACATCACGATTGCCGATTGGACGCAAGCTGACGGATGGATGACCAGAGCCGAGAGGATGGCGCGTTCGGCATCACCAATAACACGATCACGCATTGGATGCCATTACCAGCCCCGCCCGCACAGGAGTAGCGCGAATCATGAGCCATGCCCTGACGGTCATCACGCCGGAGACCGCACCTATGATTCCGGCACTGATCGCCCGCGACGGCGAGCGCACCAGCAGACGCTTCATCGAGTTTTCACCGCCAACATTCGCAACCCGAATACTCGACTTGCTTACGCCCACGCCGTCGCGCAGTTCCTCGCGTGGTGTGAGCAACGCGGCGCGGCGTTGCGCGACATTGAGCCGGTGATGGTCGCCGCCTACATCGAAGGTCACGCGGGCGCGCCGCAGACGGTCAAGCAGCACTTGGCGGCAATCAAGATGCTGTTCGATTGGCTCGTGATCGGTCAGGTCGTTCCCACTAACCCTGCCGCATCCGTGCGCGGTCCGCGTTACAGCATCAAGAAGAGCAAGACGCCAGTACTTTCAGCGGAGGACGCGCGCAAGTTGCTGGACAGCATTGACGTGAGCCATGTCATCAGACTGCGCGACCGCGCGCTAATCGGGATGCATCGCCGCGCATGAATCGCCACGCACGACAAAGCTCTATGACCGGACGAACGACGCCATCAGCCTTGATGAAATAGAAAGAATTATCATCTAGGTTCTGTTGACATTTCAATTTACGAGGTCTGGTAACTGGTTCATACGGAACAGATTGATCACACGAGCAGCCAAAGTACTCGGATTGAACAACCCGTTACCGCTCAATCCGTTAGCATGAAATGTCAACACAACCTAGTACTCCGACTATCTGAAGATGATGGGTTGAATTTCCAAGAATCAGTTCGTAATTGTGCGAATGAACAATTTCAGCGCAATCTCAAACCCGTCAAAATCAAGTGGTCGGAGTACTAGCCACAAGTCAGCTTTAAGCTCGACTTTATCCATTTTTAGGAAGCCGAAACGCCGATGGCATAAGTCTTTTGTTTTCAACGTCAGACTTTTTGAATGTCCACTTTTTGACTGACATTCAAAAAGTCTGGCGAATAATCGTGACGCTAAGTCTTTTATTTACGTTCCCTGTTTCCAAAATGGATAAAGTCGAGCTTAGAAATATGCTTTTAACTATCACCACGACACACGCGCCCGCGACTGACTTGGGCTACTTGCTGCACAAGAATCCGGCGCGCGTGCAAAGTTTCGATTTATCTTTCGGGGCGGCGCACGTCTTCTACGAGGAAGCGAACACGGAAGTTTGTACGGCGGCTTTGTTGTTGGATGTTGATGTTGTCGGACTCGTGCGTAACCGTCGCACGCCGCACGGTGAAGGCGGGACGCTTCAGCAGTACGTTAATGATCGTCCTTACGTCGCGTCATCGTTTCTAAGTGTCGCGCTGTCGCGTGTGTTTCGTAGTGCGATGAACGGGATTTGCAAAGAGCGTGCAGAATTGGTCGAAGAAGCGTTGCCGTTGGAAGCGCGGCTGGCAGTTGTGCCATGTCGCGGCGGTGAAGGTTTGTTGCGACGACTTTTTGAGCCGTTGGGTTATGAAGTGGAAGCCGTGCGGCATGAGTTGGACGAGGAGTTTTCCGAGTGGGGCGAAAGTTCTTATTTCACTGTTGCTTTGCGTGGGCGTGTGCGGTTGCGCGATTTACTGACGCATCTGTATGTGCTGATTCCGGTGCTTGATAACGAGAAGCATTACTGGGTAGGAGACGATGAAGTCGAGAAACTTTTGCGTCACGGCGCGGAGTGGTTGAGTGGGCATCCGGCGCGCGATGAGATTGCGCGGCGGTATCTGAAACATCGTTCGTCGCTGGCGCGTGAAGCGGTGGCGCGATTGATTGAAGAAGATGATGTGTCATCTGAAACGGCGGAAGTCCAAGCCGCAAAGATTGACGAGAAAGAGCCGGAAGTCGAGCGCGCGGTCGGGCTTCATACGCAACGCCTGAATGCCGTGCTTGCGGTGTTGAAATCGGTTGATGCGAAGCGCGTCGTGGACTTGGGTTGCGGTGAAGGGAAGCTGTTGCGCCTGCTGTTGGCGGACAAAAGTTTTACGGGAATCGTCGGCATGGATGTCTCGCACCGCAGTTTGGAAATCGCGCACGAACGCTTGAACTTGGAGCGTCTGCCGGAGCGACAACAGGAGAGAATCAAACTCTTACACGGTTCGTTGATGTACCGCGACCGGCGTCTGGAAGGCTTCGATGCGGCGTGCGTTGTGGAAGTCATCGAACACTTGGACGCGCCGCGACTCGTCGCATTCGAGCGCGTGCTGTTCGAGTTTGTGCGCCCCGATACGATTGTTTTGACGACACCTAACAGCGAATACAACGTGCGCTTCGAGACGTTGCCCGAAGGCAAATTGCGCCACAAAGACCATCGCTTTGAATGGACGCGCGATGAGTTTGAAACTTGGGCGAACGGAGCGTCAAATCGTTTCGGTTATACGGCTCGCTTTCTTCCAATCGGTGACGAAGACAGTGAAGTCGGTGCGCCTTCGCAGATGGGCGTGTTCACGTTAAAGGATGAAGTGGGAAGGATGAAGGCGGAAGTAAGATGAAAATCACGATTCCTGAACTTTCGCTCGTCGTGCTGATTGGCGCGTCGGGGAGCGGTAAATCAACTTTTGCGCGCGAACATTTTAGAGGAACGGAAGTGTTGTCGTCTGATTATTGTCGTGGGTTGGTGTCGGATGATGAGAACAATCAGTCGGCGACGAAGGATGCGTTCGAGGTGTTGCACTTTATCGCGGCGAAGCGTCTTCAGGCGGGAAACTTAACCGTGGTTGATGCGACGAATGTGCAGCCGGAAGCGCGTAAGCCTCTGGTTGCACTCGCGCGTGAGTATCACGTTTTGCCAATCGCCATTGTGTTGAATGTGCCGGAGCGTGTGTGTCGGGAGCGCAACGCGACGCGCGCAGACCGTGACTTCGGTTCGCATGTCGTGCGTCAGCAGAATCAACAGTTGCGGCGTTCGTTGGGGGCGTTGCGGCGCGAGGGTTTTCGTCATGTTTTTGTGTTGAAGGAAGATGAAATTGAGAGCGTCGAGGTTGAACGTCAACCGTTGTGGAATAACTTGAAGCATGAGCGCGGAGCGTTTGACATCATCGGCGATGTGCATGGCTGTTTTGATGAGTTGTGCGAGTTGTTGAAGAAGTTGGGTTACGTTGTTGAGCGTGATAATAACGGCGGCTTCAATGTAGCGACACCTGACGGGCGGCGGGCGATTTTCTTGGGCGACCTTGTTGACAGAGGTAATAACTCACCGGATGTGTTGCGGCTTGTGATGAGCATGAGAGCGAGCGGCGCGGCGTTCTGCGTTCCCGGCAATCACGATATGAAGTTGATGAAAAAGTTGTCGGGAAAGAATGTGCAGTTGACGCACGGACTCGCGGAAACTTTGGCGCAACTTGAAAAAGAATCGCCGGAGTTCACCGAAAGCGTGCGTGTCTTTCTTGATTCGCTCGTCAGTCATTATGTGATGGATGATGGAAAGCTTGTGGTCGCGCACGCGGGGCTAAAGGAGAAGTTGCAAGGGCGCGGTTCAGGTAAAGTCAGAGATTTTTGTCTTTACGGCGAGACGACGGGCGAGACGGATGAATACGGTTTGCCTGTGCGTTACAACTGGGCGGCGGAGTATCGGGGCAAAGCAACCGTCATCTATGGTCACACGCCCGTGCCTGAAGCCGAATGGCTTAATAATACGATTAACATTGATACGGGTTGCGTCTTCGGCGGGCGGCTTTCCGCGCTTCGTTACCCAGAATGTGAGCTTGTCTCGGTTGATGCGCGGGCGATTTACTATGCTCCGGCGAAACCGTTTCTGCCTGTGGCGGACAAGGCATTAAACGCGCAACAACAACTCGACGATGTGCTTGACCTTGAAGACGTGACGGGTAAGCGCATCATCGAAACCACCTTGGCGCGCACGGTAACGATTCGTGAACAGAACGCGACTGCCGCGCTCGAAGTGATGTCGCGCTTTGCCGCGAATCCGAAGTGGTTGACTTACTTGCCGCCCACCATGTCGCCTTCGGAGACGACGAAGGAAACGGGTTTGCTCGAACATCCACGCGAAGCCTTCTCGTCTTTTCTGCGTGAAGGAATCGGGCAAGTTGTGTGCGAAGAAAAACATATGGGATCGCGCGCCGTTGTCGTCGTGTGCCGTGAGCGGGAAGTGGCGCGCAAGCGTTTCGGGATTACGGAAGATGAAAGCGGCGTTGTTTATACGCGCACGGGCAGACGATTTTTCGACGATGCGAAATTGGAAGCCGCGTTGCTTGAACGAATCAACAAAGCGTTTGCGAAGTCGGGATTGTGGGATGAACTTGAAACAGACTGGGCGATTTTAGATTGCGAGTTGATGCCGTGGTCAGCCAAAGCACAAGAGCTTTTGCGCGCTCAATACGCGGCGGTAGGTTGTGCTTCGCGCGTCGCGTTTGATGAGGCATTACGAAGTTTGCAACTCGCGCAGACGCGCACGCCGGAAGCCGGAGAATTGCTTGAACGCTTCACGCGCCGCGCGGAGAACGCGCGTCTCTACACCGATGCTTACCGTCGTTATTGTTGGACGGTTTCATCGCTCGATGATTTGCGTCTTGCGCCGTTTCACTTGCTGGCGACGGAAGGGGCGGCGCACTTCGACAAAAATCACCTTTGGCACATCGAACACATCAAGCGACTCTGTGATGCGACCGACGCGGACGACGCTTTATTGATTCCAACTAACTTCATCACGGTTGATGTCACGGATGCGGAGAGTCAAGCACACGGCATCGCATGGTGGGAATCTTTAACCGATAAGGGCGGCGAAGGCATGGTCGTTAAACCGCTTGAGTTCATTGCGCGCGGCGGGCGTGGGCTAGTGCAGCCTGCGATTAAATGCCGTGGACGCGAATACTTGCGAATTATTTATGGCGTGGAATACACCGCACCGGAAAACCTTGAACGCTTGCGCGCACGCGGGCTTTCGACAAAGCGCAGTCTGGCTTTGCGTGAGTTTGCGTTGGGCGTTGAAGGTTTAGAAAGGTTTGTGAGACGTGAACCTTTGAGGCGCGTGCATGAATGTGTGTTCGGTGTGCTGGCACTGGAGAGTGAACCCGTTGACCCGCGTTTGTGATGATGTGATTTCTGAAAGTCATATCAATACCGTTTAATCATTTGATTGTGCGGCGATGAAACTGTTTAGCGTTTCATCTATGTTCTTAATCGCAACTCTCAAGCGTTCTTCCGGTGAACCGTAAAGCGAATGAAACGGAAGTTTCTGAGTGGTCAACTCATGGATGAAAACTCCGTGCATCCATTCGCGCAGATGTTCGCCGTCGCGCGTGCCGTCTTGCACGAACGGCGTGGCGACATCCGGTACAAGATACAAGTTAGGACGACGATGCGCGGAGGCTATCGCTTCGACTTCCGGTGAAGCGAAATTCATGTAACGACGGTGCCAGATGCTGGTGACAAAAGCGTCCGTGTCACAGATGAGGATTTTGTTGGCATGTCGCGCGGCATCGTCTTCAAGCCTGCATTGTATGCGGGCGATATGCGCGAACTCGCCGGAAGTCCAAGAATCGGGATTCTCACTTTCGAGTTTCCGCTTCGAGTATTCGCGTCCGTATTCGGCGACCCAAAGTGTTTTATAGTGTGCAGCTAAGGCACGGGCGAGTGTGGTTTTTCCTGTTGACTCGGCTCCGACAAGGCACACGCGAAAAGCATAATAAGAGCGCACGCATGGCTCTAAAAAATTCCAGCAGGCGAATGGATTGGCTCGAACGGCAGTTCCCGAAACCGGAACTTTCAAACGCTGGCGGTCAACTGAAACGTGCGCGCATTCTAAAAATCCGGCGAACGCTTCGCCGTAATCTTCCGAAGTGAAGACGACATCGGGACGAAAACCTAGCCAGCGAATCGAGTTCTCCGCCCACAAGCGCGAATCGTCGGCGTCGAGTTTGTCATCAATGGAAAGAACATGAACGTCAGGGTGAATCTCGCGCAGCCAAGCGGCGCGCAACTCGCCCGAAGGATTGTGTTCCGGCTTGCCGCAGACGATGATCCACAACTCGTCCGTTTGCGCGCGCGCCGTATCAATCAAGTGTTTATGTCCGCGATGCGGTGGGTAAAACTTGCCTATAACCAAGCCGCGTTTCGTCAACGCAAATGCTCCTTTAGCATCTAAAACTTCAAATTATTTTGTCGTAAGATTTTTTCGTAAGTCTAGGTTCTGTTGACATCAGAACCGTATTTATAAGTTGCCACTAGCTTTAGCTGGTGGGCAGCGGAAGCCTAAAAACAGGCTTTAGCCGAATTCTATTTTTTAATCTTTCCTTATGGCTTTAGCCTCATTGAGGCTAAAGCCATAAGGAAGATAATCTTTATCAGAAGTTTGGCTGAAGCCCGCCGCCTTATCACAATCTTCACCACTAGCTAAAGCTAGTGGCAAGTGAAAAAGCGGTTGCTTATGTCAACAGAACCTAGCTCTCAAGATATTGAGTTTCCTCACCTGTCTCATCATCATCTGCGACAATCGGAAACTCTACGCGGTCATAAACATCTGCAAGTTGCAAACGACAGTTAATCGAAGCGAGATTTATTTCGCTTTCCAAACCTTCGACGCTCGACCATTCCCACCGCCCCGCATCCGTTTTGTGATAGCCGTCTATGAGCGGTTGGTTTTGCGCGACGAGAAGGTAATCCGTCAAGGTTTCGAGATGTGTGCAGTAGCGACGAAACTTCTCCGTGCGATCAAAGAGTTCGGTTGATTCGGACAAGACTTCAATAATCACCGTCGGGTTAAGCAGGATGTCTTTATATTCTTCATGCGTGCGCGGTGTGCCGCAGACGATGACGACATCGGGGTAAGAAAACAACCCTTTCATCATTCGTCGCGGACGCGGCAGCCAGCCGCTTTGCACTTTCGTATCTTTCGACAACGTGCGACACGGCGTACCTCTTAGCTGTGTGCGAAGTTCAGCGACGATATTTGTAGTGATGTCGCCGTGTGGGATTGACTCGCCTGCCATCTCGAAGATTTCGCCGTCGAGGTATTCATGGCGCACTTCCGAAGCTTGTTCCATCCGCAAGTATTCTTCGACGGTGTAAAGCGGTTTTGTTTTAAGTTGTGCTGTTGACATGGTGTGCTTTCTCCTATTGTTAAACGAAGCGTAAGTTTATCACTTACGAATCTTATGCGGCGGCGTGTTGGGTAGTGTTTGAGCCGCGCATCGAACTTCGCCATGCGATGAATCCGGCGATGCACAAACACAGGAACACAAAGTAAAGCAGTGCGGTTAAGTTCAAGCCGCGCGTGATGTAAAGGTAAATATAAATCACATCGGCGATGATCCACACGAACCAGTGTTCGATGATTTTGCGGTTAAGCAGAAACTGCGCGACCAAACTCAAAATCGTCGTCAAAGCATCAAGCAGCGGCGCGGCACCGCCTGCCGCTTGCAGACCGAAACCTAAACCGAACATGCCGACAAGAGCGATTCCGAACACGCCCGCGAGTAGTCGGAAGGAACCGTGTGTGACTTTTAATTTCGTGTGATGTTCGCCGCCGCGCAGCCACGAATACCAACCGTGAATCGCCAGTGCCATATACACGACTTGCAATCCGGCGTCGCCGAATAAGCGTGACCTGCTAAACAATATGAGAAAGAAAATATTGTTGGCGATACCAACAGGAAAAGTGAAAATGTTCTGTTTGATGCCGAGATAAACGCAAATTGCTCCGGTGACAAAACCGAGTGTTTCGATTAAATCAAAAGCAATCCATCGTTGCCACGCCGCGAAGATAAAACCGATTCCAACGATTAGCGTAATCCATTCAAGGGTACGTTTCATAAAATTGTATTGTTAAAATTTGAGAATCAAGCGGCGAATTTTATCGTAAAACTCAGTTCCGGTTTCGCAAAGTTTATGACACTTTAGCATCATGCCAATCAACCTTATTTTACCGATGGGGACGCAAATCGTGACGCGCGTGGAAGTGCGTGCGGAGGGCAAGGTTTATCCGTGCGGGGCGGTTGGCGTGATTGTCGAAGCACCTGTGGACGACAAGCATTCGTATCGCGTGCGGTTGACCGATGATGCGGTGGTTGCTCTGGGGCGCGAAGGTTTCTCGATTCGCAAACACGCGCAACGCGATATGACGGCGGCGCACGCGAAGGTTTTAGGCGAATACGATTTGCACGAATTTGTGATTTACAGTTGTGTAATCGGTTCGCGGACTTACGGTTTGGCAACGGATGAGTCGGACACCGACCGGCGCGGGATTTACCTTCCGCCCGCACGTTTGCAATGGTCTTTGTACGGCGTGCCGGAACAGTTGGAAGACAAAGCGAATGAAGAATGTTTTTGGGAGTTGGGCAAGTTTTTGATGCTCGCGCTCAAAGCTAATCCGAATGTGTTGGAGTGTCTTTACTCGCCGCTGGTCGAACATAAAAACTTGATTGCCGATGAACTGTTAGCGATGCGTGATGCGTTCTTGTCGAAACTCGTGTATCAGACTTTCAACGGTTATGTGATGTCGCAGTTTAAGAAGTTGGAGGGTGATTTACGAAGCACCGGAAGCATTAAATGGAAACATGCGATGCACCTGATTCGCTTATTGATAAGCGGCGTTTCCGTGTTGCGCGACGGGACGATGCGGGTTGAAGTCGGCGAGCATCGTGAGCGTTTGTTGGCGATAAAACGTGGTGAAGTTCAGTGGCGCGAAGTCAACGAATGGCGTTTGGCTTTGCACGAAAGTTTTGATGCGTGGTTGATTAAAACAAAATTACCGGAAAGACCCGATTATGCCGGAGTCAACGAGTTTCTAATCAAAGCCAGAAGCATTGCGGCGAGCGAGAACTATGCGGAAAAGCGTTTAACGAATGAGGTACAGATAAAGGATTAAATTACTGAGTGGATGAAGCAATGTTAAGCGATGTGATTTCAGAAGAGGATGCCGCGTTGCTGCGTGGGGAGATTGCGCGGCAAGAGTTTCCGTTGCTGTTTGCGACGATAAGCGGGGCGCATCTTTACGGCTTCGCTTCCGCGGATTCCGATTTCGATGTGCGCGGCGTTCACGTTTTACCTCTGCGCGATGTCGTCGGCTTGTACGGCACGCGCGAAACGATCCAATCAAACCGGTTGCGCGATGGGCGCGAGTTGGATGTTGTGACGCACGATGCGACGAAGTTCTTTAACTTGCTCTTGAAGAAAAACGGTTACGTTCTCGAACAACTTCTCTCGCCCCTTGTGCTTCACACGACACCGGAGCATGACGAGTTGAAACGGATTGCGCGAGGGTTAATCACGCGCCATCACAGCCATCATTATTTCGGTTTCGCGCACACGCAATGGAAGTTGTTTGAGAAAGAAAATCCGCCGCGTGTCAAACCTTTGCTTTACCTGTTTCGGGTGCTTCTCACGGGTATTCACCTGATGCGAACGGGTGAGGTCGAAGCGAATCTCGCAACGCTTAACGAGAATTTTAATCTGTCTTACATCACGGAACTTATCGGGCGCAAACAAACGGGCGCGGAGAAAGAGACACTGCCAAATGCGGACATCGCATTTTACAAAAGCGAATACGAACGCCTGTGCGATGAACTGCAAACCGCGCATGAAGCAACTCACCTGCCCGATGAACCGCGTAGCAATGGGGCGTTGAATGATTTGCTTGTGCGCGTGCGTCTCGGCTGGAATACAAATCAACTTGAAAGCAAGTGATTATTAGCCCGTGGTGCAAGTAGAAATCTAAATTCACGCGAAGTCTGCATATTCCAATGCCATGAGAAGAGTTCAAGCGAAGCCCCGCGCTTCGGGTAGAAACATGAATACTGGGACGATTGCGCGCATTTGACGCCGATGGAGACGCACGTTTGCGCGTCGGTGAAAGTCGAACACCGCGAATTTCAGACGCGGCATTGGGTCGAACCTTTTTCCAAATCGCGTTCATGTGCTTCGTGTCCGAGCGTCAGGAAGTCAAAGTTGAACGGGTCTTTGAGTAGTTGTTGCGCGAGGTCGGATTGCGGCGCGGGTAGCACTCGCGCAAAGTTGGTCGTCGCTTTGCCTTGCCGATGGTAAAGATTACTTTCGATTTGCAGCACAAGCACATTGCGGCCCCAGCCATGCTCGATGGTCTGACGGATGTAGAACTCGCGCTCTTGCGAGTCTTTAAGAGAAGCACAGCTATTCGTAGCGCAGTGCAATCAAAGGATCAACCTTGGTGGCACGGCGTGCCGGAACGAAGCACGCCGCGAGCGCGACGACGATGAGCGAAAGAGAGACCGCCACAAATGTCAGCGGGTCAGTCGCAGTCACGCCGAAAAGCAAGCTCGACATCAGACGAGTTAGAACGAAGGACAAAGCGAGTCCTATCGCCACCCCGATAAAAACGAGCTTCAACCCTCCTCCAATCGCCAACTTCAGCACGTCGCTCGCTTGCGCGCCGAGTGCCATGCGGATGCCGATCTCATGCGTGCGCTGTGTAATTGAATAGCTCATCACGCCGTAAATTCCCACAGCCGCCAAGACCAGTGCCACGGCGGCAAAGATTCCGAGCAACAGCATACTGAAACGCTGACGCGCGATTGATTCGGAGAGTACATCTTCCATCGTACTGATGTTAGAAACCGGCTGGTCTTTATCAATCTCCCACACAGTCTTACGCACCGTCGCCGCTAAACTTCGCGGCTCGACATCTGTCCTTACGACAAGGTGGCTCGGCTGGAAAAATACAGGCTGCGTGTATGGCACATACATCTGTGGCTTCGGGTCGGCGTCAAGCTTGACCTGCCGAACGTCTTTCGTCACTCCGACAATCTCCATCCACGGATTTGGGGAATTAGCTCCACCTGTTTTGATGCGCTTGCCCAAAGGGTCTTCACCCTGCCAGTACCGTCGTGCCATTTCTTGGCTCACGACAATCACACGCGGCGAATCAACTCTGTCTTGGTCGCCGAACTGTCGCCCCTGCAACAACTGAATGCCCATCGTACTGAAGTAGTCGGGGCTGACGACTCTTGTCACCACAACGGGATTTTTGCCGGGTCCGGGATCTGGGCGACCCTCGATGCTGATCCCCTGAGAATCACCCTGTTGAACTAAAGGTATCCAGTTAGTGACGGCTGCAGTTTGGACGCCCGGCAGATTTTCAATACGACTTACCAGTTCAGTATAGAAAGCTGTGCGTCGCGTCTGGTCGGGATACTTCAGCGTTGGAAGTACGATCCTCATCGTCAACAGGTTGTCGGCGCGGAATCCCGTATCAACATTGCGAAGACGAAGGAAGCTGTTAATCAACAGTCCGGCACCGATCAGAAGGATTAGTGAAATTGCGACCTCCGTGACGACAAGCAGTCCGCGAATGCGATTACCACGACTTCCCGTCGCGGAGTCCCTGCCGCCTTCTTTCAGCGTCTCATTAAGATTGAAGTTTGATGCTTGCGTGATCGGGGCTAAACCGAAGATCAGTCCTGTCAGCAACGAAACCAGAAGGGTGAATAACAATACTTTGGCATCAACCGTAACGGACTGAACTTGAGAAATGTTCTCCGGGATGAAAGCTTTCAGTAGCTTGACTCCCCACAGGGATAGCAACAATCCGACCACGCCGCCAAGTACGGAAAGTAAAATGCTTTCCGTCAGAAATTGCCGGATTAAACGCAGACGGCTCGCGCCGAGTGCGATACGGACGGCGATCTCTTTTTGTCGCACTGCGGCTCGCGCGAGCAGCAGGTTGGCGACATTGGCGCAGGCTATAAGTAGGACAAGCCCGACTGCACCCAACAATATGAGGAGAGCCGGTTTAATGTCGCCCACAACGTGATCATGCAGCGAAGTGACTGTCGCTCCCAGATCGGTATTTTGGTCAGGATACTGCTGCCCGAGGCGAGCGGCGATGGTGTTCATTTCCGCCTGCGCTTGTTGCAGGGTGACACCCTGCTTTGTGCGCGCAATGACCTTTAGGTAGTGCCTTCCGCGACTGGCGGCTTCCTGGGAGGTGAAGGCGATGGGAACCCACAGCTCATCCTCACGGCTTGGAAACTGAAAATCAGGTGACATGACTCCGACGACCGTATAGATTTCGCCATTCAAGGAAAGAGGCTTCCCCGTAATGTTCGCGTCAGAGCCGAACCGACGTTGCCACAAACCGTGGCTCAGGAGAACCACACGACCCCCGCCGGGTTGATCTTCTTCAGGCAAGAATGCGCGACCCAATTGCGGCTCGACGCCCAGCAAGGGAAAGAGGTTAGCCGAGACGCGCTTGCCTTCAATTCTTTCCGGCTCGCCGATACCCGTCAGGTTAAAGCTTTGATCGGCAATTGCTGCCATACCTTCAAAGACTTGATTCTGGTCGCGCCAGTCAACGTAGTTAGCCGCCGCAGGTGTATCGCGCGGGAAACCACTTCTAGTGTTGTCCTCCCAAACCATCACGAGCCGGTCGGGGTCTTTATAAGGCAAGGGGCGTAGCAGGACTGTGTTGACCACACTAAAGATCGCGCTATTCGCGCCGATCCCTAACGCCAAAGCAATCACGGCAACAACGGTGAAACCGGGGTTCTTCACCAGCATCCGCAGACCGTAACGTAAGTCTTGCCAAAAGTCTTCCGACATACTCATTCTCCTTCGTTCCCCTAACACAATAGATTCGTGTCGGACGGAAATCTCGACTCCCCGCAGTTCCTGAACCAACACATCGCCCTCAGTTAATTCGAGCAGCACTACTTGATAGGCTTCCTCTTTTGTCGCCCCACCCAGTAGCAACCCCTCGTAGCGATCATCAAGGTGTTGAGCCAACTCCTCGACGATCTCGGCTTCTCGCGTTGGCGACAGCCTCAGTCCCGACAATCGCCTTCTAATCTCTTCTTTCCAGTCAGGCATGTTCGATTCCTGTGATGCGATTAACCGCCTCGACAAACTCTCGCCAGCTATTTCGTTGCGCCGCCAATACTTTTTTGCCTTCAGGAGTCAAGCGGTAGTAACGCCGCCGCCTTTGACCAGCCTTCTCCACCCAGCGACCCTGAATCCAACCGCGCTTCTCCAAGCGGTACAGTAACGGGTACAGCGAGGCGACATTGAAACGCAGCACGCCTTCGGAACGCTGCTCGATCAAATTGCCGATGTCGTAGCCGTGCCGTGGCTGGTCTTCAACAAGGGAAAGAATCAATAATTCGGCACTACCTTTCTTTAACTCGCGATCAAGAATGTGTGAGCCTATATATGACATAGCCATATATTACTAAGCGACATATAGTCCGTCAACACTTTACCTGAAATACTTGCTTGCTGCCCGAACATGTCGCGCTGAGTATTGATCACTTTGGTCATGTGATACGACGCCGAAGTGCTGTGAACCATTTCAGCGTCGTGGCTATTTAGTCAACCATTTTGTCAGGTTACTATCCACCCGTCCGCCAAATTCACGATGCGGTCACTGTACGCAGCGTTCTGCTCGGAGTGAGTGACTTGCATGATGGTCGTCCCTTCGGCATTGAGTCGCTTGAAGAGTTCCATGATCTCTTTGCCTTGGGACGAGTGAAGGTTGCCTGTCGGTTCGTCGGCGAGGATGAGTTTCGGTTTGGCGATACAGGCACGCGCGACGGCGACGAGTTGTTGTTGACCGCCGGAGAGTTGATTCGGATATAAATCTTTTTTGCCGACGATATTGAAGCGGTCGAGCGTGTCGGCGACGATTGCCGCGCGCTCCTTCGGCTTGATGTCGCGGTAGGAAAGCGGGATGTCGAGGTTCTCATAGACCGTGAGGCTGTCGAGCAGGTGATAGCTCTGGAAGACGAAACCGATGTGTTGCTTGTGTATCGCGGCACGCTGTTTCTGGTTGGCTTTGTGAACTGCCGTGTCGTCGAAGTAATACTCGCCCGTCCACTGGCTGTCGAGCATTCCGAGAATGGCGAGAAGCGTTGACTTACCTGACCCGGAAGCTCCCATAATGGAGACGAATTCGCCCTCTCTCACGTCCAAATCTATGCGGCGCAGCACGAATGTTTTGCTTCCACCCGCGTCATAAACTTTCTCGATGTTGCGTAGCTTAATCATGAAAAATCCTCTTTAGTTTGGCAGCTTGAATCTATATCACTCATGCCGCAAAGCGACCATCGGATCAACTTTCGTCGCACGGCGCGCGGGGATGAAGCTGGCAAGCAACGCGACGGCGATGAGCGCGAGCGGCGCGAGGATGAAGGTCAGAGGGTCGGTTGTCGTGACACCGAACAGAAGACTTGCCAGTGCCTGTGTGATAAGGAACGCACCCGCCAAACCGACGGCGATGCCGATTAAAATCAGTATTAACCCTTGCCCGACGACGAGGCGCAGCACGTCCGCGCCACGCGCGCCGAGTGCCATGCGGATGCCGATTTCGTGCGTGCGGCGACTGACCGAGTAGGAGATGACGCCATAGACGCCGATGAGGGCGAGCATCAGCGCGACGCCGGACAGCACGCCGAACAACAATCCCCACAGGCGTTGCAGCCAGACCGCATCGGATTCCGCGATGACGCGCTCCATCGTGCGAACGTTATAAATCGGCTGTTCGCGG
Source organism: Pyrinomonadaceae bacterium MAG19_C2-C3 (assembly GCA_024330265.1). Lineage (GTDB taxonomy): Bacteria > Acidobacteriota > Blastocatellia > Pyrinomonadales > Pyrinomonadaceae > JANDLT01. The sequence continues at coordinate 9,739 of JANDLT010000052.1, read as the reverse complement.
TCTATCGCCCAAATCTCATTGCGCGCGGCGGCGGCTAACCGCGTCGGGTCGCCCGTCGTCGTGCGCGCCACGAGCGACATCGTTGCCCAAGGGTTTTGTTTGTGCGGAAGGTAAAGCTGGTCATCGGGTTTTTGACTTAACGAATACTGTTTCACATCGCCGACGACGCCGACGATTGTCGCCAAAGCGTCGCCATGTTTGATGCGTTTGCCGATAGGTTCTTCGTTCGGGAAGAACCGACGCGCCATCGTCTCGTTGACGATGCAAACATGGGGCGCGTCTTCCGTATCCTGCGCGTTAAAGGCGCGCCCTTTAAGCACGGGGATGCCAATCGCTTTGAAGTATTCTCCCGCAACGATTCCGTTATTGGCACTCGGCTCGTCGCCCGGCGCGACCTCACGCCCTTCGATTGTGAAAGAGGTTGATGAGTAGTTATCGTTGTTGAGCGGCAAAACGTTCACCGCGCCTACCGCCGTCACGCCGGGAAGATTTGTGAGCCTCTCAATCACCCTTGCGTAAAAAGAGGTCTGTTGCTTTTCTTCCTTGTACTGCGCCCCTTGCACCCAGAGTTGCATCGTTAGCACACCGCGCGAATCGAAGCCCGGCTCAACCTTTTGAAGTTGAAGAAAACTTCGCACCATCAGCGACGCGCCGATGAGCAACACGAGCGCGAGCGCGACTTCGGAGATGACGAGCAGACTACGCAGACGGTTATGCTTTATGCCTTCGGTCGAACTTCTGCCGCCTTCCTTGAGCGTCGCTTGAAGGTCGGGCTTAGAGACTTGCAACGCCGGAGCCAAGCCGAACAGTATCCCCGTCACAACCGACACGAAAAACGTGAACGCGAGGACACGCGCATCTATGTTGAAGCTCATCCAGAACGGAAGCTGTTCGGGAATTTGCGCGACCAGCAAATCAATACTCCACACCGCGACGAGAACTCCGAGCGCGCCGCCCATGATTGACACCAACACGCTCTCCGTCAGCAGCTGCCGGATGATGCGTCCGCGACTCGCTCCCAGAGCCGTGCGAATCGCAAACTCTTTGCCACGCGCTCCGGCACGCGCGAGCAGCAAATTGGCGATGTTGGCGCACGCGATAAGCAGCACAAATCCGACCGCGCCGAGCAGCAACGCAAGCACGACGCGCAGTTCGTTTCCGATGAGGTCTTCACGCAACGGTTGAATCATCGCGCCGCGCCCCGCGTTCGTCTCCGGGTACTGGTTTTCGAGATTGCGTGCGATTGACGACAATTCCGCTTCAGCCGCTTCGATACTCACATCCGGTTTAAGCCGCGCGATGCAATTGAGGTAATGGCTGCCGCGCTCCTTTTCATCCACACTCAACGCGAGCGGCGTCCACACCTCCGCCCATTCGGGAAACTTAAACCCTAGGGGCATCACGCCCACAACCGTGTGATTCTCGCCGTTAAGCCGCAAGGTTTTTCCGATAACGTCGCGCCCTGAACCGAGGCGATACCGCCACAGGTTATCGCTGATGATGACGACGGGCGGCGCGCCGGGTCGGTCTTCTTCCGGTAGAAAATCGCGTCCGACGGCGGGCGCGACGCCGAGCGTGGCGAACAGATTCGCGGAGGTACTCAACCCTTGAACGCGCTCCGGTTCGTTCTCTCCGGCAAGATTGAAATGACGACGATGAAAAGCTGCGACGGATTCAAAACTCCGACTTTGATTCTTGAAATCGGTGACGTTGGGAAACGAAAGCGAGGTCTCTTCGATGCCCTGCTTCGGCTTCGTCTCCGCGATGATGACGAGGCGTTCAGCCTCTTTATAAGGCAACGGACGCACGAGCAAACCGTTCACCATACTAAAAATCGTTGTGTTCGCGCCGATGCCCAAAGCGAGCGAAAGCACCGCGACGAAGGTGAAGCCGCGCGCCTTCCACAGCATACGCATCCCGTAACGCACATCTTGCAACAATGTTTTCATCGGCAATTCTCCAAGCACAACCAAACCGCATTCGACCGTTTCATGCTTTCACTTAGAAAGACTTGTGCCACTTCTGAAAAGCGATAAATTGATGAAAGTGGCGGGCAATCTTTATGGCGTATGCGAATGAGGCGCAATGCGGGTTTCATTTTCGGGACGCTTTAATCCCAAAATCGAAACTACGAATAGCGGATAGTGGATAGTGGATAGTGAAGTAGGATGTTTTTCAACTATCTACTATCCGTTATTCGTTATCACTTATATCGGCAGACGGAGACGCGCGACGCAGCCGCTTCTATCTTCGCGGTTCTCTAACGTGAGCGTGCCGCCGTGCGCTTCGGCGATTTGGCGTGAGAGGACGAGTCCGATGCCTGAACCGTGCGGCTTGGTGGTGAAGAACGGGACGAATAAATTCGTCGGGTTGGCGATGCCCAAACCTTCATCTTCAATCCATATTGAAACGTGTGTGCCGTTCACATTCCAACCGACGCGCACGCCGCCGCCGTTCGCGGTCGCCGCGTCAACGGCGTTGCGTAGGATGTTAATGAGCAGTTGTTCGAGTTGGTCGGCGTCGGCTTGAATCGTGACGTGTGCGCCGCTGATGAGTTCAACGTGCGCGTGTCTCTCTAATTCGACGACCCGCCGCACTATCGAGGCGACATCAACGGGTTTGAACTGCGGCGCGGGCAAGCGTGCGAGGCGTGCGTAAGACGACATAAAACGGCTGAGAGATTCGGCACGCGATGCGACGATGTTCAAGCCCCGCTCGACATCCTCCTGCCAATCGGCGGGGCGCGGCTCGCGCACGACGAGCGAGGTCAGACTTCCGGCGATTGATTTAATCGGCGCAAGCGAGTTGTTGAGTTCGTGACCCAAGACGCGCACGAGACGCTGCCACGCCTTCGCCTCTTCTTCGCGCAGAGGGCGGCTCAAATCGGCAAAGACGACCAGCGTGTGCGGGCGACCGTGTTGCCGGAAACTGGTACGGCGCACTCCCCAACGCGCATTGGTGTTGCCGGGAAAGGTTTGCTGAAACGTGTGCGGCGCGTCACCGTTAGTGCCGTTTGTTCCGGCGATAAGCCGTAAAGGTTCGCTCAAGTGCAACTCGGCGGCGGTGCGTCCGATGAGCCGTTCGACGGGTTGCGCGAGCAGTCTCTCACCCGCGCGGTTGACGAGACGCAACTTGTCCGCATCGTCGAACGCGAAGACGGCGACATCAATCTCCGCCATTACAGTACGAAGCAATGCCGTCGCCTCCATCGCGCCCGTGCGCTGAGCGCGCAACATCTCGCTCAAAGCATTTATCTCGCTCATCACTTCTGCGAGCGCGTCCGCGTTGCCAGCCCCGCGCGCACGAATCGAATAATCGCCTTCACGCAACGCGGCGATAAGATTGGCGAGAGTTTGCAGCGGACGCACAACGCGAGTTTGCAGCGCGAAAGAGAAACCGATCCAGCAACCGAAGATGAAGGCGGTGAGCGTCCAATAGACTTTCGCGGAGTAGCCGCCCATCCACAACAGAACGAGCGCGACGACCATCGCCGGAAAACCGGCGGCGAGTGCCATCACGAGAACCCGACGCTCGTGGCTTAAACTTCTGCGGTGTCTCTTCATGAGTAGCAGTGGATAACGGATAGTGGATAGTGGATAGTTTAAGACAGGTTCTTCACTATCCACTATCCACTATCCGTTATCCACTATTCACAGTTCATACTTCCCGATGCGGCGATAGAGCGCGCTCCGACTTAATCCCAAAGACTCTGCCGCGACGTTGACGTTGCCTCCGGCACGTGCGAGAGCCTTCTGAATCAGCAACCGTTCGACTTCTTCCAAACTCATCTCATCAATGCGCACGGTTGTTTCGCGCATTGTCGTTGGCAAACAAAGATCGGCGGTTTGTATCACATCCCCGCGTGCCATCAATACCGCGCGCTCGACGACATGATCCAATTCGCGGACGTTGCCGGGAAACGGATGTGCGCAGAGCGTGCGAAGTGCCGTCGGGTCGAATCCCGTAATGTCTTTACGATAACGCCTCGTGTATAAACCCAAAAAATGTTCGGCGAGTGGCTGCACGTCTTCGGGTCGTTCGCTTAAAGATGGGAGATGTATCTCGACGGTGTTTAATCGAAACAGTAAATCTTGACGAAAGCGTCCCTGCTTCACTTCTTCGTCAAGCTCGGCGTTCGTCGCCGAAAGCACGCGCACGTTGACGCGCCGCGTGTGCGAAGAACCGACGGGTTCAAATTCTCCCGTCTCAAGTACCCGCAGCAATTTCGGTTGGAGGTTGATAGGGACGTTCGCAATCTCATCCAAGAAGAGCGTGCCGCCGTCCGCCAACTCGAAACGCCCGACTCGATCCGCACGCGCATCTGTGAACGCGCCTTTGACGTGTCCGAACAATTCACTCTCGAACGTGCCTTCGGCTAACGCACCGGCGTTGACCGTGACGAGCGCGTGTTTCGCACGCTCCGAAAGCGCGTGAAGCGAGCGCGCAACCACTTCTTTGCCCGTCCCATTCTTGCCCGTGATAAGCACGTTTGCGTCCGAAGGCGCGATGCGGCGGATGAGTTCAAGCACGGGCTGCATCGCGGGTGATTCGGCGATGAGGAGCGGCAACTTGCCCACCGAATCATCGCGTAGCACGCGGTTCTCGGCTTCGAGTCGCGCGCCTTTTCGCAACGCCTGTGAGAGTTCGATTTGGGTGGTTAAAATCGTGAGCAGACGTTGATTGTCCCACGGCTTCTGAATGAAGTCTTTCGCGCCGCGCCGCAAAGCTTCGACCGCGAGTTCGACCGTTCCCCACGCCGTCATCACGACGACGGGCAGCGTCGCATCGAGGGCGTTGATGCTGGCGAGTAAATCCAATCCTTCACGCCCCGAAGTAGTGTCGCGTGCGTAGTTGAGGTCAATCAGCGCGACGCTGTAATCCTTCTTGGTGATTGTTTTCAGCACGTCCGCCGGTTGCGTCACGGCTTCCGTCTCGAAGCCTTCGCCCTTGAGCAACAGGCGCAAGGCTTCGAGTATATCCGGGTCGTCATCGGCGATAAGAATGCGCGGCATCATCTCTATTATCTCAATCACGATTGCGGCTCATCCGCACAGCCGCTACAATCACGATTACTTACCTTCATAGAATCAGGCGAAAACTTTATGATTACTCAAACTTTGAACCTGTATGCAGTCGTCGAGAATCTTCCCGCCGGTAGCCTCGTCGTCCTTCCCGACATCAGTTGGGACGAATACGAAGAACTGCTCGAACAGATCGGCGAGACCAGAAGTGTGCGCCTCAGTTACTGCGACGGGACATTACAAATCATGGTCACTTCATCCGAACACGAAAACTACGCATGGTTCATCGGAAGCCTTCTCAATGCGCTCAGACTTCGTCTTCGCATCAACATGCGCTTCTTCGGCGCGCCGACGATGAGAAAGGAGAAGCGGCGCAAAGGGCTTGAACCCGATGCCTGCTTCTACGTGCAGAGCGCAGACCTCATCGGCAACCGTATGCACCTTGACTTCGGTGTTGACCCGCCGCCCGACATCGCCGTCGAGATTGATATACATCATGGCTCCATCTCCAAGTTTCCGATCTACGCCGCGCTCGGCATCTCCGAAATCTGGCGTTACGATGGCGAACAACTGCGGATTCATCTGCTCACGGGGGATGAATATGTGTTGACGACCGCGAGCCAAGCGTTGCCGATGCTCACCGCCGACCATCTCACGGAACTTCTCACACGCCTGCGCGAAGACGGCGAGTTGAACACAATCCTCGCTTTCGACGAATGGTTGCAAACGCAGCAATCGTAATCTCACCTTACTCGTACCTGAGCGCAATCATCGGATCAACTTTCATCGCGCGTCGGGCGGGAATGTAGCAAGCCAGCAACGCGACGACTGCCAGTAACACCGACACGCCGATAAAAGTCATCGGGTCTGTTGCCGAGACGCCGTACAACAGAGTTCTCAACACGCGCGATGCCGCGAACGAACCAGCCAACCCTAAGCCGACTCCGATGAGTGCGAGCATCATGCCCTGCGCGACGATTAAACGCAGCACATCCGTCGTCTGCGCGCCGAGAGCGATACGGATGCCGATTTCATGCGTGCGCTGTGTGACGACGTAATTCATCACGCCGAAGATGCCGACGGCGGCGAGCATGAGCGCGACCGCCGCGAAGACGCCGAGCAGAATCATGTTGAAACGACGCGGCGCGACGTTGCCCGCCACGAGTTCGTTCATCGTCCGCGTCTGCCAGATGAGTTGATCTCCGTTGAGTTCCTTGATTGCGGCGCGGACGGCGGGCGCGACTTCGTTCGGGTCGGCGGTCTTTGCGCGCACGACTATGTGCATCGTCGCGCGAGAATTTTGCGCGTAAGGACTATAGGCATCCGCATATGGAATGCTGCTCAAATCTTGATGACGCGCATCGCCGACGACTCCGATAATCTCGCGTGGCGGCACGCTTCCCGTTTCGCTATCGGGGATGATGCGCTTGCCTACGGGGTCGTCGTTCGGAAAATGACGACGCGCGAATGTCTCGTTGACGATGAGGACGGGCGGCGCGGCGTTCGTATCCTGTTCGGTGAAGGTGCGACCTTTCAATAGCGGAATGTTCATCGCGCGAAAGTAATCGGGAGTAACCGTCTGGTCTCCGGCAGTCGGTGTCGAGCCGGGCGCGGCGGGTGGGCGACCTTCGATATTGAAGGAGGAAATGTTTTCGCTGCCGCCAAGCGGCAACTGTGCCGTCGCGCCTGCGGCTTCGACACCGGGCAGTTCATTCACGCTTCGTAAGACTTGTTGGAAGAATTGCGCGCGGTCTTCCGGTTGCGGATATTTCGTGGTCGAGAGCGGCAGGGTCATCGTCAACACGCGGTCGGTCGCGTAACCCGGATCGGTGTTGAGCAGCGCGTAAAAACTTTTGATGAGCAGTCCCGCGCCGACGAGCAGCACGAGCGAGAGCGCGACTTCAGTGACGACCAGCACGCTTCTCACGCGACTGCCCCGCCCGCCTTCGGTCGAACCGCGCCCGCCTTCTTTGAGCGCGTGATTCAAATCCAACTTCGAGGCTTGCAAGGCGGGCGCAAGTCCGAACAGCACGCCCGTCAAGGTCGAGATGCCGAACGTGAACAGCAGTACGCTCATATCGAGCCGCACATCCTGCAAGCGCGGCACGCCCGCCGGACTTGCCGCGACGAGTAAATCAATGCCCCACACGGCAAGCAACAAGCCGAGTCCGCCGCCCGTCAGCGCGAGCAACAAACTCTCTGTCAACAACTGCCGCACGATGCGCCCGCGACTCGCTCCCAGAGCCGTCCGCACCGCAATCTCCTTTCCACGCGCCGCCGCACGCGCGAGAAGAAGATTCGCCACGTTCGCGCACGCAATCAACAGCACGAGACCGACCGCGCCTAACAACACCAGCAGCGCGGGCTTGATGTCGCTGACAAGCGATTCATGTAGCTTGACGAGTCGCACGCGCCTGCCCGTGTTCGTGTTCGGATACTGCGCTTCAAGCGTGCGCGCAATCGTGTCGAGTTCGGCGTTCGCTCCCTCAACGCTCACGCCCGGCTTGAGGCTCGCCACCACGTCGAGGAAAATCGAGCCGCGTCGCGCTGCCTGTTGCTTCACGGACGGCGATTCGGAAAGCGGCAACCAGTATTCCGTCGGGAAAGTCGTCGCCACCGGGAACTTGAAGTTCGGCGGCATCACGCCGATTACAGTTTTAGGGTTTGCGCCGAGCGGAATCTGCTGCCCGATAACACCCGCGTCGCCGCCGAAGCGTCGCTGCCATAATTCGTGGCTGATGACTATGACGGACGGCGCACCGTCTCTGTCTTCTTCGGCAGTGAACACGCGACCGAGCGCGGCATTCACGCCCAACATCGGAAAGAGGCTTGCCGAAACGTTTGCGCCGCGCACGCGCTCCGGCTCGTCGCCGCCCCGCAGAATCGTCCCCGTCATTAAGTAACCGGCGACGTGCTGCAAACTCTGCGCGCGGTTCGCGTAGTCCTGAAAATCAGGATACGCTATCGAAGCCGGTTCGTTCGTCGTCGCGTTGTAGAACCGCGTAATCCGTTCGGGTTCGACGAACGGCAGAGGCTTCAACAACACGCCGTTGACGACCGAAAAGATTGCCGTGTTCGCGCCGATTCCCAATGCCAGCGCGAACACCGCGACCAATGTGAATCCGGGAGTTTTTAGCAGCATCCGCGCGCCGTACTTGATGTCTTGCCAGAGCGTCGTCATATATCACCTCACTTGAAATAGATGTTTCATGCGACTTTCATCACGACGAACGTCAAGTCGTCATGCTGCGCCGCGCCCGCCGACCATTCGCGCACTTGATGCACGACCGCATCGCGCGCTTCATCCGCCGACAGATGCGCGCAGGCGGTGAGCGTGTCACGCAGTCTTCCCTCACCGAACTCATTGCCTTCGCGGTCGAGCGATTCGGTTAAGCCGTCGGTGAAGAGGACGAGCAGGTCGCCGCTCTCCATCTGTAAAGTTTCTTGCTCGTAGTGACAATCGTCGAAGAAGCCGAGTACCGCACCGCCCGTTGTGAGTTCTCTGACCTCGAATGAATGTTCATGGAAGTTGATGTCGTTCGTCAAATCGCTTCCGGTTATCTCCGCTTCTAAGACCGCCACTCCCTCGCCGTACACGGTTTCACGCGCGGCACTCATCCTGTTTGCCGCGACCGACGGATGCGCTTTGCGGTTGGAGCGTGCGTGCAGTCCGCCGCCCGCGCGCCGCGCGTGAGAGGTCTTCGCTCTGACGAGCATCGGCGGGTTGTGTCCGGCGTTGACGTAGGTGAGCATTCGCATTCGCTCATCGAATTGCGCGTAGAAAAACGTCACATAACTCGCCGCTCCCGTAGAGCGATGCATCAGGTGATTCATACGCGAAACCAAGTCAGAGAGCGAACGCCCGTCGTCATCATCACACGCCCGATGATTCATCGCTTGACTACGCAAAGAGGCTTGCACGCTCGACATCAGGAGTGCCGCCGAGATGCCTTTACCGGCAACGTCCGCGATGGCGATGCCGAGTTTGTTATCGTCGAGCGTGAGGAAGTCGTAGTAATCGCCGCCGACCGCGCGTGCCGGTTGACAGAAAGCCGCCAACTCAAATGTCTCCGCGTGCGGCGCGGCTTCGGGGAGAAGCCGTTGCTGCACTTCCCGCGCGAGCGCGAGTTCACGCCGCAACCCTTCCTCCGCGACCATGCGCTCGGTGAGTTTTGCGTTCTCGATGATGAATGCCAGTTGACCCGCCACCGACATCAGCATCCGCTTGTCTTCGGCGGAGTAGCTTCTTGAATTTTGACGCACACCGAGCGAGAGGATGCCGACGAGTCGGTCGTGAATCGTGATGCCGAGAACCAAGCGCGCATCAACTGCATTCAGAGTCGCACATTCGCGCTCGCGTTCCGTTCTGCTCTTTACCGAAAACGAGGCGACGCCGCGACGCCACGTTTCCAAGTCGGCGGGCGAAAGTCCCAACGGGGCGGTCAAACCGTGCAGACGTTTCACGATCAAAGCATTCGTCTTCAGCGTCAGTCTGTCAGCAGCCGGCGTTGCCGCTCCGTGATGAGCCTCCAACTTTTCAGATGAGACGCGGCACACATAATCGCCCGTCGTGTCATCGCGCACGAAGACGGAAACATTCGTCGCGCGCAAAGCAGCGGCGATTTCTCTGACGACGAAATCATAAATCTGATTGGTGTTCGTTACACCGCGCGCCGCCTGTCCGAGGTCGAAGAGGATGCGCCGCTCATCGTAAGCGC
>JANDLT010000051.1 GCA_024330265.1 Pyrinomonadaceae bacterium MAG19_C2-C3 | reverse complement strand
ACACGCGGCAGACGAAGCTCGTGCGGAGATTCGTAAGGCGATAGGAGTCTAACGCTTGAGCTAACGCGGGCGCGCGGAAGGAGACAACCTCTGCCGCGCCACGCATGATGAAATTGCAGCTATCGCGCCTCGCGTTCAGCGACTTGTTCGGGGGCGGGGCGGAGAGGAAAACGACGATGAACCTTAACGACTACGGACGCCAAATTGAAGAAATCATGGCATCCGAACTCCCTGATACGGAAAAGCAACTCGCCCTTGAAATGACGGCTGACGCGCTTGCCAGCGAGTTGTGGCAACTGCACGCGAAAGCGCGCGCTAGAGAGCTGTCTACACGCGCAAGGACAGCGGCTTCCAAGTATCCTTACGGCGGTTTAGAGGCGATGGACGCGCTCGCCGCGAGAGGATTGTTAGTAGCGAAATAGCCGCCGAACGCTGGACTTCAGCGACGAAGCATGAAGCAAAGCGTAATGCGAGTTCGCTGCAAGGACTTGTTGTGTTGCGGGGTTAGATTATGAGAGCCGTTTTTATTCATACAAGTATCTATACGTCACGCACTTATTCATCAAACGAATGGCGGGTGTTTGAGGGGTTGCTCCTAAAGTCCTCTGACCCGCTCGACCTGCCCGCAGAAATTATGTTCGTTGACGATGAGGGCGCGATTAGGATTGCGCGCGAAAAACATTTGTCGCGGCAATGCGGCGCAGCGTTCTGGGTTTTCGCTAACGAGTTTGACCTGCTCGCGCAAAACGTCGAAGCAGATTGGCACAGGCGCGGATGTTGGCGCGAATCTTACGACGATGTTCAGCACATCAAGACTGAACGTGAAGGCAAGCGATAGCAACACAACGCCGGACTTCAGCGACGGCGGCGAATAGAGCCGCGTGGAAAGGATAAAGCACCATGAAAAGCACGCCCCCCGCCGTTCGCTGCAAGGACTTGTTCGGCAGAACCGAAACGGACAACTTAGCCGCGCGGAGCGATGAACCTTGCCCCGACTTCAACCACGAATGGAAAGATGAATACTACGGAACACGCTGCCAAAAATGCGACCTCTTTTTCCCAGATGGTTGCGCTCCGTGGGATGAACCGCAAGAGCTGGAATGCTGTTCTCATTGCGGCAAGGACATCTACGACTTCAGCGATTTAGGTTGTGGCTACTGTGACCGACGCAATCCTGAATTTGGTCTTTACGATTAACTACATGCACCCCGCCGAACGCTGGACATAAGCTGCTTTTGAGAGCGAAGCGAATCAAAAGTCAGCTTCATGGACTTGTTCGGCGTTGCCCTTCGATTTGTCACGCTTCTGCGTATTACTGATATGAGCAACAAAATCACAGATGCCGATATTTACGATGCCCTAATCTCAATGGGGTGGCTAATCCCGACAACCGAAAGAGAAGTTGCGTTGCGAGAACAACACATAGCCGAAAAAGGCGAAACCTTCCCGCCTTTGCCGGAAGAATTGAAAGACCCGACGCCGTTGATTGATCGTTTGCGTCGGGAGGAAGAAAACGCCGAACTACTAATTATACCGAGCGTGCAAGGTTAAATGGCGTATCGCAAACGACTTCACGGTAGCCGAAGATACAACGAATCACTTGCGCGGGCGCGTGAGGCGAAAGAGCGCGCCCGCCTTGAATCCCCCGCACCTGACTATCCCTTAAACCTGCCGGAATTGCGGCGGCGTATCATAGTCGAGAGTTATGATTTCGGCGAGATGACACACCACGAAATCAATTTGTACCGGAGCGGGCGCGTGGATTGTTACCGCGTTGTGATAGATGGAGAACAGGTGGCAAGGCGCATGGGTTGGGCGCGCGTCTTAGAGCTGGTTCGCAAGGCGTTCGTCAGAGTTTCTGCCTAATCTCCACTAAAAACACATAACCCCGCCATTCTGAATATCCTTGCTTCATGCCCAGCCGCGTTGATTCAAACCAAGCCGAAATCGTCTCTGCCCTTACCGATGTAGGCTGTGGCTTTCCTGACATCATCGTTGGCGGCTCTATGCCGTGCCCGTGTTGCGCGAAGAAATTCAAACAGTCGCGCCTTATCGAAATCAAGACCACGGATGGCAAACTCAACAAATATCAAAAAGAGTTTCACCAGGTGTGGAACGGTCAAATCGCCGTCGCACGCACGATAGAGGAAGCCTTACGCATTGTTGGAATAATCAAATAAAAGTAGGTTCTTCCCCGACATAGGAAAAGTGAGGGTAACGCTCCACCTCACTCATTCCCCAGCTTTAGACGGTTATTTTCAATCATCAACAAGCGTTCAAACCCACATAAATAAAGGCTCTCGCAAAGAATCATTGCTGAAATCGGAGGAAAATGATGGGCAGGAAATCGACACCAGTAGAAGTTCACTGCGCTACTTGTAGCAAAACAATCGTCACCCTCCCGCACGTGGTCAGGACATATACCGCTCGCGGGTTAAAGTTTTACTGTTCACTTGAGTGCAGGCGAACAGGTTGGCGGGTTGATGTCACGTGCGGGACGTGTGGAAAGACTTTTAGGAAGTTGGCTTCACACGCCAAACGGAGTGCTAACCATTACTGCGATGTTGACTGTGCTAAACAAGCAACAAGAAGAATTGAATTTTCTAAACGCAGGAATCGCGCCCCATTTACTCCGGTTAAAATTGATCGTGAAGCTAAAGACCTGTTGGAAGTACTTGGTAGGCATCACAATCTTTCACAAGTAAAGACGCTTCGCAAAATCATCTGCGCTGCAGTATCTGAAATCTCCACAAACAAACCTGCAAAAATAACGTAGAAATCAAAACGTCGCCCGTTTCCATACACTCGGAAATATGAGCGAGGTCGATAAATCCAACATTCAGGTTCCGCGCCTCACAGCGCACTTCTCGTTAGCGGAGATGGTTGCGAGTGAAACCGCCGCCCGGCAGAACATCCGCAACGAACCGAGCGCGACGGTGATTCGCAATCTCGAACTGCTCTGCGTCTCAATTCTCGAACCCGCCCGTGCCGCAGTTGGCGCACTTCACATCAATTCCGGTTACCGCTCCCCCGCGCTCAATGCCGCAGTGGGGGGGAGTCCGACGAGCGCGCACAAGTTCGGGTGCGCCGCTGATGTTGTGCCGCTGAAGGTGAGGAAGATGGATTTCGCCCGATGGGTCAAAGCGAACTGTGATTTTGACCAGATAATTTTAGAGTTTGGCGGCATGGTGAAAAGCCCAGTCGTCGGAAGCAAAACCGTGATTTACGAACCCGCGTGGATTCACGCCGGTATTCGGGCGGGCAATAAAAACAATCGTCGCCAAGTTCTTCGCATCATGTCCGGCACAGGCTATCAATCATTTTCGTTGTAAAGGAAGTGTATGGCTATTTTCAGGCAGGTCTTAGCCGCGCTCGTTCGCTGGGTCATGTTTTCCATTGGCTTAGAACTCGTGCGCCGCAGCGTTATCCCACAGGAACTTTTCGACAAGGTAATGGAAAGCAGTGTGGTGTTGTACATCGTCGGTGCTTTGATGCTCATCCTGCCGCTCGCATGGAAAGCTATCGAGGCGTGGATCAGTCGCAAACTCTACAACGTCGCACTCACCGCTCCGCCTAATACTCCGTCCGCTCTCATTCGCCGCGAAGTGTGGGAAGACGTAAAAACGATTCTTACCCCCACTCCGAAAACCAACCCTTACGACTTCAAAGGAAAACAATGAAAACGCTTCTACGCTCAAGGCTGCTCGCCGTAGCCCTCATCAGTATCTTGTTCGTGCTTCCACTCACCGCCTGTTCCGATAACTCTCTCGCTCGCGCGCAGGAAGCTTCAGCAAATATCACCGTCGTGCTTTCGACCGCGCCGCTTCTCGTTTCGTCAATCAGCAATCTGATTCCGACCGAGCAGGTGGCGCGCGTACAATCGGGATTCGAGGAAATAAACCTCGCTGTTCAAAGCTTTAACGCGAGTCTTCAATCAACTACGAAACTCGACAAGGAATCGAAGGCGAGGCTTGGTGCGAATCTGACCGAAACCGTCGTTACGCTACTTTCACGACTCCAAGCGCAAGGCGTGTTTGTCGTTTCCAACTCAGCCGCATCAACACGCCTCGCGCAAATCCTGAGTGTACTGCAAGCGATTACGAGCCGCGTCGCAACTTATCTCAACGCGCGCACCGTCGTCGCGGCATTCTCACCACTCAAACTTGAATCGGACATCGCTGCGCTTCGTGAATTATTCGAGCCGCCGCGCCCTCCTCAAGTTCTCGCGGGCTAGGCAGGAGGTTGTACGAATGCTGGATTCATCAAACGACGCGGAAGGCTGGGGCAGCTGGCGGAGGCACGTACTCATGCAGATGGATGAGCAGGGGAAAGATTTGAAAGCTCTTGCCAAAGATATTTCCAACATCAATACGCAAATCGAACTGCTCAAATTCAAATCGAGTTTGTGGGGTGCGGCGGGCGCGGGTCTCGTCGTCTTGATTTTTGTGTTAGTCGAAGTCGTAAAAAAGAAAGTGGGCGGATGATGAACGAGCGCATCCTGATTGCCGATGACAATCCCGACCTGCTTGCTTTGCTGCAAAGACGGTTGGAACTCGAAGGCTATCGCGTTGATTCGGTAACGACCGGCAAAGATGCGCTGTTGTTGCACGAAGATGCGACGACTGCCAGCGATCCTTACAAGGTGATGATATTTGACGTTGCAATGCCGATGACGATTGGCATTGACGTGGTGTTAGAAATCAGAGCGCGGGGCGACATCGGCACGCCCGCAATCATCTACACAGCGTTGCCAGCCACCGAGATTGAACGTCCTGCGCGTCTCCACGGCGCAAACGCAATTCGTTACAAAGGCAAACACGACACGACGATTATCAGGGATGTTTCCGCGGCGTTGGCGGGTACGCTCGAATGGCACGCGCCCTATAAGCTCGAATAAGTTTTTGTCTGTTTCTGCCGTTTTGTTAGTAATATCCAAGCCATGCCGAAACACCTTGAAACCTCGCCGCCAAGCGGTTTTATACTTCAACAACTCGTTTTCCTCGCCGACCATTTTCCCGACGCGGCGGGCGCGCTGACGCTTGCGTGTTTGCAACTTAACGCTCCGACACTCAACACGGTTCAAGACCAAATCGCCAGCCTGATCGCGCAACTCGAATCGCTTCGAGTCGTGTATCCGGCTCTCGCCCGACACCTCGACCCGACGATCAAAGCTATCCGACGCGAACAGAAACGCACGCCCGCGATTGACCGGCGTTACGTCCTTCGCAAGATTCGACAAGGGTGTGCATCCGTCCCCGAAATCGCCGCTGAAACCAACTTGCCAAACTCCGATGTGCAAAAAATCGTTGCCGGTTTAATCAAAGAGAACCTCATCGAGGTACGCAAAAAAGCCCCTTACGGTTCGGCGGTTGGTACGAATCAGGGTCGCCCTCAAGTAGGCATCATCGTCCCCGCCGGTACTCCAAACGCCGCCGCCTATCAAGGCACGCGCCCGAACTCATCCGCGACTGCGATGATGGAACAGTTCGGCGCAGAATAACCGAAGAAATCAAAACATCCTGATAATCGTTAAATTGGTTGTGAAAGAGACGCAATCCGCGCGAACTCATGCCAAATTCAACGAAATTCGACTTAAATAAACAGATCACATTCGCCGTCGCCGCGACGCTTACGCAGCTTGCGAAAGAATCACAGTCGGCAGTGGTAGATGATTTGGAGTCCACGTTCACGATTCGCAACGAGTGGTTGCAGCCGTCGAACCGTTTCGGCATCCATATCACCCCTGCTACCAAAGACAACCTTGAATCGAGTGTCGGAACCGATGCTGATTGGTTGCGTCGTCACCTCACCGGCGAAGACAAAACCGCTGAAGGCGGCAATATCGCCATTCCTACGCAGAACGCACGCCGGTCACAAAGCGAAATCATTCCGCGCGGTCGCCGTCCGAAAGGCTTGCGCGGGCAACGCGACGTGGTTCTGCAAACCCGCAACGGCGCGGTGCTGTATCAACGTCAGGGGACGGGAAAAACCTCGAAGCTTCTGCCGATGTACCTGCTTCGCCCGCGTGCGCGCACCGAGCAGCGCAACGTCCTCTTTGATTCGACCGCTCGCGTTGTCCGCACCCGGATCGCGCCGGTGTTTGGAGACAAGCTTCAGCTCGCTTTATCAACCGCGAAATGACGACACGACGAAATGAACCCGTCAAAGAAGAATTGCATTCCGTCTCCGCGCTCGCGCGAATGCTCGACCTCGACCGCGCGACCGTCACGCGCCGCCTCGATGAAGGCGATGTTCAGCCCGTCAAGAGCCGGGCGAAAGAGAAGTTGTATCGTCTGCGTGAAGCGATTGCCGCGCTCACGGCAGCAGGCTCGAATGAACTCGATGAAGCCCGTCGGCGCAAAGTCGTACTCGAATCCGAACGCTTGCAGATACAGCTCGACCGCGACCGCTCGGAACTCGTCAGTGCGAAAGAAGTCAGAGACACGTTGCAGAAGATTTTCAAACAGATGCACAACCGCTTGTGCGTGCAGTATCCGCGGGAGGCGGCGCAGCAATTATTCAAAGCGGAATCGGCAGGACAAATCAGCGACATGATCGGGCGCGACATCGCGCGGATTTTTAATGAACTCCGTAACGACCACACAAAATTCTTGGGCGACAAATAGCGATTCAGTGATTCGTGAATCGCTGCTCTCCGCCATACCGGAATCGGATTTGACGATTGACGGTTGGGCGGACACCTATCGCTTCCTCTCGCCCGAGCGCAGCGCGCGACCCGGCAGATGGTCAACCGACCTTGTGCCGTACCTGCGCGAACCGATGCGCGTCGTCACTAACTCCGATGTCGTTGAAGTCGTGTTCATGGCTTCGTCGCAGATTGCCAAGACCGAGTTTTGCAACAACGTCTTAGGCTACTTCATCCACATTGACCCGTCGCCGATTCTTTACCTGTGCGAAAACGAAGGTAAAGCCGAAGCGTGGTCAAAAGAGTGTCTCGCGCCGATGATTCGTGACACGCCCGTACTCGCCAAGCTTATCGGTGAAGCCCGTATGCGCGACTCCGGCAACACGACTTTTGACAAACGCTTTCCCGGCGGACATCTCGCCCTCGCGTGGGCGACATCGCCCGCGACGCTTTCATCACGCCCGCGCCGCGTCGTCCTCGCCGACGAGTGTGACGGCTATGCGCCGACCAACGAAGGCGACCCGATGAGCCTTGCCGAGAAGCGCACCACGACCTTCACAAACAAAAAAATCCTCAAGGTTTCCTCCCCCCGCGATGAACTCACCAGCACCATTGAACCCGCGTACCGCGAAACCGATATGCGCCGCTATTTCGTGCCGTGTCCGCACTGTGATGAGTTTCAAATCCTGGAGTGGAAGCGCGTCAAGTGGGACGACACGACAAGCGATGCCTACTACGTTTGCGTCAACGGTTGTCTTATCGAACACGACTCGAAAACGGAGATGTTGGCAAGCGGAGAGTGGCGCGTGACTAATCCACAGCCTACGCCCGGCAAAGTCGGCTTCTGGATTAACGAATTGTATTCACCGTTCGTTGACTGGACGGACATGCGAAACCGATTTCTGATTGCCAAGCGCAAAGGACAGGAGACGCTCAAAGTCTTCATCAACACGTCGCTTGCCGAGACATGGAAAGCCGGAGGCGAAGAAATTGACACCGACGATTTGCTCGCGCGCTGCGAATTCTTCGCAGCGGAAGTTCCCGTCGGCGTGAAGGTGTTGACGGCAGGCGTTGACGTACAAAATGACCGCCTTGAATGTGAAATCGTCGGTTGGGGTGAAGACAAAGAATCATGGTCAATCGCGTATCGAATTATCGAAGGCGACCCGACAAAGAAGCAGGTTTGGGAAGAACTCAAAGACATCCTCACCCGCGATTATGAATGCGAACCTCTCGATGATGACGCTGACATTCGCAACCTGCGCGTCGCTGCCGTCGCGGTTGACTCCGGCGGTCATCACACGCACGAAGTTTATAAATTCACACGCTCCAACGCCGGACGCAGATTCCACGCTATTAAGGGTGCAAACACACCCGGCAAGCCGCTCGCCTCGCGTCCTTCAAAAGTCGGCACGCCGCCGACGAAGCTCTACATCATCGGTACGGAGACCGCCAAAGACTCCATCGCCGCCGCGCTCGAAGTCGCCGAACCCGGACCTAACTACTGCCACTTTCCCGACGGGCGAGATGCGGAGTATTTCAAGCAACTCCGCTCGGAGCGTGCCGTGATGCGCTACGTCGGGCGTCGCCAAGTGCGGACGTGGGAGAAGCGCAAACCTTCGCTTCGCAATGAAGCCCTCGACGTGCGCGTGTACGCGATGGCGGCACTGGCGATTCTCAATCCCGACTTCAAGGCGATGCGCCGCCGCGCACAACATCAACCGCTCGCGGCGGCGACAGTACAAACGTCTGTACTCGACACGCCGGCTGAAACAACTGTGGTTGCTGAAGACGAACCCGTCATTTCGCAACCGCCCGTCCCGAATTCTCGCCGTGCCCGGCGGCGCATACGAGGTAACGGCTTTGTCAACAACTGGTAAATTATTTTATGAAACTCAACACCCTTCTACTCATCACACTTATCCTGTTCGTCGGAATGGGCTTCAAATGCGGCGGGGGCACAAAGAAGAACACCGTACCCGTCGGCAGTGCGGAGTATCCGACGCCGACGCCCGTTGTCATCGCACCTGACTTGCGAGTGCGCGTGTGGACGACACCGCCGCCGACGTTGCAGGACGGCACGATTGATTGCACCGCGCACGCGCTGTCGTTTGCGCTGCGAAGCGAACCGTTTGCGCGCGACGACTCGCCTTCACCTTCGGAAATGTACGCCGAGTTTCGCCGTGATGCCGGTGGTAAAGAACCGAGCATGAAGGGCGTTTCCGACTACGCAATTGGTCGCGGCTACCTCTCCCGTGTGAGATACACGCGCGATGTCGAAGCGGTTAAGGCACACATCCTCACCGCGTCGCCCGTCGTTTTGGCAACGCTGACTCCGATTGGGTTCTGGGTAAGTGGAACGTCACATCTCGACGAACCCCCTTTTGAGCGATTCATCAAACTCGGTGAGTTATTGCCGCGCGAAGCTCACGCTTGGGTGGTGTACGGCTACGATGCCGACACGTCATGTCCTGACGGTTCGCGTGGAGCGTTCTATGCGTTTAGCAGTGTCGGAGAGCATCGGTTGTTCATGGTGTCGGCAAACGAAATTGCGCGCGTGTTGGCGACTGAGAATCACACGTTTGTCCCGCGTGCTTTTCTACCGACCGGCGCCGGCGCGACGCAGTAAATTTATGGGCGCAATCAGAATCGTAGATACGCTTTCAGATATGCAGGGCAACGTCTCTGATACGCAGCACGGCACGCGCGGCGGTGGTGCGTTGCACACTAGCGCGACAACTTCGGCGGCAGGTTTTATGTCACCGGTGGATAAAGAGAAACTCGACGCGACGGCGGAAGACACGCGCGTTGACATTGATTTAGTAGTGTTTTTTGAGAACAAATTACTATGAGCCTACAGACAAAACTACAGGATTTATTAACCAGAACCGGCACGGAATTTAAGTCCCTGCGGGCGGCAATCGGCGCGCTATCGGGGTTGACCACGACGGACAAATCATCGCTCGTCGCGGCGGTCAACGAAGTCAAAGCCGGCATCGGCACGGGCGGGAGCGGAAGCACCATTGATGACGCTAACACTGCGACGACAACGACTTATTCATCGTCGAAAATAACGGCGGTTGTCGCCAACGTGAAGGCGGAAGTTAAGACTGAAATTCTTGGTGGCGCGTCGGCGGCTTACGATACCCTCGCCGAAATTCAAGCGTTGATGGACGCCGACAACACGGAGACGAGTTCGATTTTGACCGCGCTCGGCAACCGTGTCAGGGCTGACGCCGCGCAAGGGCTAACGGCGGCGCAGCAGCTTCAAGCCCGCGCAAATATCGCGGCGGTGGCAACCGATGATGTCGGCAACACCGACACGAACTTGGTTGCTCTGTTTGAAGCGGCACTCATCTAATGTCTCTCTCTACACGACTCGACAATTTAGCGGTGCGCGTCGGCGCGGAGATTAAATCTTTGCGCGCGTCGGTCAACACCGCCGTCGCTCCGGCATGGCACGGCAAGCTCTACGCGGCGCGCGGGTCTTGCGAACCGCATCGTTGGGCATCGGCTATAGATATGTCGTCTGTCAGCGCTCCGACGTTCAGCCACTTGACTCCGACCGTCGCGCGGTGCGTGAAATTTCGTCCGCCTGCCGAGATGAGCGTCACAGGGTTTCATGTATATGCCGTTGCCGCCTCGTCCGCAATTAGTAGGTTCGCCATATACCGTGCGAGTACCGGGGCGTTGGTCTGGGATTCAGACGCGCAGGCGACTGCCACGAATGCGTGGCTATCGCTTGTTACCAATTTCGCGCTTGCCGCAAATACCGACTATTGGTTCTGCTTTTCGGTCAACACAAACGGCGCGACTGCGCCTTTTAGGACGCCGCCCGCCCCGCTCGGCACAAATCAGTATGGCGCGGATGCCGCCCCGCTTGGCGGAAACGCACTTGGTTTGCCGGTCTTCGCGCAATTTGCGGTCGCGGCGGGCGTGTTTCCCGCGATACTTCCCCCACCGGCGGCTGCCGCTTACGCCGGTGGCGCAACGGGGACGCTGCCCGTCGCTTTTCTCTCGGCGTCATCATCCTAGGAGTTACCGATGTCTTACCAACGTTCGTTTGATTGTTCACTCGGCACGTCGAAAGCAACTTGTGCGAGCGTGGGATATAAATTCTTCGACGCGGCGGGGGCGCAAATCGGGGCGCGTATCACGTCCGGCATCATCAATGGCGGCGGCGGGACGTTCGTTGCCGCAAGCGCGACGGTTCCCGACGCGGCGCGCCTAATTCGTTGGGACTCCGGCGATACGCCGCTCGCCGAAGCGAGCGAAGCAATCAACACGGCGGCGGAACTTGATGGACGGGGAATCGCCGCCGCCATGATCGAACGCCTGAAGGTTTCAGGTACTAACCTGCGCGTCACGGACACGCGCCGTCGGATTTCTATTTCGGAAGGCGATTGACGATGCTCAGAGAAATCACCATCGGCGAAGAGGTTTCGCTTACACGCGCGGCGGCGGGCTACATGCAAGCTGACGGCTGGCAACTTAAATTCTATGCGCGCGGGCAGGGCAAAGGCTTCACGCTTGAGTTGGGGCAAACCGAAAGCGGCGTCTGGTCGGGCGTGATTACCTCTGCCGTCACGTCGGAGATGAGCGAAGGCGTTTATTACTGGCAACTGTGGGCGGAAAACGGGAGCGTCAAACACCAACTCGCGTCCGGTAGATTTCCGGCGCGCACCGGCTTACAGACAATCGCCGAGACGGTTACGGTTGACGGGCGCACGCAGAACGAGCGCATCCTCGACGCCATCAACGCGACGCTCGAAGGGCGCGCGGTGAAAGACGTGGCGCAATATCAAATCGGCAACCGCGCGTTGACCAAAATCCCTGTCACCGAACTACTAAACCTCAAAAAACACTACGGCGCGCTGGTCGCACGCGACCGTAGGCGTGGGCGTATGCGCGCGGGCGGCAGTTACTTCAAATCCATCCTGACCTCATTCGAGCGACCATAAATGGCTTTAACAAAACTCAATCTCGAACTGCCGACGTTCGGCGAAATTCGCACACAAGAACGCGAGCGTAAAGCTTCGGCGACACGCTCCGCCGCGCTCCGGCAACAACGCCTCGTCCGTTCCTATCAAGCCGCCGCTGCCAACCGGTTGACCGGCGACTGGTCAACCGCGCAACGCTCGGCGAACGCCGATCTGCGCTCGTCACTTCGTAGTTTGCGCGCACGCTCTCGCGTCCTCGCGCACGACAATGATTACATCAAGAAGTTTCTCGGCATGGTGCGAACCAACATCGTCGGACCGCAAGGGGTGAAGCTCCAATGCCGAGCCGAAACACCGCGCGGGAAACTCGTCGAACCTCTTAATCGTAAAATCGAAAAAGCTTGGGCGGACTGGTCACACCCGGAGACGGCAAGCGCATCCGGCAAACTGTCTTGGATTGACCAGCAACGCCTGTTCGTCACATCACTCGCCCGCGACGGCGAAGTTCTCGTTCGCAAGGTTTTCGCCGACAACGCTTTCGGATTCGGGCTGAAATTTATTGATGTCGGTTACCTTGACGAGACCTACAACGAGCAACTTCCCAACGGCAACCGCGTCTTGATGAGCGTCGAAGTCAATGCCAGCGGGAGACCCGTCGCATATCACCTGACACCGCCGTCGTATGATTACTTGTACCCGGAACATCTCGACTTGCGCCGCGTGCGCGTCCCCGCAAATGAAATCATTCATGCGTTCTTAGTTCACGATGACGAGGAACAATCGCGCGGCGTGCCGTGGGCGCACACGGCGATGCTCAGGCTTAAAATCCTTGGCGGCTACGAAGAGGCGGAGTTGGTCGCGGCGCGCATTGGTGCGTGCAAAATGGGTTTTGTGATTCCGCCCGCCGACGACGAAGAAACTTACGAAGGCGAAGAAGATGCTTACCCGGAAGCGGCGTTCTCCGACCACGCCGAGCCGGGCATGTGGCAGGAACTTCCGCCCGGCTACACCATTCAAGACTATGACCCGCAACATCCGAACACGGGATATGACGGCTTTCAAAAGACAGTCTTGCGCGGCATCGCCGCCGGGCTTGATGTCACATACTTCACCCTCGCCAACGACCTAAGTGCGGTCAATTATTCATCGGCGCGCATCGGCTTGATTGAGGAACGCGACATCTGGCGCGCGCTGCAATCCTTCGTCATCGAACACTTCTGCCGTCCCGTGTTTCAAGCGTGGCTCGAATCGGCAATCATCACCGGCGTGCTTGGACTGAGAGCTACCGACTATGCCCAGCTCCGCGATGCGATTGTGTGGCGACCGCGCGGCTGGGCGTGGGTTGACCCTGAGAAGGATTTGAAAGCGAAGATTCTCGCGCTCGATAATCTGCTGACGACCTACTCCGACACGGTTGCCGAAGAGGGTGAAGACTTCGCGGATATTCTCTCGATGCGAAAGAAAGAACGCGACATGATGAAGGAAGCCGGACTCGCGCCGGTGGTCAAAGGCGCGCCGACACCTGAAGGCACGGATGCGGCAACGAAACCTGATAAAGAGGATAGCGAGTAATGGATCACAAACGCATGAACCGGATTGCCGAGCGCGTTGCCGACGTTACAGGCTCGCCCGCCGCGTTGCTGATTCTGACCGTCCTTCTCGTTCTCGGCTTTGTCTCAATGCTGTGGTTCGATGTGAACAGGGTCTTGCTGGTCATTACTACTTGGCTGTCAATCGAAGCACGCTATGCACAGTTGCTCACTCAACTGGTCGTTACAAATGCCAAAAAGGAGAAGCAGCAACCCATCCCTGAAACGTAAAAAGCAAAACATTCAAATTCTGAATAAAGTCAGAGGCGTGCCTAACCGGCACGCCTCTTTTGCTTTTTATGACTACTGAAAACCGCCAAGCCACAGACATCATCGGTCAACCGCTCGTCCGCTCATTCTTGATGCGCGCCGAAAAAGAAACGGTGGATACGGACGCGCGCACGGTCGAACTTTCCTTTTCGTCCGATGCGCCGGTCGAACACTGGTTCGGCAAGCTGATTCTCGATCACTCGCCGAAGTGCGTGCGCCAAGAGCGCATCAAGGATGGCGCGCCGCTCCTGATTGACCACAACCGCAGCTTGCAAATCGGCGTGCTGGAAGATGTGCGCTTCACCGAAGGCAAAGGCAGAACACGCGCCCGCTTCTCGCGCCGCCCGATGGCTGAAGGCGAGTTGCAGGACATCGCGGACGGCATCCGCACCAAGATTTCCGTCGGCTTTTTCGTTCACAAAATGGAACTCGTCGAAACGGACGACAAAGAAGGCGACACCTATCGCGCGACAAATTGGGAGCCATTTGAGGTTTCTATCGTCTCGATTCCTGCCGACACATCCGTCGGCGTCGGACGCGAACTGCAGACCAAAGATGATTTTGAAGCGCGGCTCAATGAAGCCCGCACCCATTACGTTGAAACAACCACAACCCCAACCGAAGTGAGGACACGCACAGTGAAAGACGAAGACAAAACCAACACCGCAAACGTCCCGGCGACCGTTGCCGCAAACCCTGCGGACAACCAAGGCGCGATGACTCCGGCGATGTCCGAAGCGCGTGAAATCCTCGCACTCGGCGAGATGACCGGCGATACGGATTTCGCCCGCAACCACATCGCATCGGGAACTTCGCTTGCCGATTTCCGCAAAGCGTTGCAAACCGAGCGCGCTGCCAAACAAGCCGCGATCACACAGGCTCCCGTTGTGGATTTGAGCGCGAAAGAGCAGAAGCAATATTCAATCGCCCGCGCGATTCTGGCGGACGCCGACCAGCGCGACGGCAAACGCACTTCGAGCTTCGAGTTGGAAGTGTCGGAAGAGATCGAAAAAAAGCTGCCGGGTCACATCAAGCGTCACGGTGGCATATTCATCCCGACCTCGATGAACCGCGCCGGACTCGATTCAAAAACCGACACCAAAGGGCAGGAACTCGTGTTCACCGAACAGGGTGATTTCATTTCCCGCCTCTATGCCCGCTCGGTCTTGATGAACTTAGGCGTCACGAAGCTCGCGGGCTTGCAGGGTAACGTCGCGTTCCCGAAACAGATCGGCTCGGCGCAACTGTTCTGGGTTGGCGAGAATCCCGGCGTGGATGTGCCGGAATCAAGCTTGATGCTCGACCAAGTGTTGCTCTCGCCGAAGACCGCGCAAAGCACCACATCGTTCTCACGCCAGCTGCTTCGTCAATCCGCGATGGACACTGACGGTCTGGTGAAAGACGACCTCGCTAAAGTCGCCGCACTGGGTATTGACCTTGCGGGCTTGCACGGCGCGGGTGGACTCGCACCGACCGGCATATTCAATCAAGCCGGTGTTGGTGTTGTGGATTTCGAGAACGGTCCGATTACGTTTGCAAAAGTCGTCGAGATGGAAACTGAAATCTCCGAATCGAACGCGAGCGATCTGGGGTCAATGGCTTATGTCACAACCGTTCCCGTTCTCGGTCGCGCCAAAACCACGCAGATGTTCGCCGCAACCAACGGTATGCCGTTGCTTGCGGGTGGCGAAATTAACGGCTACCCGGCTGTCGCCTCAACGCAGGTGCGTCGTGACTTAGGCGTCGGCACAAACGAACACGCGATTGCGTTCGGCGTCTGGTCGGAGATGCTGTTCGGCGAGTGGGGCGCGATGGAAATCATTACCGACCCGTACCGCTTGAAGAAGCAAGGGATGATTGAAGTCACGAACTTCATGATGGTTGACATGGCGATTCGTCACGCGGAAGCCTTCGTCAAAGGCATCAAGTTGCAGAACGCCTAAACCGGAAATCGTTATATTCTGATGAGTGACAGGTATTGATGCGTGTCACTCATCACTCATCACTCACAACTTACTCATTTATCTTACGAGGTCAACAACATGTCAGTTGGATACTTAAAAAACGACGGGCAAGTGCAAGTCGAATTCGTACGCGGCACGGCGCACAGCGGCAAGGATTACACCGCCGGTCAAACGGCGACGGTTGACGTGCGCTCGGCGCGCATCTACGTCGAGCAACGCCGGGCGAAGATCGTCGGCGCACGCACCGGCACGGAAGGTCAGGTCGCCATTCTCGACGACAAGATCACCGGACCGCACACACCGATTGACCCGATGAAAGCCTTTAACGAAAACGGGGAAGCTTTGATCGTCGAAGGCGAAGACGTCACGGGCGATAAAGGCGTAGTCGAAGCGGCGGTCAAAGACGAAACGGCGGCGACCAAGAAAACCAAACTCGTCCGCTAAATCTCAATGCTGATTTTCGACGAAGATTTGAGCCTGTTCTTTGACGACCTTGCGGTGGATGTAACCGTCACGCCTGCCAACGGCGACGATGTGTTCACCGCACCCGGCATCTTTCAGTCGCCGACTCAGGACGCCAACATCTATGACCAGTCGGTTGAGATGGACGCGCCGCAAGTGGTGATGCAGGAACGGGATGCCCGACGCATCGACCGCGACGATGTGGTCAGGGTGTCAGGCACAGACTACGAAGTGATTCGCACTGTTGATGACGGCACAGGGATGGCGACGATCTATTTGCGGGACGCATAAATGAACAAGCGGCAGCAAATCATTGACAAGGTTTTAGCGCGGATGCAGGGCATCGCCACGACTGCCGAATACGCACCCGGCAAGAATTTTGAAACCAACCTCGGCGCGCACGTTACAGAGTGGAATGAAGAGCAGGTTGAACGCGCGAATTTGCCCGCGCTCGATGTACGGGATTTCCTGAACTCACCCGTTCAAGAGTCCAGAAGTTCGGACGGACACGAACATGTTTTGACAATTCAGTTCGCGGTGATCGCAGCCGCCAAAGAGCAAACATCTTTCGTGCGCGCATGTATCGCCGACATCTACCGCGCAATCGGCATAGATGACAGTTGGGATTCACTCGCCAGCAAGACGATGCCGAAACGCGACCTCTTAAAGATCGACCAGCAAGGGCAACGCATCGCGGGCGCGATTGTCGAAATCAACATTCACTTTTTCACTGCAAGCTTTAATCCTGACGAGTAAGCGAGTAAGCACATGAACAAACTTTTTTCACTTCAAGGGCAAGTCTATATGGCGCGGCGCGACCCCGACACGGGCTTGCACGGCGCGCTATTAGACATCGGCAACGCGACCAAAGCGACGCTCGGCATGACGCGCGAGAAGATCGACCACAAAGAATCAACGTCGGGCAACCGCACCGTTGACCACCAGCTCACGAAAGAGCAGAAGATCGAGTTCGCCATTACGCTCGATCATCTGAAGCAGGAGAACATCCGCGTGATCGTTGCCGGTGAGAACCGTCCGACGGTCGCGGGCGGCGCGATTGTGGACGAATTCATAGCGGGATCGGCATTGGCGGGTGATTTCTTAAAACTCGGCTCACCGAACGCGACGCTTATTACGCTTGAGAACAACAACGTCGCGCTGGCAGCGGGAACGAATTATGAAGTCGTTGACGCCGCGTTTGGTTTGATCCGCGTCCTGACCGATATGGCGGGACCGGTCACTGCGTCATACACACGCGCCGCGCTCAAGGCGACGACTGTGATGACGGACGAAGGCGCGGAATACTTCATCTACTACGCCGGACTCAACACCATCGCCAAGCCGTACAAGAAGATCGGCATCGAGATTTACCGGGTGCAGATCGAACCGGCGAAAGCCTTCGACCTTATCCATGAAGAGTACGGTTCGTTTGAACTTACCGGCGCGGCTCTTAGCGACCCCAACCGCGAAGACGACCCGGACTTCGGAGCGTTCGCAAGGATTTTGGATATTAGTTCTTCCCTATAAGAAGCAACATGAAGAAAAACAATTCAACGGCGGCAGAGATTGCCGCCGTCTTTGGCGATGAAACTGCGACGGTTGAAATTGACGGCAAACCTCATGTCATGCGCCCGCTCCGGCTGCGTCAATTCTCAAACATTTTGACCCACATTGATGCGCTTGTCGCCGTCGGGACGATTCGCATTGAAAGCCTTGAAGACGCGAAAGAATTCACGGAGAAATTCGACCCCGTAAAGATGATCCTCCGTGGCGGCGACCCGGTGATGAACATCTTGCAGGTAGCGAGCGCGCTCCCGCGTCAGACGCTCGACAACCTCGATCTGGCGACGGCGGCGAAACTCCTCAAAGCGTTGTGGGACATCAACGCCGATTACTTCCAAAAAAAACTGATGCCGGAGATAGAGACGACTTTCGGCGGGCTGACGATGGAAGGACTCAAGACGGCGGTCAGTGGGCTTACGGAATCAGTGTCCTCATCCGCAGCGGGCATCACCTCTCAGACATCGGAGACTACACCTATCACCAGTTCGTAGAGTTTCTAAACGCGGCGGCACGGCTTGATGCCGATACCGCGCTCCGACAAATGCAACTCACACGCGCCGCTGTTTGGGCGGACGAGCAAACGCTGAAAGAGGTGATGGACGAACTCAAAAGTTAATCCGTCGCCTCTTTTCCTCTCACGATGGAAGCTTCTTTTCAAGAGCGAAGTTGAAGCCTTCACGAAAGACAAACCATCCGGCAGACCCCGCAAAACCACAAAGTAAATTTCAGTGCAGGCGTTTGTACCTTCAAGCTTTCAAGCCAAAAGTCAAAACATCTTCCTAATTCATAGAATAGGGTTTCCGCATCTTCTTATGCCGGAAAGTCCTTTTCTATGGCAGCACTCCAACAAGAAATCCAAGTAAAAATCAAAGCTTTCATTGAAGGCTTGAAAGAGGTTCGCGCTTTATCGGCGGACATCGAAAAGCTGCGTAGTGGTGGGAGTGCGGGAGTCGGCGTTGTTGAACCCGGCAGCGCGAACAACTTACAAGAAGTCGTCGCCGCGATTCGAGAAGTTCAGAAAGCGGTTGAGTCATTAAAGCCGGGCGCAATCGAAAAGCTTTTCAAAGCCTTTGAAATCGGTTCGGCGGTGGTCAACGCCGTTTCGCGTTTTAGAGAATTTGAGCAAGGTTTAGGGCGCGTCCGTGAACGATTGTCACAAGGGGCAAATAGCGCGCGAAGTTTCTTTTCAAGTTTGACGGGCGCGGCAACATCCAAAGCGCAATCAATTCTTGGAACCGTAAAAGACAAGGCTGCCGAACTTGGAAGCGTTTTGCCCGGTATTGCACGCGGCGGTGCGAGTGCCGGGTTAGGTATCGGTGCGCTCGTCGGCACGGGTGCGCTTGCCGCAACGGGCATCGGTTTGGTGTCCGTCGCGGTTCTCGGATTGGTCGCGGCACTGACCGCGCTGGCGGCTGCCATTCCGTTAGCCGTTGGCGGGTTGTTTGAGTTGTTTCAAAAGGGCATTGCTTACAAATCGCAACTTGAACAAACGAAGCTTGGCATCGCCGCGCTTATCAGTTCGTTTAACGAGTTTCGCAACTCCGAAGGTGTGAAACTTGAAGGCGCGGAAGCTTTAACGGCGAGTTTGGAACTTGCCGATGAGCAACTTAAAAAACTTCAAATTGATGCCATAAACACGACTGCTACTTTCGGACAAATCGCACCCGCGTTTCAATCCGCTATCGCACCCGGCACTAAGGCGGGACTCACCCTTGACCAAATCAGAGAAATAACCGTCGGCATCACACAAGCGGCAGGCGTGCTTGGCGTTCCCTACGAACAACTCAATCAAGAAGTCCGGGCGATTCTTGAAGGCACGATAGATATGAACGCCCGCATCGCTGAAGCTATCGGGTTGACGCCGAAGTTGGTCAAAGACTTCAAAGATGCGGGGACGCTTGCCGAAGAATTAAACAAGCGGTTTTTAGCTTTCAACGTCGCGGGTGTAGAAGCGGCAAAGACTTTTAGCGGTCTTACTTCCAACATTGAAGAAGCCTTCAACGTATTCGCGGGTTTGGCTGTCGAACGCTCATTCGAGGTTTTGAAACAGCGCGTTGCGAAGCTTCTCCCCGAACTCTTTGACTTCAAAAATGCGCGCATCAGTCAATCACTTAAACCGCTTACCGATGCGTTCGATAGGCTGTTCACGAAAGCGATAAACCGCGCGGGTGACTTCGTTGATTATCTTATTCGGGGTGCTAAACAAATCGCTAAATTTGTTGACGACAACAAGGAACTCATCTATGCGATTTTTCAAATAATCGGTTCGATTCTCGCCATTGTCGTCCGCATGATTGGCAGCGTCGTTAGGCTTGGCGGCAGCACAAACACATGGCGAACCACCCTTCAATTAACGGCGGTCATTCTTAAAGGCGTTGAGCTTACGCTGTTTGTAATTGAGCAAAAGATACGCGAAGCCGTTGTCGCTTTTAATGTTTTATTTGCTTTGGTCAAGTTAGCGATTCCGGGTTTCCAGACGCTTGCCGTACTCGCCGCGCTAATAGCTGGCAAACCTATTGAACTTCCTGATGTTTCAGGTTCAGGTTCGGGAACTGAAACCAAACCAATCCTGCCGCCCGGCTTGCCAAGCGGCGGTGGCAAAGGTAAAAAAGGCGGCGGTGGAGGAGGCGGCAAACAGGACAACACCGCGCAGGCTGTCAGGCAGCAGCGCGAAGCCGAACTCGACCTGCAAAGAACCTATCTTGAGAGCGTCGCCGATTTGGAAAAAGACGCGCTTGAGCGGGCGCAGCGTGCGCTTGAGCAATCATTTGAAGCGCGCAAAATCTCCGTCGCGTCTTTCTATGACGAGCAGCTTCGTTTGTCACAGGCGGCAAACGCTGAAGAACTTAATTTACAGCGAGCCTTACTCGACATCGAGCGGCAAAAGCTCGAAGCGAAGCTGGCGGGCATCAATGCCGAAAAGGGTAAAAGCGCGGGCGAACGCGCGGCGGAAATCGGGCAGGAGCGCGCACGCTACGCCGGAGAGGTCGCGCAGATTGAAGACCGCATCACGAAGCTTCAACGCGAAGGACGCGACATCACGGCGAAGTCGAATGCCGACCGTGCAAAAGCCGCGCAAGATTTAGAGAAGACCTATGCAGATGTTCGCAACCAGCTCGACGAACTGACCGGTCTTTCCGGCGACGTTGCGGTGCGTGAAATCAAGGAACGCTTCCGCGTCGTGCGTGAAGAACTCGTCGCTAATTTCGGCGAAGTCTCGACGCAGGTGCAGACGCTCGATGCGCTAATTGCCAACCTCACCAAGCGGTCGAAGTTTGAAGAGGTCACAGACGCTTACGAAGAATCTTTCGCTCGTCTGCGTTTCGAGTTGGAGCGCATCAACACGGCGGTGGACGCGGGCGACATCGGCGCGCGTGAAGGTGAAGTCCGCCGCATCGCCGCGCAAACGAGGTTCAAGCAGGAAGTAATCGAAACCCTCGAAGCACTTCGCAAAATCAACGTGGTCTTAAAAGACCCGAAACTCGCGCAACAGATAGACGACATCGGCGTTGAAATCGAAAGCGTCGGTAAGAGCGTGAACAATATCGGGCGCAGTCTCAACGAAGATTTACGACGCGATTCCGACAGCTTTTTCTTTTCAATTATTCGTCAAACTAAAACACTCAAGGACGCCGCGCTCGATGCGCTTGGTTCGATTCTCGATTCGCTCGCCCGCGTCGCGTCGCAGAACCTCACTGAATCAATTTTCGGCAAGCTGCTCGATGTTGACTCACAAGGTAATCAGGGCGGCGGCGGCATCGGCGGATTCTTAGCGGGACTCTTTGGCGGCGGCAAGAAAAAACGCGGTGATGATGTCGGACTTGATAAAGACGGCAATGTATTGGTGCGTGCAAGTAAGAGCACCGACGACGTTGCGCTCAGTTTCTTCGACGGGATTTTCGGCAAACTCAAAGGCGGGTTCACCGGGCTGTTCGACAAGCTCGGCGGTGTCTTCAACGGGTTGTTTGATTCGCTCGGCTCGGTTATCGGCAATGTCGGCAGCGGCATCAGTTCGCTTGTCACCGGCGCATTAAAATTCTTAGGCAGCGCGTTCGGCTTCGGCTTTGCCGATGGTGGCTTAACTCCCGACATCGGCACGGAAACAAGCGACTCTATTCTTGCGCGGCTCTCTAAAAACGAGTTTGTAATCAAAGCGAAATCGGTTCGCGGCGTCGGCGCAAACGTCCTGCGTTACATCAACGACTTCGGGCGGCTTCCCGCATTCGCCGTCGGCGGACTCGTCAACAGCAATGTGGCGGCAATCGCAGCGGGCGGCGCGTCGGTCTTCGGCGCGAGCAGTCCGACGATTATCAATCAACGATTCGACACGACGATTGCGACCGCCAACGCCCGCGAGTTCCGGCTCGGACAAAAAGCGGTCGAGCGCGACCTCGCACGCGCCGCACGCAAAGGAGTCACCGACTAATGGCACAAAACGATAGAGTGATTTTCCCGTTGTCGGTTGAACGCGCGGTCTCAACGGTCGAGTACCGGACGAACATCATCGAGCTTGGCAATCGCGGCGAAGCGCGCATCATCGAGTGGGATGAAGGGTTGATCCACTTCAACGCCGCGCTCGGCGTGCGAAGTCTCAAAGATCTTCAAACACTCGTGCGCTTTCATCGTTCGCGCAAAGGTCGCGGGCGCGCCTTTCTCGTGCGCGACTTGCTCGACCACGCAGCGGAGTATGAATTGTTAGGTGCGGGCGACGGAACGACAGCCGCGTTCCCACTAATTAAAACCTATTCCGATTATGACGAGTTCGCGGAGACGGGCAACGCCGATGTGCGCCGCATCACGCGCCCCGAACAAGGGCTGACGATTTACGTTGACGGGATCGCGCAAAACGAAGGCTTTGATTTCGTGCTTGATTTCACGACCGGAGATGTCGCGTTCGTCACACCTCCGGCGAGCGGAGCGAGTGTGACGTGGACAGGCAGGTTTTACGTTCCCGTGCGTTTCGTCGAAGACAAGCTGCCCGCCGATGAAATCTATTTCAAACTCTTAGACCCGTCAGGACCCAAAGGCGCGGGCGCGATTCCCGACGTGCCGATGATTGAAGTTGCCGACGGGGAATAATTTATGCCGCACATTACACGCAACGTCCAAGAACCTTACGACGCGCTTTCCTTGCGCGAGCATCTCGCCGGAGATGTTTTGACCGTGTGCGCGTGCTGGCTGCTCACCGCCAAAGACGGCACGCGCGTGGGCGCGACCGCAAACACCAGTGACCTCGTTTTACCCGGACGTGCGGGCGTCGTGTTCAAGTCAAGACGCGGCTTAAAACCATCTGCGATTGATGCAGAGACCGAAGGTGATTCTGCGGGCTTGGAAGTCGAAGCCGTGTTGGATTCAGAGTTGATCACCGAAAAGAGTTTGCGCGCGGGCAAATGGAATCTGGCGCGCTTTGAAATCTTCCTTGTCAATTACAAGGCTGTGGGGATGGGCGAACTCATCCTGCACTACGGCGAACTCGGCAACGTCAACATCGCGGGCGAACAGTTCAGAGCGCAGGCAGAGCCGCTCACGGCGCGCGCCAAACGCATGAAGCTTGGACGACTCGTGCGCGTGAAATGCGACTGCCTACGACTCGGCGACGCGCGTTGCAAAGTTGACGTGACTGTTCCGGCAGCGGGCGACGGCGGCGCGATCACCGTCACCGGAACAGTCGCCACGGGCGGCAGCAACATCAGTTTCACTGACGCGGTACGCACCGAAGCCGACGACTATTTCAAGAACGGTGAAGTCACGTTCACAAGCGGCGACCTCACGGGTCAGACCTTTGAGATCAAAGCGTTTGCCGACGGTGTTTTTACCCTGCACCTACCCGCCGTCGAATTGATTGATGCCGGAACAACCTACACCGCCCTGCGCGGCTGCGACCGCACGATTGCGATGTGCGGCGACGTGTACGCCAACGCTCCGAATCATCGCGGCTACCCGCACGTCAAAACAATCGAACAAGTGAATAGAATCAAACGAGTATGACCGCCACACCACAACTCACACGTCCGGAAATCGCAATGGAAGCACGCACTCTGCTTGGTGCACCTTACGCGCACCAGGGACGCTCGATGGTCGGCATTGATTGTATCGGCGTGGTGATCGTCGTCGCGCACCGGTTGGAGTACACCGATTTCGATTACACGCTTTATGCCAGAGAGCCGGAAGGCGAAGTTTTATTGCGGTTGATGCGCGAGTTTTTAGACGAGATAGAAGTGGGCGATCTGCAAGAGGGTGATGTGCCGCTCATCAGGTTTCCCCGCCGCCAAGAAGCGCAACACACCGGCATCGTCGCGCAAGGGGTCTATGAATTAAATCTGATTCATGCCTACGCGGGCAAGAATTTTCAGCGTGTCATCGAGCAGCCGCTCCGGGCATGGGATAAGCACATCACACACGCTTTCAGATTCAGAGGAGTAGTAAATGGCTGATCCGGTTTCACTACTCATCACGGCGGCGATAACTATCGGCTCCTCGGCGTTGTCGTCAAGTAAGAAAAGCAAACCTATTGATAAAGGTCGCTTTGATGATCTGCGTATTCAGTCGGCGGAGGTCGGGACAACACTGCCGTTCGTCAAAGGCTTTGTGCGTGTCGCGGGCAACATCATTGACTCCCTTGATATTCAGGAACACGTCACGACGACGCCGGGCAGACGCGCGGGAAAAGGCGGTGTGTTCGGGGGACCGAAAGGACCCGACGAGCGCAATTACACTTACACGACGAGTCTGCACATTGCGATCTGCATGGGTCCGGCGCGCAACGGTGTGCGGCGAGTCTTTGACGAAAGCACGGTCGTTTTAGACCTCGCGCCGCGTGGAGCAGACGGCGGCATCATTAACAGTTATTACGAAGCCGAGAATCCGGCTAATACCTTAAACAACGCCGTTCGCGGCGAGCGAAACGTGGTTCTGCTGCCCGTCGGCAGCGTTGGGTTTGCGAGTGTGCAAGCCGCGCAAGCGGGTGACTATGAAGCGACGATTTACTATGCCGCGAACACGACAATCTCTGCTTCCGTCAAAGTCGGCGACGCGGCACAGCAAAACTTCACCTTGCCCTCGACCGGCGGCGCGGCGGGAACCTACACCGTCGCGATTTCGCTTGCGGCGGGAGACAATACGGTCGCGCTCGCCAATTTGATGCCTCCGCTTTCAGGAGCGGCACTCGTTATTGACAAGATTTATCTGTTTGCGCCGCTCTTTGAGCGACCCGGTGTGACGGGCGTGATTGACCCGGAAGCCGACCCTTCGCTCGAAGGCACAAGGGATTATTACGATTACCACAAACCGCACACGCCGCAGGGAACAAACGAACTGACGACCGCTGCCGGAGCCAACGCGACGTTCCGGTTTTATAACGGAACTGAGGAGCAGCTTCCCGACCCGACTTTCTTAGCGGTGCACGGCGCGCTTCGCACGAGCGCGTACCGGGATATTGTCAGTTGCGTGGTGGATGATCTGACGATTCCGGGCGGTCGCATTCCAAACTACACCTTCGAGGTTGACGAAGGCACGACCGACCTCGCGCAAGTCTTAACCGACATGTACGTCGTCTGTGGTTACGCGCCGGAAGAAGTGGATTTCTCGGCACTCGCCGGGATGCGAATCGAAGGTTTAGTCGTTAGCCCACGCACGCCGCTCGAAGATGTGCGAGGCGCGCTCGAACCCTTCTTCAATTTCCGTGTCGTCCCGGTTGATGAAAAACTGATCGCAATCGTGCGCGGCACCGGCGCGAGCGTGGCGTCCATCACCGCGAAAGATTTACGCGCGCATGATGAAGGCTCGCCCGCGCCCGCCTTTGTCGGAATCGAACAGCCTTTTGAAGCGGATTTGCCGCGCTCGGTTGATGTCAGTTACCTCAATCCCGCACGCGACTATCACACCGACATCGAACACGCGCAGCGCAGCGTCGGTGATACGACCGACCCGGCGCAGATCACCGCTCCCATCGTCCTCCGTAGCGCGGCGGCGCACGAAACCGGTTTGCGCTGGCTGTACGCAAAGCATCTCGAAGCCGCGAAGCATCGCTTCTCCGTCGGTCCCAAGTATTTGTGGGTAGCGGCAGGTGACTCTGTTGATTTGGTGCTGCCGAGCGTCACGCACAAGGTGTTTATTGAATCTCGTCAGGCGGCGATCATCGGCTTGATTAAATACGTTGGCGTACCGACCGTCGCGTCCGTCTATGAACAGGCTGGGAAGCCCGGCGGCATTGCCGGTGAGTCACCTCTCACGGCGTACCCGGCGGCGACCGAACTCTGGCTCGGCGATTTGCCCTCCCTGCGCGACGAAGATTCACTGGGCTTCTATCTCGCCGCAACCGGCAGGGATGTCGCAGGGTTGTGGCGCAGCGCGATTGTGTATCGAGAATCCGTGAGCGGGACTTACGACTATGTGGCGTTGATCGAGAAACCGGCGACCATCGGACGAGTGCGCTCCGGCGTACTGGCAAGCGCGCCCGAAGCGGGCGAGTATCAGGCGGCGGCGGAGCTAATCGTAGATTTTTACTACGGCGAATTGGAGTCGCACACCGAAAGCGAAATCGAAGAGGCGAGCTTGAACGCTTGCGCTTACGGCACAGAGGTTGTTCAGTTTTCGACACGCGAACAGTTGCCGACGGCGCAAGGATTCAGAGCGAGTTACAAACTCACGGGCTTTAAGCGCGGACTGAAAAGCACGACAAGCGAAACGGGAACGCACGCGGAAAATGAATCCTTCGTGCTGCTCGACGACGCGGTGCAGTTCGTGCGCGCCGAACTCTCCGAGCAGGGAGTCGCACGAAACTTCAAAGCCGTCACGCTCGGCGGTCAACCGCTTGAAACCGTCGCCCCCGTCGCTTTCACTTGGACAGGTAAAACCGTTGCGCCGGTCGTCCCTGACCGCGCCGCGCCGAGCGTCACCACTGCCCCGACCATTACGCTCTCCGGTTCAAATTTCAATATCTATTGCCCGCTTCCAAGCGACAACGGGCTAACCACGCTCTACGGCGAAGTGCGTGTTCGCAAGGCTTCAGACGGAACACTCCTACAAACGCGCGGCATCAGCCTCGACGGTGGCTTCTACGGCATCGTGCGCGAGGCGTTTGACCTTTTGATTGACTATCGCTGGCGCAACCAGTTCCGCGAGAACGACAGCGACGGGTGGAGTGCCTATTCAACCGCAGCTACTGCCTACGCTAGTGGCAGTGGCGGCACTAACCCGGATGACGGCGGGTTCGGCGGCTACGACTACGACCCCGACGACACCTTCAATCCTTACAGACAATACCCAGTATAGACAGAGGATAATATGAAACGAGTCTCAATTTTTTCGCGCGCAATCTGTGCGCTCATCATCATTACTGCTTTCGCAATTCCCTCTCTCCAGCAAAGCGTAACTTACGCCCAAGCGCAGTCGGCGAAAACTCGCGTGAGCGATACCATAGTTGACGCGGGTGGGAATCCACGACGCGGCGTCGTGACGTTCATCCTCACCCAACAGGCGGCATCATCGGCGACGGGTATCGTCCCCAAAGGCGCGGGCGTGTCGGCGACTCTTGACGCGCAGGGACGCTTTACCGTTGACTTATTGCCTTCAACCAACCTCTCGCCGGAGAGTTATTATCAAGTGTGGCTTGCCGATGCCGCAACGCGGGGGCGCGAATCCCTCGGTGTCTATGCGATTCCCGCGCAGACTACTACTGTCGCGCTTGCCGGACGTAGAGTGGTTGACTCGGTAGCCTCTCGTTACACTTTCGCGGCGGCGGCGGATGTTGCGCGCATCGCTAACGACCAATCGGGCGCGACATTTCAATCGTTGTTTCAGTCCCAGTTTGAGCAAGGTGGACAGAACGGCAGCCTACTCAAACTCAGTAACGGCAAATTCGCCAACTCTCGTATCAGCGAGACGAACACAGCAACAAACGTCACGGGCAATCTCACCGCATCAGGCACAATCACTGCACCTTATATTGTCGGCAACGGGCAGGGCATCACCGGCTTGACTGGTGCGACGGGCGGCGTGAGCAACTCCGGCTCGACGACGATTGCGGCAGACACCAATACGGATGGTGTCGGCAAGGTATCAGTTCAGACGGCGGGAGTTGAGCGACTCGGAGTTGAGGCAAACGGCACGGTGAATGTCACCGGTGCGTTGACCGTCGGCGGTGCGCCTGTTGCTGGCAGTCAGACTTTTAGCAGTGATTATTTCGGCTTGAAGGGCGACGGGCGGGAACTTAGCAACGGCTCAATCGTGCAAGGCTCAACGACGATTACAGTAAGTGGTGCGACCACTGCCGACATCGGCAAGACGGTCATTATTGCCAAAGGGGGTGGTCACGTCGTACCGCCGCCTAATCAGCAAGGTGCGGTCTATGAATACGACAGCGCGCATCGCGCGACGATTACAAACGTCAGCGGTAGTTCCGTCACAATCAGCAGCCCCGCACCTGCAAGTGCTTCAACCGCTCTTGTCAATATCCACACCGACAATACCGCAAATATGGAGGTGATGCGTGCGTTTCTCGCCGCCAATCCCGGCACGACGGTGATGTTTCGTCCCGGCAGATATTGTTATACGCAACGCAATTGGCTAGACGGCGTGAAAGACGCTCGCATCGTCGCTAAAGACGTTCAGTTTCAAAACGTCTCTTTGGCGAACACGCTCTATCAGATTTTCAATCTGTTTTTGGGTGGTCCGTATGAGGATTTTCAGAACATCGCTTCTCTGAGAAAACGTATCGAAACAGTTAGGACGGGTAGCCGGACAATCAAATTACAATCTCCGTCCGACGTGCAGTTTTTCCCTGCCGGCACGCGGCTTTATATCGACGGATTCCCACGTGATTTAAGTACCGTTCAACCTTCATCGCGTTATCACGAGTACAACAAGGTCAAATCTGTTTCGAGCGACGGCACGATAACCTTAGTAACACCTCTGCGCTACGCTTACGACGACCGATGGTATTTGTTGCCT
This sequence comes from Pyrinomonadaceae bacterium MAG19_C2-C3, assembly GCA_024330265.1. Taxonomy (GTDB): domain Bacteria; phylum Acidobacteriota; class Blastocatellia; order Pyrinomonadales; family Pyrinomonadaceae; genus JANDLT01. Next base: position 1,567 of record JANDLT010000051.1, on the reverse strand, counting down.
GCATCCGTCCTGCCGTTAGATAGAAAACCCAACACGATTTACCCGAACAACGCCGAGTATCACATCATCGACCGGATAGAATTAGACGGAATGGAGTTTGTGCTTAACCCCTTCTACACGAATATCGGGGAATTAGATTCAAACGCTCCGTCTTTCGTCCCTGCATCACAGGTTCAAATCACGAATGCTTTGAACGTCGTTTTCAATCGAGTCTCGGTTGACGGTCTGGTGTTTGATTACTGCGATGTGGTGCAAGTCAATGATTCGTCAATTGGGATTCAGGTCGAAGCCGATAAGAACTCGAACTATCTGGAGTTCAATCGTTCCTTCATCAACAAGATAGTCGGGTCAACAGGCTGGAACAATATAGTTTTCAATGACTCGACAATTCAGAACATGCCTTTTTTTGCTCCCGTCAGTGTTCACTTTAATCGATGTCGAATTGTTGGTGGTGTTCCCGCTGAAGGTATACAAGGCAAAACACCGACAGCCGGAAACTATTTAATTGATGAAATTGTTTTTAGAGATACAAAATTTCTGTGGACCGGTGTTGGAGATACGAAAGCTATAGTCGGGACTGCCGTACCAAATAGCTATTTTCATTTACAAGTCGCAGAAATCCTTTCACCGACCAGCGTCCGAATCACAGACAACTACAACGGGACGGAAGATGCTCTGTATGTTGCACCGGGATACATTGCGACGAACGGAGACAATAGGCTTGAGATTACAAACGCCTACGCGCAAAGCGGAACGGGGTCCATAATAGTTGAGGGTGTCTTCGACAAAGCACCTGTCGTCGGTGAAGCGTTTCGGGGTTTTAAGACCAAGAGCATCACACTTGAGAACACCGGATGGGAAAACTTGAGCGAGCGCGAAGGTTATCCGCGACTGGGCAGCCCTAGCAGTCAAGAATATCGGAACACGCGCGCTCAAGACGGCGAAGTTATTCTCCGTGATTTCCATCTCGGACTGGCTTCGATTGAAATTCCAATCGGCGGATATATCACTCGTATCGAGGTTGTAGTTGATCCGGCGTGGACGGGTACAGGGCGAGGACTCGCCAATATTTTCGGCTTTGCGCCTGAAGGCGCAGGATTTCCCGAACAAACCTTCCGCATCAACCTCAACTATGTCGGCGACCGGATTTTAACCAAAGCTGGTAACACCGGAGCGAAAGACGGTGACTATCTTCCCGCGCTTTATACGGCTGACGGGCGGCCACGGTACAAAGAATCCCTGACGTTTTTCATCGGTGCTGAAAACGGCGCGGCGGTCATCTCAAACAAATCACAAGAGCCTCACGGCTACATCAAGATTTTCTACGATAAAAGGCGATAGGCAATCTCACCTGAACAACGCCCGCGCGGTTGGATTAAGGTGACTTATATGAGAGGTAGATAATATCGGAGCATGAGAAAAAGTAGAAAATACTGTCTGTTAAGGAGAGTCTATGTTGCCGCAACTGTTGCCGCAACGAAAAAAGGAAGGCGACAAACCTTCCTTTTTATTAGTGAGACGTGCTGGACTCGAACCAGCGACCCGCTGGTTAAAAGCCAGCTGCTCT
>JANDLT010000006.1 GCA_024330265.1 Pyrinomonadaceae bacterium MAG19_C2-C3 | reverse complement strand
TTTTTTCCTGCTGTTTCTCCCCCTGGTCTGGGTTTGGGGGGGGGTGGGGGCCCGGGTGCGTTGTCCCTGTCCACCCCCCCCCGCCTCCAAACAACCTTAACTTAATGCCATTGCCCTTCGGGGCTGTCATTAACTTTTTAGGCACGCTCCGAGAGGCGATGATGCGAAGCGATGAAATCATTTGCTTCGCCTGTCGTTTCAAACATGCTCCGTCATCCGTTAAGATACAAACTCAAAATGAATCAAGCCATACCAGACACCGCACTGCACGGATTTCGTAGCGGCTACGTCGCGCTCATCGGACGCCCGAACGCCGGAAAGTCAACGCTGCTCAATCGCCTTGTCGGTGAGAAAATCGCCGCCGTTTCAAACAAGCCGCAAACCACGCGCTTCGCCATTCAAGGCATCATCACGCGCCCTGAAGGGCAGATCGTTCTCGTTGATACGCCGGGCGTGCATAAGCCCGGTTATCTCCTGAACCGTCGCATGATGAGCGCGGTGCATGAAGCACTGGCGGGCGTGAATCTCGTCGTGTTGATGCGCGATGCGAGTGTCTCGACGGGCAACGGCGACCGCTTCGTTTTCGAGTTGGTGCGAGAATCACAGAAGCCCGCGATTCTCGCGCTCAATAAGATTGACAAAATCGCGGACAAAGCCGACTTGCTCGCGTTGATAGAATTTTATCGTGACCAACATGACTGGCAGGCAATCGTTCCGCTTTCGGCGCGCAAAGGCAAAGCGGTTGACGCGCTGCTCGGTGAAATCATCAAAAACCTGCCGGAAGGTGAAGCGGTTTTTGGTGCAGATGAATTGACCGACCAGCCGATGCGCGTTCTCGTCGCGGAGATTGTGCGCGAAAAGATTTTAGAGACGACGGGCGAAGAACTGCCATATGTCACCGCCGTCGTCACCGAACGCTACGACGAATCAGAACCCGGACTTGTGCGTATCAACTGCGCGATTCTGGTTGAGCGTCAATCGCAAAAGAAGATTATCGTCGGGCGCGCGGGCGAGAGAATCAAAGACATCGGCACACGCGCCCGCCAAGACATCTTGCCGCTTCTCGACGGGCAGCGCGTGTATCTCGAACTGTTCGTTAAGGTCGAAGCCGATTGGCGCAACAGTCACGTCGCGCTCAATGATTTGGGAATACGCGAATAGGTTATGAGCAACGAACAAAGCGATAAATCTCAAACGATATGGTACGCCCTTGATTTCGTCGTGTGTGAGGAAGAAGGCGAAGCGGCGCAGTACGCCTTGATGGAACTCGGCGCGACGGGTACGGAGACGCGCGCGGCGGACGCTCGGACGACGGAAGCCGATAGACTCGAAACACGCTGCCGACACGTCAATGTAAGCGGATATTTCGCGCAAGCTCCCGATGACGAAGCGGTGCGTCAATCGCTCATCGCAACGTGGAAAATCTACAATCACAAAATCAAATCCTTCGCGCTTCCGTGGGTCAGGCGCGAAGTTCCGGCGCGAGATTGGCTCGCGGAATGGAAAGCGAATTGGCAGCCCGTGACCGTCGGGACGCGCTTCATCATCGCCCCGTCGTGGAAAGATTTATCGCACATCGAAGACGCGGACAATCGCCATGTCATATACATCGAACCCGGCATGGCGTTCGGCACAGGCACACACGAAACGACGCGCCTATGTTTGAAAGCCATCGAAAAACATTTCAAAGGCGCGAGTTTTCTCGATGTCGGCACAGGCACGGGCATACTCGCCATTGCCGCCGCGATGATAAACCCCAAGGCACACATCGAAGCGTGCGACATGGACGCCGAAGCCGTGAAGATTGCGCGCGAAAACGCCGAAGTAAATCACGTCGGCGAACGCATCGAATTTCGCGTCGGCTCGATTGACGAAGCGACGGCTTCCGCCGATTTCGTGTGTGCGAACTTAACGGCGGATGTGATACTGCCGCTCTTGCCGACACTGGTAAAACTGACGTGCGCGCGTCTGGTTCTCTCCGGCATCCTTGCCGAACAAGCCGCGAGCATCGAAGCCGGACTCGCGCAATGCGGCATCGCAAATTATAAAATCATGCCGGATGGTGAATGGGTCGCGTTCGTGGTTTGAGCAAGCCTTGAGTTATAGACATGAGTTCGGGCTAAGAGGCGACTTCTTAGCCACGCAAATGGCGGCATAGTCGTAGCCCACGTCGTAAGACGTGGGTTCAAATGTTGCTGAAGATTAAAGCCACGCAAGTGGCGACACAACTTATGTCGCCCCTAACGGGGCTTTGACTTTATACTGCTCTTGTTCCCACGTCTCACGACGTAGGCTATTACTATACCGCCACTTGCGTGGCTTAAATCCTTTGCTCAAACCGTATTATAGATGTGTATGACGCGCCGCCGCTTTTACGCTTCGCCCGCTTCATTTGCAACTTCGCGCGTCACACTCGACCGCGAAGAAGCGCATCACTTGCGTGATGTTCTGCGTTTGAATGTCGGTGATGAAGTGTTTGTGTTTGACGGTGCGGGACGCGAATTTAGGTGTCGTATCGAGAGAGTCGCGCGGCGCACGAAAGGGTGTGCGGCGGGTGAAACGATTTTGGAAGTGTGTGAGGAAGTCGGCGCGCCGCACGCGGAATCGCCGTTTCGTTTGACGCTCACGGTCGCGTTACTTAAAAACGAGAAGTTCGATTGGGTTGTGCAGAAAGCGACGGAGTTGGGCGTGTCGGCGATTGTTCCGGTTGAAACGAGGCGTGCGGATGTGCGGCTTGAACGGGGAAAGAACGGATTGAAAAATGATAAAGAAATTCTGCCGCGCGTCGCACGTTGGCAACGTCTCGCGCTCGAAGCGGCGAAGCAGTCGGGACGCGCGTTCGTGCCGACGGTTCATGTTCCGCGCCCGTTCGTTGATGTGATAGAGAGCGGGGCGGGCGTACTTTTTTCAGAGCGTGACGGTGAAAATTTGCGTGATGCACTGTCACGATTAAACGTGATGCGAAGCGATGAAACGCAAACGACACGCGAAACGGAATTGACCGCCCTCGTCGGTTCGGAAGGCGGTTGGACGGATGAAGAACTGACGCGGGCGCGTGATGCCGGATGGCGAATCGTGACGCTCGGCGGGCGCACTCTGCGCGCGGAGACGGCGGCGATAACCGTCGCGGCTTTGTTGCAACACCTGTGCGGCGACCTTGTGTAAAGTGTCGTGTGAGATTTACAAGCCGTCTCAAAAATAGCTTTTGATTGAAAACTCTGCGGTACTCTGCGTCCGCCCTCTGCGGTTCTCCGCGTTTAAGAGGATTTTTGACGCAGAGTACCGCAGAGTTGAAGACGCAGAGAACCGCAGAGAGAGAAACCATTTTTGAGATAGTTTCTACTTTGACGTGAGTGCGCGGCGGGGTGCAAAATGAACTTGCGGACATCGTTTCGGTGACGATGCCGCTTCAAACAAACGAGGAAGAAGAACCCAACATGGCTGATAATCTATCGAATGCACGCGAACGCGCCCGCCGTGATCTTGCAAAGCGTTTGGGCGTGTCTGAAAACGAAATCAAAGAAGACGGAGTTGAACGCGCGGAGTTTCCCGATGCTTCGCTCGGCGCGCCGACGGGTGGCGAGTTCAGCGCACAGATGATCTCCAACGGGCATCGCATTCTTCTAAGTCACAACGATAAAGGCTACGAATACCGCACGAGCGGAACTGTCCTGCGCCTTTATAAATTTAAGGGCGACAACCACAAGGTGGATTGACTCATTGGCTCATTTTCTCATTGATTCAATGAACCGATGAATCAATGACTCGATTTCTTCAGAGGTACTAAAGCAATGAACAGAGAAAAATTTGTCGGACGTTTGGTCATCGCGTTGGTGTTCGTGATGATAGCGGCGATTGCGGGCGAAGTGCGGCGGATGGATAACCATTCAAGCCGTAATCTGCTCATCGTTCGTCCCAATGAGAATCACAAAGCTTGCCCGATGGGTCACGCGGAATCGGAGACATCAAGTGTGCCGGAAGTCCTCGTGCGGTTTAAGCCTTCGGTGAGTGCGGAAGAGATTGCGAATATCACGGACGGCTTGAACGACGCGGTTGAAGACCGTATCGAAGCGGTCGGAAATTTGACGGCGATTGATGACCTTGACAATCGTGACCCGGCGATGGTCGCGGCACAGTACAGTGAGTTGCCGGAAGTTCTTTACGCCGAGCCGAACTTTACGATTAAGCTTGAACCCGTTGATGATTTCAACGGGCGCGAACGCTCACGCCGCTCCGTTCGTTCTTACGATTTGCTTTACCGTGAAAACGAATCGGCGGCGAATGACCCGATGTTCGGCGACCAGTGGGCTTTGGATAACACGGGACAACGCGACGGCAGTGCGGGCGTTGACGTGCGTGCCGTCGAAGCTTGGAAGACGACGCAGGGCAGCCGCGATGTCGTCGTCGCGGTGATAGATACCGGAGTCAATTACGCGCACCCAGACCTCGCGGATAACATTTGGATGCGTCCCGCAAATCTCGCCCCTTACACGGACGCCGAACTCGGCGAGACGGATGACCGCTTCGGTTTCAATGCGGTTGATAATCTGCGCGACCCTATGGATGACAACGGTCACGGTTCGCATTGCGCCGGAATCATAGGTGCGGTCGGCAATAACAACATCGGCATCGCGGGCATCAACTGGCAGGTGCAAATCATGCCGCTCAAGTTCCTGTCGCGCACGGGTTCAGGCACGCTCAAAGATGCCGTCGAATCAATCAACTATGTGATTGAGCGTCGGAAAGCGGGCGTTCCGGTTTCCGTCATCAGCGCGAGTTGGGGTTCGACGCAGAAATCGAAAGCCCTCGAAGATGTGATTAAGAAGGCGAGCGATGCGGGGATTTTGTTTATCGCCGCCGCAGGAAATTCAAGCGCGAACGCCGACCGTCGCCCGCACTACCCGTCGAATTATCCGGGCGTAATGAGCGTCGCCGCCCTCAATCGTTTCGGGCGTTTAGCCGCCTTTTCAAACTACGGCGCGAAGACCGTTCACGTCGCCGCACCGGGCGCGGAGATTATCAGTACATGGCTTGGCGGCGATTACTTTGAAGCGTCAGGCACGTCAATGGCGACGCCTTACGTCGCCGGAGTCGCGGGATTGGTCTTAGCCGAAAACCCCGATTTCACCACGAAAGAACTGCGTGCGCGCTTGCTTGATACGGTTGATAAAAGCAGCGACCTCGCGGGCAAAGTCACAAGCGGCGGACGCATCAACGCCGCCCGCGCGGTTGCCGGAAAGTAATGTTTTCGGTTTCCTTGAAAATTAAAACACATAAGCCTTCGCCATCAACAAAGTGGCGAAGGCTTATGTGTTATTAAATTGCCACTAGCTTTAGCTAGTGGACGGAAGGTCACACAGGACAGGCTTTAGCCGAAATCTGCGGCGCAGACTTGTCCTCATCAGCTTTAGCTCAAGCTTCGGAGGAGCATCATTCATCTCACTTCGGCTAAAGCCAAACATCATATCTATTGATGTCCACTAGCTGAAGCTAGTGGCAAGTAATGAAATGTCAACAGAAGTCGGGTTCAATTTTATCTGGAGGAAAAGATTCATGCGTAAGTTTTTGGCTGTCGTTGCGACCGCCGCCATTTTTTCGATGTCCGGTTTAAGCGGTGACGTGAATGCACGCACCGCGTCACCGTCATCATCATTATCAACCGTTGAACCAATCGTGCAGGAGCGAACTTTGCCCGCGCGTCGCACACGTCAGCGCACGGTGCGCGGTGAGAGGCGTCGCCGTCCAAGCATCGGTGCGGCTTACAAACGCGGCGGCAGATACTATGCGCGCGGCGGCAAACGCGCGGGACGCGGCGGGGCGCGTTTCGGTAAAAACATCGCGCGTGGCAAACCTATCGTCGCGGGTAAGGAACTCGGTAAAGGCGCGGGCGGTTTAGGCATAGATACTGCGCGCGGCACAAAGCAAGTCGGTATCGGCACACTGCGCGCGGGCAAGAAAGCCGGAAGAACGACGCGCAATGCGATTCGTCGCGTCGTCAACTAAGCTTCACCGCAGCAAGCTGTGTGGTATTGAACCTTCAGCTTGTGTGTTCACCGCGCTCGAAAAGCGCGGTGCGGATTGAAACAATTAAGAGCGGTTTTTAATTTCCGCGTCGCAAACCGCGAAAACCTCCGACGAATGTGTTTGATTAAATTCACATTCGTCGGAGGTTTGCGCGTTAAGTTTCCACCCCTAATCGTGATAATCTGCACGCGCCTCGCTCCGTCAAACTTAACGCCCGTTATTGCCTAACCGCCGTCGAATCTCTTTGACGATTTAACATCGAAGTCAAACCTTGACGGTTAAGATGTCTCAACCCTTTCAGCACGAGGAGATTAAATCCGTGAGCGCAACCAACCCTTCCCCCGCAGAAAATTCCAATACCCAAACCGACCTCGACTTACTTTGCATCAACACGATTCGCACGCTTTCCCTTGACGCCGTGCAGCACGGCGAATCCGGGCATCCCGGTCTTCCATTAGGCTGCGCCCCGCTTGCCTACGTTCTATTTACGAAGCATCTGCGCTTCAATCCGAAGAATCCGCGTTGGGCGGGACGCGACCGTTTCTTGCTTTCCGCCGGACACGGTTCGATGTTGCTCTACTCGATGCTTCATCTGACCGGATACGATTTGCCGCTCGAAGAACTCAAACACTTTCGCCAACTCGAATCCAAAACGCCGGGACACCCGGAAAACTTTATGACGCCGGGCGTTGAAATCACGACGGGTCCCTTGGGGCAAGGCTTCGCCAACGGCGTCGGCATGGGCATCGGTGCGGCGCACCTCGGAGCGCGTTTTAACAAACCCGATTTCCCGATGATTGATAACTTCGTTTATGCCATCGTCTCGGACGGCGATTTAATGGAAGGCGTGTCGTGCGAAGCCGCGTCGCTCGCCGGAACGCTCGGACTCGGCAACTTGATTTACTTTTACGACGACAACGAAATCACCATCGAAGGTTCGACCGATCTCGCGTTTAAGGAAGACGTGATGAAACGCTTTGAGGCTTACAACTGGCACACGTCATACATCAAAGACGGCAACGACCTCGAAGAAATTGACAAAGCGATTCGAGAAGCCCAAGGCGTCACCGACCGCCCGTCGCTCATCTCCGTCAAAACCGTTATCGGCTTCGGTATGCCGTCCGCCGGAACGCACAAAGCGCACTCGGACGCACCCGGCGAAGAAGCCGTTAAGCAAACGAAAGTCACGCTCGGTTTCGACCCCGAAAAATTCTTCTTCATCCCGGAAGAAGCCCGCGCCGAATTTGGTAAAGCGGTTGAGCGCGGCGCGAAACTCGAAAGCGATTGGAACGACATGATGAAGCGTTACGAAGCCGCGCACAAAGAAGAAGGCGACGCATGGCACAAGATGATGAGCGGCGAACTGCCCGCCGATTGGGAAGCTTCTTTGCCTGACTTCAAAGACGCGAAACCGATGGCGACACGTCAGGCTTCCGGCGAAGTCATCAACGCGATTGCCGCGAAACTCCCTATGCTCATCGGCGGTTCTGCCGACCTCGCGCCGTCAAACAATACGAGCATCAAAGGCGGCGGCGACTTCTCCGCCGACAACCACGCCGGACGCATACTCCACTTCGGCATACGCGAACACGCGATGGGCGCGTGTCTCACGGGCATCTCGCTCAACGGCGGATTGATTCCTTACGGCGGCACGTTCTTCTGTTTCTACGATTACATGAAACCCGCCGTGCGCCTCGCCGCCCTTTCAGGCGTGCAAGTCATATACGTCTTCACGCATGATTCAATCGGACTTGGCGAAGACGGTCCGACGCACCAACCGATTGAACAACTCGCGGCGAGTCGCTCGACGCCGCACCTCTACACCTTCCGTCCCGGCGACGCGCACGAAACGCGCGAAGCATGGCGGCTCGCCATTCTTCGCAAAGACCGCCCGACCGCCCTCATCCTCACGCGCCAGAAAATGAACATCCTCGACCAGAGCAAGTACGGAAGCGCGACGGATGGCGTGCGGCGTGGCGCGTACATTCTCGCGGACGCGATGGATAAAGACGGCAAAACAACCACGCCCGACATCATCATCATGGCGACGGGTTCGGAAGTCGGGCTGGCACTTCAGGCAGGCGAGAAATTACACGCGGAAGGTCACGCCGTGCGCGTCGTCTCGATGCCGTGTTGGGAATTGTTTGAAGAACAGGACGCGGATTATAAAGAACAAGTCTTGCCGCGCGCTGTGACGAAACGGATTGGCATCGAAGCCGCCTCACGTTTCGGTTGGGACAGATACGTTGGTTGGGACGGCGACATGATTTGCATGGAAGGCTTCGGCTCATCGGGCAAAGGTGAAGACGTGATGAAGCATTTCGGCTTCACGGTTGATAACGTCGTCGAGCGCGCCAAAGCTTTAACTAAGAAGTAAGACAGGAAGTAAAGCGGTGGCGGAAACGAAGGTAATAAATTTGAGATTTCAAATTTCAGATTCATTAAACCCTTCGTTCCCGCCGCCGCTTTACTTTTCAGTATCTTAATACTGTTGCACTTGGTATAAGAGGCTAAAAAAACTTGAGGTAAAAAAGGATGTCATTGCAGATTGCGAAGCACTGCTTCACCGTCCGCGAGTATCACCGCATGGGCGAGGCGGGCGTCTTTCATCCCGAAGCGCGGCTTGAATTGATTGAAGGAGAAATCATCGAGATGTCACCCGTCGGAGAACGTCACGCCGCGTGCGTGAAGCGGTTAAGTCGCACGCTCAACCGTCAAGTAGATGACACGGTGATTGTCAGCACACAAGACCCGATTTTGCTTGACGACGGCTCGGAACCGCAGCCTGACATCGCCCTGCTCAAGTTCCGCGACGACTTTTATCGAAACGGACACCCGCGTCCCGAAGACGTGTTGCTCGTCATCGAAGTCTCCGATACGACGCTTCAATACGACCGCCGCGTCAAGCTTCCGCTCTACGCCCGCGCCGGAATATCCGAAGCCTTGATATTCAACTTGCCCGACGAACAACTCGAATACCACGCGCAACCCACGAGCGGCGCGAATCGAATTTCGGGCGTCTTCAAGCGCGGCGAAGCACTTCAATCGTCGAACGTACCCGGCGTGACGTTCGACGTTGATTTCATTCTCGGTTAAACATCGAAACCCGTTTCACCTTCCGACTTTCGCCTTTCGACTTTCACCCTTCGACTTTGCTTCGCTTGCCCGTCGTCGCCTTCGTCTTGTAACATCGCGTCTATCGTTACCCTCGTTCTTCATACCCGGACAGGCTACTTCTCAAGGAGTTGGATATTGAAAGCAGAACTCGAACAACTCATCAATTTACAAAAAACGGATTTGGACATAAAACGCTTGGAGTCCGAGCTTAATAAAATTCCCGAACGGCGCGCTTCGATAGAACAAGAGTTTGAGGAGCGCGCCGCTTCTTTTCGATTGCTTGAAACCCGACACGATGAAGCGACGAGTTTGCGTGCCGCGCGCGAAGCCGAACTCGCTCTGTTGCGTGAACAAGTCGTGCGGGCTGACCGCAACTTGATGAAGTCGCAAAACGAAACCGAATATACGGCGGCGATACGCGAAGCCGATGCCGCGCGCAAACACATTGCCACTCTCGAAACACAGATCATCGAAGGCATGGAGACAATCGAAAAAGCAGAAGCCGAACTTGCCGAACACGCCCCGGAAGTCGAACGTCTGCGCGTCGAACTTGACGCAAACATCAAAGCGTTCGAGAAGGAAGTCGAAAGCCAGACCAAACAACTCGCCCACGCCCGCAAACTTCACGAACAATTAACCGTCACTTTACCGAAACAGACCGCGACGCTTTACACGCGCATCGCATCGCGCATACGCAACGGGCAAGCCTTAGCCGAAGCCCGCAATAATTCATGCACGGCGTGCCTGATGCGCTTACGCCCGCAAACGATGTCGGAAGTCCGGCGCGGCGATGACCTCATCATCTGCGAAAACTGCGGACGTATTCTGTATTACGTTCCGGTCGAGGAAGCACCGCCGCCCTCTTCGGCATCCGCGAAGTAAAAACGTTTAGTCGTACATCAAACCATTTTGCTCTTAGCCCCGAAAGGGCAATGGCATTAAGTTAAGGTTGTTTGGAGGCGGGCTATGCCCGCCTCCAAACGGGCGATTATTTTCTTAACTTAATGCCATTGCCCGTCAGGGGCGACACAATTCGTCCGCGATTGTGTCGCCCCCTGACGGGGCTTTTAACTTAAATCTCATCTTTGACCCCACGGCTCACGCCGTGGGCTATGATTATGCCGCCTCTACGAGGCTGAAACCCTTACGTCGAACTCACGTTCTTTCAATGCGTCATCGCGGATTCCATAGCCTCGGTTGATTCGCCGTAGATTGTATCGGGCAACGTCGCGGCTTTGTCGGTAGCCTGTTGATTTAATTCGGCGGCGAGGTTTTGTTGGGTTCGCAAGGCGGCGGCGAAAAGCGTCGTGGCTTCCGTCAAAAGGCGTTCGTGCGTCGGTGTGTATTCGCCAATCGCGGATGAGTAGAGTGTGACCGCCCCGAAGATTGTGCGTTCGTGAAAGACGGGAGCGGAGGCGATGGTGCGGAAGTTTTGGAAATGTTCCATCAAGACGGGTGGCGCATCGGTCGGTAAATCAAGCTTCGGATCAACATTTGAAAAGTAACGACGATTGGCGATGACCCAACCCGTGACGCCTTCGCCGACGCCGATGGCGCGTTGTTCTAAAAGTCCGGCGACTTCCGAAGGCAAGCCCGATTTCATGTTTGAATTGAGATGCACGACGCGATTATCCCCTGTCACCGGATGCGTCAAAGTCAAAGTGCAAAGGTCGAAGGGAAGCAGTTTGCCGAGTGCTTCGGTGAACGCACTCGCGGCGGCGGCGGGTTCACCGAATTGCAAAGTGCGGGCAAGCGTGTAGAGCGTATCGAGTTCGGTGTGCGTGTGTTTCGGTGCGTTTGATGCGGATTCGTCCTTGACTTCGACGGTTTCGGCTAACCCTGCGGCGGGTGCGACTTGACGCGCGGCTTCGGAGAGTTGTTCTTTCGGTTCGATACCGAAACTCGGAACGGGCGCGTGACGATTGGCGTTGATTTCGGCTTCAAACTCCGGCAGGTGCGTGACGAATGCCCCGACGACGCGCGGGTCGTATTGTGTGCCTGAACCGTCCATCAAAAGTGCGATGGCTTCTTCGCGCGTCATCGCGCGGCGATACTGGCGGTCTTCGCGCACGGCATCGAAGCAATCTACGACGGACAGTATGCGCGCCGTCAAAGGGATGTCTTCACCGGCAATCCCGTCCGGATAGCCTTTACCGTCCCAACGCTCATGGTGCGAGCGCACGATGGGAACGACGGGGTAAGGAAATTCGACGCGCCCTAAAATCTGCGCTCCGACGACGGTGTGCAATTTCATTTTCTCGAACTCTTGCGCGGTCAGTTTGCCGGGCTTGTTCAAGATGTAATCGGGGACGGCAATCTTGCCGATGTCGTGCAATAACGCTCCCGCTTTCAAGGCTTCGACTTCCGTATGATCGCAGCCTAAGATGCGGGCGACTCCGGCGGAATAAATCTGCACGCGCAAAACGTGGTCGTGCGTCACTTCGTCTTTGGCGTTGATGGTGACGGCAAGGGCTTCGATGGTTTCGCGGTGAGCCTTCTCTAAAATTGACATGCGCTTTTGCACGCTGTCGCGTTGCTGGCGTTGCGCGACGAGCAAGGCGGCGATAAGTGGAACACCGATGACAACGAGCAACACGGCATTGAAACTCAAAGCGATGTGAAGCACGCCCGCGACCGTTCCCGTCACAAGCAAACTCGGCGCAACGGCGAAAAAGCCTTTCAGATAACTTAAAAAAGAAGTTTCATGGCGCAACGAAAGCACGAGCGACAGCAAGCCGATGTTGACGAGGGTTTGCACGCTGCTGGCGATAAGCAGCACAACCGCCGCCGCGAGCAAGGTTTGTTCGGGACGAAGGTCGAAACCGAAATGCGGGGTAAAGGCGATAAACCCACCGGCGGCTCCGGCGGCGAGTGCCATCATCGCCGATGAAAACAGAACCGTCGAAAGCTGGCTGGTGCGCCCGTTACGACGCGACGACGCGAAGCTTTCAATGCCCGCGACAAGCACGGCGGCGGCGATGCCGTAGTTATACGCAATGAGAATCACGAGGGCGTCGGACGGCGTGAAGGTCACGCGCTCCTCTGTGAACTTCAAACCTGACGGCAATTGAAACGTCGTGGTGAACATGCCGACCACAATCGTCAAAGGTGCGAGGGCGCAGACGATGAGTTGGTTCTGCCATGTCGCGGTCAACGCGAAAGCAAAGAACGCCGCGAACCACGCCGCGCCGCCGATGCCGATGACCGCCTTTTTGAAGACGCGGCTTTTGTAATTCTCTTCCTTTTTCATTTTCCGCACCAGATATTGAACGAGATTAAAACTTAAACGGTGGAATGTGACGAGAGTTGTAAAACCGAACGGGAGCGCGCTGTGGAGAGATAAAAGGCAGTCGCCGTCCATGTGACACGACGGCTCGCGTGAACATCATCAATCGGCGTGCCGCTTCGTTAGTTCAATCTTGAAGATAACTTAAAGGCTTTACTGCGGGAACTTTAAGCCTTGTACGGACAAGCGAAAACAAAACATGCGCCACCGACCGATAATGCAATCTGACCGCAAACATTCAAAGTGATTGGTTCGTGACCGAAGCGAAGCAAAGTAGAAAGTAGAAAGTAGAAAGTAGAAAGGATGAAGAATGAAAAGGATAAGGTTTGGATTTTGTCTTACTTTCGCCTTTCTACTTTCTACTTTCTACTTTGCTTCAGCGCGGTGGATGAAAATCGTGTCGTAGAAACTGCGAAGTTGAAAACCCGCTTTGTAGTAAAGCCGGAGCGCGCCTTCGTTCTTTTCGTTGACAAGCAAGGAGACGGAGACGGAGCGCGCGAGAAGGCGCAAGCCCATCTGCATCATGCACCGCGAGCCGTAATCCTTGCCGCGTTCTTCCGGTGCGACATATACACCTTCGACATAAGCGACTTCCGGCGTGTCACTGACGACATCGGCTTTGAAAATCAAGCGGTCATCTTTTATCCACACCCAGACGCGCCCTTGCTCTATGCGGCGCGCGGTGCGAAGCCGGAAGCCGAGCGGGTCGGTGTGCATCGGGTTCGTTCCGCTTTCATCAAATGCGACGGCGGCATGAGCTTCCATCACCGGAACGATGTCGGCGAGCGTCGCGGGACGTAAATCAGTTACGCGGTCGAAGTGGCGCACGGGCAAACATTGTTCAAGCAGATGTTCGCGGGCGATGGAACGGGCGGTGTATCCGGCGGCGGTGAAGGCATCCCACACGCGAGAGATTTTGTCGTGTTCACCGAGAATGAGGCGTGTCTTGGTACACGCCGGAGCAGCCTGCGCGAAAGCGTTTAAGGCATCTTCGCTGTGAGATTCGGCAAGTGTTGCGTGACCGATGAGGGCAACGCCGTCAAGCTTGCCCGTGCAGTCACGATGAGCGTAGAACGTACCGCGATTGAGTTCACTGACCAAGCCGTTGTCTTTAATCAAGCCGCTCATGAAAACGGTATGAAGCGGGCGACGGGCGAGAAAAGCAAGCACCTCCGGTTCATCCTGAGCTTTCAACGCCGGGACGTTGAATGAATCATGTGCGCGCCCCGCGGCGGCGAAATTCGGTGCGGATTCGGAAGCGGAGTTGATGAGCGTAGCGGTCATAAAAGTTCCTTCACAAACGGCGGGATAGATTTGAATCGAACAGGGAAAAGGTAAAGCGATGAAGCGGAATTGAAGTGTTTTGCGTGCGACCATGAGAGCCGCGCGGAATTGCTTGGGCAACCGCCGTACCACGTTAATGAGCAAGGGAAAACCGCGAATTTAGGCGCAAAATCATGTTTTAAGCGTGAAGCCCGAAGTGCGCGCTGACAGGCTTTGCGTCAAATTGACGTGAGAGGCACGTTCAATTTGGTTGAGGTGATGCAGGTAGGTTTTCAGCCTCGTAGAGGCGGCATAATCATAGCCCACGGCGTGAGCCGTGGGAACCGAACGCACATGGAGACGGAAGCCCCGCAAGGGCAATGGCATTAAGTTAAGAAAATAATCGCCCGTTTGGAGGCGGGCTATGCCCGCCGTGCGCGGGGACGGCGGGCATAGCCCGCCTCCAAACAACCTTAACTTAATGCCATTGCCCGCAAGGGGCGACACAACTTGTGTCGCCCCTTGCGGGGCTTTGATTCTTTACTCATCTTCGTCCCACGGCTTGCGCCGTGGGCTATTACTATGTCGCCCCTTGCGGGGCTGAAGGCGGAATATCTTTATCGAACTCGCATTAGATAAAGCCGCGCGGGACGCAAGCAGTGTGAGGTGCTTGCGTCCCGCGTGGGTTGAATGGATTGGTTGAAAACGAATTGAAGAGTTATTCCATCGCTCCGCCGTCGTCGCCGTTGAGCATTGAACTCAAGGCGGCGGTTTTGGCATCGCTCAAGAGAACGCCGTCACTCAAAAGAACGCCGTCGCTCAAGAGAACACCGTCGGAGAGCAACACGCCGTCACTCAAGAGAACACCGTCACTCAAGAGAACGCCGTAGCTCATCGCCTTCGCATCGTCGCTCAAGAGAACACCGTCACTCAAGAGAACACCGTCACTCAAGAGAACACCGTCGCTCAGGAGAACACCGTCGGAGAGCAACACGCCGTTGGAGAGCAGCACGCCGTCGGAGAGTAAAACGCCCGTCGCATAAACCGCTTGATATTTGCCGATAAGGGCAGTTCCGCTCGCGGTCGTGTGACCGACGACGATGCCTTGTCCCCATGTGAATGTTTCGTTGACTACTGCGCCGGGCTTGATAATTCCTTTCGAGTCAAGCACCGATGAAGTTCCGGTGAGAGTCGTCTGCGGCGTCGGCAAAGAACTTGTCAACAGGGAAGCTCCGGTTTTGGTCGAAGATGTCAGATCCGTGCGAACAAGTTTGGCGAGTCTGACCGCGCCTTCGATGTTGACTTGACCCGCGCCCTGCTCGAAGTCGTTGAAATGGGGAAGACGTTGCGCGGTGTACATCAAAATCATCTTGACCATGTTCGGCGTGAGTTTCGAGTTTGCCTGAAGCATGACGGCAGCGGCTCCGGCGACGACGGGAGCGGACATTGACGTGCCGCTTAAATACATCGCAGCGTTGTCATCAGACCAATCTCTAGGACCGTCGAGCGACGGATTTTGTTGAAGCAGCAAGTTCTGTTTCGCTTCGACGGAAATCACTTTATTGCCGGGTGCGACGAGATCGGGCTTAATCAAGTTGTCATAGTGTTTGACGCCTTTGTTATCCGTCCAGAACGAGCGCGTCGGACCTCTCGATGAATAGGTGGCGATGCCGTCATCGGAGCGCACATCCGTACCGAAGGTGTTCGACGCACCAACGGTGATGACGGAAGGTTCGTTGCCGGGCGAGTGAATTTGCCCGTAGAGTTTTTGCCCGGTGGCGGACTTGCCGTTGTTTCCGGCGGCGGCGACGACGACGACACCCGCATTAACCAGACGCCGCACGGCGCGACACAACGGGTCGTTCTTGTATGAATCAACGGCGAGTGTTCCCAAACTCATATTGACGACGCGAATGTTGTAGGTTGTGCGGTTGTTATAGAGCCAGTCAATCGCGCTCAATAATTTGGCAGTGCTGCCGATGCCTTTATCGTCGAGGACACGCAGGTTGAGAATCTGCGCTCCGGGAGCGATGCCACGATACTTTGAATCATAGCCTTCTCTGCCGCCCGCGAGGATTCCGGCGACGTGCGAACCGTGACCGTAAGGATCGTTGGTGTTCATGCCTACGCCGGTGAAGTCTTCGTTGACGGAAATGCGGTTGTTGCCTAGTCCGAGCGTTTCGTATTTGCCGTCTTTCCAGAACGGAATATCGGCTTCGGCTTTGAAGGTGTTGTGTCCGGTGAAGATGCTCGAATCAAGCACGGCGACGGTTATGCCGCGCCCGTCCATGTTGGATTGACCGGATACGGCGCGCATCGCGGTGACGGTCGAAGCGACTTCGATGTGACCGAGAGTGCCGACTTCGCGGTCGAGCGAAAGATAGTTGGTGTTGCCCCGCGCGGCGAGAGCTTCGGCGGCTTGGGCGGTGAGTTCAACCGCGACCGCATCGAGGTTCGGCATTTGTGAAACGATGCGTCCGCCCGTGCGACCAAGAAGTTCGCGCAGTGCGGGGTCGTTCATGTCCGAGGTTTGCAGAATCGCGGTCGTGCGTGCGCCCGGTTTGGCGTTGTCAATGAAGTCACGCAAATCCGTCGAGACATTATCACCGACGAAATCTTGCTCATCTTTCGCGGCATCTTTTTTCATCTCCGCGAGGTCGTCGAGGTCAATCTTTTTGAAGATTGCGGCGAGCGTTTCATCGGGGGCGATTTCGGTATCGAAAAGATTGGTCGTCGTCGTGCCGATGATGCGGACGCCGCTCGTCTTGAGAGCCTGTTCGACGATGCGCGCAATCTGTGCGTCGGCTTGCGCTCCGACAAAGCGGTGCAGGTCATCAACGAACAACACAACTTCTTTGCGGTTCGCGGCGGCTTCATCAAGCACGCTTTGAAGACGCGCGGATAATTCGGCGGCAGTATTCACGTTGTTGAAAAGCTTGTCGGCATCGAGACTCCACACGGTCGTGCGGCGCATGTTGCCCTTCGCCGTGTGGTCGAGGTTATAGGTTAATGCATCAACGACGGCATTTGAATTGACGCCGCCCGTGCCGGTCAGAACGGGTTGCGTCGTGGTAAAAGCCGAGAGTTGACGCGCGAGGCTTTTGGCAACCGTCTCATGCGTAAAGCGCGCGGCGTAACCTTGCGCGCGTGATTCGGCGGACAGGTTGCGCGCGTAAAGCGACAGATTCGGAAAGCGTTGTTGGGTGCGACGCGCGGCGTGGTCAGCCACAGCGGACGCGACGCGCGAATCGGGCGCGGCGGCAGCTTTGTCGGTGATGATGAAGCCGCTACAAATCGAAGCCGTCAGAGTGGCGGCGACGAGTAAGCGGGCGGGGCGAATGTGTTTTCTCACTGAGAATCTCCTTAGAAGTAACGCGGTCGAAGAATTTGGTATCAATGTGTTGGAAGCGGCATCGGGGGATGCTTTTACACACGCTCTTTTGGCAACCGCCGTTCCACACCCGGAAAACCGAAAAACAGCAATATTCCTTAGCAATTCGTGAGAAAACGAGTGAGCGGTCAAGGTCAGAGTGATGAACGGGTGTGACCGCATTCGGTCATCTTGGGCGGGCGGTCTGCTGTCTGTAAGGCTTGGCATTAAATCTGATGTCAGGTCACATTTTTGTCCCGGAGGAACATTTGACAATAGCCCAGCGATTTATCCATTGGTATCTACACAAGTGCCGGGCATTGTTTAGCTCTGAAGGAGCGACATTCGTTAGCCCGGCGCAACGCGCCGGGTATAGCAAACAACAAATTGTCAGCCCTGAAAGGGCGGGATAACCGATATGTCGCCCTTTCAGGGCTTGGTATCGGCGGTGTGTCCGACCCGGCGCGCTGCGCCGGGCTAACGAATGTCGCTCCTTCAGAGCTAAAAACCATAGCGTTGAAACTTTTGTAGATACCAGTGGATTTATCGCTGGGCTATTATCATCAAGTCCCTACGGGACAATTTGTTAAGTGTCTAGGTTGCGGTTGACATTTGCGTAGGATGAGCGGAATTAGCCGCGAAACGACGCGAAACAACACGAAAAGAGAGTTTTGTTTGGCGTTCGTTTCGCGTCGTTTCGCGGCTAAAAACTACACGAAAATCAGTGACTCTCCAAAATGTCAACACAACCTAGACTTAAAAACAAGACCACACAAAAGCAGAGAGGCGTGCGAAAAAGTCGCACGCCTCTCTGCTTTTGTGTGGTCTTTTGGTTTAACGAAACAGTGAACTACTTCACGTCAACCTTTACTCGCTGATGATTCCCATTCCGGCGGTGTTGTCACCGTTGCGTCTGGTTGATTGGGCTTGCAGTTTGGCATCCGCCAACAACACGCCGTCGCTCAACAGTACGCCGTCACTCAACAGCACGCCGTCCGCCAGCAACACGCCGTCGCTCAATAGCACGCCGTCAGCGAGCAACACACCGCAACTAAACAGCGGTGAGCCGTCCGTCAGTCGTGTGCCGTTACTCGTCAATAAACTATCCGCAAGCAACACACCATCGGCGAGCAACACACCATCGGCGAGCAATACGCCGTCGGCGAGTAGTACACCATCGGCGAGCAATACGCCTTGCGCGTACACTTTATGATATTGCCGGATTAAGTTTGTGCCGGTGGCAAAGGTGTGATTCATCAATGCTCCTTGCGACCATTGAAACGTGTGTCCGGCGACGGTTGTTTCCGGTTGCGGCAAAGAGTTGGTGGTTAAGAGGCGCGTTCCGGTGGCGGTCTGCGCCGTCAAATCCTGACGCACGAGTTTCGTTAAACGAACTGCTCCTTCGACGTTTAATTGTCCCGCTCCCTGCTCCAGAGTATTGAAGCCGTTTAGCTGTTGCGCGGTGTACATCAAAATCATCTTGACCATGTTCGGCGTCAGTTTCGGGTTTGCCTGAATCATGACGGCGGCGGCTCCGGCGACGACGGGCGAAGCCATTGATGTGCCGCTCATACGCATCTGATGATGCTCTTTCTTTTTCATTTGAGCGAAAGCATCGGGTTGTTCGCGGAGTAGTAAGTTATTTTCAGAAGCGGCGGCATAGAGTTTATTGCCGGGCGCAACGAGGTCGGGCTTGATAAGGTTGTCGTAGTGCTTGACGCCCGATGCATCCGTCCATGACGAGCGCGTCGGACCTCTCGATGAATAGGTGGCGATGCCGTCATCGGAGCGCGCATCCGTGCCGAAGGTGTTCGATGCCCCGACGGTGATGACTGAAGGCTCGTTGCCGGGCGAGTGAATGTGACCGTAGAGTTTTTCACCATTGGAATTTTTGCCGTTGTTTCCGGCGGCGGCGACGACGACGACGCCCGCATCAACCAGACTTCGCGCGGCGCGACACAACGGGTCATTCTTGTACGAATCAACGGCAAGGGTTCCGAGACTCATGTTGATGACGCGAATGTTATAGCGCGTGCGGTTCTGCATCACCCATTCGAGCGAAGCCAGAAGGGAACTCGTTTTGCCGACGCCTTTATCATCGAGGACGCGCAGATTGATTAACCGCGCATCGGGAGCGATGCCGGTGTACGCGCCTTTGGCGACGTGATGATTTCCGGCGGCGAGGGCGGCGACGTGCGTGCCGTGTCCATAAGGGTCGTTGCCCGAAGGCGTGCCGGTAAAATCAATGCTGACGGCGATGCGGCTTGCCTCACTACCGTCACGATTGAACGAGTGGTGGCGCGTGTCCATGCCGGAATCAATAATGGCGATGCCGATGCCGCTTCCGTACAATACGCTGTTGGTAGCTTTGTAATTATCTTCGGCGCGGTAATCGTCATCGTCCTCCTCATCATCACTGTACGGCGAGGCGATGAGCGATGCTCCGGTCGCGTTGCGTAAGTGACTGCTGACTTGAGATGAGGTATTGGTATAAGCGTCGTGCGAATCATCACCCGCGACGCCGAGGACTTCGACGGGAGCATCAACGGAAACATAATTCGTGGCGCGCGAAGCGGCGATGATGCTCAGGGCGCGTGCCGGGATTTCAACGCTGACGATGCCGAGACCGGGCAGCGATTGCGAAATCGTCCCGCCGTTGAGCAATACCAGTTTCTGTGTTTCGCGGAAGCCTGCGTCGTCAACTTGCAAGATGAGTTTGACCGGAGCGTTCGCCGCCGAAGCATCGCGCGTCAGTGCTTCGACGGCGGGTGAAAGCTTCGCCCCCGTATAACTCTCGTCCGGTGTTTTAGCGTTACGCCTCCTAAAATTGCGTAAGCTGTAACCCGGCGCGACGTACTCTTGCGGGGTTACGCCTTTGCCGCGTGACCCGCGCACTGTCTGCGCGTTGACCGTGTTCGGGCTTAACCCGATAAACATGCCGCACGAAAGCGACACGGCGAGCATCGCGGCGGTCAAATGTTGAAAGCGATTCGACATCGAAGATAGTGAAGATTTCATAGTGTTTTCCCGAAAACGTGACTTGGATAAACCGTGAATGGCAAAGCGACTTACAAAGCGACTTGCATGGACGAACATGCCGCACGCACAAGAGAGGGCGGCATGTTCGTGCTTGGCAAGGCTTGTACCAACACGATGCCGTGCGTTTATGGTTGATTTCCCGCGCGATTCGGGATTGAGCGTTCAAACGGTTGATAATCAGAATGACCGCTCCGGTCATTCTGGCAATGCCGTGATGTCTGATTGACTCACCTTACGCGGCGGGTAAAGTTTTGCGGCTGTGCCGCCTGATGTGCGGAAAGGCTGTGCCTTTCCGATTCGCTCTCAAAGATTTATGGCGGCTGCGCCGCCCGCGTGCGAGGCGTAGCCTCGAAGAAGTTGGGACAGTCTCTCGGTGAGGCAAAGCCTCACCGCACATCAGGCGGCAGAGCCGCAAAATACTTACACCGCGTAGGGTGATTAAGTGACTTGACGGCTTTGAGAGATTGAGGAATGGATGCTTGAGCGATGCGCGAATAACCTTCTGCATGACACCTTTGCGCGTGTCGTGTAGAATCCGGTGCATCGCAAACAAATTCTATGACTAACCCGACTTACACGAATCGTCCGAGCGTGTGTCGTAATTGCGGCGCGCTTATCGGTGCGGGCGAAAAATCGTGCGCGATGTGCGACGCCCCGAAGGGCGCAAACGCGACGAACAACCCGCCGCACAACATACCGAATAACGATGCGCGCGATGCGGACGGCGTGGCGCGTCCCCGTGCCGACCATGAAACGATGCGCTTTGCGCAGACGTTGTTTCAGCGTCCGGTGACGTTCACATTTATCTTTCTGTTTCTCAACGTCATCGTATTTTTATTGACGACATGGGCGGGCGGTTCACAGAACAACCTCGTACTTATTGCGTTCGGCGCGAAGTTCAACGCTTTGATAAATGAGGGGCAGTGGTGGCGATTCGTCGCGCCGATTTTCCTGCATGGCGGCGTGCCGCACTTGTTGATGAACATGTACGGCTTGTGGATTTTAGGTCCTTATGTTGAACGGCTTTACGGCTCGGCGAAGTTCGTCGTGTTCTGGATTGTGTCGGGCATCATGGGCGTCGTGGCGAGTTATTTGAGCGTGCAGCCTGATTTACATTCGAGTGGCATCGCGGGGCAGTTTCTTTTCAAAGCACAAGACGCGGTTTCCGTCGGCGCGTCGGGAGCGTTGTTCGGGCTTATCGGCGTGCTGTTCGTCTTCGGCATCAAGTATCGCCATGAACTGCCCGACGGTTTCAAACAGGCTTTCGGGACGGGGATGTTGCCGACGATTTTACTCAACGTCTTTATCGGTTTCATCATTCCGGTGATAGACAACGCCGCGCATCTCGGCGGTCTGTTCGCCGGAGCGGTGCTGGCAACCGGCATTGATTATAAACGTGTCGGCACACGCGGGAGCGTCGCGTATCTCTGGCACGGGCTTCAGGCAATCGCCCTTGCCTTAGTTGTGCTGACCTTCGCCATCGTCGGGATGCAGCTTCGCACGGTGAATTTTAACGCGGTCGAACTCGGCACGCGCATCGTCAACGGTTTATCGGTAAGTCCCGCCAACGATTTCGTCGCATATTTCAACATGTTGAACGAAGCATCGAACGTCTTTACGGAAGCTTTGAGCGGTGACACTTCGCGTGTTGCCGCCGCGCTCGAAGAAATCGAACGCGCACCGGATTTCGGTGAGGAAGAAGCGACTGTGCGCGCCGGATTGATTTCATTGCTCAACCGCGCACGGGATTTCGGCGACCTGCCGGAGAGCGAACGCGCCAACCGCGTGGGACGAACGAACGCGACACAACTCATCGAAGACTTCAACGCATGGCAGCAACAACGCTTGCAATGGTTTCAAGACAACGGAGCGCGATTCGGCATCCCACCCATCCCGCAAAACCCGAATCAAACTTCACCGACGGCGAACACTGCGAACGAGGCGAACAGCGCGGACGATGCGAATAATAATCAAAGATAAGAGGCGAAAATCCTTTATCGCTTGTCACCCGCGACGCTGCTTCCTATACTTGCCCGTCAATAATCAATCAAACAATTTGGAGCGACGCACTTGTTACAACCGAAGCTAGTCACGGGACGCTTGAACGCCGAAGGTTTTCGCTTTGCGATAATCTCGGCGCGGTGGAACGATTTGATGACCGCGCGACTCGTCGAAGGCGCGCTCGATGCGCTCGAACGTCTCGGCGCAAACGCGGACGACATCACGCATTATCGCGTTCCCGGTTCATTCGAGATTCCGCTTCTGGCACAGAAAATCGCGCACACGCACCGCTTCGACGCGCTCATCTGTTTAAGCACGATTATTCGCGGGCAGACACCGCATTTTGACCTCATCGCGGGCGAAGTCACGAAAGGCATCTCGCACGCGATGATGCAAAGCGGTGTGCCGATAGCCTACGGCGTCGTCACCGCCGACACGGTTGAGCAGGCTCTTGATCGCGCCGGAGTCAAGGCGGGCAACAAAGGTTTCGACGCAGCGATGGTCGCCGTCGAGTTGGTAAATTTGTATAAGGAAGTAGAGCAGTAGGCAGTAGGCAGTAGGCAGTAAAGCGCAAATGCTTTTAACTGCCTACTGCCTACTGCCTACTGCCCACTGGTTCATCATGGGTTTAAGAAGGCGAGCGCGTGAATGCGCTTTGCAAATGTTGTTCGCGGCTGATGTGACGGAAGTGAGTCCCGATGAACTCGTGCGCTTGTATTGGGCGGAGTTGGGTGAGGAAGAAACCGACGAACCCGCGCGCGAATTTGCGACGCGCGTGACGGTTGGAACTCTCGCGCACCTCGCGGAATTGGACGCGCGCATCACTTCACGCGCCGAACACTGGCGCATCTCGCGCATGGCGATTGTTGACCGCAACGTCTTACGACTCGCGGTTTATGAATTTATCCATGAGCAAACGCCGCGCACCGTCGTCATCAACGAAGCCTTAGAAATTGCGCGCCGCTTCTCGACCTTTGAAGCGACGCAATTTATCAACGGCATCCTCGACGCTATTAAGCGTGATCTCGACACGGAACTTCCGCGCGACGATGAAGTGCATGAAACCGAAGAACCGCTTGAAGAAAATTTAATGCTTGACGACGCGAGCGATGAAGAAAAAGTCGCTTTTTAGCCCGAACGCTCATTAGGTCAATTATTACTTTCAAGTCGAGCCTAACGCGAACGTGTGCCGCGCCGTATCACACGTCCTTTGCGCGTTTGCGTGATGGTGATAACGCGGTTGGCGACCATGATGCTGCCGGTGCGCGTCCTTCCCGTCGTATTGGCTTCGACGGTGTAGAGTAGCGACCCGCCCGTGGTGCCGTTGTTGTTATCAACGCTCTCGATGCGAATCCAACGGTCATTGCTCGTCGCCGAAAAGTTGCCGCAATCTGTCGGGAACGAAACGTTGACCGTGCCTGTCCCGCCGCTTCCCGCAAACATCGTGACACTGCTTGACGCGACATCATAAGTGCAGGTCGCGGGTGGTGTGGCGACGAAACCGACGGTTGCCGTTAAGGTATAACTGACGGCATCGGGACCGAAGTTGTCAATGCCGATAAAGTAAGTTCCGGGCAGCAATGGATAACTTGGTTCACGTCCGAAAAACACTCCGCCCGCCGCCGATTGCACGCCGCTCGATGTGAAGTTCAGAAACTCGACGCCGCTTGCCGTGCCGGAAACAAAGTCTGTGACGTATTCATCACCGATTTTCGCGGTGCGCCGATTCTGCCGCACATAAAGGTCAATGTCGGGTGTGCCGTTTAAGTCTATGCGGAGTCCGGTCGCGCCGACGGGAACTTCAATAGTGTACTGCGTCGTACCGTAGCGCGTGCCACCGCCGGGCGGCGCGGCGATAGAACCGCTGACACTCGCTCCCGAAGCAAGCGCAACGATGGTGTCGCCGTTCGGCGGCGGGCTGGTTGAAGTGCGTAGGGTGTAACCGAAAGCTTCAATCGCATTGAGGTCGTTGGCGGTGATTTGGTTGCGGTCGCCGCGCGAACCGGTCGGGTCCATGATGCCGATGTATAAGCCCGTCAAGCGGTCGTCCTTCCAGTGTGTGGCTTGATTACCGTCGCCGCCCGTACCGTCATTGCGTCCGGTCGAGAGCATGGATTCGTTCGCACCCGCGAAGAAAGTTTGCGTGCCGCCCGATGAGAGAATGCGCGGAGCGGTCGTGAATGAATTGAGCGTCGTACCGGAACGAAAACGGAAGAAGTCCCAGACACTGGCAGTCGCTCTCGAACTCGTGTTCAGTTCTTTCGCGCCGACAAACGAGTTGAAGCCGAGAACGTGACCGATTTCATGTACGACGACGGCATCGAAATCCAGCTTGTCGGCGTCAATCCCGTTGCTTGGGTCGAAGTCATAACTGAAGCTTGAGTTGAAGCCGATGGACGGCGCGTCAATGCCTTCGATGCGCGGATTGGCAACCGGGTCGAAGATGCCCAGAGCGCGAAAGTTTGCCGATGACGCGGCGATGCTTTCGGCGGTTTGACTGCCTGCCGTATTGGTTATATCAACGGGAAGCGCGGCTAACGGCAACAGGTTATAGAGCGCGGCTTCCGCCGCACTTGACGCATCGTTAAGCAAAAAGGCGCGCAGGAAAGTGTAGAAACTGAAGTCGCTGGTATTGCGAAAAGAGAAGATTTGCGAATCGGTCGCGCCGAGAATATCCGGGTCGTCGTAGGGTTCACCGAAGCGCGTCGTGCCGTAATCAACATCAACGATAACGGTTATCGGCGTGGCGATTAAATTCTCCCACGTCCGCGCAGCGCGCAGGAAAGCGTCGCGGGCTTGCGGAAAATTGTTGAGTTGCGACGTGCCGCGTAAAACGATTTGCAATCCCGGCGGAGTCGCGGCGGCTTGGGCTTCGGACTTCGGCGCGGTGATAACTTGCAGTTCAATGTTCGGGTCGCGGCGGTGCATGTCGAAGGTGTCTCGCGGCGACACGCGGCGACACACCGAATTTCCGTTTTCATAAACTATAAGATACTCGCCGCCCTCACCCGTGTCCGTCATCTGCCCGCGAAGATTCTCCGCTCCCGCGACGCGCCTCTGGCGGCGGGCTTCTTTGGTCATCTCAACCGCGTGCGGCGTGTTGCCGTCGTGATGCGTGTGCGGCGTGAGACGGGCTTTAGTCGGAGTCGTTCTCGATGAAACTTGGGCGGTGGTCGGCGGTGGAATCATGCCGCCGAACAACACCGCGAGGCACGTCAGAACGGCGACACGGCGGACGAACAACGCCGAAGCGTTCGCGGAAAAGCGGGGGAAGCAATCTTTCATAAATCTATCTCCTTACAAGCGAAGTAATGACGACGGGCGGTTGAGGAACAGGAATCAAAAAAGTTTTTATAACGTGAGGGGCGATGTAAAACTAACATGGAAACATTGAACGGGCTTTCATTTCACCTGTTGCAATATCGTCGTTAGCGAAGCGACCGCATCAAGCAAACGTCTTCCCGCATCATCGTAACGGTCACGCCCGACAAGGGCTTCGGCTTCCTGCGCGGCAAGGCGCGCGTTGGTCAGTTCACCCCGCGCGGCGGCGAGCTCCGGTATTCCAATAAAGCGCGCATCAAGGGCGTCAACTCCGGCGCGCACGCCCGCGAAGTTGCTTCTTATCTGTTGACGGTTGCGTTCGACGGCTTGGGTCACGCCGCGCGTCCCGACGCCGCTTTGCGCCGCTTCCGTCGCGGTCGCGCGTGCTTCCGCGGTCACATCGTCAAGGCTTTTCGAGACGCGCCCGTAGAGATACAGAAAGCGCGATAGGGTTTTGATTTGCGAAGCGACTTCGGTGCGCGCCGTCTCAATCGCGGCAAGGCGCGTCGCGTTGTTGGTCGCGGTTGATGCGCGATTCGTGGTGCGAGTCGTCGCCCGCCCGCGTCTTCGCTGCGCGTGGACGTTGGGAACTTGCATCGCGCCTACCACACACACCATGACACACATCGTCAGGAAAAATTTAATCACCTTCATCTCCGTTTCCACCTCACCGTTTAACGTGAGTCTCCATGATTCGCGGACTCAGCACCACGAATGAAAATAGAACGACTTCATTCAGATTGATGTAGGTGCGCTCTATTTTCATGAGAGTTCGATGTAAGAACTGACTCAAAGTTATCCACGAAACAGGAAAGAGATTTGGGTTTTGTTTCGTGCTGTTTCTGTGTTTCGCGGATAAAAGCTTTCTTATCTTACATCGCGCCCGACGCAATTTACAGCGATGAGTCGTCCAAGTAGTTGATACAATCCACAAGCATTTCCATCACCATAAAGGTTTTCATCTGATGACGACTTCACACCGCACCTTGCGCGTTCACCGGCTTGGGCGCATGAGTTATGCGGCGGCACTCAACGTGCAAAAGCAGACGGAAGCGACGGTCAAAGCCCGCGCGCAACCCGATACGCTCTTGCTCGTCGAACACCCGCACGTCATCACGCTCGGACGGCGCGCAAATGAGTCAGCGATTCTTGCCGCACCCGAAATTCTTGCCGCACGCGACGTTGAAATTTTTGAATCCAATCGCGGCGGCAAGGCGACGTATCACGGCACAGGTCAACTCGTCGGCTACCCGATAATCAATTTGAGTCCCGACCGCGAAGATGTACACCGCTTTGTGCGCGACCTCGAAGAGGTCTTGATACGCACGCTCGCGGATTTCAACATCGAAGGCTCACGCATCAAAGGCTTAACCGGAGTCCACACCGCGCACGGCAAAGTCGCCGCCATCGGCGTCCACATCGCGCGTTGGGTAACGACGCACGGCTTCGCTTTGAACGTCTCGACGGACTTGAGTTTTTACGATTTAATTCTTCCTTGCGAAGGCGAACCCGTCGCTTCGATGCACGAAATTCTAGGATT
The DNA here is from genome assembly GCA_024330265.1 of Pyrinomonadaceae bacterium MAG19_C2-C3. Taxonomy (GTDB): domain Bacteria; phylum Acidobacteriota; class Blastocatellia; order Pyrinomonadales; family Pyrinomonadaceae; genus JANDLT01. The sequence continues at coordinate 86,257 of JANDLT010000006.1, read as the reverse complement.
CAAAATCGCGCTCGAAGCGGTCGAAGGCGCGGTAATCAAACGCTTCGCCGAAGTGTTTGATTACTCTATCGGTGGGGAAACAAAGGTTCAGTGAGGGCATCTAAAAACTCGCATGAGCTAAATTCTGCAACACCGTGTGTGCTGTCTAAAAACGCACAAAGCGGATAATATGTTTGTGCATTTACGGAAAAATCACAAATCGCAGATTAAATCAATCGGAGATTAAACGTGCTGATTCAGTTCACAGTTGGAAATTACAAGTCATTCAAAGATAACGTCACGTTTAGCATGGTCGCGGCTAACTTGGTGTCACAGGATAAATCTCTGGATGCGAACAACACATTCGAGGCGGGAAGCAAAATAAAACTGCTTAAAAGCGCAGCCATATACGGCGCGAATGCAAGCGGCAAAAGCAATCTGGTTCAAGCGTTGAAGTTTATGCGCGCCTTCGTTCTCAATTCCTCGCGGGAAACGCAAGCGAAAGATTCTATTCCGGTTGAGCCTTTTCGTTTAAGCACGGAAACTGAGAATGCTCCGTCGTTTTTTGAAGTGATATTTTTGCTTGAAGGGAAAAAGTATCGCTATGGCTTTGAGGCTGACGGCGAGCGTGTGCATTCCGAATGGCTCTTTCACACGCCCGCGAACAAAGAAGCGAAACTGTTTTCGCGCGAAGGCGACAAGTTCACGCGCACGGCTGCTTTCAAGGAAGGTAAAGATATAGATGAACGCACGCGCGACAATGCGCTTTTTGTTTCGGTGGTCGCTCAGTTTAATGGCAAAATTTCGCAACGTGTTTTAGGTTGGTTTGAAGATTTACATATCGTGTCGGGACTTAAAGATACAGATAGTCGCTATAACACCGCAGAAATTCTTGAGGATGACTTACTTAAAAGGGACGTTCTACCCTTTATTAAGCAAAGAGACTTAGGTATTGAAGACGTTAAAATTGAGCATGTGCCGATGAATGAAAGTAAGCTTGTAAAAAATTTAACAGATGACGCACTGATAAAATTGTTTCTTGAAAAATACGGGGACACCAAAGACAGCATTGTGAAAACTGTACATAAGAAGTTTTCCAACAACGGACGAGTATCTTCGTATGTCGATTTTGATTTAGCTGACAACGAATCCGAAGGAACAAAGAAACTATTTGCATTTGCGTCGTCGTTTTGCGCCGCACGCGCAGCCGGTCACACGCTGATAATTGACGAACTTGACGCGCGCCTACATCCGCTTATAACACTGTCGATCATTCGCTTTTTTAATTCCAAAGAGAGCAATCCCAATAACGCGCAACTGATTTTCACGACACACGATACGAACCTTCTCAGTAACAAAAACTTTCGCCGCGACCAAATATGGTTCACCGAAAAAAATAAGTATGGAGCGACCGACCTCTATTCACTCGCCGAATACAAAGTGCGTAACGATGCGTCTTATGAAAAAGATTACATCGCGGGCAGATACGGGGCGATTCCGTTTATCGGCAATCTGAAAATCTTGGAGACCTCGCCCGATGACTAAGCAACGGAAGGCTTGGGAACGCACAAGTTTTTTGCCTCGTCCGGTTAATCGGCGCGAAGTTGAACAAACATTCCTTATCGTTTGTGAAGGTAAGCAAACCGAACCAAACTACTTCAATAGCTTTCGCGTTCGCACGGCGACAACAGTCACAGTTAAAGGCATCGGCGCAAATACCGTGAGCCTTGTCCGCGAGGCTTTGCAACTTACAGAAGGCGAAGACTACGATCAAGTGTGGTGCGTTTTTGATAGGGACAGCTTTCCGGCTAAAAATTTCAACGATGCTTTGACTCTCGCGCAAAACAACAACATCGAAGTTGCTTACTCGAACCAAGCCTTTGAACTTTGGTTTCTGCTTCACTTTAATTACTACGATGCCGCCATGTCGCGCGCTTCATACATCGAAAGATTAAGCGGCTTGTTGGGGCATCCTTATGAGAAGAATAGCCCGACCATTTATAATGACTTGAAAGACAAGCAAGCCGACGCGATAAAAAATGCCGAAAGACTACTCAGCCTGTATGTGCCGTCTTCGCCCGCGCGAGACGACCCTTCGACGACGGTGCATTTGCTGGTGCAAGAATTAAATAAGTTCGTAGATTGACTGTTTTGCTATTCTGCTTATTGAAGGCATAACAGTGCAGTTGAGTTTCTTATAAAGGTTATCAAATGAACCGAGAACTACCCGTTATCAACATCGCCAAAGACGGCAGCATCGCGCCCGCGAAAACTCTGCGGGCGCGCGAACCGAAACCCGATTGGTTGCGGATTCGCATCGGAGACCCGACGAATCAGAACCATGTTCTGAAGCTTATCGAAGGCTTGAATCTGCACACCGTGTGTCAGGAAGCGCGTTGCCCGAACATCTTTGAATGCTGGTCTGACAAGACGGCGACCTTCATGCTCGCCGGAGATACATGCACGCGCCATTGTGGATTCTGCGCCGTCGGCAAAGGCAAGCCCGGCGCGCTCGACACGGAAGAACCGCGCCACGTCGCCGAAGCAACGCGCCACTTGGGGTTGGCTCACGTCGTCATCACGTCGGTCAACCGCGACGATTTGCCGGACGGCGGGGCGGCACACTGGGCGGAGACGATTCGTGAAGTGCGCGCACTTAATCCGCATTGCAAAATCGAAGTTTTAATACCGGATTTCAACGGCGACGAAGCCGCGCTCAATGTAGTTTTGGACGCGCACCCCGATGTGCTTAATCACAATACGGAAACCATCGCGCGACTTTACAAGCGCGTGCGTCCCGATGCGAACTACGAACAAACGATGACCCTCATTCGTCGCACCGCCGCGCGCCGCGAAAGTGAAAAATCTGGAATGCTCACCAAGAGCGGCATCATGGTCGGACTCGGCGAAACCTTCGATGAAGTCGTCGCTCTTATGGGCGACTTACGCCGCGCGCACTGCGACATCATGACTATCGGACAATACCTTCAGCCTTACGCCCGCCGCCTACCCGTCGAACGCTATGTGACGCCCGCAGAGTTTGCCGAATGGAAGCGCATCGGCATGTCGCTCGGCTTCCGTCACGTCGAATCGTCACCCTTAACGCGCTCGTCTTACCATGCACGCGAACAGGCTGCCGCGCCACACGAACAGGCAACCGCAGTCGTCGCTTAATTTCTTCAACGAGATGGATAGCGGATAGTTAAAATGATTTACACTATCCGTTATCCACTATCCGTTATCCACTAATAATCCACTCGCCTTCATAAACAATATGCGCCGTTCCGGTCAAAAGCACTTCGTCGTCACCTTCGCGCCATTCGACCGACACTTTCCCGCCGGGCATTTCAACCTTCACCTGACGCGCTACTTTGCCATGAATGATTGAGGCGATGGCGGCGGCGGATGCTCCCGTGCCGGATGATTCGGTGACGCCGACGCCGCGCTCCCAAACGCGGGCTTCGATTGTGTGGCGGTCGCGGATGCGTGCGAATACGACGTTGGTGCGTTCGGGAAATGCGGTGTGCGTTTCAATCAAGCGTCCCATCGCGCGCCAATCGAGTTCGTCGAAATCATTCACGAAAACAACGGTGTTCGGGTTGCACATCTCAAGCGCGGTGATGGAGACGTGTGCGTCCGCGACGGGCAACGGATAATCGCGCACGCTCATTAGTGGTTCGTCCGTCGTCATCGGAATGTCGCGGCTCGAAAACTTGGGTCGTCCGATTTCGGCGGTGAAGGTGTACGTTTCAGGCGCGTCATCGGGGCTTGTGTGACGTTGAAAATGTTTGACTCCGGCGCGCGTCGCAAAACTAAGTTCATCGTTGCGCCACAAACCGCAATGATAAAGATAAGCGGCGGCGCAACGCGAACCGTTGCCCGACATCGCCGCTTCGCCGCCGTCGGGGTTGAATATGCGAAGCGAAAAATCGGCGTCACCGCTTTCATCTATCACCGCGATGCCGTCCGCACCCGCCCCCGTGTGACGCGCGCAAATCTTGCTTGCGAACTCACCGAGCGATGCGACGCCGCGAAGGTCGCGCCCGTCGCACACGATGTAATCGTTGCCGTAGCCGTGAAGTTTAGTGAAGCGCATGAGGTGAGTGATGAGTGATGAGTAAGAATTTTGTTTTGCTTATTGCTTGTTACTTGTCACTTGTCATTGCCTTTCAACTTCTTCCGGTGAAGGAAGCGAGAAGCACGGCGATGGCTTCGGTGAAGTCGGTGCGCGCGTCGGCGTCCGCCGGATAGTTGTTGATGATGAGGGAGAAGGCGAGGCGTTCGCCCGCCGCCGTTGTGACGTAGCCGCCGAGTGAAGTCGCGTTGCTGAGAGTTCCGGTTTTCGCCTGAACGTTTCCGGCGGCGGGCGTGTTCTTCATGCGATTGCGAAGCGTGCCGTCAATGCCCGCGATTGGCAACGCATTGCGAAACGCGGTGCGAAGTTGCGCGGACGGATGCTTGTCCATATAAGTCAATAAACGCACGACCGAATCGGGTGTGATGCGGTCACTGCGCGAAAGACCCGAACCGTCGGAATGAATCACCGTGCCGGGCATGATGCCCGCTTCAGTCAAGAAATTTTGCACGGCGGCGATGCCCGCATCGGCACTTGTCGCGCGTGAAGCAGCATCCGGCGTCGTGATGTTTGTCGCGTTTCCGAGTGCGCGCAGGATAAGTTCGGTATAAAGGTTTTGACTTGGTTTAAGAGTTTGCGCGGCGATTGTCGAGAGCGCGGGCGATTGACGATTCGCAAGTTCGATGAGTGTGGTGGCGGGCGGAAGTGTACCGCGCGTGCGTGCGTCAACGGCGAGAGTTTTGCCGCCGACGGTTATGCCGCGTTTGGTTAAGGCTTGCCGCAAAAGCTGTGTGAACATCAGAGCCGGACGCGAGACGGCGAGGCTGCCGGAAAAGTTTGTGCCGCCAACGGGAAGCGAACCGTTGATTTCGATGACGTTTGAATTAAGCGGGCGATAAACGTCCAATCGGCGCGGCGTTCCCTGTTCGCTCGTCGTTGCGTTGTTGAGAATCGTAGCGAACGGAAACGCGAGCGGGTTTGCCGCAATCGTGTTCGTCGCGGTTGTGTTTGATAATGTCGCATTCGATATTTGGTTGACGATTGGGCGCGTATCGCTTGTCTCGCCACTCTGTTTATACCTGATTGAGATGAGCGATGAGGCGATGCTTTCCGGTGTCACGATGCACGCATCGCCCACCCGCCCGCCGGGTTTGACAACCAAGTCAATCGCGTTGTCGTTGACGCTCAAGGCACTGACTTCCGCGCCGTAGTACCACTGAAGATCGTCCCATTCCCAACCCGCGCTTAACGGCGCGCCGTTGAAAAAACTTTCGTCACCGATGATGTCGCCCGTGATGCGGCGCACGCCGGATGCCGCGATGTTTGCCGCAAATTCATCGAACGCGAGGAGCGTGTTGCCGTCATAAAAGCGCGCCGCGAAAGTCGGGTCGCCGCGCCCGTAGATGATGAGGTCGCCCGTCAGAGTTCCGTTCGCGTCCGGCTTCGTCGCGGCAAGCGCGGAAGTCTTAAAACGAAAATCGGGCGTGAGACGCGCGAGGGCGGCGGCGACGGTGAAGCTTTTCATGTTCGATGCCGGAGTCAAAAGTTTTCCGGCATTGTCTTCGTAGATAACTTTGCCCGTATCGAGTGAAACGATTTTGACTCCGGTGCTGGCATGGTCAAACGACGGGCGACGCACGATGTTGGCGATGCGCGCGGTCAAATCAACAATCGTCTGCGGGGCGTTCGCGGTTGAAGTTAAGGGGCGCGGCGCGGTGGTCGGAGATGGTGCGACGGGCGGCGTTGTGACAGACGAAGGCGCGGCGGTTGAAGGCGGCGGAGATGGTGAGGGTGTCGGTGAAGTTGGTGGCGGTTGAACGGCGCGGCGTTCGCGTTGTTGTGCGGGCGACGCAACCTGCGCGACGACGAAGGGCGCGGGCGATGTTTGGTAACACGACGCGATGAGCAGCCATGCGATGAGAATGCGTGTGGTGCGATTCGGTTTTTTCATGTGGTGTTCGATTGACGGCATTGAAAATCTACATGCTGTTTCAAGAACAGCTTTTGGATGAAACTCTGCGGCACTCTGCGTCTTCACTCTGCGGTACTCTGCGTCAAACCGCTCTTAAACGCAGAGTACCGCAGAGTGAAGACGCAGAGTACCGCAGAGAAAATTCATTTTAAGAAAACTTTTAGCTTTTACTCGTCTCGAATGAGCGACGCAGTTCATCAGGTGAAGCGGTCGCCGTGCCGACTTTACCGACGACGATTCCGGCGGCATGGTTGGCGAGAATCGCGGCTTCGTGAAGCGTCGCGCCGCACGCGAGGCTTAGACCGAGCGTGGCGATAACGGTGTCGCCCGCTCCGGTCACGTCATAAACTTCGCGTGCGACGGTTGGAACAAACGACGGCGCACCGTCGTCTTCCAACAACATCATGCCGTGTTCGCCGCGCGTCACGAGAACTGCCTGACACGCGAGTTGGCGACGTATCAAACCGGCGGCGTGCGCGATGCCGTCGTCGGTCGCGTCATCGGTGTCGGTGAACTTCAGTGCTTCGTGATGATTCGGTGTGATGAGCGTCGCCGGATGATAGTGCGGAAAATTTCTCGATTTCGGGTCAATCAAGGTCGGCACGTTTCGCGTGTCGGCGAAGGCGAGAACGCGCCGGAGTACGGCGGGCGTGACCGCGCCCTTGTCGTAATCGGAGACGATAAACGCATCGGCGCGCGTCAATGATTTTTCAAGGCGGGCGATGATTCTGTTTTCGATGTCGCCTGAAACGGGCGTGCGCGTTTCACGGTCGGCGCGCACGACAAGTTGATTGTGCGCGATGATGCGTGTCTTGAGCGTCGTCGGGCGCGTCGGGTCAATGATGCAACTCTCGCCCGCATCGTGTGCGCCGACGCAGGCGAGTTCGGCGCATAACCTTTCGCCCGCGCGGTCACGTCCCATGACGCCGACGACTTCCGCTGCACCGCCGAGCGCGATGACGCCCGCAAGCACATTCGCCGCACCGCCCAGCCGGATTGATTCGCGGCTGATGTCCACGACCGGCACGGGTGCTTCCGGCGAGATGCGCGTCACGTCCCCCCACACGAATTCATCAAGCATCACATCGCCATAGATGACGATGCGGGACTTGTTCATGCTCTCAAGCAGTTCCGTGAGACGTTGATTGAGAAGTTCGGGCATCGGTGTTTGTTATCGTAAAACTTACCTTACGCGACAGACGAAGTTTCGCGGCTCTGCCGCCTGATGTGCGGAAAGGCTGTGCCTTTCCGGTTCTGCTTGATAAAAATAGTTGGCGGCTGCACCGCGCGAGGCGTAGCCTCGAAGACTTTTCATCCGCTTGACGGTGAGGCGGCAGCCTCACCGCACATCAGGTGGCGCAGCCGCAAAATACTTCCGCCGCGATAAGGTGAGACCGTAAAACTTACCTCAATACAACATCATTGTTCGCACGTCGTTTCGCCGCGAGGGTGCGCCACCATTTGATGATAAGAAATGCGACGGCGACGAACAACGGTGCGCCCGCGATGACGAAGCCGAGCAATATCAGCGCGCCGTATCCGATTAAAAATCCGTCGAACGCCGTATCACCGGCAAGCGATAACATCATCATTGATGTGTGAAGGTTCATGCGGAAAAATACCGGAAGCTTGTTCAAGGACGCGCTCAACGGCGCGCGTCACACGCTCAACCGTGACGCGCTTGATACATTCGGGTTCATCGAACGTATGGCACTTATAACCCGCGCACGGTTGACACGGCATCTCCTCACGCACGACCTCAAAGGGAACATCGTCGTTCGGCATCCAAGGTCGCCAGTGCGCGACGTTCGATGAACCGAAGATGACGACGGACGCGGTGCGAACGGCGGCGGCGATGTGCGCGACGCCGCTGTCATTGCCGACGAAAACTTGTGCGCGTGCGGCGAGGGCGGTAACTTCCGGCAGGGTCAAATCGTCGAAGGCGACGACGGGCGCGCGGCTTGTGGTGCGAAGTGTTTCAAGTGTCGTTCGTTCGTGCTTCGCGGCGAGAGCGACGATTCTGAAATCACGCGCGGCGAGATGTTCCGCGATGCGCGCGAAGCTTTCGGTCGCCCATTGCTTCGTCGCAAACGCCGCCGCCGGATGAAGCAACGCGATGTCGGCATCATCCTTGATGCCGTGTGCGGCGAGTCTCGATGCGATGTTTGTTTCAGCTTCTCGCGTCACGGTTAAGCGTGTCGGGATAAATTGACTTACGGGAACGCCGACCGACGCGACGACGGCAAGTTGTTGTTCGACGGAGTGAAGCGGGTTTCTTCCCCACAACGCGGCGGCGGGGGCGGCACAATGATTATGGAGAAAGCCGTATTGATAATCCCGAAAGCCGACGCGATGCGGCGCACCCGACGCGCGTGTGAGAAGCGTCGCGGTCGTGCCGCCGTGCAGATTGAAAACGACATCGTATTTTCTTTGACGTAAGCCGCGCACAGCGCGCACGCGGTTCATTGCATCCCCGCGCCGTATCGTCACGACTTCATCAATATGGGTGTGACCAATCAAAAGCGGCGCAACCCAATCTTCAAGCAGCACGTCTATTTTTGCTTCGGGCAGAAAACGACGCAGGGCGGCGAGCGTCGGCGTCGTTAGAACCGCGTCGCCGATAGAGCGCAAACGCACGACAAGCACGCGGCGCACCGTCGTCCAATCAAACGGCGCGGGTTCGAGTGTGTGCCACGACGAAAGTTCGTCGGGTTCGTGACCTGTCGAATGATGATGAAAGTTATGCACCGGAAAATTTAGATTTACACAGTCGCGTCTTCAATAACAGCCTCGTCAATCAACATCACGGGAATGTCGTCGCGCACTGGATACACTCGATGACATGCGACGCATTTAAGACCCGCGCCGTTATGCACGATTTCAACCATAGCTTTGCACGCCGGACACGCCAAGATTTCCAGTAATTCCGCACTAATCGCCATGTTGTTTTCATGCTCCTTAAATGTGATTCAACCTGATGTCTGGACACTTGTCATTGTCCCATAGGGACTTCGTAATAATAGCCAAGCGATTTATCGCTGCGACAATTCGGTAAATAAATTTTCAGTCCCGTCAGGGACGGCTGAATCTTTGCTGTCGCCGACAATCCCGTTTTCAGCCGTCCCTGACGGGACTGAAACCTGTTTCACACTTTGCACCCAGCGATAAATCGCTTGGCTATTCTCGGTCGTCCTTAACGGGACAATGACAAGTGTTCAGACATCAGATATTCAACCGCCACAAAGTAGCGTGTCTCAACGGCGTGCGTAAAGCGTGACCGGAATGCCGTGCTTCGGGCGTAAGGTGATGCGTGGTTGGAGTTCGGGTGTGAAGTCCGGTGCGACGCGCATACGCCAGCGCGCGGCGAGCGTTGCCAGTATGAGTATCGCTTCCGTCCACGCGAAGCCGTCGCCGATGCACCGCCGCGCCCCGCCGCCGAAAGGGAAGTAGGCGAACTGCGGGCGGTTGTCGCGCGCGTCGCCAGCCCATCGTTCGGGACGAAATGTGTCCGGTTCGTCATAGTATCGTGCGTCGTGGTGCATGACGTATTGACTCATGATGACGAGTGTGCCGGGCGGAACTATGTACTCTCCAAGCGCGGTTTCTTTGATTGATAAACGCCCGACGGCATACGCGGGCGGGCGCACGCGCAAGACTTCGGACAAAAACATTTCGGTATAAACAAGGCTTGGCACATCGGCGGGCATCGGCAAACGTCCATCAAGTACGCGGTCGAGTTCTTCATGCAAATGGGCTTCGGCTTCGGTGTTAGTGGCGAGCATGTACCACGCGAACGCGAGCCAGTTGGCGGTCGTTTCGTGTCCGGCGAGAAACAACGTCAAAGCTTCATCACGAATTTGCACATCGCTCATACGGTTGTCGCGCTTCTTGTCACGCGCCGCGTCATCACCGTTGTCCGCGCCCGCTTCTTCGTCTTGCGCGAGTAATAACATCGAAAGCAGATCGCCCGCGTCTTCACCCGATGCGCGACGCTCGTTGATGATGCGATAAATCACCGTATCGAGTTGCGCGCGTGCCTGACGAAAGCGACGTGCGGCGGGCAACGGCAAGTTCTCTAATGCTTCGGAAAACGGCAACATCAAATAACCGAACATGCCGAGCAGATTTGAAAGTGCCGTCCCAACTTCATCGGCTTCGGCTTCAGTGTTCGCCCCGAACAAGGTTTTGCCGACAATGGCGAGTGTCAAACGGTTCATCTCGCGGGCGGCGTCAATCTGCATTCCGTCATGCCAACGCGCACCGAAACGCGCAGCATATTCGACCATTACTTCCCCGTAACCCGCGATGCGCGCGCGATGGAACGCCGGTTGGACGAGACGACGTTGACGGCGATGCGTCGGATTCTCACTCGTCAATAAACCCTCGCCGAGCAACCGCTTCGCCCGCTGAAGCACGCGCCCTTTGATATAGGCATCGTGGTGTGTGATGAGTACGTCGCGGATTAAGTTCGGGTGATTGATGAAATAGACCTTCTGCCCGCCCATCTTAAAATACGAAATGTCGCCGTAGATGCGCGCAAGGTCGAGCATAAACTTGAGCGTGTCGCGCTGGAACGCGAACAGGTTTTTGCCCGGTATGACCCAGCGCGGTCCCGGCGGGCGAATAAGTTTTGGCATTAGAGTGTTGAATAACCTTTCTGACAATCGCGGCGCATCAAGATTTAGAATCGTTCGACATCGCAACGGCTTTGTTATTATAGCGCGCGAAAAGCCAGAACGATTTTCACCGCTTAATTGTCGAAAGCGAAATTGTATGTCGTTAGAATTTGCGATTGAGTATCCGTGCGAATTGCGCGCCCGTTATAAAGAGCGTCACCTGCGCGCGTGGGGACGGCTCGCCAGCCTTCATGCGCGCGTAACGACGGGAAGCCAAAATGTTCCGTCGGCGGATGTCGTGCATTTCGTCGAAGAATCCGAATCCGAGATTGAGCGCGTCGGAGAGGAAACGTCGGTGTGTTTGCGGTGTCCGGCGCGGCTGCCGCCCGAAGCGGCGGGCGAAGGCGAAGCGGTCGGATGTTTGGGGCGCGTCACTTATCCCATCGAAGCCCAATTTGAAAAGTTTCTGGCTGACCGTGTGCAACTCGCCCTCGATACGATTGCCGTCGAAGACCATCCGCACCTGTTACGAATTTTCGTTGACGGCGATTCACCGTTTGACGGTGAAGCGACAAAGGATTTGCGCCGCGTCACGCACGACGACGATTTACGCTTTTTCGATTTGCGCCTGCCGATTCGTTTCGCCCGCCAAGCCGCGCACTTAACCACCGATAATTTGTTTGACATGCTCGCCGGATTTCGCTCCGAAGCCAGCCCGCGCACAACGTATCAACGCGAACTTCCGTTTGCCGCCGCCGCCGATTATTACGATTTTCTCGATTTGATTCTGCGTCGTGATTTAATGAACGGCGAACGCCAACGCTTGCTTGCGCGCAGCCAAAACTACGTTCAATTTCTACGTCTCCTCGCCGCCCTCGAACGCGCCGAAAGCCTTAGCACGCGCATCCTTTTGGATTAGTAGGCAGTAGGCAGTAAGCAGTAAAAACAAAGACCACGCTCATTGACGTTCAACTTTGTGCTTGACATCTCAATTATGAATCCCACTGCCTACTGCCTACTGCCTCTTTCTTCATCGAGTTGACGCAAGGTGTCGAGTATCAGGTTGGTGTTGCTCGTCGTTTTGATGGTGACGGGGAAAGGTGCGGGCGCGGCTTCAAATTCAAACCAGCCGGAAGCGGTTTCAAGCATCCGGCGAAAGGCGGCTAAGGGTTCGAGTCTGTCTGCCGCCGCCCCGACGATGTTGCCTTCGTTAAAGTGAAGCTGAAGGTTTTCAGTTTGTGCGCCGTCGCTTTCAACCGTGATGAGCAGTGCGCCTGTGTGACGACTGTTTTCTAAAACCTGCACGACATCGAAGACGCTGATAAAGGCGAGTTCGCCCGCGAGTACGGGGCGCGTCGGTGTGAGGTGTGGTACGACATCAAAGGCGTTTTGATTCGCGGGACGACGCGCACGGCGTACCGCTTCCAAACCCGAAGCGATGGAGATGCGCGCGTCGTGTTGTTTGGCTTCGAGTAGTCTTTCGTGCGCGTGGTCAAAGTCTTCGCGCGCGATGTAGAGATTGGCGAGGGCGAGACACTGGCGCGCGGCTTCTTCCGGTTGATTGTTGGCAGCGGCGATTTCGCGCAGACGTTCGCGCAACCGCACGGATTGCGGGCGACGCTCAAGCCCGCTTCGCAAGCGTTCGATGGCGCGATGCGGAACTTGATATTTAAGAAACAAATCGGCTTCGATAAGCCCAGCCTCGATTTCATCTTCCGGCGTGTGAGGGTTTTCGGGCATTCGTGTCGCTCCCTTTAACGTGTCGCTTTTCATAGCGTAATCTCAAGCGTGATGCTCAAAAAACTGCCGCGCGTCGAAAGCGCAAACGCGGTTCGCGTGCGACGGTGGATTTTACCATGTCGCCGTCGCCCGTTCGCCGGACGTTCGGCGTGTGCGCGATTTTCGTTCCTTACTGTTCAGCCCAACTGCGAAGTTCGGTAACGAAATCGTGCGGCGATTGAAAATGCGCGTGAGAAAATCCCTGAAAAATCAGACTTCGAGAGTGTGGCATAACGGGTGCAATGTGCAAGGTGCGAACAAATATTATTGTTAGTGGACTCTCCAAGTCCTTCCCGCATAAACAGGCGTTCGCATTTCCATAACCTGTTCGATTTTGTCCGAGGAGTGACATGATATGCATAATATGTTGTTGAGCGAAACCGGCGACGCCACCTTGCGACTTGTGTCGGCGGCGCAAGCCGGTTCCTTTCAACGCTTGTGGTCACAGTGGCGACATGCGAGTGCGATAAGCCACATTGATGCGCCGCACTTTTTGATGCAACGCCTGAAAGAAGCACGCCCCGCGACCTATCTTCATTGCGTGCGTGTCGCCCGCCTTGCCCACGGCACGGGACGCGCACTGGGTTTTAGCAACAAGTGTTTGAAAGAATTAAGCCTCGCCGCGATGCTCCATGATGTCGGGAAGGTATTTGTGCCGCAACGTGTCTTGCGTGCGCCGCGCCGCTTGAATCGTTGCGAGTATGCTTTGATGCGGCTTCATCCATCGCTGGGTGCGATGATGATTTCCTATTTCGGCTTGAACGATGAACTCCGCGTTCGCACGCGCCACCACCACGAGAGATGGGACGGTAAAGGCTATCCGAACAAACTTTCAGGCGAAGCGATTCCGTATATGGCGCGCCTCATACACGTCTGCGATACCTACGACGCGATGACCGTCAAACGCCCTTATAACAAACCCGCGACGCACGACGAGGCGATTGCCGAGATTCGTCGCTGCTCCGGTAAGCAGTTTGACCCACGCATGGTTGAAGCCTTTCTTGATGCCCGCGCCGCGTAAGTCATAAACGTGAAATAAGTCTGCATAAAACTTCCGAACAAAATCAAAAAGCCGCGTCGTGACTAATCACGATACGGCTTTTCGTCCATTAGCGTGACGGCTTCTGATTGTTTATGTTAGCGATGAAGCGTTACGGGCGAGTAATCCCGCGCCGAGTGCGACGGCATCGTTGCCGAGTGTGGCGAGCGTGATTTGTGTGGCGTCGAAGCAAGGTTGGAAGGATCGGCGTTTCGCTTCGCGGATAATCGGGTCGAGAATCAAATCTCCGGCATCCATTACCGCGCCGCCCAACACGATGCGTTCGATGTTAAGCAGATTGATGACCGAAGCGATGGCGATGCCTATGTAACGCCCCGTGCGCTCAATCATGAGAAGCGCGAAATCGTCGCCTTCTTTGGCTTCGTGGGCGATGTCGGCGGCGGTGAAGTTACGGTTTAAGGCGAGTTTTGAAAGTGATGACGTGCTGTCGCGCGCCAGTCTCTCGCGTGTGCGGCGCACGATGTTCGGGGCGGATGCGACCGCTTCCAAAACATCACCTTCCGCATCAACCGCCATGTAGCCGAACTCACCGGCGAAGCCTGAAACTCCGAGCCACGGTCGCCCGTCAATAATCAACGCCCCGCCGATGCCGTTGCCGATGAGGGCGTAAAATAGACTGCGGCTGTTGCGTCCCGCGCCGATTTGATATTCAGCGTAAGCGGCGGCGTTGGCGTCGTTAGTGAGCGTGACGGGCAAGTTGAGGGCGCGTGCGAGTTCGCCGTGTAAATCGAAGCCGACGAGAGCGGGCAAGTCGGACGAGATTTCGATGCGATTGGTGGACGGATTGACCAAGCCGGGAACGCCGATGCCCAAGCCTGAAACTGGCGATGATAATGATGACGACGCTTCGCTTTGCAGTGAGCGTGTCAATTCGGCAATCTGCGGGATGAGGGCAGCGGTGTCACGCTCAAGCGGCATCTCGCGGTTCGTGTAGGGCGTGCCGCTTGAATCAAGCAGCGTCGCGCGCAAAAGATTGTGTGAGAGGGCGACGCCGATGTGTGAGGCGGCGGGCGAAGCGGGGCGGATAACGGTTTCTTCGGTGTCCACGATAAGTTGAATGATGTGATTAAAACGTGTCGGCGTGAAGCGGCGGCGAATGTAACAAAGGATTTAAGAGGCTGTCAAACAACCTATCGGGCGTGTAGAATGCACAGGCAGTAGGCAGTAGGCAGAGGGCAGTAGGCAGGATAAAACGTGCGTTCAAAGAGTTACGTTAAGCATTCAACTTTGAGTTTGAACATTGAACCCGCTTCCTGTTCCCGTTCTGCCTACTGCCTACTGCCTACCGCCTACTGAATTATGGATGCAAACTTCTTTTACGAACTCGTCGGGCTTTACGGGCTGATAGCTATCTTCATTCTCGCGGCACTCGAAGGCGACATCACGTTGCTGCTCGCGGGCGTGCTGGCGCATAGCGGTTTCTTCGGCGAATGGAGTTTTGTGAAGGTCGTCGCGGCGGGAACATTGGGAGCGGTTATCAGCGACCACATCGCGTATCTGCTCGGTCACGGCGTGCATAGCGGGGCGGAGAATTATCGTTTCTATCGTGCGGTGCGCCCGCGTGTCGAACGTCTTTCGGAAAACTTCGGCGCATCGGCGATGCTGTTGTCGAAATATATATGGGGCTTGCGAAGTGCTTTGTGTATGTTCTACGGCGCGGTGCGAATGCCATATCGAAGGTTTTTGCCGTTGTCGTTGGCAGCGTGTTTTATCTGGGTTTTGACTTTAAGCGGTGCGGGCTATTTCTTCAACAGCGCGATTAGCAATCTCATCGGTGACTTTCATCAAATCGGTATCGGGTTGTTTGTTATCGTCGTCATCGGCATCACGGGATTTTATCTTGCCGAGCGGTACTGGTTGTCGAAGAAGGTTGAAGAAGTCAATCCCGAAAGCGTCCATCGCATCGAACACGCGGCGCAGGAGAAACTTCACGAAATTCAAGAACACATTCCACTGCCCACGCGCAAACGTAAAAACGCAAAACGTGCGCTCCCCGAAGCGCAAAGCTTTCCGGTGAAAACCGCTCCGCCGAAAGTTAAACCGACGGATACTTGAGAAGCCTGTTTTCAGTAAAGAGATTTATTCCCCGTTACTTATGATTATCGAATCATCCGCCCCGACCCGCGTTGACCTCGCCGGAGGCACCATTGACATTCCCCCGCTCTACCTGTTTCATCCCGGAGCTTCGACCGTTAATTTCGGTATCTCGCTCTTGGCGCGTTGCCGGATTGAGACGACGGGAGATGAGCGTGTGATTTTAGAATCGCGCGACCGACACACCGGCTTTGAAACCACGCTCGGTGAAATCGAGAATCTGGTTCACGACAAACGCCTTGAACTCATCTCGAAACTCGTTCACTTCTTTCGTCCCGAGCAGGGTTTCCATTTAATCGCGGAATGCGATTCTCCAGCGGGCGCGGGGCTTGGCGGTTCGAGCGCGCTTGCCATCGCGTGCATCGGCGCGCTCAATCGCTTCGTCGGTAATCGTTACGATGAGAATCAGTTTATCCAACTCGCCGCCAACATCGAGACGACCGTGATTCGCGTTCCCGCCGGTTATCAAGATTACTACGGAGCGTTTTACGGCGGAGCGAACGCGATTCACTTTCGCATTGA
The DNA here is from genome assembly GCA_024330265.1 of Pyrinomonadaceae bacterium MAG19_C2-C3. Classification (GTDB taxonomy): domain Bacteria; phylum Acidobacteriota; class Blastocatellia; order Pyrinomonadales; family Pyrinomonadaceae; genus JANDLT01. Next base: position 70,160 of record JANDLT010000006.1, on the reverse strand, counting down.
CGGCACGCAACGCGAAGAACTTGCGGTGGATGCGCGCACGCTCGAAGACCGGATACGCATCTGTTATACGGGCGAACCGCGCATGTCCGGCATAAATAATTGGGAGATGTTCAAACGCCACATTGACGGCGACCGCACGACGTTCGATATATTTCAAAGCATACGCGATGCCGCCGTTCGGATGCGCGCGGCTCTCGTCGCGGGCAATTATGAAAGCGTCGCGCAGGTGATGAGAGCTGCGTACCCGAACCGCAAACGACTCGCACCGAACATCACCACGCCACAGATGGAAGCCCTCGTCGAGAAAGCCATGCGGCACGGCGCACTTGCCGCGAAAGTCTGCGGGGCGGGCGGCGGCGGTTGTATCGCTTTTCTATGTGAAGAAGGGCGTAGCGCGGAAGTCGAACAGACACTGGCGGCGGAAGAAGGAGTTGAAATGCTCAAGTGGCGTTTCGCGGCGGAAGGTTTGACGGTGCGCGAGCGGTGATAAATGTCGCATCTGCGGGTTATCGAATCTGATTGAAAATCTACAAAGTCTGGTGGGCGGCGTGTGGCGTAAGATGCCGTCGCGCGTGCGAAATTTGATAATAGGTTTAACGAACCCGCGCTTTATGGTGTCGGTGGCGGCGGTTATCACGGATAGAAGCGGGCGCGTGCTTTTGTTCAAGCATGTCTTTCGCACGGGCAACGGGTGGGGCATTCCCGGCGGCTTCATTGGGCGCGGCGAAAACCCGGAAGATGCTTTGCGCCGCGAACTGCGCGAAGAAGCCAGACTCGAACTCATCGAAATCAGGTTCGCCCGTGCGCGCACGCTTCGCCGTCCACAACAACTCGAACTCATCTATCGCGCCTGCGCCGTCGGCGCGCCAAACACCGGAGGCTTTGAAATCGCGTCATTCGCGTGGCGCACACGCGAAGAATTGAGGGAACATTTAGGCGCGGCGCAATGTCGTTTAATCGAAAGCGTCCTCGATATGTGAACAGCCAAACGTTACGCGCAGGTGATATGCTTTAAGTTCAATTTTCCAACAAAGTTTTTATATTAAGCGGGGGCGAAATACTTTAAGTCGTCAAGCCCGATTTCAGAGATTACGAATCCAAACGCCTCGCCTGAATCACAAAGATTTTATCATTCACATCAAAGAGGATTAAATTATGGTTCAACTCATTCCTTCATCCGAAGCGGTGATGCAGATGCTCAAACGCACGGGAGCTTACCGCGAAGGTCACTTCGTTTACCCATCGGGACAACACACGCCGCACTACTTTCAAATGCCGCTCGCGTTTCGATACTACGATACGGCGCGCGTGCTTGCCGTCGCCCTCTCGCGCCTGTTTCGCACCGACCGCGACATTGCGAGTCTACTTCCAAAAATCGCGGTCGTTAGTCCGAGTCCGGGCGGGATTCCAGTTGCGTTCGGTGTGCGTGAAGCTTTAAGTGCCGAGCAGATTTACTGGGCGGAGCGCGAAGACGGCGACCGCAAATTTCGCCAGTGGGTCGGTCACGGCGGCGTCAACCCGTGCGTCATAATTGACGACATCGTGAGAAGCGGCAATGCGCTCCATGAAACCTTCGCCCTTGTCCGCGAACTCGGAGCCGACATCATCGGCTGTGGAACAATTGTGCGCTTCAATTCCGCACCAAAAGAGATTGACGGCGTGCCGATTAAGTCGCTCGTCGAGTTTGAAACCAAGTCTTACGAAAACGGAGAAGATTGTGTCGAATGCCGTGAGGGTGCGGAAATTGAACAAGTCAGATTCTAAAAGCAGGAGCCAGAAGCCAGAAGTCAGGAGCCAGAATGAAGACCACAAGCGCATCTTGTGTTTCTGCTTTATTCTGACTCCTGACTTCTGGCTTCTGGCTCCTGCTTTTAGATTTCGTGCCGATTCGACAACGCCTTGTCCATCGTCACTTCGTCAACGTATTCGAGGTCGCTCCCGACAGGCATTCCCATAGCGATGCGTGTGACTTTGACGCTGAGAGGTTTAAGCAAACGCGCGATATAACTCGCGGTCGCTTCGCCTTCGGTGTTCGGGTTGGTGGCGAGAATGATTTCTTTGACTTCGGTGTCGTTGTTGTTTTCCGGCTTCAATCGCGGAAGCAGATTGGCGAGTTTCAAATCGTCGGGACTGATACCGCGAATCGGTGACAGGCTGCCGTGTAAGACGTGATACACGCCTTTGTACGAGCGCGTTTTCTCGACTGAGACGAGATTGAACGGTTCTTCGACAATACAAATCATCGAATGGTCGCGCCCCGGATTCGAGCAGAAGCGACACGGATTTACATCCGTCAAGTTATTGCACACGTCGCAAAACACGATGCGCCGTTTGACTTCCATCATCGCGTTCGAGAAGCGTTCAACATCCGCTTCCGCCATCCGCATGACGTGAAACGCGAGACGCTGCGCCGACTTCTGACCGATGCCGGGAAGCCGCTTAAATTCGTCAATAAGTTTGGTTACGGGTTCAGAGTATTCAAGCATAAGGAAGATGTTAGATGTTGGATGTCAGATGTTAGTTTGAAGACAGTTTGGAGACTGACATCTAGCATCTGACATCTAACATCTTCTCTATAGTAAGCCACCCAAGTTGCCCAAACCGGGCGGCAACATTCCACCGAGTTTTGATTTCATCGCTTCGTCAACTTTGCGCGCGGCTTCGTTGACGGCGGCGACAATCATGTCTTGCAACATCTCAACATCGCCCTCTTTGACGGCTTCAGGGTCAATCGTGAGTCGCTCGATTTCGCGTGTGCCGCGCATCTGAACGGTGACGACACCGCCGCCCGCCGATGCCTCGACGCTCATCGCTTCCATCTCTTTTTGCATATTCTCTTGCATGGCTTGCGCCTGCTTCATCATCTGTTGAATGTTCATGCCGCCAGGAAACTTCATCGGTTTGCTCCTTAGAATTGTTATGAAATTTGGTCGTGTTACTCATCCTAGCCGTCATCGCGTATGATTGCAACGCGCCTCTAAATTCAACTTCAATTCCGCATAATCCATGAAGCGTTACGTCATCAAACGCCCTATCAACGCGAGTGCGATTGACCGTCTCGCGCGTTATCAGGAAGAATTAAACCCCGAACAATTCGCCGTCGTGACCGCCGCGCACGCACCCGCGCTGCCTTCGCTCGTCATTGCCGGAGCGGGGACAGGGAAGACGCGCACGATAACTTATCGCGTCGCGTATCTCATCGAACAAGGGGTTTCACCTTCGCGCATTTTGCTTGCGACGTTCACCAATCGCGCCGCCCGCGAGATGCTTCGCCGCGTCGAGAGTTTGACCGCTTCGGGCGACGGCAATGTCAGTCGTAAGGTATGGGGCGGGACGTTTCATCGCATCGGCAATCTTGTTTTGCGTCGTCACGCCGAAGCCCTCGGATACACGTCGAACTACACGATTTTGGATGCGGAAGACGCGCGCGATTTTCTTACGGCGTGTGTGGCGGAAGCGGGAGTTGATACGCGGGCGCGTCGCTTTCCGAAAGCCGAAGTCTTGCAAGACATCGCAAGCTACGCGACGAACACAGACGAACCCATCCCCGATGTAGTCGTGCATCGCTACCCGCAATTTCACACCATCGCCGGAGACATTGAGCGCGTTGACCGTCTTTACACCGCGCGCAAACGCGAGCGCAACGTCATGGACTATGACGATTTGTTGTTGAACTGGAAGCGATTGATGATTGAATCCGATGCCGTTGCCCGTCTTTATCAAGAGCAGTTTCAACATATACTTGTTGACGAATATCAGGATACGAACAAGTTGCAAGCCGAAATTATTGACTTGCTTGCGGTAAAACATCGCGGCGTGACCGTCGTCGGTGATGACTCGCAAAGCATCTTCGGGTGGCGCGGCGCGAACGTCGGAAATTTGTTCGAGTTTCAGAAAAGATACGCGGAAGCCGCGCTGTATAAACTCGAAACCAACTATCGTTCGACGCCGGAAATACTCGCGTTGGCGAACGCTTCCATCGCGCACAACCGGAAACAGTTTCCGAAATCTTTACGCGCCGTGCGCGCGTCGCTCGATTTGAAACCCGCGCTCGTTCCGTGTCAGGACGCGGAGCAGCAAGCCGCGTTTGTCGTCTCACGGATTTTAGAATTGCGTGAAGAAGGAACTGCGCTCGAAGACATCGCGGTCTTGTATCGTTCGCATTATCATTCGCTCGAAATTCAGCTGGAACTGACGCGCCGCAACGTGCCGTATCAGATACGAAGCGGCGTGCGTTTCTTTGAACAGGCGCACGTCAAAGATGTGCTTTCATATCTTCGTATCATCGCCAACCCGTTCGACGAAATCGCGTGGAAGCGCGCCTTAAAACTTGTGCCGAACATCGGCGCGGCAACCGCGAATCGTGTCTGGGAAACTTTGCGTCACACGGATGACCCGCTCGCCCTCGTGCGTCGCGGTGCGGTTGATTCGCAGGTCAACCGACGCGGCAACGGCTGGCAAATCTTTCGTGAACTGCTTGAGAGTCTCGCGGGCGAAGACGCGCGTGCGAACCCCGCGCGCCAAATCGAAATCGTGCTGGCTTCCGGTTATGAAGACTACCTCGCGCAAACTTATGAAAACGCCGAAGCGCGACTTGAAGACTTGCGCGGGCTTGCGCGATACAGCGCGCGTTATGATTCGACGGAAGAATTTTTAGCCGACCTCGCTTTGCTTTCAACCGAAGGTTTCGGGCAACCGAAAACGCTTGGCGGCGAAGATGTCGTGTCGGGCGCGGATGAAGACGAGATGTTGGTTTTGACGAGTGTGCATCAAGCGAAGGGTTTGGAATGGAAAGCGGTGTTCGTCGTGTGGGCGGCGGACGGCAAGTTTCCAAGTCCGCGCGCACTGCGTGAAATGGAAGGCGAAGATGAGGAGCGTCGTCTGTGGTACGTCTCTATCACGCGCGCGAAAGATGAACTCTACATCACATATCCACTCTTAGCGGCGGACTACACCAAGCAGATGATTGTTCAACGTCCGTCGCGCTTTGTGACGGAAACACTGCCCGAACTCTACGACATCTGGCAACTCGAAGAAGAATCCATTGCGATTGATGAAGCCGCACCCGAACCTTTGGCGATTGCGGAAGAAGCAAGCGACTTCGTGAATTGAACTTTTGTTTTGAAGCTCTCACCTCACGCAGTAGAGCGGCTTTGCCGCCCGATGTGCGGAAAGGCTTCGCCTTTCCGCTTCGCCCGCAGAAGTTTAGCTGCTGCGCCGCGCGTTCGAGGCATAGCCTCAAAAACCTTCTATACACTTCACGGTGAGGCAGTAGCCTCACCGCACATCAGGCGGCAGAGCCGCGAAACTTCGTCTGCCGCATAAGATGAGTGGATAAATCTTGGCTTTTCCTATCTCGACCTCACGCTATATAATGCCACTCCGAACACATTCAACGGCGCACTTCCGCGCCCCCAATCAAACTTCGCCGTCTTTGCCGCTTTTACACAACATGAACATCAAAAAAGGTTTTATCCCCGCACTCTTGATGCTTGCGCTCTGCTGCCTCGCATCGTTCAACACTACTTCAGCAAATGCGGCGAAGCCCGCCGCCACTACGAACACCGCCGTCGCTCCGGCGAAAGATACATGGACGCGCATAAGGACGAAAAACTTTGTGCTGGTCGGCAATGCGAATGAGAAAGACATACGCAAAGTCGGAGCGCAACTCGAACAATTTCAGGACGCACTTTCACGTTTGCTGTCAAACGCCAAATTCACATCGTCGAAGCCGACAACCGTCGTCGTCTTCAAAAACGACGGTGCGTACAAACCTTATAAGCCGCTTTATAACGGTAAGCCCGCGAGCGTCGCCGGGTATTTTCAACCCGGTGAAGACGTTAATTACATCACGCTCACGCCCGAACGCGCGGGCGAAAATCCTTACGCCACGATTTACCACGAACTCGTTCACTTAATGGTCGAGAACACTTTGCGGACTGTCCCCGCGTGGCTCAATGAAGGCATCGCCGAACTTTACAGCACGTTTGAAATCGCGGACGGCGATAAGAAAGTCACGCTCGGTCGCCCACTCACGCACCACATCCTGACCTTACGCGAAAAGTTCATCCCGCTCGATGTGTTGTTTCAGGTGGACGGGCGTTCTCCGCTTTACAACGAGAAAGATAAGCAGGGAATTTTCTACGCCGAATCGTGGGCGTTGATGCACTATCTGATGTTCGACGACAACGCCGCGCGCCGTCCGCAACTCGGCAAGTTCATCGGCGGTCTGACCGCCGGTCGTCCGGTCGCCGATAGTTTCCGCGATGCTTTCCAAACCGACTATAAGACGATGGAAAAGCAGTTGCAGAAATATGTGCGCGGCAGTTCATACGTCATGCAGCAATTCAAGTTTGAAGAGTCACTCAAGCGTGACGAAGAGATGCAAAGCTCCGTGCTTTCGGAAGCCGAAGCCCTCGCTTATCTCGGCGATTTACTGCTCCACATCAACCGCACGGACGTTGCCGAAAAGCATCTCAAAGACGCGCTCGCCCTTGACGGCAAACTCGCTTCCGCACACGCTTCGCTCGGCATGGTCTATGTTCGCGCCCGTGACTTTGACCGCGCCCGCGCGTCACTCGAACAGGCAGTTGCCGCCAACTCCGGTAACTATCTCGCGCACTATTATTACGCCCTTGCTTTGAGTCGCGCAGGGATGGACGCCAACAACTTGGTTTCAGGTTATTCGCCCGACACGATTGCGAAGATGAAAGCGGAACTCAAACGCGCGATTGAACTCGCCCCCGATTACGCCGAAAGCCACAGCCTGCTCGCCTTCGTTCACCTCATCGCGGGCGACGATTTAGATGAAGGCGTGCGTGCCGTCACACGCGCCCGCCGCCTTGCGCCCGGTCGCGCCGATTACGCTTTCACGCTCGCCCAATTACAGATGCGTCAACGGAAGTTTGCCGAAGCCCGCAACACCATCTCCGCCGCGATGCGCGCCGCCGGTGAGCCGCAACTGCTCGCACAGATGCAAGCCTTCAACCGACAACTCGAAACCACCGAAGCAAGTTTCAAACAGTACGAAGAACAACGTCGTCAATATGAAGCCGAACGCGGTGCTTATGAAAAAAACTCTACAACGATGAACGGAGAAACCGCCGATGATGCACGTCCGGCGTTAAATGAAGATGCCGCGCCGTCCACGCGCCCGATGATTAAACGACGCACCGAAGGCGAACAGGTGCGCGGTCAATTAACGCGCATCGAGTGTTTACCGAAAGGAATCGTGCTTCACATTGAAGTCGGAACGGAGACGCTCAAGTTCTTCAAAGCCGCGCTCGAAGATGTGCAGTTCATTTCATACATCGCCAACATGAGTGCCGAAATCGGATGCAACACAAGCAAACTTTCGCACCACGTTCTCGTGACGTTCAAAAAATTCGATGCTCCGGGCAGAGAAAAATATAAAGGCGAAGTCGTCATCGTTGAGTTCATCCCCGAAGACACAGAGGTTGCACCGTGAGCCTGACGCCAAATGCAGACAGCCTAACGGCAAACGATTCACCGATTGAGCGCGGGCTTGTCGTCGAACAGAATCTTTACTACGACGTTCACCTTCCGCCGCATGGAACATCAAACGCCGCTCCGCCACTCGCGCTCGTGCTTCACGGCTACGGCGGAAGCAAGCGGCAGATGATGCGCGAAGCGAGAGGGTTTGTGCCGGATGATTTTGCGATTGCCGCCGTGCAAGGCATTCATCAACATATACGCGAACCGCGTGAGGTGGGCGCGCCGCTGCGTTTCGGTTTCGGCTGGCTGACAAACTTTCAACCGCAAGAATCCGTCGCGCTTCATCATCAAACTCTGCTTCGCATCATTGACACGCTTGTCAGTGAAAACATCGCCGACCGGAAGCGCGTCTTTCTCGTCGGCTTCTCGCAATCGGTCGCCCTCAACTACCGTTTTGCTCTCACGCATACGGAAGTTTTGCGCGGCGTCGTAGGCATCTGCGGCGGGCTGCCCGGTGATTTGGAAACGAGCGGGGCTTATCAGAAAACCGCCGCCGCGATGCTCCACCTGTGCGGCGACGATGACGAGATTTACAGCCCTGCGCGCACCGCCGATTATCAAACAAGGTTGCGCCGCTTCGCCCCGCACGCCGAAGTTCGTCACTACCCGCAAGCCGCGCACGTCATCACCGACGCGATGCGCGACGACCTTCGCGCATGGTTAAGTGAGCGCGCCGCGTCGTAAAATCAAACTTGAAAGGCGATAATCTTCCATGCAAAAACAATCTTCACCATCGCGCGTCATGATGTTCTTAATCCCGTTGATATGCGTGATTTTCACCGCGACAACTTTCGCTCAATCACCGCGCCGCCGTCCCGCACGAACCCGGAACATGCCGACTCAAAACACCGCAATCCGCACACCGCTTCAAAGTTCCACGATTGAAAACGCGATTCGTGGCGTATTGGAAAAACAGGTCGCCGCGTGGAATCGTGCCGACATCGAAGGCTTCATGGACGGCTATCATCGCTCCGCCGACATCGTGTTTGTTTCCGGCGATACCGTGACGCGCGGTTGGGCGACGGTGCTTGAACGGTATCAACGCACTTACGACACGAAAGAGAAAATGGGGACGCTCGCCTTCACCGATTTGGAAATTAAACCGCTCGACACAAATCACGCCACCGCACTCGGACGCTGGCAACTAACACGCACAGGCGAAGCCGCGCCGTTTGCTAAGGGTCGCTTCACCTTGATTTTTCTTCGCACCCCGCAAGGTTGGCGCATCATGCACGACCACACTTCATCGGCGGGAAATTGACCTTTCACCGCGCTTTTTTGGAGAGTCAATGCAAATTAAAACATCAGCCGTCGCCATCTCGTCGCTCATAATCGTTGCCCTGTTGTGCGTCAATCTTCCGCTCATAAGCGTCGCGCAAAAGGGCGCGCCCGATACGGCTGTTCGCGTTCGCGTTGACGATGGAACGGAAGTCAAACTCTATGACGCCTCTTATGCACTCATCATCGGCAGCAGTGATTACACGGGCGGTTGGGCGGATTTGCCCGGCGTCGCGCTCGATGTGCCTATCGTTAAACAGGCACTTGAGCGGCAAGGTTTCTTCGTTACCGTCGTGATGAACCCGACGCGCGCCGCCTTCGACGAGACGATGCGAAAGTTCATCAACGACTACGGCTACGACGGCGGAAATCGGCTGCTTATCTACTTCGCCGGACACGGCTACACGCAGAAGGATGTTATCGGTGAACGCGACTTGGGCTATATCGTTCCGGTTGACGCCCCGCGTCCCGGACTGAACGAACGCCGCTTCCGCCAAATCGCCATCAGCATGGATGCCATCGAAGGATACGCACGCCAGATTGAAGCCAAGCACGCCCTGTTCATTTTCGATAGTTGCTTCTCTGGTTCGCTCATCAGCAAGACGCGCGGCGGAGTCCCGCCCACCATCACGAACAAGACGACGCAGCCCGTCCGCCAATTCATCACGGCGGGAGCGGACAGTCAGGAAGTCCCGGACGTGTCCATCTTCCGCCAACAGTTCATCGAAGGTTTAGATGGTGAAGCCGATTTGAACCGCGACGGTTATGTGACGGGCAGCGAACTGGCGACGCACCTGCAAGACAAAGTGACGAACTACACGCGCGAATCGCAAACGCCGCAGTACGGCAAAATCCGCGACGCGCGCCTTGACCGTGGCGACTTCGTTTTCCTCTCGCCAAGCACGGCTAAGTCGCCGGAGGATATACTTCCCACTTCCAAGGATTTGATACCTCGCCACATACTTAACATGCTGCTCGCCGCGCCTGATGAAGATTCGCCGTTGTACAGCAAAGTCAAAGTAACTTTGTTTGTTAAAGATCGACAGAAGTTTGTCCCCGCTTCACCGTCTCTTGTGCTTAAAGCAGGTACAAAGTTCGACTTTTTAATTGAGAATTTTTCGGAACGAGATTTATTCGTTGAGTATTTCTCGGTAGACAAGACGGGGGATTTTTTCCGCGCCAACCAAGCCGCATCATCTCTCGTTGTACCTAAAGGAGGAAGTATCAGAACAGACGTATTTTGGGTGACAAAGCCTTTCGGTCGAGACATGTTCAAATTTATCTTCACTACTGAGCACCTCGATCCAAATGATCAAGTAGTACAGAGCGATCCGGCAAACTTTGTAGTCAAAGATATGGTTTTTCAGACGACGGATCGTCTCAAAGACTCAAAATCGGTCGCCGCAACCGATATGACGAAACTACGGTTGGCTGATCCGGTAAGGCTGGAGTTAGCTTTTTGGAATGCTATCAAGGACAGCACCGACCCAGAAGTTTATCGCAACTACTTAGCGAAGTATCCGAACGGACAATTCGCCGCCCTCGCACGACGACGCGCGCAACCCACCGCGCCCGCCGTGAAGGAGGAACGCGCGCTTAACAACGAAAGCACAAAGAGCGTCACGAGTGCGCCGACGATAGAAGGCACGACATGGTTGGTGAAAACCTCCGATGGTCAAACCGCCATCGTGCAGTTTTTAAGCGGCGGGAAAATCACATACAAAGGCAACACCCCAAAACCGACCGTCGGAACTTGGCGACAACAAAACAAAATCATCACCTTCGATGTCAATAATTATTCGACGTGGGAAGGCATCGTCATCGGCGACGCGATGGACGGCGGGGCGCGCAATGCTGAAAAAACGTGGACATGGACAGCGGCAAACTCCGGTGGCAAGTGACACAAATTTGAACTGAGAACTTCAGCGCGGTTGGAAGGAATATCTTTTGTCGAGTCGTTTTGGAAGGTGGAAATCGGTTAAAGCTAAACCACAACATAGCCGCCGGAAATAGTGCTTGACATACAAGTAATGGATTATCTAAAATCCCTTTCAACACTGGAAGGGAGGTGATCCAAAGTCTATATGAGTAGTAACAATAATCACAGTGAGGTGGCTGAAGCCTGATAAGCCTCAATCGGTGCAATCAAGAGATCATCTCCTTAAACAAGAGAGACTCCGATTGAGGCGGCACCGCACCAATGTTAGTGAGCGGTCGGACGGCTAGTCCCATCAGTTCACCGAAATAAAAAGAGCCTGATTGAACCCACAAAGTTCAATCAGGCTCTCTGGTTTTTGCGTGTAAAGTTTGTGCGTCGAAATCTCGACCTTGAAAGTTTTAAGGTCGCGTCGCCGGACGCGCGGGCGCGGTGGTTGCGGGTCGTATCGCGGGTTGCGCGCCGGGAACGACTTCGGTCGTGGTGGTGGAAGGGGTCGAAGTCGCGGGTGACGGAGATGAGGTCACGCGGTCTGACGGCATCAATCGTGACGGGTCTGGGGCATCCGGCGAGGTGTGTGTGTGAACGGCTTTCCATGCACCGCTGACGCGCTCGAAGGCGATGGTCATGCGCCCGGTCGCGGCTTCATTGACACCATTGACCGTTTGTTCTTGTGTCCATAAACACGAAACGATTGCGCCGTCGCGTCCGAGCATCGTGACGTTGACATCGCGCACATCGAGACGCACATCCGTCGCTTTGGCGTAAATCTGTTCGCGCGTCGAACGGTAATTGTTCGCGCCGCGCGTCGTCGTGCCGTTGTTATTAAAGACGATGAGTTGCGGCGAATTGGTATAAACCTTCATCACTTCGCCAATGTCGGAAGCGCGTATGCCGTCGAGGACTTTATCGAACGCCGCGCGAACGGCGGTCGCCGCATCGGATTTGGCAACGGTCGTGGTGGTCGTCGTTGTCGTTCGCGCGCGGCGGGTGCGCGAAGGCGAAGCGGGTTCAACCGTTGTAGTAGTCGTGGTGCTTTGGGTCGTAGTAGTTGGCGTCGTGCTTTGGGTTGTGGTGGCGCGTGATGGGCGCGTCGTTTGGGCTTGAGTGTTGCTGCCAAAAGCGCATAGGGCGATTGCCAGAGTTAGAGATTTGCGGAGCATAAAATAATTCCTTAGCTAATGTGGAAATTCATATTTGTAATCGTGTGCCTCAATTTACGATGACGGTTAAATCAAACTTGTTGCATCGCGCAGACGCTTGATTGCGCGTTCGCGCCCGATGGATTCAAAGACGTGGAACATCGAAGCACCGACGGCTTGACCTGTCAGAGCGGTGCGCGCGGCGTTGGCGATGACGCCGACTTTGACCGCGTGGTGTTCGCAAAATTCGCGCATCGCCGCTTCCGTCGCGTCGTGCGTGAACGGCTCAAGGCTAGAAAACTTTTCCGCGAGGGCAGGAAGCAGTTCGCGGAGTCGTTCGTCTTTCTTCAAGTTCTTCTTGACCGCCGCAGCGTCAAACGGAAAATCGTCGGCAAAGTAGGCGCGTCCTTGTCCGCTGAAATCCTTGAGCGTGTAAAAGCGTTCGCGTATCAGATTGACGGTCGCTTCAAACCACGCCCGACGTTCGCCCGCATATTCATCACGCCAGAGTCCCACGCTTTCGAGTTCGCTTTGGATGTAAGGCAACAAGTTTTCAAACGGCATCGTGCGAACATACTCGGCGTTGATAAACTGCGCTTTCTGGTCAGTCCACAGGCGCGCGTCGGTTTCCGAAAAATTAAAGACGGCGTTTGAACGGTGTATGTGTTCAAGGTCGAACTGTTTGATAAGTTCGTCGAAGGTGAAGATTTCATGCTCATCCGGCGGTGACCAGCCGAAAAGCACCAGCGCATTGACGAAGGCTTCGGGCAGAAAACCCCTGTCGCGGTAGGTCGTCAAAGATACGACTTCGCCATGTTTGCGCTTCGAGAGTTTGGCTTTGTTGGGCGCGAGGATGAGCGGAAGATGGGCGAAGCGCGGGACGTTTGTTTCAAGTGCCTTGTAAATCAGAATCTGTTTGTGCGTGTTGGTGAGATGGTCTTGCCCGCGTATGACGTGCGTGATGTTCATCGCAATGTCGTCGCACACGACGGACAGGTTATAAAGCGGATGACCGTCGGAGCGAAGCAGAACGAGGTCTTCGATTTCGGAGTAATCGCGCGTTTGTTCGCCGTACACCATGTCTTCAAAATGCGAACTTCCATTAACCGGAACTTTCAAACGCACGGCGAACGGTTCGCCGTCGGCGGCGCGGCGGTCGGATTCCTCCGTCGTTAAATCACGGCACGCATTGGCGCGATGGTCTATGCCTTCGGCGTGGTCGCGGCGCGCACGTTCCGCGATGTCCTGTTTGACTTTACCTTCGGCGTGTTCTTCTTTCGGCGTGAAATCACGATAAGCTTTGCCGTTTGCGATTAAACGAAGGGCGGCATCGCGGTGTGCGGTGGCGTTCGCGGATTGGAAAACGGGTTCTTCATCGAAGTTCAGACCGAGCCATTCCAAGCCTTCAAAAATCGAGCGCGTAGATTCTTCGGTCGAGCGCGCGAGGTCTGTGTCTTCGACGCGGACGAGAAACTTGCCGCCCGTTTTGCGCGCGAAAAGAAAATTGAACAGGGCGGTGCGGGCTGCGCCGATGTGCAGGTAGCCGGTCGGTGAGGGAGCGAAACGAACGCGAACAGTCATAAAAGTAAAGTGGTCAGTGGTCGGTGGACAGTGGTCAGAAAAAGTTTTGCTGACCACCGATCACTGACCACTGACCACTGGGTAACGGAGATGACAGGATTCGAACCTGTGAAGGACTTTCGCCCTTAACGGTTTAGCAAACCGCCGCTATCGTCCACTCAGCCACATCTCCATGCGCGGATTAGAGCGGGTGTAATTCTAAACAACGAACGCGGTTTGTCAAGCGACGCATCGAAAGCCGGTTTTCTTCCGGGTGCTTTGACAACAGGTGTGCGTCCGCGCGTAACATGAGTGCCGTGCGTTCGTGCTTTATATTTGATTTCGATTTCACTCCTGACGGACGACATAAATGTTATGACGTGGACACGACGAAGATTTTTAACTTCTGTGGCGGCTGCCGCCGTTGTCGGTGCGTGTGCGACGACGGCGCACGCGACGCTCATCGCGCCGTTTGATTACGAACTTACGGGGCGCGATGTGTTCATCAAAAACTTGCCGCCCGCCTTCGACGGCTTTCGTATCACACAAGTCACGGACATTCATCACAGCCGTCTCGTGTCGCTCGGAGAGGTGCGGCGCGTCGTCGAAATCGCGCGTGAGACTGCTCCCGATATGTTCGCGCTGACAGGGGATTTTACGACCGATGATAAAGGCGAACGATTGCTTGAGCCGTGCGCCGAACTGCTTGCGACGCTTGCCGCGCCGTGTGGCGTGTGGGCGGTGACGGGGAATCATGACCACACGGACGACCCGCAAGCCGTAGTTGAAACGCTTCGTCGTCATCACATCGAAGTCTTGTTTAATCAGAACACAGGCTTAACTTATAAAGGCGAAAGACTTCAACTCGCGGGCATCGGTGACCGTTCGTTTGCGGCGACGGATTGGACACAAGCGCGGCGCGGATTGGATTTCACGCGACCCGCGATTTTGTTGTCGCACCAACCCTCTGTGTTCGATGAAGCGGAATCGCGGGAATATGATTTGATTCTCGCCGGACACACGCACGGCGGGCAGGTAAGTTTGCCGATTATCGGTGCGCCCGTGCGCTTCATGGAGCAGTTTCGTTATGTCAGTGGATTATTCAAACGCGGGCGCACACAGCTTTACGTTTCGCGCGGCACGGGCGTCATCGCCTTGCCCGTGCGTTTGGGAGCGCGCCCGGAAATCGCGGTTATTCGATTGCGGAAGCAGTAGGCAGTAGGCAGAGGGCAGCAGGCAGAATAACGCAGGTATTCAAGATTCAAAGTTAGGCAGTAGGCATTGAATGTTCAACCTTGAACTTTGAACTGTCCTTACACCGCCTACCGCCTACTGCCCTCCGCCTACTGCTTGGTGTGATGCAAAAACCCTGACACTCAAGTTACAATGCGCCTCACTATGAAGTTACTACGCACCATTAACGAACCCGCCGATTTGCGCCGTCTGGAGTTAAACCAACTGCCGCAAGTTGCCGCCGAAATCCGGGACTACATCATCGAAACCATGTCGCGCATCGGCGGACACACCGGCGCATCTCTGGGTGCGGTCGAACTCGCCGTCGCTTTGCACTTCGCGTTCGACACGCCGCGTGACCGTCTCGTCTGGGACGTTGGACATCAAGCCTACGCGCATAAAATCCTGACCGGACGCCGCGACGTGTTTCCGACGATTAAACAGTACGGCGGCATCAGCGGCTTTCTTAGGCGCGACGAATCCGAATACGACACCTTCGGGGCGGGTCATGCTTCGACTTCGATTTCCGCCGCTCTGGGGATGGCAATCGCCCGCGATGCGCGCGGTGAAAAACATCATGTCTGCGCCCTTATCGGTGATGCTTCTCTGCCCGGCGGGATGGCGATGGAAGCGATAAATCAAGCCGGACATCTGCGGACGCGCTTAATTGTTCTCTTAAATGATAACGAGATGTCCATCGCTCCGGCGGTCGGCGCGCTGACCGGATACCTCAATCGCATACGCGAAGCCCAACCCTATCATCGTTTCAAAGATGAACTCGCGGAAACCCTGCGCGCGATACCTTCTATCGGCGGGCAACTTCACAACGCCGCGAAGACGGTCAAGGACGCGCTCGCGGCGGCGGTGCTGCCCGGCGCGCTCGTCAATGAACTCGGCTTCAAATACATCGGCTATGTTGACGGGCATGATACGAACGCCCTCGTCCACGCCTTGCGCGAAGCCCAAGCTGAAGACGGTCCGGTCGTCGTTCATGCCCTGACCGTCAAGGGTAAAGGCTACGCCCCGGCGGAAAAGAATCGTTATAAGTGGCACGCTTCGGGTCCCTTCGATATAGCGACGGGTGCGGGGATTAAGTCGAGTGCGCCAAGTGCGCCGACGTACACGGCGATTTTCGGTAAGACGATGTGCGAACTGATGGCGAAGGATGAACGCATTATCACCTTAACCGCCGCGATGCCCGACGGGACGGGCGTTGATATGGTGTTGGAAAAATACCCCGAACGCGCGTTCGATGTCGGCATCGCGGAACAACACGCCGTGACGTTTTCCGCAGGGCTGGCGTGCGAAGGTTTGAAGCCGGTCGTCGCCATCTATTCGACTTTTCTCCAACGCGCGTTCGACCAGATTGTTCACGATGTATGTTTGCAAAACTTGGATGTAACTTTCATGCTCGACCGCGCCGGAATCGTCGGCGGCGACGGGGCGACGCATCACGGGCTTTTAGACATCGCGTATTTGCGCGGCGTGCCGGACATCATCCTGATGTCACCGAAAGATGAAGGCGAATTGCGCGACATGATGTTGACGGCGGTGGAACATCCGGGAGCAATTGCCGTGCGTTACCCGCGCGGCAGCGGCACGGGTGCGGACGTGACACGCGCGCCGGAAGTTTTGGAAATCGGCAAAGCGGAAATCATGCGTGATGCGATGGGCGACGGGGGGAGTGAAATCGCTATTGTCGCGTGCGGTTCGATGGTGCATCCGGCGAATGAAGCCGCCGCGCAACTCGCCAGAGACGGCATCGAAACCACAGTCATCAACGCCCGTTTTATCAAGCCGCTCGATTCGGCATTGTTGCTCGCTCTCGCACGGACGAAGCGTTTAATCGTGACGATTGAAGAAGCGTATCTCGCGGGCGGATTCGGTTCGGCGGTGCTTGAATTGTTGGAAGAGAACGGTTTGCAAGACCGCGTGCGCGTCGTGCGAATGGGCGTGCCTGACCGCACGGTGACGCACGGTGACGCGAAATTGTTGTTGGCGAAATTCGGCTTGGACGCCGACGGTATCGCGGAGCGTGTGCGCGCCGAAGTCGAAGTTTTAGATGAACGCCGCGCACGCCACACACAGCCTGCTTCGAGTCATGCCGTGCGGCGCGGGTGAAGTGCAGAGCGCGGAATGCGGAGTGCGGAGTGCGGATTGAAAGGCAGTTCTCAAATCAGCATTCCGCACTCCGCATTCCGCATTTTGGGATGTCAACCCGAAACGCGACGACGGCATCAAAAGTTCCGCGCGGTTAAACTCACTCCCTAAAAATTTACGACGGTCAACATCATCAGGCGCATTGCTAAAACAAATGACTTACCAGCCAACCTCGAACGACAATCAAGATTACGCTTTGCCGTCGCATTTCTTTGACAGCGAGGCGACGCAAATCGCGCAACCCGTCACACCTTTGACCGCCGCCGTTGTTTCGCCAAAGCGCGAGTCTAAGCCGACGCGCCGTTCATGGATGTTCGGAGCGATTGCGGTTTCGGCTCTCGTCGGCAGCCTTGTCACAGTCGCGGCGTTCAGCTTTTATCAACGTCGCACCGCCAACAGCACGCCGAATCAACAGGCGACCGCACCCGCCGCCGTCACCGCCCCGACGCCCGGACTCGCCGCATTTCCGTCTCCCTCGCCGGAAGCTTCACCGACGAACATCGCGGTTTCGATGGATGAAATTGATGAGCCGTCAACTTCGCCGTCGCCGGAAAGCACCGCTTCCTCGCGCCCGACAACGGCGGAAGCACGTCGCACCGAAAACGCGAACAGTAATGCGGCGAACGACGCAGTTAAGAACGCGAAAGACAATTCCAACAACGACGCCGCGCGCCGGACAACGACCGCCGCCGTCGAGAAACAACCTAAGAAAGATGAGAGCGTCGCGGCGGACAAGAACGCCGAACGCGAAGCCGAAGAACGACGCGCCGCCGAGCGTGCGACCGCCGAACGTCTCGCCGCCGAACGCGCCGCCGCGCGTCGTGAAGAAGCAAAGCGTGCAGCCGATGAAGAAAATGAGAACGAACGTCGCCCGCGCAAAGTCGGCAAGCGCGGTGATGATGCAAACACTGAAGATGAAGAACCCGTCGCACCGCCGCAGCGACGTTACGCCGACCGCATACGCCGCGTCTTAGGAGATGAACGACAACCACGAGAACGTCGCAATCGGCAAAGGGGAACTTCCGAAGGCGTGAGCGAAATTTTTGAAGGTCAACCGCCGAGATAAAGTAGAAAGTAGAAGGGAGAAAGTAGAAACTAAATGTTTTCTCCCTTCTACTTTCTCCCTTCTACTTTCTACTTTAATGCGGGGTGAACGGATAGATAAATTGCTGGTTGAGCGCGGGCTTGCCGAATCGCGGACGCGGGCGCAGGCGTTGGTGATGGCGGGTCTGGTACTCGTTGACGAACGGCGCGTTGAAAAGCCTTCGGAGTTGACCGATCCCGATGCACAGCTTCGCGTGCGCGGCACCGATGACCCGGCGTTTCGATTTGTCGGGCGCGGTGCGTTGAAGTTGGAACATGCGCTTGACGTTTGGAACATTGATGTGAACGGCGCGACGTGTCTCGACATCGGTGCTTCGACGGGCGGTTTCACGGATTGTCTTTTACAACGCGGGGCGCGGGGTGTCGTCGCGGTGGATGTCGGGCGCAACCAACTCGCTTATAAGTTGCGGGTTGATGAGCGTGTCGAAGTGCGCGAATCAACGAACGCACGTTACCTTCATTTTGAAGATTTCCCTTCATATCCAAACGGTTTCGATTTAATCGTGATGGATGTTTCTTTCATTTCGGCAACGAAAATCTTACCTGCGCTCGTGGGTTTTCTTGCTCATGAAGGACAACTAATCACGCTCATCAAACCGCAGTTTGAAGTCGGGCGCGGCGAAGTCGGCAAGGGCGGCATCGTCACCGATTCCAAACAACATGAGCGCGTCATCGCAGAGGTAAATCAAGCCGCGACAGATTTAGGTTTAGCGGTGCGCGCGGTGATTGATTCCCCTGTCACCGGAGCGGAAGGCAACAAAGAGTTTCTCGCATTGTATGTTAAGCAAGAAAGCGTGAGGCAAGAGAACGGCAAAGACGTTGACGGCAAATGAGCATGAATCGTTTAAGTGAAAGTGCCGCGCTGACGCTTTTGCAGCGAAGCAAGACGCGGTATAAGCGCGACATCAAAATCAATTACGAACCTGCGGCGCAAGATTGTCGAACGTGTTTGACGCCGGGTGCGTGTTGTACAGACGCGCATTTCGTCAACGTCCACATCACGTGGCTCGAAGCCGTAGCGATGCGCGAAACTTTGAATCGCACGCCGCGCCTTGACGATGCCGCGCGAAATCGGATTTACATGCGGGCGCGGGCGACGGTCGAGCGTTATGGTTTGCGCGTCACGCACACGGAAACAAATTTTCGTCAAACTTTCGCCTGCCCGCTCTTTGAGCCGAACGTCGGTTGTGTCGTACACGCCCGCGCCAAACCCGCGCCGTGCATTCAACATGCGTGCTATGAGAATTGGGAAGACTTGCCGCCCGTTGAGATGCAGTGGCGCACCGAACACAACATCGAAGCCTTGAACACGCGCGTTTATCAAACGGCGTGGGCATGGTTGAGCGTGCCTGTGTGGTTGATGTTGGTTGACCCGCACGGCGACCAAACGGAACTCGCGCGGCTTGAAACGATGTGGCGCACGGGGCGCGCATCATGGGATGAACACGGCAACGTCGCGTATCGTCGCCGCACGGAGCGACGCCGCTTGCCCGTGTTTTATCGCGCATAATTTCGTTGACACTCTTGCCTTCGCGTCGTTATCATCCGGTCGTTCCTCGCAAGTCTTAAAGCACAAGTCACCAAACACAATCATTTCAGCCGCTCGAACGAATTTTCAAGCCTCGCCTTATCCGCGTGTGCCAAGCGGAAAATCCGTTCACGGCTTACATTTAACAATCAACTTCCGTAAAAACCGCACCTTGTCAACTGTCATCAACTGCATCGGGGTCACGGTCAAAGCGCAGCAAGCGGAAACGCTGGCGACGGTGTGTCGTCTCGTCGAATGGCTTGATGCGCGCGGGTTGCAATCTTTCGGGTGTCGCAACATCGAAGAATTGCAAATTGAAACCGGATGTGAACGCGGAGCGATGCGGATTGCCGCGCTTGAAGACTTTTCGCAAATCGTTGATGTGATGATTGTGCTTGGCGGCGATGGAACGATGATTGCGACCGCGCGCACTCTCGGTTCACGCGAGATTCCCGTACTCGGAATTAACTTCGGGCGGCTCGGCTATCTGACGGAGTTTCACACGGACGGAATGATTCCCGCGCTCGAATCCATCATTCGCGGCGATTATGAATTGAAGCCGCGCGTGATGTTCGACGCCGAAGTGTGGCGCGGGCGCGAACGTATGTTGTGCGGGCGCATACTGAACGATGTCGTTATTAGCAAAGGCGCGCTCGCCCGCATCATCGAAATCGAAGGGAAGATGAACGATGATTTTATCGGTGTCTTTCGCGCCGACGGGCTTATCGTTTCAACGCCGACGGGTTCGACCGCGTACAACTTATCGGCGGGCGGACCCCTAGTTTATCCGACGATGAACGCGATGGTTTTGACGCCGATATGCCCGCACACTTTATCGAATCGCCCGCTCGTGATACCGGATGACGCCGCGCTTGAAATCAAATTAAAAACCGCAACCGAAGAAGTGGCGATGACCCTTGACGGTCAAATCGGATTCCGGCTCGAAGCCGATGACCGCATCGTCATCACCAAAAGCCAAACGCGGCTCAACCTCGTCCAACCGCCCGACGGTAATTACTTCGACGTGCTTCGCGGCAAGCTTCGTTGGGGAGCGTGAAAGGGAAAGTAGAAAGTAGAAGGTAGAAAGTAGAAAGAAAACGTAAAAAGGTAATTAAAGTTTATGGTTGATTTGATGAGGCGGGATGATGATGGTGGTGACGATGCGCGGCGCGCGGCGGCGGGGTCGCGTGATGCTTTTGAGCGTGAGGTGACGACGGACTTGGATGATGAAACTCCCGACCGTCCGCGCGGGTTGGCTTTGCACACGCGGATTCTCATCGGCTTGCTTATCGGTATCGTCGCGGGCGTCGCGGTCAATACGATGTTGGGTGGCGATGACGCGCGCGTGGTGTGGGTCATCAATAACATCACCGAACCTATCGGTCAGCTTTTCCTTCGCCTGTTATTGATGATTGTCGTGCCGCTCGTCTTCAGCGCGCTGGTCGTTGGCGTCGCGGGCATCGGTGACATACGCAAGCTGGGGCGCGTCGGTCTTAAATCGTTCGTTTATACGTTTCTGATTTCCGCCGTCTCGGTCATCATCGGTTTGACGCTCGCCAACACGATTCGACCGGGCGAACGCATTGACCCCGCGACCCGCGTGCAAATCGAAGCCCGTTACAGCACCGACGCGACGCGGCGCGTTGCCGACGCGCAACGCGCCGCCGCGACCACAACCGATTCACCTCTGATGCAAGTCGTGAAAACCGTTGTCCCGATGAACCCAATTACGGCGGTGGCGAGTGAGACACCGAACATGCTGCACTTGATGTTCTTCGCGCTTATCTTGGGTGTCGCGGCGACGCTCGTGCCGACACAGGTTGCCGCCCCCGTGATTCGCGGACTTGAAGGCTTGTTTCAAATCTCGTCGAAAGTCATTGAAATCATTATGAAAATCGCGCCGTTCGCGGTGGCGTGTTTGTTATTTAACAACACGGCGCGTTTCGGTTTGGACTTGCTCGCCGCGCTCGGATGGTTCGTCCTGACAGTGCTGCTTGGTCTTTCAATTCACATGTTCGGCGTGTATTCGTTGTCGGTCGCCCTGCTTTCGCGCATCTCGCCCATCGAGTTTTTCCGCCGCATCAAGACCGTGATGCTGACCGCGTTTTCGACTTCATCATCAAACGCGACGCTTCCGACCGCGCTTCGTGTTTCGGAAGAAAACTTGGGTGTGCCGCGTGAAATAAATAGTTTCGTGTTGACCGTCGGGGCGACCGCGAACCAGAACGGAACGGCACTTTATGAAGGCGTGACGATTCTATTTCTCGCGCAACTCGCGGGCGTTGATTTGACCGTCGGGCAGCAACTCGGCATCGCATATCTCGCCATCTTGGGGGGCATAGGGACGGCGGGCGTACCTTCCGGCTCAATCCCGTTTATCATCGTCGTCCTCGCGCAGTACAACATTCCGCCCGCCCTCATCGCCATCATTCTCGGCGTTGACCGGATACTCGACATGTGCCGCACGACCTTAAACGTCGCGGGCGACCTGACGGCGGCAACCTACGTCGCGCGCTCCGAAGGCTATACTTTGTTGAACCCGGAAACGACAAAGCGCGGTTGAAGCAAAGTCGAAAGTCGAAAGTTGAAGTGCGAAAGTGCAAGGCAGACGGAGCGGTCTTCGATCTTTTCCTTTCGACCTTCAACTTTCGACTTTCGCTCGTGGCGAAGCGAAAACGTGCGACTCGCGGTATATGGGTGTTTATGTTGTACGGGAATCATGCTTGCGAAGCTTGGCTGTGCTTCTCGCTCTATTAGCTTTCATAAGTGCTTTTTCTCCATGCTGGTGCGTGTCAAAGCAGTCATATAAGTTGCACTCGGGTTTTGCGGAACACGAGATGCTTATGTAGTTGTCAATAGAAGTAAGTATTTTGTCGGGCGATGCAAAGGCGAAAGGTGAAAGCCGATGATAATGCCGATTGGCGACGATAATTCAGACCGTCATTCCGTTCCGGTCATCAATTATTTGTTGATTGCCGCCAACATCCTTGTCTTTGTGTTTTTTCAAGGATTAGGCAACAACGAACGCTTCACATATACCTATTCGACCGTTCCGGCGGAGATTGCGACCGGGCAAGATGTCACGACGCGCGACCGGATTGTTCAAACCACAAGCGGCGAGAGATTCGAGATTCCCGGCTTACAGCCGACGCCGTTTTCGGTTTATCTCACGCTTCTGACTTCGATGTTTATGCACGGCGGCATCGCGCACCTGTTCGGCAATATGCTTTTCCTGTGGGTGTTCGGCGATAACATCGAAAACCTTTTAGGGCGCGGGCGGTATCTGATTTTTTACCTGACATGCGGCATAATCGCCTCGCTCGCGCACGTCTTCATGAACACGACGGGAGCGAACGCACTGGTTGCGAGTCTCGGTGCATCGGGGGCGATTTCCGGCGTTTTAGGCGGATACCTGTTGTCGTTTCCGCGTCGTAGTGTGCGCGTCATCGCGTTCTATACCGTGTTGAGCGTACCGGCGATTGTCGCCGTCGGCATCTGGTTCGTGATGCAGATTATCGGCGGCTTCGGTACGTCAACCGACGGCGAAGGTGGCGTCGCATATGCCGCGCACATCGGCGGATTTATCGCGGGCTTAATTCTCGTAAAATTATTCGCAGTCGGGCGAAACCCGACTGCCTTACCGCGCGTACCTTCCGCGACAACTTGAGCAATATCACTTCGTTGAGATTTTGGAATTTGAAATCGAAACATCAAATCTAAAAAAGGAAAACAAATAATCATGGCTACTAACGACGAAGCAGTTTCAACTCTGAACAATCTTATCGAGACATTGAAAGATGGCGTCGAAGGCTTTCGCACGGCTGCCGACGGCGTGACCAACGCGGAACTCAAAACACTGTTCAGTTCTTACTCGCAGCAGCGTTCGCAATTCTCATCCGAACTTCAAGGGGAAGTGCGCGCTCTTGGCGGCGACCCGGAAACAACGGGCAGCGTGGCGGCGACGCTTCATCGCGGTTGGATAAACATCAAGTCCACCGTCACGGGAAGTGATGAACATGCGGTGCTTGCCGAATGTGAACGCGGCGAAGATTCCGCCGTCCACAATTATCAAGATGCGATGAAAGAGGATTTGCCCGCGAATGTCGCCTCGCTCATCCAACGTCAATACGGGCAAATCAAAGAAGCACACGACCGCATTCGTTCGCTTCGTGATGCGAAATAAAGGTGTACAAATTTCGAGAATGCGTTAGTTTGTACCTGCCAAGTGTCGGACAACACAAAACCTCAAAACGAAAGGGAAAGAATGTATGTCGAACATCATTAAATCGCGTGGCGACGGCAAGACTCAATGCGCTTCCGATGGCAAAAGAACTTTTCTCAAACTAAGCAGTGCCGCCCTCGCCGCCCTCGCCGTCAGCGGCACGGCGATAGACGCTCTGGCGTCCGGTGAAAACGCTTTCTTGAGCATCCCGATTGCCCCGCAAACCGGAGCGGTTGATTTGGGTTCGGGTGATACGGGGATTCTCAATTACGCTTACGCCCTCGAACAACTCGAAGCCGCGTTCTACACGCAAGCCGTCGGTTCACCTTACGGCAACATGTCGGCGCAGGAGCGACAAGTTTTAACCGACCTCCGCGACCATGAAATCGTTCACCGCGAATTTCTTAAAACGGCTCTCGGCGCGGGTGCGATTCCGGGCTTGACGCCGAACTTCGGCAAAATCAAATTCAATAATCGTAAAAGCGTTCTGGAAACGGCGCGCACGTTTGAAGACCTCGGCGTCGCGGCTTACAACGGCGCGGGCAAACTCTTGACCAACCCGGAGTTTCTTTTACTCGCCGGAAAAATCGTTTCCGTCGAAGCGCGTCACGCCGCCGCGATTCGTGATTTGCTCAAACCGCGCAGCAATAACTTTTCGCCGAAAGCATTTGATCAGGCATTCGACCCGGCGACAGTGTTGAAAGCGGCTGCGCCGTTTATCGCCACGCCCATCACCGCCAACAATCTGCCGCGCAGCTAAAGCTGCGAAAGGAGGAAATTCGATTATGACCGACAAAACAATTCTCGGCGGACTTGACCCTGAACTCGTAACACGCCTGACCACGCGCCGCGAAGCGATATTCAAAGCGGGCAAACTCGGCGTCGCGCCGGCTTCCGCTCCCATCGCGCTCGGCGCACTTAGCGCGACCACCTTCGGGCAAGGTTCGCCGCTTCCCGCGCAAATCGTTGACACGCTCAACTTCGCGTTGACGCTCGAATTTTTGGAAGACGAGTTTTATCGCACCGCGATAAACAGCCGCAATCTGATTCCGAACACGACGCGCAATGTCTTCCGGCAAATCAGCAATCACGAAGCCGCGCACGTCAAATTCTTGCAAGGCGCGTTGGGTACGGCAGCCACCGCCAAGCCGACTTTCGACTTCACGGCGGGCGGCGCGTTTGCCGATGTGTTCTCGAATTATCAAACTTTCTTGGCTGTCAGTCAGGCGTTTGAAGACACGGGCGTCCGCGCTTATAAAGGGCAAGCCGGAAACTTGATTTCAAACAACGACGTGCTGACCGCCGCCCTCTCCATACACTCGGTCGAAGCCCGCCACGCTTCCGAAGTGCGGCGCATACGCGGCGAAAAGGGTTGGATTACGGGCGAGTCACGCGGCACGCTGCCCGCACCGACGCAAGCTGTTTATGACGGTGAAGACAACACGACGCAGGGCGGCGCGAACCTCGCCGGACTCGCGGGCGTTCCGGCTTCCGCCATCACCGAAGCCTTCGATGAACCGCTCACGAAAGACGAAGTTCTCGCCATCGCGCGCCTGTTTATCAGAGCGTAGAAGAAACAGCGTGTCCGTTAAGCTGCAAGCGGCAAACGCCGGATAGAAACTTACCCGGTAAAACCAAACGACGGGCGAAAAGCTTTAGCAAGACTTTTCGCCCGTCGTTTATTTCGACGTTTGCCGGGCGGCGCACGCGAAATGTAAGATTGAACCTTAAAGGAAAAACAAGCATGTCAACGACACTCGAACTACCTTTACCCAACAGGCAAAACTTGGATATTCGCTCGACACCGCGCGATGAAATGAATCTTTACCCGCTCGACACGTTTCGTTATGAATACGTCGGGCGACCCATCGCCATCGCGTTCGAGATGACGGAGTTCACGGCGATATGTCCGTTCTCCGACTTCCCCGATTTCGCCAACATCAAACTTACTTACACGCCGCACGAGCGATGTATCGAACTCAAGAGTTTGAAGCTCTACATCAATTCGTTTCGTGAGGTGAAGGTTTTTCACGAACACGTTATCAACATCATCCTCGAAGATTTCGTGCGGGCGTGCGACCCCGTGAGCGTCGAAATCGAAGGCGACTTCCACGTTCGCGGCAATATCAAAACCGTCGTCCGCGCAAGTTACACGCGCGAAGCCGGATTAGATTCGCTATCGCAATAGAGACAGACAAAAGCCAACGATGAACTTCGTCACCATCATCCGCCTTATCACGATTTCCGGCATCCTGTGGACGCTCGGCTCGCTCGCATATCTTTATGGCGGCGGCACACGGCTTAGTTTGTACACACCTTTCGTCGGCTTGCTTCTCATCGCGTGCGGAGCGTCGCAGACAAAGCGCGTGCGCGATATTTTGAAAAAGTAATTCTGATACGCAACGAAAATTTATATGACCACCGCAGCCTTTGCCGGATTCAGTATCTTCCTCATCATCGCCGTCGCGTTCGTGACGTTCATCGTCGTCCGTAAAGCCTTGCGTCTGGCGATTAAACTTGCGCTTATCTCCGCTTTGTTTCTGACCGTCGCGCTCGGTGCGGGCGTGTGGTGGTGGAAAGGCGGAATGTCGAACGACACGCCCGCGAAGCGTTCGACGACCGCCCCCGCGCGACGCTCCGCCGCTAATCGCTGACACGTTTCACCTTCGTTTTACTTCGCCCAATCATCTGTGAAATCTATCCACGCCGAAGCCAAAGAGAAAAGCGGCGTGGTGCGTCGCGCGCTGAGTTTGCCGCGCAACGTCCTCGTCATCAGTCTTGTCAGTTTCTTAAACGACGCTTCGAGCGAAATCATTTATCCGCTCTTGCCGCTCTTTCTCGCTTTGACGCTCGGCGCATCGCCCGTCGCGGTCGGCGTCATCGAAGGCACGGCGGAATCCGTTTCAAGTCTTCTGAAACTCTTTTCCGGTTATTGGAGCGACCGTCGCGGCAGACGCAAAATCTTCGTCGTACTCGGCTACGCTCTCGCCTCGACCGCGCGTCCCATACTCGGCTTCGCCGTCGGTTGGAAGCAAGTTCTTTCCCTGCGCGTGCTTGACCGCGTGGGCAAAGGCATACGCAGCGCGCCGCGCGATGCGATGATTGCCGATGCCGCCGCCCCCGAAGAACGCGGGCTGGCTTTCGGTTTTCACCGCGCCCTAGACCACGCGGGAGCGGTCGTCGGACCCTTACTCGGTTTGCTGTTTCTCCAACTCGTCGCCGCCAATCCGAACCAACCGACCGCAAGCGACTATCGCACCGTTTTCCTGCTCGCCTCTATCCCCGCGTTCGCCGCCGTCCTCGTCGCACTGATTGCGATTAAAGAACGAAAGCCCAAGATTGAAGCTGCGAACTTTAATCACGACATACCGGACGACACTGAAGCCAAGCCCGCACCCGTGCGTTTCACCCTGCGCGGCTTCGATAGAAACTTTATCCGCTTTCTGTTCATCATCAGTTTGTTCACGCTGTCAAACTCATCCGATGCGTTCCTCTTGCTTCGCGCCCAAGAAGCGGGCATCGCCGTCACGACGATTCCTTTACTGTGGGCGGCACTCCACGTTTGCAAGGTCGCAAGTTCGATTATCGGCGGTGACCTCTCCGACCGCTTCGGACGCAAACGCCTTATCGCTCTCGGCTGGCTCGTCTATACAATCGTCTATGCGGGCTTCGCGTTTGCGACCGAAGCGTGGCAGATGTGGACGCTGTTTCTCGTTTATGGCATCTATTTCGGACTCACGGAAGGCACGGAGAAAGCCTTAATCGCCGACCTCGTTCCGCCCGATAAGCGCGGCACGGCTTACGGCTTGTATAATCTCGCGTTCAGTTTTACGGTGCTTCCGGCATCGCTCTTACTCGGCGCGTTATGGAAGTGGTACGGCGCGCCGACTGCGTTTCTGACAAGCGCGATTATCAGCATCGCGGCGACAGTTCTGCTCGTTACACTGGTTCAACCGAAGCGACGCGAAGTTGTACCTTTGGCTTAAACAAGTCACTCGCAATCTAAAACCTGACTGCAAGGAGAAGCTACACCATGAAGAAATTTGTTACTGCCCTGTTCCTATCGGTGAGCTTAATTTCAGTTTCTACACACGCGCAACAGAACACTTCTTTACCGAACACTCAGACTAAACGACCGCGTAGAACGGTTGTGTCAGGCGGAGTCATAGACAGTTTGGCGACGGAAAAAGTTGCGCCCGAATATCCGAAGGATGCCAAAGCACAGAAGATTCAGGGGACGGTTGAAGTGGAAGTTGTAGTTGACGAAGAGGGGAAGGTTATTGAAGCCGAAGCTATCAAAGGTCATCAACTACTGCGTGAAGCCGCGACTACAGCCGCCAAACAATGGAAGTTCAAAGTGGCAAAACTTTCAGGCAATCCGGTCGCCTTCAGTGGGCGCATCACACTCAAATTCAAGCTTTAAGTTCAAGAGTCTTTTAATCAAATTCCTATTCCACTTCGCACGCTAATCGAAACCGAATGAACCCGACTTACCAACTCGTCTTAACCACCGAAGATTTACGCCGTGTGACGGAGCGACTCGCCGCGCTTTCCGTCGTCGGATTCGACACGGAAACGACTTCGCTCGACCCTTATGACGGGCGCGTGCGGCTGATTCAGTTCGCCGCGCAAGACGCGGTTTATATCATTGATCTCGACCGTTTTCGCGGCGCGGGCGATATGGCGCACGTTGAATCGCTCGCACCTCTGCGTCAACTTCTCGCGGCGGCGCGTCCCGTGAAAATCGCGCACAACGCGAAGTTCGATGCGAAGTGGATACGGCACACCTTGGGCGTCGAACTCGGCGGCATATTCGATACGCTTTTGGCGAGTCAACTGATTTCCGCCGGAAGCAGCGATGACCGCCACAGCTTAGAGGCAGTCGTCGGGCGTTATCTCGGTCAAGCCCTTGATAAGTCATCGCAGTTGAGCGACTGGAGCGGCGAACTTTCCGACACGCAACTCGAATACGCGGGGCGCGATGCGAGTGTCTTGTTGCCTTTGCGCGAAAGGATGATTACGAAGCTCAAGGCGGAAGACCTTGTGCGTGTCGCGCAACTCGAATTTGAATGTGTGATGCCGGTCGCCGCCCTCGAACTCGCGGGGTTTTATCTTGACGCCGCGCGCTGGCGCGAACAGATGACGGTCATCGAACATCGCCGCAAACACCTTGCCGAAGATTTACAGGCGATGCTCTCGGAAGGCACGTCGCAAGGTTCGCTTTTTTCAAACGCCCGCACCGAAGTCAACATAGATTCGCACACGCAACTGACCGCCGCCCTCACGCGGCTCGGCGTCCCCGTTCCCGATTCGACGCGCAACTGGAAACTTCAACCGCTCGCCGTAGAATATCCGGTGGTCGCCAAACTTCTCGAATACCGCACCGTGCAGAAAGCTTTGACTTCCTACGGCGGCAACATCCTCGAAGAAATCAATCCGCACACGGGACGCATCCACGCCAACTTTCACCAAATCGGTGCGCCGACCGGAAGAATGAGTTGTACCCGTCCCAACATCCAGCAAGTCCCGCACGAAGTCGAATATCGCCGTTGCTTCCGCGCTCCCGAAGGACGCAAGCTGATTATTGCGGATTACTGCGTCGCTGCTGGGACACGAATCGCCACGACGCGCGGCTTGGTGAGTGTCGAAGAGATGAACATCGAAGACCGTGTATTTCTTGAGGATGGGAGTACCGCACCCGTGACGGCTCTCATCCGGCGCGGTCATTTGCCCGTCGTCACCATTAAGCTCAAGAACGGTTATGCGCTGACGGCGACGACCCTACATCGTGTGCGCGTGCTTGATGCGGCGGGGGATTATGTGTGGCGGCGCATCGGCGAGATTAAAGCTTCCGACTTCGTGGCGATTCAACCGGAGCGTGGACTGCACGACGCGCTGCCTTACGTCGAACTGCCGCGCGCTTTGTGGAAGCACTTCAACAACAATAAAGACCTCGTGACACCGCTCTATGCCGATGAGCGATTGGCGGTGTTTCTAGGTTACATGACGGGCGACGGGTGTTTCCGGCATCGAACGCTCAACTGGGTGGTCAATCAGCAGGATGACGATGTTGCGCTTAGGTTGCGCGAACTGGCGGGCGAACTCTTCGGTATCACAGTTCATCGGTGCGGGGTTTATCGCGGAGTCAGCGAACATGGTTTGTACAGCACACCGCTTGTCGAATGGTGTGCCGGAATTGGGGCGACGAAGGAGAGCGTGCCGGATTTTCTGTGGCGCAGTAAGCCGACGGTTGTTGCCGCTTACCTGCGCGGCTTATTTGAAGCCGACGGTTCTGTGACTGATAGCGACACCGGAAAAGTCAGCTTCGCTTCATCGCGCCGCAAGTTAGCCGTCGAAGTGCATCAACTGCTGCTCGCGCTCGGCGTTCCGGCGACATTACGCCAGCAGCAAGACACCGGACCTGACAAGCGATTTTGTTGTTGGAGTGTTTCCGTAGTGGCTGCCGGGTTGGAAAGTTTTGCGGCAAAGATTAACTTTTTGTCGGAGCGCAAACGGCAAAAGTTGGCGCGGCTCACGGCTCGCGCGACAGGTAAAACAATCGTCGGCAACATGCCCAACTTGCAATACAAAGTCCGCGCGTTGGGATTATCCGGCGAGACACGCCGCTTGCTCAACAACACGGCGACATTAGGACGCCCGGTGAGTCGATCTTTGGCGTACACGCTCGAACTCATCGCGCCTGAAGTCGCACGGAGTCTTGGCTTGAAGCGTTTAACTGAACACCGTCAAATTTTCTTGCCGGTAGTGGCGGTTAAAGATGCGGGCGAGCAAGAAGTCTTCGACCTGTCGGTGCCGGGTTCGATGACATATATCAGTGATGGCTTCGTCAGTCATAACTCGCAAGTCGAACTTCGCATCCTCGCCGAAGTCACGGGCGACGCAGGCTTCGTCGAAGCGTTTCGCAGTGGCGCGGATTTGCACCGCGTGACAAGCGCGCAAGTCTTCGGCGTTAAGCTTGAAGACGTGACGGCGGAGCAGCGCAGCTTTGCGAAACGTCTGAATTTTGGCGTCGTCTATGGCATCGGCGCGAATCGCTTTTCCGCGATGACCGGCTTGTCACTCTCTGAAGCCGAAGACATCATGCGCCGGTACTTTAAGACTTATCACGCTCTCAACGATTGGCTTCGCGCCGCCGCGCAGAGTGCTTTGCGTGAACGCGAAGCCCGCACGATGGCGGGACGCCTCGCGCGCTTTCACTTCGACCCGGCAGATAAACAAGCCGCTTCGCTCGCGCAGCGCAACGGCAAGAATATGCCGATTCAGGGCGCGGCGGCTGATATTTTCAAACGCGCTCTGCGCCTTCTTCACGACCGCATCAATGGGACATCAACGCGCATCGTCAACATCGTGCATGATGAAATCGTCGTCGAAGTTGATGCCGATGAATCGGACGCGACAATGGAAATCGTGAAGCGCGCGATGCGCGAAGCGGGCGCGGAGTTCGTCAAACAAGTTCCGGTTGAAGTCGAAGCCTGTGTCGCGGACGAGTGGGTCAAATGATTGCAAAATGCGGATTTCGGATTGCCGATTAAAATGCAAGCGAGGCTTCGGTTCTTCAATCCGCATTCCGCAATCCCGAATCCACAATTGAAAAAAGGTTTTGCTTGACAGCCTGCGGGCGGCTCTCATAGTCTGAATGGCAAGTGATTCGCCTCTTTTGGGAATCACACCGCTTCCGCGCATCTTCCGCAATTTGTCATCCATATCTCAACGAACACAATTTTATAAACACGAATAGACATGATTAAAGAAAACATTATCGCGGCTATCAACGAACGCCGCGCACGCATCGGGGTCATCGGTCTGGGTTACGTCGGTCTGCCGCTCGTCGTCGAGTTCGCGCAGCAAGGTTTCACGGGGCTTGGCTTTGAGGTTGATGTCGGTAAAGCCGACGCTATCAACGCGGGCGATTCTTATATCCCCGATGTCGCGTCGTCGCTCGTCGCGCAACTTGTCAAAGCCGAACGCTTGCGCGCGACCGTTGATTTTTCGGAACTTAAAACGTGCGACGCGATTATCATTTGCGTCCCGACGCCTTTGCGAAAAACCAAAGAACCGGACATCTCGTACATCCTCGCCGCCGCCGCCGAAATCAAAAAAAGTCTTCATCCCGGCACGCTCGTCATCCTTGAGTCAACTACCTATCCCGGCACGACCGATGAAGTTCTCTTGCCGATACTCGAAGAAACCGGACTCGCACTTGACCGTGATTTCCTGCTCGCCTTCTCGCCCGAACGTGTTGACCCCGGCAACCCGCAATTTCAAACGCACAACATCCCGAAAGTCGTCGGCGGTTGCTCCGAAGATTCGGCGGAAGTCGCGGCGTTGCTTTATGGTCAAATCGTCAAAGACGTTCACGCCGTTTCGTCGGCGCGCGTCGCGGAAGCGGCGAAGCTTTTAGAGAACACCTTCCGCGCCGTCAACATCGGGATGGCAAACGAGATGGCGCGCCTCTGTTATGCCTTGAACATAGACACTTGGGAAGTCATACGCGCGGCGGCGACCAAGCCTTTCGGATTTATGGCGTTCTATCCGGGACCCGGAATCGGTGGGCATTGTCTGATTGGGAGCGAAATGGTTGTGACGAAGCAAGACAATGATGTTCGCGTTTCATCGTTTGAAACATTGTTCGACGAACAACAACGGCGAAACGCCAATCGTAGTTTCAAAGTTGATGATGCCGATGTCATCAATCGTTCCGCCCTCAAAGCCTTGTCGGTTGAGATGGAGACGGGCGCGCCCGTCTGGAAAGATGTCGAATACATTTTCAAGCGTCAATACACAGGCGACTTTGTGACTTTGACGACGACGGATAACCGCCGCTTGACGGTCACGGATAGACACCCTTTGCTGGTGTGCGAAGATGACGGACGCTTGGTCGAACGTCTCGCGTGCGATTTGAAAACGGGCGAGCGTGTGCCGCTTCACGTCGCGCCTGTTCCCGTCGCGGGCGGTTTGAGCGGAGCGCAAGTGTCTTCACCAAAGGTTGATTTGCTGGCGAGTCTAAGTTGTGAGCGGTTGGCAAAGATAAAGGTGCGCCGCAAAAAAGGTTCGTGGCTCGAACATGCGACGCTGCTTAAAGCTTGCGGCGTATCGCGTGAAGATTTGCGTTCCGATTGTGTTTCGGCAATCAAGTACCTTGAGATTGAAAAAGAAATCGGCGTCTCGCGCGATGAACTATTCTTGACAAGCGGCAAGGGCAACAGTCATTCGACGATTCCGGCGACGGTGGAAATCACCACCGCCCTCGCGCGCATCGTCGGCTATTACCTTGCGGAAGGCTGCACGACAATCGAGAACTCGCGCCCGCGCGTGCGTTGGACTTTCAACGCGAATGAAACAGGGTATGTGAAGGACGTATGCGAAACCCTTGAACGCGAACTTGGGCTTAAAACATCCGTCAATTATTCAAAGATTGATTGCGCGGTTCATGTCCGCGCGGGTTCGTATCTGTTCGGTGAATTATTGCGTGTGCTTGGTTGTGGTGTGCGCTCAACTGATATGCGCGTTCCCGAAAAACTGTTCAATGCTTCATTGCTTCATCGCCTCGAATTGCTGAAAGGTTTATTCAGAGGCGACGGCGATGTTTATATGAACGCCCGACAATCCTCGTCATACACAAAGAACAATCACCACTACACGCACAGCAATGTTTCGATTACGGTCGGTTATTTTAGCGGCAGCCCGTTGCTTTTCCAGCAAGTGATTTTCATGTTGCAATCGCTCGGCTTCAAACCGACGTTCAAAAAATCCAAGCCGTATCTTCAACTCAAAGGACGCCATCAAGTCGCGCGCTTGCGTGATTTATTTACGGGTGAGAAGCGCACCAAGATTGATGCTTACTTGCTTGAGAGCAAACGCATCACGCGAGGCAGAACTTTCGCGCAGGCAGGCGAGGTGACGAGTGTCGCGGTTAAATCAATCGAACGCTTTACCGACACGCGCGATGTTTATTCGATAGAAGTTGCCGACACGCACACGTTCACGACTTCTTACGGCTTATACGTCCACAACTGCATCCCATTAGACCCGCATTATCTTTCGTGGAAGGCACGTCAGCACGGTTTCGATTCGCGCTTTATCTCGCTTGCCGAAGAAGTCAATTCGCGTATGCCGGAGCATGTCTTGAGTTTGGCGACGGATGCCTTGAATGATAAACGTAAGTCGGTCAACGGGGCGCGGGTATTGGTGATGGGAGTCGCGTATAAAAAGGATGTCAATGACATGCGCGAATCGCCCGCCCTCGCCATCATTGATTTGTTGACGGCGAAGGGCGCGGAAGTTTCATACCATGACCCGTTCGTGCCGCACCTCGATTTTGAAGACGCGCACACGAAAGGCTGTCCCGAACCGATGACCTCAATCGAACTCACCGACGAAGCATTAAGCACGAGCGACTGCGTGATGATTGTCACAGACCACACCCAAGTTGATTACGAGCGCATCGGCAATCTCGCCACGCTCATCGTTGATACGCGCAATGCGATGACGACCGACCGTCGTAAAAGTGCGAAGGCGAAAATCATCAGGTTGTGAGGCGAGGCGGGGTTGGTGATTCAACGCTTAAGCGGCTCGACGATGAAGGTATATGTTGAACGGAGGCGAGCGTCAGATCACATCTCAGCGCAGATTTCCGAGTTCTTCATTGATCAGAGATTTCAAGTCTTCTTCGCTGAACCGCGCCAATCTTCTGCCGTTGACGAAGAATGTCGGGGTCTTTGTGACGCCAAGACTCTGACCGTCTCTCCTGTCTCGCTCAACTTTTAGCGCATGTCGGTTTTGGGTAATAGAGTTCCGTAGTTTTCCCACATCGAGTCCGAGTTCTACGGCATAACTTTCAAACAAGGCAAGAGGCGGCGCGTGTTGCACGGACGCGGAGGGCGGTCCGTGTCCCGCGCCCCACTCCGATTGTCGCCGGAACAACAACTCTTGCATCTCCCAGTATTTTCCTTGCTCACCCGCCGCTTCCGTCACTATCGCCGCCGCGACGGAGTTTTGATGAAGCGGCATATATCTCACCACTAATCTAATCTTGCCGTCGTACTCCTTCAGAATCCTTTTAATCCGGGGACTAAATTCACGACATGATTCGCACTCCGGGTCTAAGAATTCGACGATGGTGACGGGAGCATCCGCCGAACCCAAAGTCGGGCTGTCAGGTCGAACGAGCGGGTTATCGCCGGATGCGGAAGGCTTCCGTTCACTTTGCACTGACTCTCGATAGTAGGACGCGCCCATGAAAGCGGCGACGAGGACGACTGCCACGATTAAGACCATGATCTTGATTTGTTTTTGCATGTCACTTTCTCTCTATTCCGGTTTTATAAAATAGCAGGCACAGTACCAGACAGCCGAACGCAGTCAATGCCATGAGCGGAATCGTGATGAAGCCGAGCCACTCTATTTGCCGTGAAGTACATGAAACGCCTGCGGTGCATGGAATAATGCTTTCAGGAAGTATTCCGTAGTAAAGCAGATTATGATAAATCGAAATAATCAGCCCGCTCAAACAAAGAGGTAAGGCGTAAAATTTCATCCGGCTATCTTGCGTGATGATTCCGCACCCGATTATGAGGACGAGCGGGTACATGGCGATGCGCTGATACCAGCACAGAACGCATGGCGGCAACCCCATTACCTCGCTAAAGAAAAGGCTGCCTACGGTAGCGACGAGGGCGATAACCCATGCCAGATACGGCAATATGCTGCGTCTAATCATGGCACTTATCTTCCTCTCGCGCGGTCTAAATCGAACCACGCAACATTGAGACATAGGTAGGGGCAGGGCTTGTCCCTGCCCGCCGTTCTAATGGCGACTGCCTGTCGGCAGACAGGAAAGACACGGGCAGGGACAAGCCCTGCCCCTACAATTATTCGTTTGTTGTGTACTAATGTCATGGGTTCTGATTTAAGACGATGAGTGCGGCGAAGCGTGTTACTGGCTTTTACTCAAGCGAAAAACTTATAGTAGAGCCGTTCATTAGCGACCGTATCTGAGTGTTCGTTACCAGAGCGAAAGCACACGGCGCGGTGTGCGGCGCGATTGTTAGAGGCATCGCAACTGCCGTCCATTGGAGAGCCATCACCCTCGCAGCATGTTTCATGTTCACCATAAAAATTACAGCAAAGATGACCCACGTACACCTATTAAGTCAATGCAGATGAATCTCTTTCCGTTATGCTTCATGCGAGCATCTGATGTCGGTCGTTATGTTCCGCCGTCAGATCGTGAATCGGCTTTTATCTTCGGGGGTTGGTGATAATCTCGCTTGAAATTCGTCGTCGAACTTGAGGCGTGGGATGCGTTCCACGTTCGGTAATTTTCATGTCACAACTCACGCCGCACGCCGCCACGCTTGAGCCTTCCGCCGTTCAAACTCCACACGTCATCACGCGCCGCGCCGTCGTCGGATGGGTGCTTTATGATTTAGCGAACACGATTTTCTCGCTCGGCATCGTCTCGCTTTACTTTTCCCTGTACGTTCGCAACGCGACGGGAGCGGAAAGTGCCGACCGCGTGTACGGCATCATCACCGCGATTTCGATGGGCATCATCTTCGTCGTCTCGCCCGCGCTCGGCGCGATGACCGACCGTGCGCGTCGGCGTATGCCGTTTCTCGTATGCAGTACGTTAATCTGTGTCGGCTTCACCTGTCTGCTTGCGCGTGTCGGGTTTTATGCGACCGCCGTGTGCTTCATCATTGCCAACATCGCGTATCAAGCGGGCTTGCAGTTTTACGACGCGATGCTGCCGGAAGTAAGCACCGAAGCGAATCGCGGGCGCATCGGCGGCATCGGCGTCGCCATCGGTTATATCGGTTCGTTCGTCGGCTTGGCAATCGGTTACGTCGTCGGCAATGAAAACAAGTCGTTGCTTTTTACCTTAATCGCCATCGCGTTTCTGCT
Source organism: Pyrinomonadaceae bacterium MAG19_C2-C3 (assembly GCA_024330265.1). Lineage (GTDB taxonomy): Bacteria > Acidobacteriota > Blastocatellia > Pyrinomonadales > Pyrinomonadaceae > JANDLT01. The sequence continues at coordinate 33,555 of JANDLT010000006.1, read as the reverse complement.
TTTCGCGTTGCCGTGTTTCCTGTTTGTGCGCGAGCGTGGCAATCTGAATCCGCGCCCGATTACATGGCGCAGCGTGATTGATTCGACACGCGAAACGATTCGCACACTGCGTTCGGGCAAAGAGTATCCGGGACTTTTGCGCTTTCTCGTCGGGCGAGTTTTTTATACCGATGCGGTCAACACGCTCATCACCGTGATGGCTCTCTATACCGTCAACGTCGCACTGGCGACGGGTTTAAGCGAAGTTGCAAGCGAAGCGGAAACGACGAAAGTGCTTGGCTTGGCGATTAGCTTCGCCGTCGCGGGCGGCTTCTTCTGGGGATGGATGGTTGACCGCATCGGAGCGAAACGCGCACTCGATTGGGTCTTGAAATCATGGATGGTGATTTTCACGTTCGCGGCGTGCGTCGGTATTTTCAAACTCGGACTCATCGCGCTCTATGTCGTCGCATCACTCGCGGGCATCGCCCTCGCCGGAGTCTGGTCGGCGGACAGACCGTTGATGTTAAGCCTCACGCCCCCGCATCGCGTCGGAGAATTTTACGGGCTTTACGGCATGGTCGGCAGATTCTCGGCAATCACGGGACCTATAATTTGGGCGGGTATCACATCGCTTGCCGTGCAGGGTTTCGGACTTGAGCCGCTCACCGGACAAGGCTTGAGCATCGTCGTCCTGTCGGTGCTGGTCGTCATCAGTTATGTCATCCTTCGTCCGGTGGAAGCAAAGGTGAAAGTTGAAGGGCGAAGGGCGAAAGTGAAAGACTGAAGACCGCTCCGCCCGTTTCATACTTTCGCCCTTCGACTTTCGATTTTCACCTTTGCTTTGACGCATGACACTCGACGCTCATATCACCACCGGAACCTTCGCGCAAGCAATCGGTGCGCGGTTGACGGGCGACGCAAATTTACCCGTGCGGGACGTGTCGCATGATTCGCGCGAAGTCGCGGAAGGCTGGTTGTTCGCCGCCATCGCGGGCGAGAAGACGGACGCGCACAAATACGTCGAAGCCGTGATGCGACAGGGAGCGTGCGGCATCGTTTCGGAACGTGCGCGTCCGGCAGACTTCGCGGGTGCATGGCTGCAAGTCGAAGATGCACGCATCGCACTCGCGCGTGCGGCGGCGCATGTTCATCATCATCCGTCGCGCGATTTGAACCTTGTCGGCATCACGGGGACAAACGGAAAAACGACGTGCGCGTTTCTCATCGCCGCGATTATGGAAGCGGCTTATGAGAAAGTCGCGCTGCTCGGAACAATTGAACAACGCATCGGGCAACGCCGTTCACGCGCCGAGCGGACGACGCCCGAAGCGAGCGACACGCAAAGATTTTTGCGTCAGGCAGCAACGACGGGTTGTCATTTTGCGGTGATGGAAAGTTCATCGCAAGCACTCGACCTTCATCGTTGCGATAGTCTCGAATACGGGGTCGCGGCGTGGACGAATCTCTCGCCCGACCATCTCGATTATCACAAGACGATGGAAGATTATTATTTATCGAAACGGAAACTGTTCGACGGCTCGACCGGAACACGTCCGCGCCTCGCCGTCATCAACGCCGATGACGAATACGGGCGACGCCTGATTGATGAATTGACACACACATCGCATGAGACGCCCGTCGTCACCTACGGCTTGAATGAAAAGCTTTCACCGCGACCCGATACGACCGCGACGAACATCCGTATCAGCTTGCGCGGCATGGAATTTCAACTCGATAGCCGGGCGGGGACACGGTGCTTCACCACACCGCTCGTCGGTCGCCCGCACGTCTCGAACATATTGCTCGCCACTTCCGTCGCCCTCGCCTTCGATGTTCCACTCGACACAATCGCGCACGCCGTCGCCACCTGTACGGGCGCGCCCGGTCGCTTCGAGCCGATTAAGCACGCGGGCGATTTCGTCGTCATAGTTGATTACGCGCATACCGACGACGCGCTTAGTAACGTGCTTGAAACCGCACGCGCGCTCGTCGCCGACACGAACGGGCGCGTTATCACCGTCTTCGGTTGCGGCGGCGACCGCGACCGCACGAAGCGCGCCCCTATGGGACGCACGGCGGCGTGCCTTAGCGATGTCGTGATTCTGACTTCCGACAACCCGCGCCACGAAGACCCATTGGTCATCATGCGCGATGTCGAAGCGGGCTTAAACGATGAGAGTTTGAAGGATGAGAGTTTGAAACAGGGCGCGACGCCTTACGTTAAAATCCCCGACCGCCGCCTTGCGATTGCTCGCGCGATTGATGAAGCGCGCCCCTCTGATTTCGTCATCATCGCGGGCAAAGGTCACGAAGATTATCAAATCATCGGTGACCAAACCTTTCACTTCGACGACCGCGAAGTCGCCCGCGAAACCCTCGCCGCACGCGGTTTATAATTATTCGTCATTAAATAATGTGAGGCGCGATGTAAGGTTTTCAGCCTCGTAGAGGCGACATAATCATAGCCCACGGCGTCAGCCGTGGGTTAGTGCGTTGATTAGATTTGAAGCTCCGTCAGGGGCGACACAACTTGTGCCGCCCCTACGGGGCAATGGCATTAAGTTAAGAAAATAATCGCCCGTTAAGAAAATAATCGCCCGTTTGGAGGCGGGCTATGCCCGCCTTCCCCGCGCACGGCGGGCATAGCCCGCCTCCAAACAACCTTAACTTAATGCCATTGCCCTTTCAGGGGCTGATAGTCTCTTACGTCGCGTCTCACGTTAAACAATTTCACTTGCGCCGCGCACCTTTCGCTTTCTTCAACGGCTTAAATTCCGCGCGTGACAAGCGCACGAAAGCTTGCATCAGCGGCGAATCGTTGCCACGCAAACGCGCCAGTCCGAGTTCCCAGTTGATGGTGTGCGCGTCCTTTATCCACCAACGTACAAGCCTACCGTCCGCGACTTCTTCCGCCGCCGATTGTGACGGGACGATGCCAAGTCCCAAACCTTCCTCGACCATTCGCTTAATTGCTTGAAGGCGCGGCAACTCCATACGCACTTCGGGACGCACGCCCGCTTGATGAAAAAACATATCGAGCAAACGCCGCGTGTTGCCGCCGCGTTCGCCCAAAATCAAAGGTTCGGCGGCGAGTCGTTCGGCGGTGATGACGCGGGCGCGGGCGTGCGGGTGATTCTTGTGACCAATAGCGACGAGTTCATCGCGGCTTAAAACTTCCGTCTCAATCCCCGTCGCTTCGACGGGCAACGACACGAATGCTAAATCAATTTCTCCGGCACGCAACGCGCGCACAAGCGTTTCACTTGTGCCGGATGTGACGCCGACTTCGACGTGCGCGTGCTGTTCGCGTAAGGCACGCAAGATGCGCGGCAGAGTTTCGGCGGTAATCATTGCCGAAGCACTTCCGATGCGAAGTCGCCCGCGCTCGGAACCGGCGAGTTCGGCGAGTTCGACGAGTGCCGCATCGTGTTCGCGCAAAATTCGTCTGGCGCGTTCGAGCAGTTTTTCGCCCGCTTCCGTCAGTATCACGCGGCGCGGTGTGCGTATGAAAAGCTTGACGCCGACTTCCTGTTCAAGCACGCGAATCTGGACGCTGATGGCAGCTTGCGTGACGCAGACGCGCGTGGCGGCGTGGGTGAATGTTCCCGCTTCGGCAATCGCCACGAAGCTTTTAAGGTGTTTGGTATCCATGCTTTTCTATAATCAATCGTTATGGAGTAGATAATATCTTTTAGTTTTCATTATATGCCCTATCTCGGCTAAAATCACGAAGACAAATTCACTCCTCGCTTCTCTTTGTCTCTTTCGTAAAAACACCTCACGGTTTATGTCATGGTCAAGTTAAAAATCATTAAAAATTGGATGCCGCCCGACACGCCAAACGAATCTCCCGCCAAATCTCAAACTGTATCCCGCTATCAAGCCGGAACGCGATTTGTCGTCGGCGTTGACGGCGGCGGAACAAAGACGCACGCCGTGATTGTCAGGGCGAACTCGGTGGACGCAAATCAAGTTTCGCAAATCATCGGTGAAGGCATCGCAGGGGCGGGTAATCCTTTGCGCGTCGGTTTCAAGGCGGCGGCGGTGGCGGTGCGCGATGCGATTGACGCGGCGTGTGTGAATGCAAACATCAATCGCACGCAACTCGCGGGAGCGAAAATCGGTCTCGCGGGTGTCAGAAGAAGCGAAGTGCGCGCGGGCGTGCGTGCGGAGTTGAAGAACTTGAAATTGGCGTCGTTCGATGTTGTGACGGATGCCGACATCGCTTTGTACGGCGGCGTCGGACGCGGTGCGGGGTTGGTGATTATCGCCGGAACGGGTTCTGTATGTTGCGGTCAAGACGGGCGCGGGCGACGTGCGTGCGCGGGCGGTTGGGGACCTCTCGCGGGCGATGAAGGCAGCGCGGCATGGATTGCGCGACAAGCTTTACAGCGCATCGCACAGGCGGCGGACGGACGCGAACCGGCGACGGCTTTGACGAAAGCGGTGTGTGATTATTTCGGCATCGCTTCGCCGGATGAGCTTTCGATGGCGATATACGCTCCCGAAATGACGCACGCGCGCATCGCAGGTCTGGGGCGTCCGGTAATTGAAGCGGCACAGGCGGGCGATAAAGTGGCAATGGAAATCGTGTGTGCGGCGGGGCGCGAACTCGGTCGCGCGGCGGTCGCGGTCGCGCGACGTTTGCGCCTGGGCGAGAAGCAAGCGGGCGATGAAGCGTTGCGCGTCGCGTATGTCGGCGGCGTGTTCGCGGCGGGTAATCTCGTTCTCGCGCCGATTGAAACGGAACTCGCTTCCATACACGCGCGTGTGCATCTCGCTCCGCCCGCAATGACGCCCGCCCTCGCCGCCGCAGTGATGGCGCGCGAACAGCTTGCCGAACTCGCGCTGGCGATGTGAAGGTTTCTGATATGAAAGTTTATGACGATGAAGCCGGAGCTTAAAGTTTTGAGTGATGAGATGCTGCCCGTGACGGAGTGGGAAAATCCGCGCACACGGGAAATAGACGCGCTTGACGCGCTCGGCATCGTGCGTTTGATGAATGCCGAAGACCGCAATGTGGCGGCGGCGGTTGAACGCGCGTTGCCGGATGTCGGGCGCGCGATTGAAGAAATCACGAAGCGATTACAGGCGGGCGGACGGCTTTTTTACATCGGTACGGGAACAAGCGGGCGGCTCGGTGTGTTGGACGCGGCGGAGTGTCCGCCGACGTTCGGTGTCACGCCCGACATGGTGCGCGGCGTCATCGCGGGCGGCTACGAGGCGTGTTATAAAGCGGTCGAAGCTTCGGAAGATGATGCGGAAGCGGGCGCGAGAGACTTGGCTTCTTGGAGATTTTCAAAGCGCGATGCGTTGGTGGGGATTGCCGCTTCCGGTAGAACGCCGTACACGATTGGAGCGATTGAACACGCAAACAAGATTGGTGCTTTTACGGCGTGTGTGACATGCGTGCCGGATTCGGAGATTACCGGAGTCGCGCAAATTCCTATCGTTGCCGTCACGGGCGCGGAAGTCATTACGGGTTCGACGAGACTCAAAGCGGGGACGGCGCAGAAGATGATTCTGAATATGATTTCAACCGCGACGATGATTCGACTGGGTTATACACGCGGCAATCGCATGACGCACGTTAGAGCGGGCAACGTGAAATTGAAAGAGCGTGCGACGCGCATCTTGATGGCGGAACGCGACATTGATACGGCAACCGCCACCGCGATGTTGGACGAGGCGAACGGCGATTTACAACGGGCGTTGAGCGAGTAAGTTTAGAGGCGGGTTATATCCGCCCGTCGTGTGTGAACGTCCAAATTACGGCGGGTGTAACCCGCCTCCAAACGTCAGCCTTCTTATTTCAGCCTTCTTATTGTAATGCACTACAAGCTTGCAAATAGTTTAGGTAAAAAGTTCGCCCGCCCAATCAATTAACACAATCGAAACTTGACCCCGCGGCAATGCGTAACAAACAACCTCTGCCGGTATAAATTCAAACTGAACACACGATTAGAAATCCATTAAGTGCAAGCGATTGACCTTATCATCATCGTCGGTTATCTCGTCGGAGTCGTGCTTGTCGGCTTCTACTTCGCGCGCAAGCAAAGGACGACGAAGGACTATTTCTTGGGCGGGCGCAATGTTCCGTGGTGGGCGATTGCCGCTTCGATTGTCGCCACCGAAACTTCGACGATAACTTTTATCAGCGTTCCCGGAATCGTTTATGCGCGCGGGGGAAACTTCACGTTTCTGCAACTCGTGTTGGGTTACATGTTGGGACGCATCGTCATCTCGCTGTTGTTTATTCCGAGTTACTTTCGCGGCGAACTTCTGACCGTGTATCAGTTGTTGGAACAGCGTTTCGGGCAGGCGATAAAGATGTTGGCGGCGGGCTTGTTCGTCGTGATGCGAAACATCGCGGACGGCATACGTTTGTTGTTGACCGCGATTGTTCTGGGCAGCGTTTATACGGCGTTTCAACCCGACGCGAATGTCGAAACGGTCATCATCGGTTCGATAATTTTAATCGGGGCGGTGATGATAGTGTTCACTTACTTCGGCGGGATGGAAGCCGTGATTTGGATTGAAGTCGTGCAACTCGGCATATACGTTTTCGGCGCGCTGGCAGCAGGGATAGTGTTGGTTAATTCGATTGACGGCGGTTGGGCGACGGCTTCGAGTTTGGGTGCGGGTTACGGCAAGTTTCAGATTTTCGATTTCGCTTTTGACTTCACACGGACTTATACATTCTGGGCGGGCGCGCTTGGCGGATGCTTCCTGACGATGAGTACGCACGGCACAGATCAGTATCTCGTGCAAAGATATTTATGCACCGACAAGCCGCGCCACGCCGCGACCGCCTTGCTTTCAAGCGGCGCAATCGTGTTCGCGCAGTTCGTCGGGTTTCTTATCATCGGCGTCTTGTTGTTCGCGTTTTATCAACCATACACGGACGTGAATTACATGACACAAGCCGCGACGTTTCCGTTCGCATCGGGCGACAGAGTTTTCCCCGACTTCATCACTAAGCATTTGCCTTCACCGCTTCCGGGAATTGTCGTCGCCGCGATTTTCGCCGCCGCGATGTCGTCATCTTTGAACTCAATCGCCGCCACCGCCGTCAATGATTTATACAAACCCTTCAAGCGCGGGCGCGACGACAAGCATTACTTGCGTGTTTCACATGTCTTAACTCTGGTGTGGGGTGTCGTTCAAATCGCGGTTGCGCTGGCGGTTCGCAACTCGAATCGCGGCGCGCTCGACCAAGCGTTATCCATCGCTTCGCTTATCAACGGACCTGTTCTCGGCGTGTTTCTGGTTGGAACATTTATGCCGCGCGTCACACAACGTCCGGCACTGGCGGCGATGATTTTAAGCATCATCGTGATGCTCTACGTTCGCTTTGCGACTCCGATTGCGTGGACGTGGTATGTGTTGATTGGAAGTTTATTGACGCTCGCTTTCGCGTGGCTGGCGAGTTTCATCTTACGCGATGAACAACATTCTGTTTGATAAGCTTCGAGTGTCTTTATCATTTTATGAAACATCATTCTTCAAATTTTTATTGTGCGCGGTATCTTTCATGTTTGCTCGCCGTCGCGCTTTTTGCCGCGTGCTTGCCGGTTTCATCTTTCGCGCAAGTACCCGTTCGTCCTTACACGGTCAAGCCTTCAAAGCTGGCGATTGAATACGCGAACCGCGAACTGGCGCGCATGTCAGTGGATGAAAAAATCGGGCAGTTAATCAGTGTCGGCATCAATGCTTCTTTCCTCAATCGTGAATCGCCCGCCTATAAGGAACTCGAACGCCAAGTCACACAGAATCACATCGGCGGCATCATCCTGTTTCGTTCGCCCGTGTATGAAGCCGCGATTTTGATGAACCGTATGCAGGCGAAAGCCGCGCGACCTCTGCTTGTTTCCGCCGACCTCGAAGCCGGAACGGGGATGCGTTTTGAAGACACGATAAACTTTCCATGGAACATGGCATTGGGCGCGAGCGGCGACGCCAACTTAGCGCGCAAACAGGGCGCGATAACCGCACGCGAAGCCCGCGCGCTCGGCGTTTATCAAGTCTTCGCCCCGACGGTTGATGTCAATAATAACGCTGACAACCCCGTGATAAACGTTCGTTCTTACGGTGAAGACCCGATGCTTGTCGGGCGACTCGCATCGGCGTTTATCGAAGGCGTGCAGGCGGGCGGAGTCATCGCCACCGCGAAACATTTTCCCGGTCACGGCGACACGGCGGTTGATTCGCATAGAGGTTTGCCGATTATCAACGTCTCGCGCGAGCGTTTGAACAACGTCGAACTCGTGCCTTTCAAGCAGGCGATAAACGCCGGAGTCGGCAGCGTCATGCCGTCGCATATATCTTTGCCGCAACTCGACGCGACGGAAGTTAAACCTTTGCCGCGTGAAAAAATCGTGCGTCCCGTGTATGCCGACGCGAAGGGTGAAGTCTTTTCAGCAAACGCGACTTTGCCCGCGACTCTTTCACCGAAAATCTTGCGCGGCATCCTGCGCGACGATTTGAACTTCGACGGTTTGATTGTTACCGACGCGATGGATATGAGCGGCTTGACGATTTACTTTGACCAGCAGGAAGCCGCTGTGCGCGCCGTCGAAGCGGGAGCGGATGTGTTGCTCAAACCCGCGAACGCCGACGATTGCATTAAAGGTTTGCGCCTCGCCGTCGGGAGCGGAAGATTGAAAGAATCGCGCATCGAAGCGTCTGCCCGCCGCGTGCTTGCCGCGAAGTATGATTTAGGTTTAGTTGCCAATCGCATGACCGACATAGATGCGATTGACCGCATCGTTTCCGCCCCCGAAGTCGCGCAACTTGTGAGTGAAATCGCGGAGCGCGGGATGACGCTCGTGCGCGATGAACGAACGCTTGTGCCGCTTAAAAAAGCACCGCCGACAGCAGAGAATCAACCCGTTTTTTACCTCGTCATCACGAATGGCGATGACCGCAATTACGTCGCCAATGGTTTCTTGAGTGCGATGAATCGCGCCGGATTTCGCGGCGACGTGGCTGTTCTCGATGCGCGTTCGAGCGAACAGGAAATAGCCGACGCGGTGGCAAAAGCGGCTGGCGCAGGACGCATCGTCGCCGCGCTTTACGGGCGCGTTCGCACGGGTGAAGCGCGCAGTGTGGGTTTGCCCGATGCGGGCGCGAAAGCCTTAAACCTCGTGCTTGAAAATCACGCCGCGAAGACCATCGGCATCAGTTTCGGCAACCCGTATTTGTTGATGAGCTTTCCGCGCTTGCAAACATACATGGTGGCTTACGGCGACATGCCGAGCCTCCAAGCGGCGGCGGCGCGTGCCGTGACGGGCGCGAGTCCCATCACGGGTCGCTTGCCGATAACGCTACCGAATCTTTACGCGCGCGGCACGGGCATCATGCGCGAAAAAGTTGACGGATCGGCGAAAGCCGCGACGATTAACGCGACCACATCCACGCCGCGCGATGGTGTCGGTGAAGGCAAGAAACCCTGAAAGGCTGTCCGAAAAGCCCCAACGGGGCGAGATTCAATAGCCTGTGGCAACGCCACAGGTATCGTATCCATATCATTTCGTAAGCCCTGAAAGGGCGAAATAGTTATGTCGCCCTTTCAGGGCTAATAGCCTGACTGAACACTGACCCGGCGCGTTGCGCCGGGCTATCGGATGCCGCCCCTTCGGGGCTTTCACGAACTGTTCCGCACAGCCTCTAAACAAGAACGATGCGATTTACGAACAACATCAAGATATTTATCGTCCCCGTGATAGTCGCGCTGGTTATCATCGCGCCGCTTCACGCGCAGCAAATCGCCAACTCTGGCATGGACGCCGCGCGTCTCAAGGCGATTGATAAACTTGTCACAGATGCGATTGCACGCCGCGAAACTCCGGGTGCGGTCGTCCTCGTCGGTCATAAAAACAAGGTTGTGTTTCGCAAGGCTTACGGCAATCGCGCCGTCATGCCCATGACCGAAGCGATGACGACGGACACGGTTTTCGATGTCGCAAGTTTAACTAAAGTCGTGGCGACGACGACGAGCGTGATGCAACTTGTTGGGCAGGGAAAACTCAAACTCAACGCTTCGATTGCCGATTACATTCCAGAACTCAAAAACACCGACCGCGCGAAAATCACGGTTGAAGATTTGCTGACGCACACGGGCGGCTATGCTCCCGACTTCGATTTACGGGAACAGTGGACGGGAACAGGTGAAGCGATGAAGCGGCTTTACATCGAGCCTTTGCGCGCTACGCCGAAAGAGCGTTTCGTCTATTCCGACATCGGCTTTATCGCGCTCGGCGAAATCGTCAAGCGTGTGAGCGGGCAAAGTCTGGATGAATACGCGCGCCTCAATATCTTTGAACCGTTGGCGATGCGTGACACGGGGTTTCGTCGCATCGGTCAAAATCAAAACGTCTCACGCCTTGCACCAACGGAAACCGCACGCGCGACCAACACCTATTTAGGCGGCACGGGTGAAGGCAAAGAAATCATGTTGCGCGGCACGGTTCACGACCCGACGGCGCAACGCATGGAAGGCGTCGCGGGTCACGCAGGGCTTTTCTCGACCGCCGATGATTTGAGTGTGTTCTGTCAAATGCTTCTTGACGGCGGCGCACTGGGCGGCAAACGTATCTTGTCCGCGCTCACGATAAACGAAATGATAAGCCCGCGCGTCATCTCCGATACGGGGGCGACACGCGGCTTAGGTTGGGATATGCGTTCGGCGTATTCAGCCAATCGCGGCGAACTTTTCCCGTCCGGTTCGTTCGGTCACACGGGCTTTACCGGCACATCAATCTGGATTGACCCGGCGAGCGAAACCTACGTCATCTTTTTATCGAACCGCGTCCACCCCGACGGCAAAGGCAACGTCACACCTTTGCGCGGACAAGTCTCAACCGTCGTCGCAGCTTCAATCACCGACAACGATGCGACGCGCACGCACACGCAGGAAACGCTTTACCAATCAAGCGTCAATACACAACTCGCACGCCGCGCGATGCAAGTTAAGTCACCTTCAAACAACGCCTCATCGGATGCGAACCGTTCCGCTCAAGTCTTAAATGGAATTGATGTTTTAGAGCGCGACGGCTTCAAACAACTTCAGAACATGCGCGTTGGTCTGGTGACGAATCACACGGGCAGAAATCTTAACGGCAAACCGACGATTGATGTTTTGCGCGAAGCAAGCGGTGTCAAACTCGTCAGTCTGTTTTCTCCCGAACACGGCATACGCGGCGCGGTTGATGAAAAAGTCGTTGACTCGACGGACGAGAAAACAGGCTTGCCCGTTTATTCCCTCTACGGCGAAACGCGCCGTCCGAAGCCCGAACAGTTGAAAGACTTAGACGCGATTGTCTTTGACATACAGGACATCGGAGCGCGTTTTTATACTTACATTTCAACGCTCGGAAACGTGATGGAAGAAGCGGCGAAGCTGAATAAGTCGGTGTTCATCCTCGACCGTCCGAACCCGATTAACGGCGTTGACGTTGAAGGCGCGCTTGCCGACGCGGATAAACTTTCGTTCACCGCGTATCACACCATACCCATACGGCACGGTTTGACGATTGGCGAACTGGGGCTTTTGTTCAATCGTGAACGCAAAATAAATTGCGACTTGCGCGTGATAAAACTTGAAAACTGGCAACGCGCGATGTGGTTCGACCGGACGAATCAAACGTGGATAAACCCTTCGCCCAACATGCGCTCACTCACGCAAGCGACACTTTATCCCGGCATCGGCTTACTTGAAACCACCAACCTCTCCGTCGGGCGCGGCACGGACACGCCGTTTCAAATCATCGGCGCGCCCTATATCAACGAACGCCAACTCGCCGCCGAACTCAACGCCAGAAGTTTGCGCGGGCTTCGCTTCGTCCCCGTCCGCTTCACGCCGCGCGCCTCTGTCTTCAAAGACGAATCATGCGGCGGAGTCGAACTCATCATCATCAATCGCGCCGAGTTTGAACCCATTCGCACCGGACTGGAAATCGCTAACGCGCTCATCAAACTTTACCCGACAAGTTGGAAAACAGATTCCTACAATCGCCTCCTTGCCAACACCGAAACCTACGAAGCCATCAAGCGCGGCACACCCACCGCCGACATCATGCGCGCGTGGCAAAGCGCGCTCAACGACTTTAAGAACAAGCGCGCGAGTGCTTTGCTTTACTGAAATCACAGTTGATTAAATCGTCGAATAATCAACCTGCCGTTCAATTTTTTGGATTGATAAATCGTGTCTTAAATGAAACATCGTGCCGTTTCGCCCTAAAAGCTGAAAGTTGTGAATGAGAACAAAACTTGCCTTAAAGTTTTGCGACCTCATCCAGCCATAAAGATAACCCGCACGATTTGTTACGGCTTGCTCTCCGAAAATCTGAAAAGCCGAAAGTGTTCAAAGCAGGAAAAGGTTTTCTCTAACACAAAGAGAATGCCCGTCAATAATGTCCACCCTTAGAGGAGTTCCCATTATGTTTATTTCCCCGGCAAAAATTTGCTATTCGTCAACCACATCATGCGCCAGATTTCTCATCGCGTGCGCGTTGATGTTTATTTCCATCTCCCTCGCTCCGGCGCAGGAAATCACCGGCACGATTTCAGGCACGGTCACAGACATCAACGGTGCTGCCGTCTCCGGCGCAACCGTGACCGTCACCGACACCAGTAAAAACTCCGTCGTCCGCACCGTGACCACTGATGACAGCGGTGCGTATTCCGCGCCGTTGATTCCGGCGGGCGTTTATGAAGTCGCCGTCGAATCGGCGAACTTCAAGCGGTACGTCGAAACCGGCATCAAGGTTGACGTTAATCAACGGCGCACAATTGACGCCGCGCTTGACGCCGGAAACGTCTCCGAAGTCGTCACTGTTGAAGCCGACGCGCTCGCGGTCGAACTTGGCACGCCGACCGTCGGCAATACGATTAGCGGCACGCAAGCCCGCGAACTTCCAACCAACAACCGCAACTGGGTTCAGTTTCTCGCCTTGCAGCCCGGCGTTTCTTCCAACTTGGACGACCAAGTTTTCGTCGGCACGACCAACCCCGAAGGACAGGCGAACACCATCAATATTTCGGTCAATGGTCAACGCAGCAGCCAGAACACGTTCACGGTTGACGGCGCGGACACCACCGACAGAGGTTCAAATTTAACGATTCAAACTTATCCGAGTGTGGATTCGATTGGCGAGTTTAAGATTTTGCGAAGCCTGTATCCGGCGGAGTCGGGCAGCAGTGGCGGCGGTCAAGTCAACGTCATCACACGTTCGGGAACAAACGATTTTCACGGCTCGTTTTATGAATTTGTCCGCAACGATAAATTAAACGCCAACACGTTTCTTAACAATCGCAATGCCCCGTTTGGCTTAGACGAGGACGGGAAAGCCCGCCGCAATCCGCTTCGTTATAACAACTTCGGCTACACCATCGGCGGACCTATTTTCCTGCCGCGATTCGGTGAAGGCGGACCTTACATTTATGACGGACGCAATCGCACGTTCTTCTTCTTTTCACAGGAATTTCGGCGCGTCGTTTCTTTCCCGACGCTGTTAGCCAGCGTGCCGACGCAAAACATACGAAACGGAATTTTCCCGGAATCGGTTTGTGTGGCATTCAACACTAACGGAACTTGCGCGCGGCGCGACACCACAATCCCCACTGCCAGCATCAGCCCGACGGCGCGGGCTTACGTCAACGAAATTTATTCGGGTTTAGCCGAACCGAACGCGGCGTTTCAATTGTTCACTCCGGCGCGCAACGTCTTTAACTTCCGCCAAGAGATTTTGAAAGTTGACCATCGCTTTACGGATAAACTATCGGCGTTCTATCGCTTCCAAAACGACGACATCCCGACAATTGAACCGAATGGTCTGTTTTCCAGCGGCACAGGCTTGCCCGGTGTGTCGGACACACAAACGAATTCGCCCGGACGCACGCATGTCATCCGCGCGACTTACGCCGCGACGCCGACGCTGATTGTTGAAGGCGGTTACAGCTATTCTTACGGCGCAATTTTGAGCCAACTCACAGGTCAATTGAACCGTGAAAACTCGCCGACAATCAACGTCCCGCTTTTCTTTGACGACACGACGGGACGCATCCCGAATATCACAGGCAACGGCTTTGCCAACATCTCCGGCTTCGGACCTTACGACAATTTCTCGACCACTAAATCCGTGACCGCCAGCCTGACGAAAGTTTTAGGTTCGCACACCATCAAAGGCGGCGTGCTGCTTAGTCGTTACCGCAAAAACGAAAACGCTTTGACCGCGACCAATCAAGGACAATTCGCTTTCGATTTTACCGGATATGACGCCGCCGCTTTTCCGGCAGGCGCGACGACCGCCGAAATCACACGCCGCCAAAACCAACAACGCTTCGCCAACTTCTTACTCGGCAGAGCCGCATCGTTCACGCAGGCACGGTTTGATTTAACCGCCGATTTGCGTGCGCGCAACAACGAGTTTTATGTGCAGGACGAATGGCGTGCGCGTAAAAACTTGACGCTCTATTACGGCTTGCGTTACTCGCGTTTCACGCCGCCGTTTGATGAGAATAATCAACTGACGAACTTTGACCCATCGCGCTTCAATCTCGCGGAAGCCTTCCAAGTCAACGCCGCAGGCAATCGCACCGGAACGGGAAACCCTTTTAACGGCATTATCGTCAATGACCAAGCCGTCCCGACGGGTGCTAACCCATCGCAGTTTGGTGAGAGTGTCGTCACGAACAACAAGAATAATTTTGCGCCGCGTGTCGGTCTCGCCTTCGACCCGTTCGGCAACGGGCGCACCGCGATTCGCACCGGCTACGGCATCTATTTCGACCAAACCCTGTACGGAACTTACCTGCAAAACATCGCTATCAATCCGCCGTTTCAACAAACCCAGACTATCACGACGGTCAACGGCACGGCGACGACCGCCGCCAGCATCGTCAGCCTTGATAATCCGCTTGCCGGAACGGTTGGCGGACCGTCTGCCGCCACACAGACTTTGCGCGGAATTGACGTGAACTTTCAAACTCCTTACGCGCAACACTGGTCTTTGGACGTTCAACAACAAATCAATTCCAAGACGCTTATCACCGCCGGATACTATGGCTCTAAGGGGACGCACCTGCAAGGCATCGTTGACCTTAACTTGTTGCCGCCCGGATTCGCGCTTAATTCGCAATGCCGCAACGCGGCGGGCGTGCTTGGCTCATGCTACCCGTTGATTGCCGCCGGACAACCCAACGCCGGACAACCGCGAGCCTTCATCAGCGCGGGAGAAGAATTGATTCTTGACCAGCTTCGCCCGTTTCGCGGCTATCGCAACATCAACATCATTCAGACGCGCTTCAACTCGAACTACCACAGCGCGCAGTTCTACTTTCAGCGTCGCTTCACCGCCGGGTCACAGTTCAACGCGGCTTATACGTTCTCTAAAAACTTGACCGACAACCAGACCGACCGTTCAACCGCCCCGCAAAATCCTTTCGATATTCGCTCGGAATACGGACGCGCACAGCTTGACCGTCGCCACGTTTTCACCGCCAACGCGATTTACGAATTGCCGTTCTTGCGTGACCAGCGCGGCTTCGTCGGCAAACTGCTTGGCGGTTATCAAATCTCAAGCATCGCGCAACTCTATACCGGATTGCCTTTGACAGTAACGACTGCCGGTGCTGACCCGGCGGGCATCGGTTTCTTAGGTGCATCTGCTTCGGGTCCGCGTCCCGACTTAATCGGCGACCCGAACACGGGACCCGGCACGTTCGAGCAGTATTTCAACACGGCGGCTTTCGCCAATGTTCCGGCGGGAGTTTTTCGTGTCGGTAATTCGGGGCGCGGAGTGGTCAACGGTCCGCCGCTTAGAAAAATTGATTTGGCGTTGCTGAAAAACCTTCGCTTCACCGAAGGAACGAACCTGCAACTTCGCGGCGAAGTCTTCAACATCTTCAACACGACCAACTTCCGCACGGTGGATACCGGCATCACCAGTGCGACATTCGGGCGCGTCTTGAGTACACGCGACCCGCGCATCATCCAACTCGCAGCGAAGTTTATTTTCTAAACTTTCAGGCTTAACCAAAACTATCAAGCCCGCGCCGTTTTAACATTGAAGCGGCGCGGGCTTGGTTTATAATGACCAAAACTTTTTCAAGTCAAGTGAATCGGATAATTAACTCACATAAAACTTTGATAATGAACGACAAGAAAACTCCGACTTTGTTAATCAAGAATGCTCGAATCGTTACGCCGGACGGGACGCTCGAAAACGTCGCACTCGTCATCAAAGGCAGCCGCATAGTGAGCGTCGTTGATAAGTCACACGACGCCGGGACAAAGATTGATGACCCCTCAACTTCAATGCGCGAAATAGATTTGCGCGGCGCGACGTTGCTGCCCGGTTTCGTGGATTTGCACATTCACGGAGCGGTCGGCGTTGACGTGGTGAGTGCGGATGCAGAGGGATTGTCGAAGGTAGCAAAATATCTCGCGGGGCAAGGTACGACGACGTGGCTGCCGACTTTCGTTCCGGCGCGTGATGAAGAATACGAGAGCGCGATTCGGGCGATTGATGAGGTGATGACGAGGCAAGCCGAAGATGCGAACAATTCACATCAAGCTGCGTTCGGCGCGCGTGTGGCGGGTGTGCATTATGAAGGTCCTTTTGTGAATAGGGAGATGCGCGGGGCTTTGCGAAGCGTGTATTTCAAAGATTACACGGACGCGCGGGATGTGGATTTCATGCGGAAACTCAGGTCGTCAAACGCGGTTCACTTCACGACGATTGCGCCGGAAATCCCGAACGGCATCGAACTGACGAAGGAGTTAATCAGGCGCGGGTTTATCATTTCTATCGGTCACACACGCGCCGATGTTGCGACTTTGGACGAGGCGTGTGCGGCGGGAGCGCGCCACGTCACGCACTTATATAACGCGATGACGGGCTTGCATCATCGCGCACCGGGCGTAGTCGGTTGGGCGTTGACGAAGCCGGAGATGACGTGCGAAGTAATCGCGGATTTGCTTCACGTTGACGAGTTCGCGTTGCAAATCGCGCTCAAGTGTAAGGGCGTCGAACGCATGGTCTTGGTTTCCGATGCCGTCGCGCCGACGGGCTTGGGCGACGGCGAATACGAATTTTGGGACGAAACGATAAAGGTTATAAACGGCAAAACAGAAAACGAACGCGGCGGTCTCGCAGGTTCGGTTATTACGATACTCGATGCCGTGCGTGTGATGTTGAAGCTGGATGTGCCGCTTGTGGATGTCGCACGAATGGCGGCGACGAATCCGGCGCGCGTGCTTGGCATTGACGCGGAAACGGGTTCGATTGAAACGGGCAAGCGGGCGGATTTAGTCGCCGTTGATGATGCGGGCAATGTGCGTATGACGTTGGTCGGCGGGCGCGTCGCGTTCGAGGTTTGAGGACAAAATGCGGAGTGATTTGAAATGCTCAATTTCAAATCACTCCGCATGAACCGATGATTATTAAATCACTTCGCTGAAAACCTGTTCGTCATCGTCTTCTTCAACTTCGGATTTCTTCTTCGTCGTTTTCGGTTTCGCCTTTGTCATCGCGGCGCGCAAGACCTTGATGCGTTCGCGCATGATGTCGTCCATGGTCGCGTTGTGGCGCGTGTTTATCCATTGCATCACCGCCGAGAGCGTCGCTTCTTTGAGGTACGCGAATGAAAAACCTTGGGTCGCGTGCGCGCAAGTATCGGCGGCTTCGTCGCTTAATTGTGCTTCGCGGTCAAGCTGCGCGCTCCACTTTTTAAGATAGGCGAAACGCTCGGCGTGCGCCGGAAGCTCAAAGTAAAACTTGCGGTCGAAGCGACTCGGACGGTCTAGGATTGACGAATCGAGTTTCTCCGGGTGATTGGTCGAAGCGATGACGACGACGCCCGTATTCTCCGCGAAACCGTCGAGTTCATTAAGGAAAAACGAGCGATTGCGGTCGGTGACGAGTGAATCCAAATCCTCGAAAATCAGGAGACACGGAGCGGACGCGCGGGCGCGGGCGAAGACTTCGCGCATCGTCGTATGGTCGCTTTCAAAGCGGGCTTTGAAACTTTTCACATAGAGACACGGGCGCGCCAGCGAGTTAATCAACGCCTTGATGGTTTGCGTTTTGCCGTTGCCGGGCGAACCTATAAACAGCACGCCGCGTTTCCAAGGAGCGCGCATCCGTTCATACATTTTACGCGCCGCGAAAAACTGCGCGAGGTCGGTTTGAAGTTCATGTTTGAAATCGGCGGGCAACACGAGGTCATCGAAACTCGCGTCCTTTATCGCTTGAAAAAGATGCTTGTCCTTTTGCCAGTAGCCTTGCTCGAACACCAGAATCTCGCCGCGCACCTCGGCGCACCATTCGCACACGGCGCGAAGGAAATCGGCGGCGACGGTTTTGTCTTCCGCGATAATCCAGAACGAACGCGCATCACTCGTGCTTAACAGCACGACATCAATCAGTTTGCCGCGCCACAAAACATTGAGCCACCCGTGACGGATTTTGTCGGTCAGAGATTTATCGGTCGAATCATATTCGGTTTCGGTCTGCGTGTAGATGCCGCTCTCTTCGACGATGAAGCATTGACCGTCGCGGGCGTACTCTTCGATTTTGAAATCGTAGTCAGAGCCTTCGATGATAGTGTGCGCGGGAAACATTTGGTTTAGTTTCCGGCTGACGAAATAAGTTTTGTAAGCGCAAGGTTGACACAGGGCTTCGCTTAAAAAGTTTTGCCAAATCATAATGCTTTGAAATCTGTTCTTAGTCCCGGATTTAGTATGAAGAAGCGGTCGGGCATCGCTTCAAACATGAAGATGCCTTGAACTTGCAAATGTAATTGCAAACGCAATAAGGCAATTTCAACGCCGCGCTGTTTATCCGCGTCAAGTCGAACGCGAACGAATCGCGACGAGAGGTTTAAGATTTAATTGTTGAACAAACGAGAAGTCGTGCAAACCGCTTTTTCCCATTCAGCGGGCGGCTTGCACAGGGTGAGCCGGACGAGAAGGGAAAGTCAGTAATGCGAACTGTCGTGTCTGTCGTTGAAGCCGTGAAGCATAAAAGTTTCACATCGCTTTCTTTCAAAGTAAGTTGTCGAACCAAAAGGGTGAGCAGAGTAGGGGAGAAAACTTTGGTTGTCAACAAAAAAGTTTTGCGGTCAAGGGAAAATGTTTTCAGTTAAAATCTCAGACCTGAAACATTCGCCAATCAATTCACCAAGTAATCCACCAAATCGAATCGGAAACCAAAATTATGAATCGCACTTCGAGTATCAAGTTTATCGTCGGCTTCGTCACTGCATGTTCCGTCGTGTGTTCCGTCATCAACACCCGCACGGCGGCTTTCGCGCAAGAAAGACAGAGCAGTTCCAACTCGCGGACGTTGACGATTGTTAAGCCCCAGAGTAAGCAAGGCAAGGAAAATCAAGCGGCTGATTTACAAACAATCGTTAACCGTGCGGCGGAAACTGCGCGGCGGAAATTTCCAAGTCTCAAAGCCGATGAGTTGGCGATTTCGTTAATTGATGTGACGAACGACACGCACCGCGCCGTGAGTTATCGCGGTCAGGCGGCGATATATCCGGCGAGCGTCGTCAAGATGTTTTACATGGTCGCGGCGCACCGTCAGATGCAAGACGGGGAGTTGAAAGATTCGCCGGAAGTGCGGCGTGCGATGCGCGACATGATAGTTGATTCATCAAACGACGCGACGCATTACGTTCTTGATGCCGTCACGAATACGAGTTCGGGCGTTGAGTTGAGCGACGATGAAATGAGGGCGTGGACGAATCGGCGCAATGCCGTCAACCGCCTTTTCGCGGCGCAGGGTTTTACGAATATCAACGTCAACCAGAAGCCGTGGTGCGAAGCTCCCTACGGGCGCGACAAGATTTTTGTAAATAATGCGGACGCGAGTTTTCTGAGCCGCGCGGTGAACGCCGCAAAGAATAATCGCAACATGTTGACGACCGATGCGACGGCGCGACTGCTCTCCGACATCGCCACGGGCAAAGCTATAAACGGTGAACGAAGCAAGCAGATGATGGATTTGATGCGGCGCGATTTCGCAGGCGCGACAACCGACAAAGACGACCAAGCGCACGGCTTCACAGGTTTGGCATTGACAGATGAAAAGTACAAGAACGTCAAACTGTGGTCGAAAGCCGGATGGACTTCCACCACACGCCACGATGCGGCGTATATCGAAACCCCGGACGGACAAAAGTTTGTGTTAGTTACATTCACCGTCAACCACGCGAACGAGCGCGAGATTATTCCGACGGTGGCGCAGGTGGTCTTAGATGCGATGAGCGACAAATGAATTGAGGCACAAAGTAAAACGGAGTAGAACATGAGGTATAGCGGAGTAGAACGGAGAGGGCAAACAAACCTCCGTTCTACTCCGTTCCCGCCTCCTTCACCTCCGTTTTACTTGTCTCTCCACTAACGCGCTTCTTCGATTTCGTGCCAGCGATAAACACCCCGTGCGAGTTGTGTGGCGAGATGCTGTTTGACTAAGGCTTGGTTTGCGCGTCCGGCATTGGGGCGTGTCAGTCCCGTGGCGCGGGCGAGTTCGCCGCATAAAGTTATTCCTGCGGTTTGCAAAAAAGCGTGCGCGATGGCGGACAAGGCTTCATCAGGTGAGACTTCGGTTTTAAGTTCCGAAGGAAAGCGTGCTTCCCCCGTCGTCCAGATGTAAGTGAAGCGCGGTTGATATACGACATCGAGCGGCACGACCTTCATACAGCGTTGAAGTTCATCGAGGGCGCGCGTGAAGGTCGCGCGGTTTTCAATCTTCGCCGCGTCGCGCAAATCCCGCGTCGCCAATTCCCATTCACGCCTGAGAACGCGCAGGATGCGATTGGCTTCGGGTGATAAAAGATGCGATTCGTCTTTGCGAGCGACGCCGTTCAGAGCGTGAAAATAAGGGATAAGCGAACGGCGAATGAACAGCGTGCGCGCCGCCGCTAACTTGGCGTAATAGACCTTGCCGCGTCGCAGCAATTCATCTTTGAGCAGCCACGTTTGACTTGCTTCCGCGTCCTTCTGGACGTTGCGCGGCATGTATGCGTCGCGGCGTCCGCAGACGGCGACATAGAGAGATGCTCCGGCGGTGCGCGCGTCGGTCATCGCGTTGGCAAAACCGACACCTTCGATGAAGGCTTCGGCTTCCGCGACGGTTTCGATGCGGCGCGTGGCTTCGCGTCGCCAATGGTAATCGCGCAAGGCTTCGATGTCGGGCGGCAAAGTCGGTATCGGATTTTTCATCATAGTTTGCGATAAGGGTTTGGTGGCAGTTCGTGACAATCGGTTGACGATAAGGTTAAATCTAAAATGATGTTAGTGAAAGGTAAAATGATGACGACGAAAACAGCAACCAAGACGCCACGCAAGGCTGTGCCTAAGCCTCGCGCAAACGGTGACGGACAAAGCGCGCCGACGACCAAGACCCGCAAGCGGCGCGAATTGACGCTTGAGGAAATGTCGTTGCGCGCCTACAAGATGACCTACGAACGCTTGCACGGCAAAGGCAAGAAAGCGGCAACGAAGAAAGCCAAACCCGCGCCTGATACGGCAAAACTTCCGAAAGCCGCATGACGAATCGCAAGTATCTGGTAGATACGAATGTCATCAGTAGCGGCGCGTTAGCACGCCGTGCGGAGTTGCCGCGCAGCGAACAAATCTCGTGCGTCGTGTACACCGAATTGATGATTGCCGCCGATGCAAAAGAGTTTCGCGCCTACCTTGCGACGTGGCGACGGGCAGCGCGGGAAAGTCGCCTCATCGCCCCTGCCTTCGACGATTGGGAAACCGTCGCGCGCTCGCTTCACCGTCTCGCACAAGAGCGTAAGCAAGCGGCGGGCGGTAAGTCACCGTCGCGTGCTTCTGCCGCCAAACAAGAACTACTCGCCGATGTGTTGATTGCAATTAGCGCGCGGCGCGAAGGCATCATCGTGGTGACGGATGACACAGACTTTCAAGCGATTAAGCGGCATGTCAAAGGCTTGCGCGTAATGACTCCGGCGGAGTTTTTCGAGTGGTGACAACCAGAGAGTAATTAAAGCGTGACCAAATCTTTTTCAGCCGCCACCGGAACAGACCAGATGATGGGCGGCACAGACCGTTTAATTCTGTTCGCTTTGTGGTTGCTGGTTTTTTCGGCAAGCAGTCAAATCATGATTGTGACGCCGATGCTGCCGCAAATCGGCAGGGAGTTAAACGTCGCCGAACAGGTGCAAGGCACGCTCGTCAGTGCTTACGCTTTGATGGTCGGCGTGTTCGCTTTGGTGATTGGTCCCGTCTCGGACAAAATCGGGCGACGAAGAATTTTACTGCTCGGTTCAGGAGCGATGACGCTCGCGCTTGTCGCACACGGGGCGGCGACGGATTACTGGTCGTTTCTTTTCGTGCGTGCGTGCGCGGGGGCTGCGGGCGGAATGCTTTCGGGTTCGGCGGTCTCTTATGTCGGTGATTACTTTCCTAATGAGCGGCGCGGGTGGGCGATGGGTTGGGTTATGTCAAGCACGTCGCTCGGACAAATTGCGGGCTTACCTCTAGGGATTATCCTCGCCGATTCTTTCGGTTTTCGCGCCCCGTTTTTGATGTTCGCGGTGACAATGGCTTTGACGTTTTTGCTTGTCTGGCGATGCGTGCCGCAACCGGATGTCGAACGCACGACCGCGAAGATAACCGTCGCCGGAGCATTGAAAACATACTGGAGATTACTGCATCGCGCCGATGTGCGGGCGGGAGCGGCGGCGTTCGCTTTAATGTTTATAAGCCTCGCGTTCTTCATCGTTTTTCTGCCGAAGTGGTTGGCGAACGAGTTCGGCGCGACGCAAAAACAGATTGCTTCCTTGTTTCTCGTCGGCGGCATCGCCAACGCCGTGACGGGTCCCCTTGCCGGATGGCTCTCTGACCGCGTGGGGCGCAAGGTTCTGATACTCGGTTCATGTTTGGGACTCACGGTGTTGATTCCGTTGGTCACGTTTGTGACGAATGCTTTTTGGATTGCATACCCGATTTTCTTTGTGACGATGGTGTTGGTGGCGGCGCGCATGTCGCCGTTTCAAGCTTTGTTGTCGGGGCTGGCGCGCGGCAGCGAGCGCGGCAGTTTGATGAGTCTGGTCATCTCGCTCGGTCAGGTCGGCTTTGCCATCGGCGGCACGTTCGCCGGATTCGCATACACGTATTACGGTTATCGCAGCAATACATATCTGGGCGGCGTCGCGGTGTTTATGATGGCAATTTTAGTGTGGCGATACCTGCCCGAACCACGCGGCAACGCTGTTAATAACGCCACTGATAAAGATGACGAAGCCTTTGATGAAAACGATAACGACCCATCGGAACTCCCCGCACGGAAACGCGATGAGCGGTTCACGCCGTCAACTGTGGACATCGGAAGTTAAAGCCGCAAACTGATTTCGCATGACTAACTCCGAACGCTTCCTTCACGCTTTCGCGCAAATCGAACGCTACTTGCGCGAACATTCGACGACCGACAGGCGCATCAATTTCTATGAGCGCGTTGATACGGTCGGGCGTGTGCGTCCCGCCGTGCGTCGCTTCGAGCGCGACTTGAAAGACTACGCTGATTTACGCAACGCAATTATTCACGAAAGCTCCGACGGACACGTCATCGCCGAACCGAACGAACGCGCCGCCGATGACCTTGAGCGCATCGCCGCCCTTATCGTCAAGCCGCCCGTCGTGATTCCGATGTTCCAAACGGGCGTCGTCACCGTCACGATTGACGACACCATCGCGCGCCTCGTGCGGTTAATGTTGGAACATTCACTATCGCAAATCCCCGTACTTCTGGACGGCAAATTTGCCGCGCTGTTGACGACGGGAGCGGTCGCGCGGTGGCTCGGCGCGCGGACGTTGCGCGAAAAAAGCGGGACGGTCGTTCACCTTGATGATACTTACGTCGCGGATGTCTTAAACTTTATCGAAGACGCGGACAACCACAAATTCACGGCGCGCCACACGACGTTGTTTGAAGCCATCGCCTGTTTTGAAGATTACGAAACGCGCGGGCGGCGACTCGACGCCTTGCTTATCACTGCGAACGGCTCTGCTTCCGAGCGCATCATCGGCGTCATGACAATCGCGGATTTACCGCGCGCATTGAAAGAAGTCGGGCGCACTCGCGTTTAGCTTTCGCCGATTACACATTCCTGACCGCTACGTTTCGGAGCAGTAAAGTAAGATGGGGGAAGAAGATTAAAATGCAAACTGAAACATTGATAGAGAAGATTAAAAGCTTGCCGCCGGAGCGCGTCAGCGAAATCGAAGATTTCGTTGACTTCATCGCCGACCGCAATAACCGTTCGATGCGACACGATGCAATCGCTGAATACGCAGCCAAGCACGGCGGCAGCATCGCCGACCTTGATGCGAAACTTGAAGCGGCGTCGCTCGAACATTTGTTCGACATAGAAAGAGTCAATCCGTGAGGCGCGGCGAAGTATATTGGGCTGACCTCGCGCCGCGCAGTGGTTCGGAACAACAAGGGTGGCGACCCGTCATCATTCTTTCACATGATGCTTTCAATCAAACACCGAACTGGCGTTCGATTATCGTCGTCCCCACCTCAACTTCGACGGAGCAAGCGGGACGTGGTTTGACCGCAGTTTTATTGCCGCAAGGAGCGGGCGGGTTGTCGCGCGAGAGTGTCGCATTGTGTCATCAAGTAACAACGCTCGACCGCTCTAAACTAATTCGTCGAATCGGCGCGCTCTTGCCCGACCAACTTCGACAAATCGAAACAGGTCTCAAGGCAGCAGTTGACTTGAGTTAAACAAAATAGTTCGTTGGAGAACGCTCCGATGTATTCCTCACAAATCACTCGCCAGAATCCGACGTGCATCGTGTTGGTGATTGACCAATCGCGGTCAATGATTGAAGCCTTCGGCAATGAGGACACGATGCGTAAAGCCGACTTTGTAGCTAATACCGTCAATCACACTTTGCATGATTTAGTGATTCGATGTACGAAGACGGAGGAGGTGCGCGATTATTATCACGTCGCGGTCGTGGCTTACGGCGGGCGCGATGTGCGTTCGGGTTTCGCGGGGGCGTTGACGGGGCGCAGTCTTGTCCCCGTCTCGCAACTCGTAGAGTATCCGGCGCGCATCGAAACCAGATATAAAAAAGTCGCCGACGGCACTGGCAATATCATCGAGCGCGTCGTCAGGTTTCCGGTCTGGGTGGATGCGACGGCGGACGGCGGCACGCCGATGTGCGCGGCGTTTGGTGAAGTCGAACGCATGTTGAAAGGCTGGGTGCGCGAGCATCCGCGTTCGTTTCCGCCTGTCGTGTTGCATTTGACCGATGGTGAATCGAGCGACGGCAATCCGATTGACGCGGGGCGCGAGATTATGAATTTAACGACGAACGACGGGGCGGTGCTGATGTTCAATTGTCACATCTCGTCGCGCTCTACGAGGAAGATTGAGTATCCGAGTAGCGCGAACGACTTGCCGGATGAATTTGCGCGGGCATTGTTTGAAGCGTCGAGTTTATTGCCCGCGAGTTTCTGCGACGCGGCGATTCAACTCGGCGTCGCGGTCGAACAGGGCGCGCGGGGTTTCGTGTTCAACGCCGATTCATCATCGGTCGTACAGTTCTATGAAATCGGCACAAGCCTCACCGGAATGGCTCCGCATTCGTGGATGGACACAAGCCTTTAGGAATTGGTTCATCAGTTCATTGATTCACGCACCTCATGCGGGTAAAGATTTCCAGCCCGTTCATCGGGCTTTCCGCGAAGCGGCAATTAGACCAGCCGTTTGACGGCTGGTTGGGGAAGTCGGAAATCGAAAGGGCGTTTTAACGTCCTTCCCGCCGCCCGCTTTAGCGTTTGGCTAAAGCCGACTTTTTCCAGAAGGACGTTAAAACGCCCTTTCGATTCTTGCTAAGTGTCCACGCGATGAATCGCGTGGCTAAGTGCCGCTTCGCGGAAAGCCGCTTGAAAGCGGCTACGATCAGAACCGCGCAAGGTGACTGATTCAATTAAAGACGAACCACGAACTTAATTCTTCAATGAGTCAATGAGCCGATGAATCAATGAATCAATCAAAAATGATGTGGCGACTTGAAGCACAAAGTTTTATGAGCGCAAAGGATGGAGCGAGCATCGCGGAATGTGAGGATGCAACTGCCGTTAATGAAGCACGGCGGCGATACGCGATTGCCGACGGAGCGACGGAAGCTTTCGATGCGGGCAGTTGGGCGCGGGCGTTGGTACAGAGTTGGGCGGCGGAAGATGAATCGTCTCGTGATACGGATGAAGGTTTTAGGTTATGGGCGCGGGCAGTGGGCGAGCGTTGGGAAAGTGAATGGAGCGGGCGCGAGTTGGCTTGGTACGCGGAAGCGAAACGCGAAGCGGGTTCATTCGCGGCGTTCGCCGGAGTGGTGTTTGATACAGACGAACAAGGTTTGAAGTGGCGTGCCGTCGCGCTCGGCGATGCGTGTGTGATTCATCGTCGGGGGAATGTGATTGTACGCGCGATGCCGATTGACGATGCGCGCAAGTTTAATGCGACGCCGCAACTTGTGCCGTCGCGTGCGGAAAGACACGCGGACGTGTGGCAACATCTGTGCATCGAAGCGGGCGAGGCGCGTGACGGAGATGTGTTGTTGCTTTTGACCGATGCCGCCGCCGCGTGGTACTTGCGCCTGTTCGCTGAAGCGGATTCAACCGTGATGAAGACTGTCACGAAGTTTGAAAACGCGCTTGCCTGTGGGCGTGACGAAGAATTAAATTCTTTGATTGACGCGGAGCGACGTGCTGGACGCTTGCGCGATGATGATGTTGCGGCGGTGCGTATCGAAGTCGGAAGTTTGTAAAATCCCACCGAAACAATTCTCGCATTATGTCTTTTGAGAAACCCACGCAATGGTTCACGGCGCACGCGGTCGCGGAAGCGATACAGATGCCGCGCGCGTGTTTCGCGGATGAGATGTTGCGCGAAACCGAACCGGCGTTCGACCGTTTGGGGATGCCGCTCGTCACGTCGGGTCAGTTCGCTTACGTCTTCAAGTTGAAGTTGCCGCACGGGGCGGGGACGTTCGCCGCGCGTGCGTTTCGCAACTACTCGCCTGACCGTGCGCGACGTTACGAATTGATTGATGAACATTTGCGCGCTCATCCCGTTCCGGCACTCGGCACATTCGATTATGACGCGGAAGGCATGGCGATTAACGGCAGACTGTATCCCGTGCTAGTGATGCCGTGGATTGAGGGGCACACGCTCGACGTGTATTTGAGCGAAGTGTTTAAGCGCGGGCGTGAGAGTTGTGAGGTCGTAAAGAATCTGGCTGACGATTGGTTGCGCGTGATGAACGACTTGCGCGAAGCGGGCATCGCGCACGGCGATTTGCAACACGGCAACATCATCGTCGAAGCCGGGCATGTTCGATTGGTTGACCTCGACGGGATGTTCGTTCCGGCGATGCGCGGCATGAAAGCATCCGAAGTAGGGCATCAACATTTTCAACATCCGCGACGCGATGCGACGTTTTTCGATAATCGGCTTGATAGGTTTTCGTCGCTCGTGATTTACCTTTCGTTGCTCGCGCTGGCGGAGAAACCGGAATTGTGGGCGACGTATCACGATGAAAACTTATTGTTCACGCGCGCCGATTTTTTAAGTCCCGATGCGTCGCCTCTGTTCGCGGACGTGACGGCAATCGGCGGTGAGTGCGCGCGTCTGGCGGCGGAGTTGAAAGACGCGGCGCGCGGCGCACCGGAGGAAGTTTCCGATGTGCTGGCGACGGAAAGCGTGCCAATGAAATCGAAGCTTCCGGCGTGGATGAACACGGGCGTTGACATGGAAGTGCGCCCGCGCACGCGCGAAGCATCGCGCATTGATGTTCCGGTTCAAGTCCTAGTCAGGGACGAAGCGACGATGAGGGTTTTGACGACGGCGGGCGTGCGCCAAGTTCCCGTCACGCCGTCTTCGCAAAACGTGCAGAGCGTGTTTAGCGGCACGGCAACCACACAATCCGTGTGGTCTGGAAATCCCGCGCCGCCTGACCCGTTCGCCGCGCCGCTCGACCGCGCGCAGTTGTATCCGGCGACGTGGTTCTATGCGAAGCGGATTTTCTGCGACGGTTCGGGGTGGATTTTATTGTTCGGCTTTCAAGGTTTCTGGCGGATTTTTGAATACCTGCTTGCGGTGTCATTTCCGGTGGCAATGCTGTTGACGCTGATGTTGTTCACGGTGATTTACCTGCTCGCGGGTTATCGGCGGGCGTATAAGAATCTGGCTTCCCCGCCGACACTTGCGCTTAACGCTCCGAGCCTGTCGCTCACTTCGTCGTCCGTCATAAGTTCAAGCGGTGCGCTTTCTCAAGCGAACCACAATTCGACTCATCTCGTCGGCAGCCGCACGCAAGGCATTTATCATCAAGCGACGTGTGAATGGGCAGGGAAGATTGCGCCGCGTAATCGCGTCCCGTTCAACTCATCGCTCGCCGCCCAAGACGCGGGCTTTCGTGAATGCAAAGTTTGTCACCCGTGACGCTTGGCTTAATGCTAAAGTGCGCGGTGCAATTTCAAAGAAGCTTTCTCACAAGACGTTTTCTTCTCTGCGGAACTCGGCGTCTTCAACTCTGCGGTACTTCGGCGTTTAAGAGCGATTTGACGCAGAGTACCGCAGAGAGCGGACGCCGAAGTTCCGCAGAGTTTAGTTCCTCAATTCTATATTTTAGAGACGATGACAGATGACAATCAGAGCGAGGTGCATGTATGAAAGCGGTCGCGGTGTTTCCCGGAAAACACGTTGCGGAAGTGATTGATTATGCCGAGCCGCGTATCGAAGCGGCGATGCAAGTCAAGATGAAGATTTTGGAAATCGGCGTCTGCGGGACTGACCGCGAAATCGCCGCGTTTGAATACGGCACGCCGCCCGACGGCGAAGACCACCTCGTCATAGGACACGAAGCACTCGCGGAAGTTACGGAAGTCGGCGCGGGTGTGACGCGCGTTAAAGTCGGTGATTTAGTCGTGCCGATGGTCAGGCGTCCGTGTCCGCACGCGACGTGTCAGGCGTGTCAGGCGGGGCGCGCGGACTTCTGTTATACGGATGATTTCACCGAGCGCGGCATCAAGCAGGTACACGGTTTTATGACCGAGTACATCATGGACGATGAACAATACTTGAACGTCGTTCCGGCGCACTTGCGCGATGTCGCAGTGTTGACCGAGCCATTGACGATTGCCGAAAAAGCACTCGCGCAAATTTGGGAAGTGCAACAGCGTTTGCCGTGGGGATGTCCGCCGTTGATGAGCAAGGTGACGGATGACGCGGCGACAAACGGGCGGTTAAATGATGAAGCGCACGCGGCGAACACGTCAACGAACATTTCAACGAGTATTGCAGCTTACTGTCACAAAGCCGTCGTACTCGGCGCGGGTCCCGTCGGCTTGTTGGGAGCGATGATGCTTGTCGCCAACGGCTTCGAGACTTACGTTTATTCGCGCGCCGGAAGTGACGACACGCGCGGTGGGCTTATCGAATCGTTCGGGGCGAAATTTATCAAAGCCGAAACCCACACGGTCGAACAGATGGCGCAGGAAGTCGGCGGCATAGATGTCGTGTATGAAGCGGTCGGGGCGTCGCAACTCGCGTTCGATGTCATCAAGGTTTTGGATACCAACGCCGTGTTTGTCTTCACCGGAATACCGGGCAGAAAAGGCGCGGTTGAAATTGATATTGATGCGATTATGCGAAACCTTGTGTTGAAGAATCAGATTGTGTTCGGGACGGTCAACGCCGCGCGTTCGCACTATGAAGCGGCGATTAGCGATATAGAAAAGTTTGAACAGCAATTTCCTGATGCCGTGCGGGGGCTTATCACGGGACGGTTTAAGATTGATGAAGCGTTGCCGTTATTGCGGCAGGGAAGTCAGGGAATTAAAAGCGTGGTGGCGGTTAATTGATTTTGCTTCGAGCATTGTGTCTTTTTATTTTTGTTCGGTAATGGCTCAAAGGCGGGAGACTCTTTGCGCCACTTGGCGTCGGCTATCTTTGCGAACCTTGGCGTTACTTCTTTTTGTATCGCAAAGAACCGCGAAGAGAAGACGCGAAGTGCCGCAAAGCAAAGATCACACGCATTCGCCCACGCTTCGTGCCACTATCTTTTGTTCTATTAACTTTCCAAAATCGGAGTATCAAATATGAATCCAGAACGTCAACGCCTCGCTGAAGATGAACGCCGCGAAAATAATTGGAAACGATGGGGACCTTACCTCTCCGAGCGTCAATGGGGAACGGTGCGCGAAGATTATTCGGCGCACGGTGATTGTTGGAACTACTTTCCGCATGACCATGCGCGTTCGCGTGCCTATCGTTGGGGCGAAGACGGTTTGCTCGGCATGACCGACCGCGAAGGGCGTTTGTGTTTCGCGCTCGCGTTGTGGAACGAACGCGACCCGATTTTGAAAGAGCGTCTGTTCGGTTTGACCAACGGCGAAGGCAATCACGGCGAGGACGTGAAGGAATGCTATTTCTACCTTGATTCCTCACCGACGCATTCGTACATGAAGGCGTTGTACAAATACCCGCAACGCGAATTTCCATACAGTCAACTGCTCGAAGAAAGTCGGCAGCGCGGGCATCAGGACGACGAATACGAAATCACGGACACCGGCATCTTCGACGATAGTGCGTACTTCGATGTCTTCGCGGAATATGCGAAGCGCACGCCCGACGACATCTTGATTCGCATCACCATCGCCAATCGCGGCAGTGAGGCGGCGGCGGTTCACTGCCTCCCGACGTTGTGGTTTCGCAATACGTGGGCGTGGGGACGCGAGGGTGAAGGCTACTGGGCGAAGCCGAACATAACGCGCCACAATTCGGACATGCTTGCCGCCAATCACGAAGCACTCGGACGCTTTTTCTTTGCCGTCGAATCTACCGACAACACCCCGCCGACATTCTTGTTCACGGATAATGAAACCAACATCAATCGTCTCTACGGGGCGACGAATCCCAGTCATTACACGAAGGATGCTTTTCACGAATACGTCGTGCATGGTCGCACGGACGCCGTGAACCCCGACGAGCAGGGAACGAAAGCGGCACTGCATCGTCGTTTGGAAATTCCGGCGCACGGCGAAGTGACGCTTCGTCTGCGGTTGTGCGCGGAACACGAAACACCGACCGCGTATTTCGGTGACGAGTTTGACCGGGTTTTTCAAATGAGACTTGATGAGACGAGCGAGTTTTATAACGAGACATTGCCCGCGACGATGAGCGCGGATGAGCGTCGCGTCGCCCGCCAAGCTTCGGCGGGGTTGTTGTGGTCAAAGCAGTTTTTTTACTACATCGTCCAACAATGGCTTGAAGGCGACCCGTCGCAGCCTCCACCTCCGTCGTCGCGTCTTGAAGGACGCAACGCCGAATGGCAACACGTCTTTATGCGCGACATATTGTCAATGCCGGACAAGTGGGAGTACCCGTGGTTCGCGGCGTGGGACACGGCATTTCACCTTGTCGGCTTCGCGGGACTCGACCCGCATTACGCCAAAGAGCAACTCATACTTTTCATGCGCGAATGGTACATGCACCCGAACGGCGCACTGCCCGCATATGAATTTAACTTCAACGACGCGAATCCGCCGGTTCACGCATGGGCTTGTTGGCGCATCTATAAGATGACCAAAACCCTTGAAGGCAAGCGTGACCGCGTGTTTTTAGAGCGGGCGTTTCAGAAGTTGCTTTTGAATTTTACATGGTGGGTCAACCGTCAGGACGATGAAGGCAATAACATTTTCGCGGGCGGCTTTTTAGGTTTGGATAACATCGGCATCTTCGACCGTTCGCAGCCGTTGCCCAACGGCGGCACGCTCGAACAGGCGGACGGTACAGCGTGGATGGCGTTCTATTGCGTGACGATGATGCAGATGGCACTCGAACTCGCGCATGAGAATCCGGCTTATGAAGACCTCGCGTCCAAGTTCTTTGAACACTTTATTGCGATTGTGGACGCGATGAACACGCTTGGCGGAAACGGATTGTGGAACGAGGAGGAAGGTTTTTATTACGATGAGATGCACGCCAACAATGAATCAACCGCGCTCCGCGTTCGTTCATTGGTCGGCTTGATTCCGCTTTACGCGGTCGAAAGTTTAGACCAGAAAAAAATTGACCGGATGCCCGGATTCAAGAAACGATTTGATTGGTTTGTCGCCAACCGCCCCGACCTCGCGCAACATATTTCCATCGCCGAGTCGCGCGAGACGCAAGGCTCTGTGTTGCGTCTGCTGGCGATTCCATCGCGCGAACGCTTGATACGTGTTCTCAGATACATGCTCGACGAAAGCGAGTTTTTATCTGATTACGGAATACGTTCAATGTCGCGCTATCACCTCGAACACCCGTTCGTGCTTCGCGCGGACGGGCGCGAGTGGCGCGTCTCATATGAGTCGGGCGAATCGCGTTCGGGCATCTTCGGCGGCAACTCGAATTGGCGCGGACCTATCTGGTATCCGACGACCTATCTGCTGGTCGAAGCGTTAGAGCGGTATCATCACTTTTACGGTAGTTCGCTCAAAGTCGAATGTCCCGTCGGGTCGGGTCAGATGTTGACCTTGCAGGAAGTCTCGGAAGAGATTTCGCGCCGCATGGCGAAAATCTTTTATAAGAACGACGACGGAATGCGCCCATGGCAAAACGGCGACGCGCGTTTCAGAGACGATCCACACTGGCGCGACCTGACGCTTTTTTACGAATACTTTGACGGCGACAGCGGCAGAGGTCTCGGCGCGAACCATCAAACCGGATGGACGGCACTCGTCGCGCGCTTAATCGAAGACGACGCTTACACGCGCGCCAAAGCCCAAGAGAAGCAAGCACCACAGAAGCAAGTCCAAGAGAAGCAACCACCGGAAAAGAAAACGCAAAGGAAGAAATCATCCGCCGGAAAAGCGAAGGCGAAACCGTCATCCTCCGCGTAAAATCTTCGTCCGAGTTATAGCAGTAAAGGCGCGCTTCCGAACCACACGGAAGTTTCAATCAATCCAACACACAAGGGAGTATAACCACGATGTCAGAACAGAAAGATGCACAGGGAAGCAAACAGGGCGGCGGGGCGGGCAACAAGGATTTTACTTCCGGCAGTGCCGACAAAGGCGCGACGCCGCCTGAGAATAAAGCCAGCAACGCGGGCGCGGGTAAACCCGTCGCGGAAGGAATGGGCAGCGAGAAACCGAGCGACAACAAAGGCAGCCAGAAGCCGCAAGACTGATTGTGGTCTTCTATCAAACGAACTTTGTAGAAGCCATCTCAAAAATGGTTCCCACCTCAGCGTGACTTCGGCGTTAGAGGCTGTTT
This sequence comes from Pyrinomonadaceae bacterium MAG19_C2-C3, assembly GCA_024330265.1. Lineage (GTDB taxonomy): Bacteria > Acidobacteriota > Blastocatellia > Pyrinomonadales > Pyrinomonadaceae > JANDLT01. The sequence continues at coordinate 255 of JANDLT010000006.1, read as the reverse complement.
GAAAAGTTCGTGAAAGCCCCAACGGGGCGACCTTCGATAGCCCGGCGCATCGCGCCGGGTCACAGGTCAATCAGCGATTCAGCCCTGAAAGGGCGACATAACTATGTCGCCCTTTCAGGGCTGGCGAATAATATGGATGCGCTTACCTGTGGCGTTGCCACAGGCTATCGAATGTCGCCCCTTCGGGGCTTTTCAAACAGCTTCTTAGAGGGTGTTTGGAAATTAAGTTTGGCATGGTCTGAGTCGTTTAAGCAT
>JANDLT010000050.1 GCA_024330265.1 Pyrinomonadaceae bacterium MAG19_C2-C3 | reverse complement strand
TCGGGCAGGCGAGATTCAGCACTGTGTTGTGTCTGACGACGATTGACTCTTCGTGATCGTGCGTGAAAGTTCCCGTCAAGGGGTTGTCTTGCAACTTGACCGCGACGCCCTGCCTGACCCACTGCCAGAATTGCGCCTGTGTCGTCCAAAACTGTCGCCCGTTGCGGCAAATTACGCACGCGGTGCATTTCCGTTTTTTTTTAAGAGCCGGCTTTTTAGTAACCAAGATGTGTAATTCCTTATCGTGTGGACATACGTGTCCTTATGCGTGCAGATGATTTTCCGAAAACACGGAATTAAAGCACACTGTACCCTTACGGGAAGCCTCTATGCGAGGCAAATCAGAAATGATCCACAAGTCTTGCCGTCTCAGGATGAACAGCATTGCCTTAAAGGTGGCTCACGGCGACGAGCTTTAGCTTCACTTCGCTGACAATATAACGATTGGAAGGGCGCGTGAGTGAAACGACTTATCTGTAGTTGGAAACATCTGCAATAGAGAACAACTCGAATCTAATGTGGGCTAACGACGGAATCGCTTATCGTATTCAACCAACCCAAAAACTCCGCCCTAGTTACAAACTTGAGATGTGACGATTCGGTGTGGCAACTTGCATACCTAATGATTCACTTATCAGCAAACAGAATCAACATTGTGCGAAGCGATGATGCGAAAGGTTGTTTTCGGGACTTTTTTTATATCACCCAACTCTTAACGCCTCGTCTGAAACCTCGTATCGGGACGCCACGCTACACGGACGATGAGACACTTTTGTATATGGCTGTGTCAGTTTTGTCATCAGATGGGTAAGTTGAAGCGTGAAGTGATTAAGGCAGCGGAGGTCATAGAGTTAAAGTAGATACGTTTTAGACGTGATAGTTGGTTTCCTTCGTCGCATATTCATTTCGCAGGAGCCGATTCATGTTGCGGAAGCAGACGTTTGAGTATGTCTTGCAGTTCGTGCGTTGAGAAAGGTTTGGTGAGGAACGCCGCACATCCGACGCTGAATGCCGCGTCGCGGAACATTTCCGAGTCGAGACCCGAGACGATTACAACGGGAATTTCCCGCGTCTCCGCATGTTCGTGCAATTGGCGCGTGGCGGCGATGCCGTTCATCATCGGCATACGCAAATCCATGAGAATCAGGTTAGGGCGTATGCGCTCGGCGGTGCTCAACGCTTCAGTACCATCAGAGGCTTGTTCGACATGATAGCCGTCTATCTCAAGCATTTGCGCTAAAATCGAGCGGATGTCATCGCTGTCATCTACGATAAGTATCGTCTGTCTGTTTCGTTCTTCGTGCATTGTTCCCGACATCCTATTAACTATCAACATTCCCAATAGTTACCAAATTCCCAATAGTTAACTAATATGATATGCACATTCCGCGCCATAAATTCGGCTCACCTGTTATTACATTGCAAATAAAGTCTGCCGCTCTACGGTTTCCGTGCCGTTCTCAATCAGATGTAACCCAACTCTCCGGCGCGGCGCGTGTTGATTAACCGACTCCATATTCTTTCAACTTACGGTAGAGTGTGCGGCGGTCTATACCGAGTGCCGCCGCGGTGTTGATCGAATGCTTGTCATGAAGTTCGTACATGGCAACTATGTAGCAGCGTTCGACTTCGGCGAGCGGTAATCTCTTCGCCAAGCTGGAGCGAAGAATATTCGACGGATCGCTTCCGGCGATTAAGGGAGCAGTCTCAAACTCGAATCCGGGCAATAGGTTGGGCGGCAGATCGTTAACATCGAGTTGTTCGCCCATGCCAAGCGCAACGGCAAACTCGATGGCATTCTCCAGTTCGCGTACATTACCCGCCCAGTCGTGATCCTGCATCACGCGCACAGCCTTAGGCGTAAAGCTACGCAGCTTCTCGCCGGTTCGCTTGGCATGTCGTCCGAGGAAGTGGGTGATAAGCAGCGGCACGTCTTCGCGTCGTTCGGCGAGCGGCGGAACGTAAATAGGGACGACGCGCAGGCGGAAGAATAAATCCGGGCGGAATGCACCGGCGGCTATCGCCGCTTGTAGATTGCGGTTCGTTGACGAGATGATGCGAACATCTGTGCGTATGTTCTCGCGCCCGCCGACGCGACGCAACGTGCGCTCCTGCAACACGCGCAGCAGTTTAGCTTGCGCGGTAAGCGGTAGGGCATCAACTTCGTCTAGGAAGAGAGTGCCGCCTGCACACTGCTCGAATAAGCCTCGCCGCATTTCGTGAGCACCGGTAAAGGTACCGCGCTCATGACCGAAAAATTCGGTTTCAAAGAGCGCTTCAGGAATAGCCGAGCAGTTAACGTCAACGAAAGGTTCTTGCGCGCGGTTGCTCTGTGCATGAATCAAGCGCGCAACTATCTCTTTGCCGGTGCCGGTCGCGCCGGTGATTAAGACCGAACTGTTTGTATGCGCGATCCTTTCGATAACCGCCCGCATACGCTCGATCAACTGTGAGCGTCCGATAAGAACCGGCTTTGACGAAACCACACCTGACTCATGTAAGTTAGCGGAGGCAAGGGCTTTAATTGATGAGGAAGAGCGATGGGACATAAACGGATGGTTTCAATGTAAGTCAATTTTGGGCGCAATCATAAGAAAAGCCGATTACATAGTTCATTTCAATAAGGCTACCCAATATAGGCTCGATGCATTGAAGCACAAGCTAATTCTTACTTCATCTCTGTACTATCGTTGTCCTTGAACCACTCGACGAAGTGTCGCACCCCTTCGACAATGTCGGTTTGCGGGTTGTAGCCGAGAAGTCGGCGCGCCTTGCCTATATCGGCGTAGGTCTGTGGCACATCACCCGGTTGTAAGGGTTGTCGGTTGATGACGGCATTGACTCCTAGTTCGCTCTCCAAAAGCGATACGACCTCGCGCAACTCGACGGTGCGCGACTCGCCGAGATTTATGATCTCGTAAGAACTGCCCGTGTAACCTATCGCGGCGCGCAGTCCGGCGATAAGGTCGTCTATGTATGTATAGTCGCGCCGTGTCGTGCCGTCGCCGAAAATAGGTATCGGTTTGCCGTCGCTAATTAGCCGTGCGAATTTGTGAATTGCCAAGTCCGGTCGTTGACGCGCGCCATATACGGTGAAGAACCGCAGACAGACACAACGTATGCCGTAGAGATGCGAATACGTATGGCACAAAAGTTCGCCCGCTACCTTCGTGGCAGCGTAAGGTGAGATCGGTTTGAATATCGGATCATCTTCGTTAAACGGCACTTTCTCGTTTTCGCCATATACGGACGAGGAAGAACCGAAGACGAACTGCCGTATTTCTCTTTGACGCGCAAGTTCGAGTAGGTTGAGCGTGCCTGTGATATTCGTCTCAGAGTACAACAAAGGTTCGATTAAACTGGGGCGCACGCCCGCGCGCGCCGCCAAGTGAACGATGACATCGAAGGCAGACTCTTCAAACAAGCGGTTTAGGGCAGCACGGTCGCGTATGTCCGCTTCGACGAGTCGAAAGCCATCGCTTTCGAGATACGGGCGAAGGTTGCAGCGTTTCAAACCCGGATCGTAAAAATCGTTGAAATCATCAATGACCGTTACATGCCAACCGCCTTCGCCGAGCAATCGCCCGACCAAGTGTGAGCCGATGAAGCCCGCGCCGCCCGTGATAAGGATATTCTTCAGAATCAAAAAGGGTCTAACCCTCCCCAGTTACGTGCTTACCGATTCATATACGGCGACAGACTCTTCGCCGCTAGTCCGCTTGTGTCCGATAATACAGATTATGCCAAACAGCTTTTGTCCAAAAGGTCGAAAGTGAGTCTATACATTGCACTGGCACACATGATCTTTCACCTTGTACCTCTTGTGGCGGCACTCGTTCAACGATTTGTACGCGCGGGTCGGCGCGTGGTTCTGCGCTTCACACGCGGCGATGCCTTAGTTGAAGGTGCGACCCTGCGCTTGATTTTGGCGGGTGCGGGATTTCTTGGGCGTAAGTAGTCAAACGACCCGGCGTAAATCGCGGGAGCGGTGGCGACCCTTGTGTCTTCGGGATTGGTGAGAGCGACTAGCACGGGGCGTAAGGCTTCATTGACGATTGACGTGTAGCGTATAGGCTCCGCCGTCAGCATTAAGCCGCCGAACTGCGCGTCGGCGGGCAAGGTCGTAAATCTATAAGCACTGATAGACTCGCCGCGCTCCACACGTTTCTTTATTGAGCGCGCCGGTTTTTCTATGCTGCGTCCCGGTCGGCTTTCGATGACCGTCTCGGTTGCGGATGAAGAAGGAACTACGGGAAGATCGCCGATGTACATCTTCAAGCCGTAATTCGGCACATAAACCCAGAGCGCGTAGCGGGGGACTTGATAGAGGTCGGGCGTCGGCAAATTCTTGGCATTCATACGTACCAACAAAGTTCCGTTGTTCAAGGATACCTGCGCCGTCGCTTCGGCTTTTTTGTCGAGGGCGGTGCGCTCGAAAGCGACTTCAAAAGTCCGTCCTTGCTCGGCTTGTTGTTCGACGGAGAGAAACGGGTCAACGCTGGGCGGCAAGGGCGCGAGGCGCGGCAAGGCGGCGCGGGTCGGGCGCGCGACGGTGGAGGCGGCAACGCGCGTTCGCGGTGTGCGTCCGCGTGCGGGTACGGTTCTCGATTGTTGAGCCGACACCGTGCATGGTAGAAACAACATCGACGGTAAAGATGTTAGGAGAATCGCTACCGTCAACCACAGAAATTGGCGACGCGCGGTTGGTTTGCGTGTGAGGTTTTCCATTGTTGCTCCTGAATTTTGTGCTTGCGGCTTAATCAATTGGCTGTGATTTATCCTTTTTGCGTGACTGCCGTGTAATTACCGCTTGAGTGCTGCCCGGTTATTGCATTGCCGCGGCTTTCACCGCCCCGGAAGCATTGTTAGTTCGCAAGAAAGGCATCGCCCCGCTCGCCGCTTGCCGCAGTATGCGCGCCAGCGAAGCGTTTGCCGACGAAGTATCGCTAAAGGGAATTTCCACCATATCGCCGGGCAATAAGATGACATCGCCCAGACGGTTTTGTTCGATGTCGTCGAGATTGACGGCAAACTTTTGACTTGTCGCGCCTTGTCGTTGTAAGCGAATCAACTTGACCTGACCGCGTTTAGCCTTGTCGAGCGTACCGCCCGCCGTCCGCACGAGTTCCAGCAGTGTTAAGCCGGAGCGCGCTTTCACGATTTGCGGACGCGCGACGGCTCCATAGATAAATACCGCTTCGCGGTCGGGAACAAACACCAGATCACCGGCTTGCAAGACGGGCGCGCCCGCGAAATTGTCGCTCATCGCGGTTTGATTGTTCACTGTGCCGTCGCTTTTTTCGTTTATCTGAAAGTAGGTTTCGACTCGTTTGGGAGCGGCGGCTAAACTTTCTTCGGCGCGACACAGTATGCCGCCTACGTTTCGCACAACATAGACGATATTTCCGGCGTTTTGTGTCGTGCCGCTGGCAAGCATCAAGCTTTGCCGCAAGTTTAGTTTCTTACGCACATAAAAGATATTGGGAATATACACCGCCCCGGCGACTGAGAGTGGTGCGCGTCCGTACTTAACGATGCTTATTTTCACGTCACTCGAATTTATGGGCAAGCGGCTGAATTTAGCGATTTCATTTTGGAGTTGAGCGGTGTCCAAACAAACGGCGTTGAGCGTTCTGGTTAGAAACGGAAGGCTCATATAGCCCGCGTAATTTATTTCTGCTTCACCGTCGAAGCGCAATTTACCCGAAACTTGAACGCGCAATTTATCGCCGCTTGCGAACAACACGGCGGGCGAACTTCCGGCGGAAGCGGTAGCGTAACCGCTACGCCCCAACTCTGCTAAACCTTTCACTAGTCCTTCCCTAAATTCCGCAACTTCCGGGGCGCGTTTAAGCAATTCGGCGTAGAGAGCCGCCGCTTCGCCGAAGTTGCCGTCGCGTTCAATTGCCGCCGCTTCTCCGGCGAGAGCGTGTAAATTCGTCGCATCAAGCCGCAACACAAAACGATAAAGAGCGAGGGCTGCCGCGTTGTTGCCGCGCTTGACTTCGACTGCGGCTTGACCGAAAAGCGCACGCAAGTTTCGCCCGCCTTTCGCGTCAACGCTCGCGTAAGCGGCACTCGCCGCGTCCAAATCATTCAGAGCCTGAAACGTCGCGGCGAGTGTCAAAGATATGCGCGGCGAACGTGTCAGAATCGCGGCGGCGCGCTGTAAATAAGTTTTCGCCACTTCCGGCTTGTTCCAGAAAAGCGCGGCTTCGCCCGTCGCGCGGTCGAAAGCGGCACGCCGCCGCGCACGCGCTTCCTCGCTCGATTCTGACGCCGAATCAACCGGCGTGCGGATTTTTATTGAAGATGAAGAGTCCGGTTCTTTGATGATTTGCAAACCCAAAAGCGCGATGGTGTTGTTTTCTTCAAGCGATAACAACCGCTCACACGCTGCGCGCGTCGCTGTCGGGTCATTCAGTTTGTAAGAAACTCGCGCCAATCTTTCGAGCGCGGCGATGCGCTTGTCCGGCGATTCACCAACCGGAATCAAGGCGAGAAGTTGATTGAGCGTCATGCGCGCCCCGGTTAAATCATTCAACCCGTATTGAAGGTCGGCGAGCGTCAGAAAAGCGTTCAGTTCCCTTTTGTCCGCCGGATGGGACGAATTTGCGAGCAACAGTTTCAAAGCCGCCGACAAACGGTTTTCCGCGATGAGCAGACGGGCGCGGTCGTCGCGGGAAATCGGTTGATTGCTTTGCTTCACCAATTCGTCGAAGGCTTCTTCAGCATAAGCGACGTAGCCTTGCGCCAGCCACGCTTCGGCAGCCCCGCGCAGTGCGATGGCATTGCGCGGTGACAACCGTTTGGCGAGAAAGTATTGATTTAGCGCATCTTTGAAATGCCCTTCGTCGCGCAACAATTCGGCGAGTTGCAACCGCGCCGCGAGATTCTCCGGCTTACCCTCTAGCAGCTTCGCGGTTTGTTCGATGGCGACAGAAGTCGCACCGATTTTCGCAATCTCTCTCAAATAACCGGAAAGGGCGACTTCGCTTTCCGGGTTGATTTCAAACGCGCGGCGATAAAGCAGAATCGCCTTTACCGAATCATTGAGGCGTGCGAGATTGTCGGCGCGCTCGATTGCCAGCGCGAAATCATTTGGAGTGATGTGCGACAACCTTTCGTAGATTAGCTCTGCTTCAAGGCGCGTCGCTGGGTCGTTTGCCAAGAGCATCACCACACGGCGGCGCGCGTTCATGCCTTCCCTGTCCAGTGCGGCGGCTTGGCGATAACGTTCAAGCGTTTCGGCGGTTAAGCCGGACGGCTCTTGCGCCTGTTCGGTCATCAGTAATCTCCGCGATTGATTATTTGGTTTGTCATTTATCATCCGTTTAAGCGTAGGCGGGTGAACAGTCACCGTTTGCCCGGTGGCGAACGACCCGGCTAACACCGTCCCAATCAGAGATAATTGAAATAATTTTTTGTAAAACATAAAAAACATTTTGTGGTGATCTTCACATCAATTGTATATAAAGTGAATTGTGTTGATGAACTATACTGGGTGAATTGTACTAAGGTAGATGCTTAATCACGCAAAAATTACAGGCAATCGCAATTACAGGCAATCGCAAATAGAATTAACGGCGTTAATGAACGGCGGTGCAAAAGCCAACCTTCACCGGATTTTTCGTGCAGCCCCTAGACTTTCCGTACAAACGCTACTTTTCGGACAAAGCCGCCCAGTCATGGTGGACGTTATCGGACTCATCCAAACCCATATCTATCAATGTCTTATCGCTTTGGTGACCTTAGTTATTTATCTTTTGTCCGTTGCTGACCGGATTGATCTTGAGTTAAAAGACGCCAAAACATTTCTTTGCCGCAGCGCGTTCAATTCGTGGCAGGGGTTTCCGGCGCGAGTTCCGACTTAATCGCTTCGAGCAGCAACTCAACCGCCACGTCGTTTGAGACCGCGAGTCCGCCGCCGTCAAGCGTCTGCCCCCAAGTGATGCCATAGTCTTGACGGTTAATCGTCGTCTTACCTTCAATGCCGATGCGTGAACCGCGCGGGTTCTTGATTGCGCCCGCAAGCTTGAAGGGTATCGTCACCTCGCGGCTTGTACCGTGCATCGTCAGCACGCCAATCACCTGATAAGCGTCCCCCTGTTTGACGACGCGCGTGCTTTTGAAGGTCAACTCCGGGTACTTGGCGGCGTCGAAAAAGTCGGCACTCCGTAAGTGTTCGTCGCGGCGCGCTACGTCCGTGCTGATGCTTGCGACTTTAGCGGTGAACTCGACCGATGATTTAGCGAGGTCTCTGTCGTCGTAGTTGATCGTACCTGCGAAGTCGGTGAAGCGACCGCGCACGTTGTTGATCATCATATGGCGCACCACAAAGTTAATCGAACTGTGGGCGGGGTCAATCTTGTACACGCCGCCGGTGATTGGGGCGTAAGTGGCTCTGGTGTTGTTACCATCGCGTGGCGGGGCGGTCGTTTGGTTTTGCGCTTCGGCGGCAGATGTGTAGATGGCAGTGGTTAGATTTGCGGTGATGAGTAGGGCAGCGAGGATAAGTTTCAGGTGTCGCATGTGTTTCGTCCTTATTCGGGTTAGATGGATTGTTAGTGGTTCGGGTTTATGTGCGATTGCTTTAGTAAGATTGATTTCATCTTAGTTTTGTCGGCGTTGTTCACAAATCACGCAGAACCGCTGCCGGGTTGCGTGACGCCCGCCGCTTCATCGTGCGCTTGCCTCACCTAACCATGCTTCGCCTTATTTATCAAGAGTTGACGCATCTACTGACGAGAGCGAAAACGGTGTGGACTCTTTATCACATCGTAACCAGAGGCGGCGCACGAAGCCGTGCTTGCCTCTGGCTACTTTCTTCAGTGTCCCTTCAGGACAAGGAACTGCGTAACGTGAGTTATTTACTGCGACCACGCGGTTGGCTCTCTCTCCCAACGATGCTCGCGCAAAGCTGCGACTAATTCAGTTGACAGTGCGCCCGCATCGCTCGCCGCGATGTTAGTTTCAACATTTCCGATTTGACGCATTCCCGGTATAACGGTGCTGACATCCGTGTTGGACAAGATGAAGCGCAACGCCATTTCCGGCATCGTCATTCCTCGCGGCACGAGCGGCTTTAATTTGTCGGCGCGTTCGACGGAAGCGTTCAAGTTCTCCGGCACAAAGTATGTGCTGCGCCAATCATTTTCGGGAAACGTCGTCTCGCGTGTCAGGTTGCCCGTCAGCGTGCCTTCATCAAACGGAACGCGGGCGATAACGGCGACGTTCATTTCACGACACGCCGGAAAGAGGTCATCTTCAGGGTTCTGGTCGAAGATGTTATAGATGACTTGCACGGCATCCACCACGCCGCTTTTCACCGCCCGCACGCCGTTCCAAGGCTCCCAACGATTGAGCGAGATGCCAATGGCACTAAACAATTTTTGAGCGCGCAATTCATCCAACTTCTTTATCCATCGCTCATCATCAAGCCAACCGTCTTCCCACGTGTGCAACTGAATCAAATCGAAGCTGTCGAGTCCGGCGTTTGCCAAACTCTTGTGGAGGTGTTCCTCTATGTGGTCGGGCGGAAAACAATCTTCGAGCGTGAACTCGCGGCGGCTCGGATACTTCCAATTCTTCGGCGGAATCTTGGTCGCGGTGTAAAGTTTTTTGTCCGCGTTTGAGCGCACCAGTGTTCCGAGTAATCCTTCGCTGCGCCCCATGCCGTAAGCGAGCGCGGTATCGAAGAAGTTGCAACCCAAATCAACGGCGCGTTGCAGCGAGTGAAGCGATTCATCATCATTTGAGCCGCTCCAACCGCCCATGCCCCACATGCCGTAACCGATTTCACTCACCTGCCAACCGGTGCGTCCAAAAAATCTATATCGCATCTTCATCCACCTTTCTTAACCGAATGATGTCATCAAAAATCATAAAGTTAAATCTCGCGTGCTTGTTTTACTTTAGAGGCTGGCGAAATAATATGCCTTTGCAGGAAAGTTTGATTTTGATTATAAGTTTCATAATCGCGCTCCTTGAATAATGTTTATCACTGCCGTTCTTTGCTGTTGCCAGCGTACCGAAGATTAGAGGAAAAATTATGAGTACGATACCGGAAGCGAAAATCACGCCACCCGCTTCGCAACGTTTGCTGTCGCTTGATGCGTTTCGCGGCATGACCATCGCGGGCATGATTTTAGTCAACAATCCCGGTTCGTGGACGGCGATTTACTCTCCGCTTGAACACGCCGCGTGGCACGGTTGGACACCGACGGATTTCGTGTTTCCGTTCTTCCTTTTTATCGTCGGAGTTTCAATCACGCTTTCATTCGCCCGCCGCGCCCAAGGCAATCATAACCGGCGCAAATTACTTTTAAGCGTCATCCGCCGCGCGCTGATAATCTTCGGTTTGGGATTGCTCCTGAGCGGGTTTCCTTACTATGACTTGAGCGTGATTCGCATTCCCGGCGTGTTGCAACGAATCGCCCTCTGCTACTTCTTCGCGTCGCTCATCTTCCTTAAAACCAATTGGCGCACACAAAGCATTATCGTCGTTGTGCTTTTGCTCGGTTACTGGATGTTGATGACGCTTATTCCAACGCCCGGTTTTGCAGCCGGAGATTTAAGCAAAGAAGGCAACCTCGCCGCTTACCTTGACCGCACATTGCTTGCCGGACATATCTACACCAAAACTTACGACCCGGAAGGCTTGTTAAGCACGCTTCCGGCGATTGCGACGACGCTGTGCGGCGTTCTTACCGGACACTTCTTGCGAAGCAACCGCACGGGACTTGAGAAGGTCGCGGGATTGTTTGCCGTAGGTGCTGGCGCAGTGGTTTTAGGTTGGGCGTGGCACGGTTTATTTCCGATTAACAAAGCCCTGTGGACGAGTTCTTACGTCGCTTTCACCGCCGGACTGAGCTTGCAACTCTTGGCAATCTGCTACTGGCTGATTGATGTTAAAGCTTATAAACGATGGGCGACTCCGTTTGTCGTGTTTGGCGTCAACGCGATCACGGTTTATGTGCTTTCGGGGTTAAGCGAGCGCGTCATGACTGTGATTAAGTTTGCCGATGTGACGGGTAAGCAAGTCACTTTGAAAAGCTTTCTTTACGAAAGCGTTTTTACCCCGCTCGCATCTCCGCTCAATGCTTCCTTAGCGTATGCCATCTGCTACGTTCTCGTGTGGTTGGGGTTGATGTGGATTCTGTACCACAAGCGGATTTTCTTAAAAGTGTGACACGCCGCCTCGTGACGATCAGTGCGGCTTTACACGGAATGGTCAACACGGTAACCCAGCAACGGCGGCAAACTGCGACACATTGATAGGACACCGTGCCAGAAAACAACACATTTCTAACACCTCCAAAAAAGCTGCTAAATCATACCGATTTGTTGAATTTCTGAATCTAAATTTTGGAGGGTTTTCTGACACCCCCTCTTTCCCGCTCCTATGCCGCCAAAGAAGTCGTCCGCCTTACGGGTCGGTGCTTACGCCCGCGTCTCGACGCATGACCAATAAACGCTTTCGCTACAGAAGCGGAAGATACGCGAATACGCGAAGAGTCGCGGACTTGAACTCGTTCATGAGTATCAGGAAGTCGGCTCTGGCGCGAAGCTGCGTCCGATGCGTGAAGAGTTGATGCGCGCGGCACGGCGGCGAGAAGTTGATCTGATTGTCGTGTGGAAACTCGACAGGTGGGGACGCTCCGTTGCCGACTTGGTTTCAACCTTGAGCGAGTTGCGCGAACTCGGTGTCGGATTCGTCAGCCTCACGGAAGCACTCGACTTCGCTGCCCCGTCAGGGCAATGGCATTAAGTTAAGGTTGTTTAGAGGCGGGCTATGCCCGCCCGTGCGCGGGGACGGCGGGCATAGCCCGCCTCTAAACGGACGATTATTTTTTTAACTTAATGCCATTGCCCGTCAGGGTGGGCAATGGCAGGCTTGCTCTCGGTGTTTGCCGAGTTCGAGCGCGACATCATCAGAGAACGTGTCAAAGCCGGAATCGCCAATGCACGGGCGGAAGGCAAACCGCACGGGCGACCGGCGACGGCACGCGGCAGGGCGGCAGACGTGAAGCGGTTGCACACAGCGGGCAGGAACAACTCGCAGATTGCGCGCGAACTTGAGATTAGCCGAGCTTCTGTCATTAGCATCCTTCAGACCAGAGATGCCATACGGTGAAGCGAAGTTCCTTCTCATGACATTTGCTCAGGAGCGCGCATTCTCAATGGACGCACCGCACACCAGTTGCCATTCGAGACCAAAACGCGCGAGGTACTTACGCAAACGGTCGGCGTCGTTCGTCACTCTGCGGCGGTCACGCGAGGCACCGAATAACTTTCGTCCGGCTTCTGACAACGTGCGCGATTCGCGGCAAACTTTTATCACGCTTTCCAGTTGTAAATAGTCATACAAATCCAGTCCGGCGAGCGTCTCCTCATCGAGTAGTTGGGCGAGCGCGTGATTGCACGCAGAGTGTGCGCCGTTTGTCTCCGTGTGCCACGCGCTTTTAAGTCGTTCGATTTCTTCTTCAACGATTTCAAGCGAAATTCTGCCACCCGGTGCAAGCGTCGCCATGCGCGTCACGGCAGCGTTTAGGTCACGGAAGTTGCCGCTCCAATGCGCTTCAGAGTCGGTGGCGAAGCGCATGAATGTGGCGCGTGCTTCTTTGTTGAATGTGACGTGAGTGCCTTCGCGTCGGGCGTACCCTTCAAGTTCGTAGTTTAAGTTAGGTTCAATGTCTTCGACGCGCTCACGCAGACCGGGAAGTTGAAACGTCCACAGGTTGATGCGCGCGTACAAGTCTTCGCGGAACTTCCCTTCTTTCACATTCGATTTCAAGTCGCAGTTCGTTCCGGCGATAAGCTGAAAGTCGCTGCTCGCTTCCCTGTCGCTGCCAAGCGGCAGAAACTTCTTTTCTTCGATTACACGCAGCAACATCGCCTGTTCATCCACACCCAACTCGCCGATTTCGTCGAGAAACAGCAAGCCTTTGTCCGCCGCCTTGAGCAGTCCGGGGCGGTCGCTTTGCGCTCCCGTGAACGCGCCTTTCTTATGCCCGAAAAGGGCGGACATCGCCGCATCGCCGCGCAACGTCGCGCAGTTGACTTCGACGAATGCGCCCTGCACTTGATGTTCCCGGTGCTTGAGTTCGTAGATGCGACGCGCGAGCCGCGACTTGCCCGCCCCCGTCGCACCCGTCAGTAGAACCGGAGCGCGCGAGCGAATTGCGACCTGCTCGATGCGCTCGATAAGGCGGTTGAAGTTTTCGTTGCGAGTCTCTATCCCTGATTTCAGAAACGATACGGCTGCCTCTTGCTCTTGCGTAAAGCGCGATGCGAGCCGGTCATAGCGAGATAAATCAAGGTCTATGATTTCGTAAGTTCCGGGTGCTTCGCCTTCACGCCGCGCGCCGGGTGAAGTCTGAATCAGCCGCGCCGGAAAGCGACGCGATTCCGTGAGCAGGAACAAGCAAATCTGCGCGACGTGCGTTCCCGTAGTGATGTGTACGAAGTAATCCTCCGTCTCGGTGTTGAAGGTGTAGCCGCGCGCGAAGTCATGCAACGCCCCATAGACTTCTTCCAAGTCCCAAGCGTTTTCAAACTCGACCGTGTGCCGACGCACTTCGGTTTCCGGCGAAATCTGATTAGTGTCCGCCTCGATTGTTTCGGCGAGGTTTGTGTAACGCGGTTGATGCAACAACTCGAAACGGGCGACAATCAAGTCCGTGTGCTGGCACAACGCGACACTCGGACGCCACTTCTCCCAACGTGCCGCTCCCTTACCGTTATCAAGCGTCGGACCCAGCAATCCGATCACCACGCACTTCTTAGCACTCATATCGCTTTAGCCTATTATCTATATTTCTAGTTAATGAGATAGTAAAAGCATTTGCGCGGATTATCAACGATTTGATTTTCCTTCGCTTCGTCCGGCGCATATCTTTTGCAGTTTCAACATTTAAGCGTTGATTGTCTTCACTTGGGCGAGCGGGCAGATGACTCCGGCACAATTCATGCACTAAGCCGTCAGCGTCAGGGCAATCGAAATCGTCTTGACGAATAAGTGAAAGAGAGATGAACAATGGCAAACAAGAACCTTTTCAAATCAACAATCGGCAAGTTACTTCCGACGACCAACAGCGTGAACGAAGAGCGCGCACCCGCTTACGCTTTCACCCCCAAACACCGCTTAGCGCAATACGCGGCGACAGGTTGTTTGAGTGCGACGTTCTATGCATCTGCCCAAGAACAACTCGCAACCGTGCTTGAGTTGTGCCGCGAGGTTGAGCCTGACTTCATCGCCAAGACTGCCGTTTTCGCCGCCGGACGCTCGACGCGCGAACACTGGCTAAATGCCGTCGAAGCGATTGAACTGTGAACGATATGCGGGTAGTGGCACGAAGCGTGGGTGAAGGCGCGTTATCTTTGCTTTGCGGTTCTTGGCGTCTTCACTTTGCGGTTCTTTGCGATACAAGAAGAAGTAACGCAAAGAACCGCAAAGATTGAAGACGCAAAGGAGCGCAAAGATTCTCCCGCCTTTGAGCCACTACTGATATGCGAAGCCGAATGCTATTCGGGACTACATCTACAACATGTACCGGTCTCAATAAAATCTTGTCGGCTTCGCTCACACACACGAACCACACGAGAGGTGAATGCCCGTGAGGACTACATGGCACTGAAACTGTTCGCACCTCAACAGATGCAGGCGGCGGGTTCGATTCCCGGCGGGTTATAAACGACCTGCTTTCTAAACGTCTTCGCTAATTTTTGTCACCTCTTAACTTTTGACTTGCCGCGACGAATGTCGAGCGGAACTACATCGTAACTCCGAAGGTCTCCGGGTGAGAGTCCCGGACGGCGCGGCATGAAGCGTCGTAGCTCAGGAGCAGAGCATCGGAAAAAGTGTTTCCTCAAAATCTTGTCGTCGCGTTTCACTTAGAACCGGTCTCATAAATAATTCTGCGTGCGTTTAGAGGAGGGCTATGCCCTCCGCCGCACCTCGCACCGGAGGGCATAGCCCTCCTCTAAACATTCGGTCTGTATTTATGAGACCGCTTCTAATCCTTTGGAGTCCGAGGTTCCGGGTTCGATTCCCGGTCGCTCCATAACACAAATGCGGGGCGATAGCTCAAGGGCAGAGCGCGTAATCACGTTTCATCAATCTTTGTCGTCACTACTTTCATACACACGAGGGGAACAACATCATGACCGAACGCAACTACAATGTTATCGAAACCGAAAACGGCGCACCGATTAAAGCATGGACGAAAGGCGTGCCGGTCGAAGCCGAAGCCGAAGCGCAACTTAAAAACGTCGCGCGTCTTCCGTTCATTCACAAGTGGGTCGCCGCGATGCCGGATGTTCACTGGGGCATCGGCGCAACCATCGGCAGTGTCATTCCGACGAAGGGCGCAATCATCCCGGCGGCTGTCGGCGTGGATTTGGGTTGTGGAGTCGCCGCCGTGAAAACGACTTTGAACGCACGCGACTTGCCCGATAACCTGCACAACGTTCGCACCGCGATTGAGCGGGCGGTTCCGCACGGGCGCACCGCCAATGGACGCGAAGCGGATCGCGGCGCGTGGGCTAATCCGCCCGCCGAGAATCTCGAAACGTGGGCGAGTTTGGACGAACGCTATAAGGCAATCGTCACCGCGCACCCGAAGATCGCACACAAGCAGCGCGTCAACCATCTCGGCACTTTGGGAACGGGCAATCACTTCATCGAAGTCTGCCTTGATGAAACGGAAGGCGTGTGGCTGATGCTCCATAGCGGTTCGCGCGGCGTGGGCAATCGCATCGGCACATACTTCATCGAGCTTGCGCGCGAGGAGATGCGCCGCTTCTTCATCAACCTGCCCGACCGCGATTTGGCTTATCTTGCCGAAGGAACAGAACACTTCCGCGATTACGTCGAAGCCGTCAGTTGGGCGCAAGACTACGCGATGCAGAATCGTTCGTTGATGATGAATGCGGCGATTGAAGCCGTGCGCGCGTCCGGTGAAGTCCCGGAGTTTAACGCCACCGTCGAAGTCGTCAACTGTCACCACAACTACATCGCACGCGAACACCACTACGGCGAAAACGTCATCATCACGCGCAAGGGCGCGGTGCGTGCGCGCAAAGGCGACATGGGAATTATACCGGGCAGCATGGGCGCGCGTTCCTACATCGTTCGCGGCTTAGGCAATCCTGAAAGTTTCGATTCATGTTCGCACGGCGCGGGGCGCGCGATGTCGCGCCGCGAAGCCAAACGCCGCTTCACGCTTGAAGACCACGAACGCGCGACCGAAGGCGTCGAGTGCCGGAAGGATGCGGACGTGATTGACGAGACGCCAAAAGCTTATAAGGACATCGAAGCGGTCATGGCTGCACAAGCTGACTTGGTGGAAGTCGTGCATACTTTGCGGCAGGTGGTTTGTGTCAAAGGTTGATGTGATGTCATCAACTGTGATTACTCAAAAAGCGCATTTGATGCAAACGCTTGAAGCAAACGGCTGGCGGGTTGAAGTCGTTGGCGATGATGATGCGGAGTCTTTCGGGTTCTCGTGGTGGATTGACGAAGCGTGGAGACTTACTTCTGTCTGGTCTCCAACAAACGTAAAAGTTTATTTGCTATTTATGATTGACCCGCAAGCCGATACGTCTAAGCGGAGAAAGGGTGAAAGCATCTCGGCGGTGAAAGCGACATTGACTTCAGCAGCGCAACCACATTGGCATGAAGGTGGAACTGTACTTTATTTGGGCGTGGGGTGGCGCGAGGCGTTACCGGATTTCATAAACGAAGTGGCGTTATTCAGAAGCGGTTCTCCATAAAAATCATGATTGTTATTGACGGTTCACAAGGAGAAGGCGGTGGGCAAATCTTGCGTACATCGCTCGCACTCGCGCTTGTCACGGGCAAGAGGTTTCGCATCGAGCGGATACGCGCGAATCGTGAGAAGCCGGGACTTTTGCGGCAACATTTGACCGCCGTGCTTGCCGCTTCGGAAGTCGGTGGGGCGGGTGTTGAGGGCGCGATGCTCGGCTCAAGCGAGTTGACGTTTGTGCCGCGAAGTTCGGGGCGACTCGCGGGCGGTGATTATCATTTCAGTATCGGCACGGCGGGCAGCACGTCGCTTGTGTTGCAAACCATCTTGCCCGCGCTCGCGTTGGCTGAAAATCCAAGCACCGTGACGCTTGAAGGCGGGACGCACAACCAACACGCGCCGCCGTTTGACTTTATCGCGCGTGCGTTTTTGCCCGTGATTAACCGCATGGGCGCAGGCGTTACGGCAGAGTTGGAGCGTTATGGTTTCTATCCTGCGGGCGGCGGGTGCGTGCGCGTCTCTGTCGAACCGGCGAAGAAACTTGCGCGTCTTGAACTCAACGAACGTGGCGCGGTTCGTGAGTGTCGGGCGCGTGCGGTAGTGGCTAATCTTGAGCGCGGTATCGCCGAACGAGAGATTGCCGTCGTGCGGGAGAAACTCGGTTGGAGCGATGAACGCTTGCACATCGAACAGGTGCGCGAGGCACGCTCGCCGGGAAACTACGTCAGCCTGGAAATTGAAAGCGAACACGTCTGCGAAGTCTTTACCGGCATTGGTGCGCGCGGTGTCATGGCGGAGACGGTGGCGGAAGCGGCGTGCGACGGGGCAAGGGTTTATCTCGCAAGTGAAGCGGCGGTGGGCGAACATCTCGCCGACCAATTGCTGCTTCCGATGGCACTCGCGGGCGGCGGTTCGTTCACGACCAACAATCTATCGCTTCACGCGACGACGAACATTGAGGTCATCAAACGGTTTCTTGATATTGAGATTTCGGTCGCACACGTAGCTAACCATCAGTGGCAAGTTAATGTCGGATAAGGTTAGCTTTTAGTTGAGCGTATGATTTATTGTCCCTTTCCAAACCTTTCTTACCTCTTTCGTCAATAAGAACATCTTTGGATGCTGAGTAAAAAATTCTTTAAGTTGTCGCCCATGCACCGGACTGCATTTCTGCTTGCTCTAAAACGCGGTGTATGACGACTTTTGTCGCGGCTTGTGCAAACTCAGGCTTTCATTGTTCATTCCTCATCAAACAAAGCGTCATCGGATTACATCGCGGACGCAACGAAAGCCGAGATTGTTAAGCCCGCTGTCAGGCGTGGCGTGGCTTCTTCCGGCGACGCGATAATTCGTGCAGTAATTCTCCGCGCATAACCAAGAACCGCCGCGTATCACGCGCTCCGTTCCGACGCTCGCCCCCGTCGGGTTATCGCGCGGACTCGTTTGGTAGTAATCATCGGCGTACCAGTCCGCCGTCCATTCCCACACGTTGCCCGCCACGTCATACAAGCCGTAACCGTTGGCGGCGAAACCCCCGACTTGAGCGCGCCCGATGAAGCCGTCTTCGCCCGTGTTGCGTGCGGGAAAAGTGCCTTGCCACCAATTAGCGACTGGCTTGCCCTGCGGTCTTAACTCGTCGCCCCACGCATACTCTTTACCCTTCAACCCACCGCGCGCCGCGTACTCAAATTCGGCTTCCGAAGGCAGACGCTTGCCCGCCCACTTCGCATACTCCCCCGCATCGTTCCATGAAACCTGCGTCACAGGCTCATTCGGTTTCGCCGTCGAACCCGCGCCGTCGGGTGTTCGCCACGTCGCCCCATCGCCGCGTGTCCACGTTGCTTGCTTGACATCAAACACACCCGACCAGCCGAACCGCTCGGCTTCCGTGACGTAGCCCGTCGCTTCGACGAAGCGCGCAAACTCCGCGACCGTAACCTCCGTCGCATCTATGTAAAAGGATTTAAGGACGACCTCGTGCATCGGTGCTTCATAAGGCATCCCGTCGTTCGTACCCATCTGAAACATGCCGCCGGGGATTAAGACCATGCCGTTGGTGTTCGCGCTTTGATTCATGCGCGGAAGCGTATCAACGGAAACATTCGCGTCGGAAGCGTTCGAGTTAGAAGCGTTCGCGGCGAGCGTCTCACGGTTTGGCGTCGTCTGACATGCTTCATCGTGCATCGTGTTGTTTTCAACTTGTGCGACGTTCTCCACGGTCGAAGATGGGGAAGCACTCTGACAACCTTGCCACGTAGTGAGCAACGCCACGAGGCAAGTCAAACGGAAAACTCTACCTATCCTTATTGCCAATCGCTGTTTATTCATCGGCGTAATTTCGATTGTTTTGTCACCCGCGCGAGACGTGCGAACGACAAACCCATATTCTTTCCTTATCATTTCTTTTACGGCAATGCCGACTTCCAACCATCATCGAGCATTTGCGACGACAATTAAAGGCGCGCGTGCCGATTCTTCAAGCAGACTGTGTTTGCGCCAAAGCCCGTGTGGGAAAAGTCCTCAAGGCAGACACCCGTCCTTCCATTGAATTGAACTTCGAGGAGTTGAGGTGAGCGGATTAACCCATCCAGCCAAACAACGCGGTGGAGTATGACTTAAAATCTGATACGACCGCTCACTTGCGATTTTCGGAAACAACATTGTGCGGTGAAGGACAGACGGCGTGCGAGTAAGTCACTCACCTTACGCGGCAACGAAGTTTTGCGGCTCTGCCGCCCGATGTGCGGTGGGGCTTCGCCTCACCGTGAAGCATATAGAAGGTCTTCGAGGCTACGCCTCGCACGCGGGCGGCGCAGCCGCCATGATTTTCTGAGGGCGTGTCGGGAAAGGCACAGCCTTTCCGCACATCAGGCGCCACAGCCGCTCCACTGCGTAAGGTGAGTAAGTCAGTAATAACCATGCAACTTGCCGCCTCGTGAATGATTATCTTCGAGACACACACCTGTGATGACGAATTAAGGGAAGGCTAATGAAAGAGCAAGGCGAATACCCGACAAAGATTTTACTCATCGAAGAGGATGACGAAACACGCCCGCTCTTAAAAGAGATGCTGCAAAAAGCGGGCTACAAGATGATCGTCGCGCTCGACGAAACCGATGCACTGGAGAGGATGCGCGAGGGAAACAAGCACGCCGACTTGATTCTAGTGAACATGATTGATGTAACAACGGACGTTGCGCTTGACGCCGCGCGGCGCGTTCGTCGAGAGGCGGAGCCGGGCGACGAAACGCTAATCGTCGTCATGGCGGAGTCTTACGGCGAGGAGTTGGAAGGCAAGGACATAGAAGTCAGCGTGGGCGAGTACGTCACCTATCCTGAAGATTTTCCGCAATTGAAGAACCTTCTCGCCCATCTTTTACACCAACATTCTGTGTAGGGGCGGGGAACCTATCCCTGTGCCGCATTGCATTTGGCGAACGGCGGCACAGGGACAGGTTTCCTGCCCCTACATCAGAATTACGCGCTGGACATTCTCCTTGTCCATGTAGAAAAATAACTTTTCACATATTGAAGGAGCTTCGCTCGAAGCGATCTTCCGATGCCGTTCATTCCTCACTTAACTTAACGCTCGCAAAACCGAAAGGTACCGAAATGGCTGTGGCTACGATTCCCGGCAAACGGCTTGACAACCGTTTGTTAGCCGCCCTGCCCGCAGAAGAACACGAACGCCTGTTGTCGCAAATGGATTACGTCTCGCTGCGGCTGCGCGAAGTCTTGCACGAGCCGGACGATATAATCAGGTATGTCTATTTCCCAAGTGATTGCGTCGTCTCGCTCGTCTCCAACATGGAGAGCGGTGCGACCGCCGCCGTGAGCATGATTGGCAACGAAGGATTCGTCGGCTTGCCCGTTTTTCTCGGCGGCGAAAAGTCATTCAGCCAAGCCGTCGTGCAGGTCAAAGGGACTGCGCTGCGCATGAAGGCGGGAGACTTTAAGGACGCACTCACGCACAGCCGCGCGCTCACCGACTTATTGCATCTCTACACGCAGGCGCAGTTGACACAGACTTCGCAGATTGCCGCCTGTAACTGTTTCCACCGCATTGAAGAACGACTCGCACGCCTTCTGCTTTTGATACACGACCGCGTGGGAGGAGACGACCTTCCGCTGACGCAGGAATTGCTCTCACATATGCTCGGCGTGCGTCGTTCCGGTGTCACCGTTGCCGCCGGTAAGCTTCAAGAGGCGGAACTCATCGGTTACATGCGCGGCAATATCCGCATTCTCGACCGCGTGAGTCTTGAAGCCGCGAGTTGCGAATGCTACGAGGTCATCAGGGCGGAGTTCGACCGTCTGTTGCTCGTCAACTTGGTGGGCAGGATAACGAGCGCGCAAATGAACATCAGCCAGCCTGCGCCGCGTCGGGCGGATGAACGTCGAAGTCCCGAACCGAATCGCGCCGCCGTGAATCGCCCCGAAAGTTCGCACACGGAAAAGCGAGAAACCGAACGGCGGCAAGCCGGACGCAGACGTGAAGATAAAGAACACGCGGCGCGTTTGGAGACGTTGCGTGATGTCAACAGTCGTCTTCTGCTCGCCGGGATACGCGAACAGGAAGCGCGCGACGAAGCGGAAGCCGCTAACCTCGCCAAGGATGAATTTCTCGCCACCCTCTCGCATGAACTCCGCACGCCGCTGACCGCGATTGTCGGTTGGTCGCGGATGCTTCGCACACGGAGACTCGACAGCGTAACCTCTGCCCGCGCGCTCGCCATCATTGAGCGCAACGCCGAAGCACAGGTTCAGCTCACCGAAGATTTGCTAAATATGTCGCGCATCGTCGCGGGCAAGCTGCGAATTGATGTCGGGACAATCGAACTCGGT
The DNA here is from genome assembly GCA_024330265.1 of Pyrinomonadaceae bacterium MAG19_C2-C3. GTDB lineage: Bacteria > Acidobacteriota > Blastocatellia > Pyrinomonadales > Pyrinomonadaceae > JANDLT01. Next base: position 8,492 of record JANDLT010000050.1, on the reverse strand, counting down.
GCGGTCGTCGGGGCGGCGGTGGACGGAGCGCGACCGGAAGCCGAAAAGAAGCGGCTCGAATTACGATTCGTATCTGACGCGGAAGCCGTTCGCGTTTCCGGTGACGGAGCGCGTTTGCAACAAATCGTCTCGAATCTGCTCACCAACGCCATCAAGTTCACGCCCGAAGGCGGGAGCGTCATGGTTCGACTCGAACGCACCCGTTCGCACGCGCAAATCACCGTGAGCGACACCGGCGAAGGCATCTTCCCTGAGTTTCTGCCGCACGTCTTCGACCGCTTCCGTCAAGCGGACAACACGACGACGCGGACGCATGGCGGATTAGGATTGGGCTTGGCTATCGTGCGTCACTTAACCGAACTGCACGGCGGCACGATTCGTGTCGAGAGCGACGGGGTAGGCAGAGGCGCGACCTTCACCGTCGAACTCCCGCTCGCAAGCGGCGACGCGCAAACGGGCGATGCGGGTGATGCGGGTGCGGCGCGGCTTGAATCTTCGCCCGTCGAGAGCGCGGCGACGCAGTTCGAGTGTGCGGCTTCACTTGACGGATTGCGTGTGCTAATCGTCGAAGACGACTCGGACACGCGCGAGGTACTCGTCTTGATGCTCAAAGAATGCAAAGCCGACGTGACGGCGGTCACGACCGCCCGCGAAGCATTCAAGACAATCGAAAAGATTAAGCCGCACGTCATCCTTTCCGACATCGGGATGCCGGGCGAAGACGGCTACGAACTGATTCGACGACTTCGTTCACTCTCACGCGCACGCGGCGGGCAGATTCCGGCGGCGGCGGTGACGGCATATGTTTCGGACGGCGACCGCGAACGCGCCCTCGCCGCCGGGTATCAGGTTCACCTACCCAAGCCAATCGAACCGTCAAGGTTAGTCGCCGTCGTCGCGCACCTCGCCGGAAGAATCTAATATAACGTAAGTTCGATATAAGGATTTCAGCCTCGTAGAGGCGACATAGTAATAGCCCACGGCGTGAGCCGTGGGAAAGGCGGTTATGAAAACCCCAAGCCCCCGCAAGGGCAATGGCATTAAGTTAAGAAAATAATCGCTCGTTTGGAGGCGGGCTATGCCCGCCTTCCCCGCGCACGGCGGGTTATAGCCCGCCTCCAAACAACCTTAACTTAATGCTATTGCCCGCAAGGGGCGACACAACTTGTGTCACCCCTTGGCGGGGCTAATGATCCCTTATGTCGAACTGACGTTAATATACGGGCGGAGATTGTCCGTTGCCGCTACAATCCGTTTGTGAATCGGTAAATCGTTTCGCCTTTTTTCGTCGTCTTCTTGGCGTAGTCGAGCGCGACGAGACGCGCAAGGGCGCGCGTCAGTTCCGCGCGCTTCATGCCTGTGCGTGCGGTTAATTCTTTGAGCGGGACTTCAGATGCTTCCTTGATGACGAGCAATACCGCCGCTTCTCCACCCGTTAGCCCGTCGGTGACGAGCGGCACCGCATCTTCGCGCAGGACGGGGACGGCGGTGATGAGACCGCGATACTGTCGGAGCGTTTCGCCGATGACGATGCCGCCTTTGGTGATGTTGTATGCACGCAGTTCGCTGCTGTGCGCTCTGCCGCGCGTCTTGATGACGGTCATCATGCGGCGCAGTTGTCCGTCAATCTCGACGTAGCGTTGCAGGATGATGTCGTTGGTGAGGTACGAAATGGCGTGCGGCGTGAAGGTCAATTCGTTGTAATTCTCCGCCACCTCGACCGACATCAGGATCGTGATGCCGACGCCCGTGAGCGCACCGATGAGGCGATAGAGCGAATCCTTATAATCCTCTTTGAACGTCGGCGCGAGCGCGGCTTCAAGACCGGAAATCGAATCAATGACGACGCGACGCGCTTCGATTTTGTCCACCGCCGTCTGAATCGCGTAAAGAGTTTCGTCAACCGACAAATCAAGCGGGCGAATAAAGACGACTTCAAGCAACCCACGCTCAATCATCTCACGGAACTTGAAGCCGAGTGATTCGGCGTTCGATAGATACTTCTCCTTCGGCTCCTCGAAGAGGGCGAGTACCGCCGGTTCGCCCCGTCTGACGCCCTCGTTGATGAACTGAGTGCAGAGCGCGGTCTTGCCCGTACCCGAAGGTCCGGCGACGATCATCGAGTTGCCGCGTATGGTTCCGCCGCCCATCATCTCGTCAAGGTCGCGTGAACCCATCGAGATGAACTCCGGCGGCAGTTCTTGTTCTTCTATCGGCTTAATCAAACGCGGGAAAATCTGCACACCGTCACCCGTGATGCGAATCGTGTGATAGCCGGGTTGCGGCGACTGCCCGCGCACCTTCGCCACGCGCAGCTTACGCACCATCGAGTTACGGTCAATGCTCTGCGTCATCTGAATAACGCCGTCGGCGATGGTCGCCACGGGGTTGCTCTGCATCTCCTCTTCGCCGTATTCGCCGACGAGAAAGGTCGTCGCCTGCCAACCCGTCAGGCGCGTGGCGAGGTGCTGCATGAAGGTCTGCAAATCCATCACGCCGGTCTTAGCGTCCGGTGAATCTTGCACCGCCGCCACCGCGCGCACAAGCGAACGAAACGAATCCACGACGACGATGCCGGGCGCGCGGCGTTCGACTTCCGCTTCGATTCGTTCGAGTACGACACTCAAGTCTCCCGTCAACGTCTCTTCGCTGAGATTCACATAATGAATAATCTTGCCGACCTGCTCCGACTCGAAGAAGCCGAACTGTTGTTGGTAGCGCAGCATCTTAACCGTCGGTTCGCCGAGAATGGTGAAGTAGAGCGCGGGTCGCTCCGCTGTGGCGTTGGCGAACATAATCTGGTGCGTGAGCGTGGTCTTACCCGAACCCGGTTCGCCGACGATGAGGTTAAAGGAGTATTCGGGCAAGCCGCCGCCAAGCACGTCATCAAGTTTCTGCACGCCGGTCGGTAATTTTCTAATCTCTACTTTTCGATTCTCGCTCATAACTTAATCACTTCGTTTCCTCGCCCCCCGACTTCGCCGCTTCGCCGAGCGGGACATCCGACCACGTTTCATGCACTAAACGCAGAACTATGTCGTCGCCTATGAAGGTGACGAGCAGCCAGATGATGTTGGCGAGTATCTGTGCCGTCCCGCGACTCGCCTCGTCCGCCGGTTGCCCGGCAGTAGCTTCATCCAAGTTACTAAACGAACAGACGGCGGTTTCATCCGCCTTAACACCTTCGAGCCACGCGAACTCCTGCTTAGCGAGATACAACGCGCGTGCGACGAGGGCGCGCAATCCTCCCGCTCCGACAAGCGAATTGACAGGTTCGCTCAACCGCTCACAAGCACGCTTCATCGCCGCCGCGTTGCCGCGCGGACGCGATTGCTTTGCTTCGTGCGCGAGTAGCCGCCGGGCGAGTTCAAGCAGTTCGGGAGTCGCTTGTCTCATTTATGATTTGCTGAAAGAGAAGTGGGATTGCACGCCTGATTCTAAATGGAACGACAATCCCACGCAATGAACCACTGTCGAGCGATTAACTACCGGGTTGCGAAAGATGAGCGATTAGCTATCTCGCGTCCGCGATGCTAAAAAGAGGTGGAGAAGTGGGACTCAAAACCGACCACACGAAAAGAGATTGCAGTCGGAAGCCTGAACCCAAGGGAAGGGTTATCTCGTTCCGGCTAATATCAACTTTATGATTGCTAATCATCAGCTTTTGCATCAGCCGGACTTCCGCGCGCTGTTCGAGTCGGCTCCCGGTTCATACCTTGTGCTTACGCCTGACTTCATCATCGTCGCCGCGAGCGATGCTTATCTGCGAGCGACAATGACCGCGCGTGCGGAAATCATCGGCAAACATATCTTCGATGCGTTCCCGGATAATCCAGACGATAAAACGGCGACGGGCGTGAACAACCTGCGCGCTTCGCTCGAAAGAGTGCTGCACAAGCGCGAACCGGACACGATGACGGCGCAGAAGTACGACGTGCGCCGCCCCGATACGGAAGGCGGCGGGTTCGAGGAGCGTTACTGGAATCCGGTGAACGCTCCGGTCTTGGACGAACGCGGCGAGGTTGCCTATATCATCCGCCGTGTCGAGGATGTCACCGGGCGCGTGCGAGCCGAGCGTGCGGCGGCAAAGACACAACAGTCTTTGCGGATCGCGCTCGAAGGGTCGCAAGCCGGAATGTGGGAACTCGATCTGGCGACCGGCAGCGTGCTGGGCGACGCGAACCTCGCGCGGCTGTTCTGCGTCCCCGTCGAAGCGTGTGTCGGAGGAACTCTGCCGCTCTCCGACTACTTGCGCGCGATTCATTCGGAAGACTTGCCGCGCGTCGAGCGGGAGATAGCCGATGCGATTGCGGCGGGCGACGCATATGAGATTGATTACCGCCTCGTCCAAACCGATGGTTCGATTATCTGGGTCGCCGCGCGCGGGCTGATTATCCGTGATGCGGCGGGCGAGGCTCAACGCTTTCACGGACTCGTGTTCGACATCACCGAACGTAAGCGAGACGAAGTGCTGCTGCGCGAATCGGAAGAACGCTATCGAACGCTGTTCGCTTCTATTGATGAAGGCTTTTGCGTCGTCGAAATGCTGTTTGACGAAAACGACAAGCCGGTTGATTACCGCTTTTTAGAATTCAATCCGTCGTTCGAGCGTCTGACGGGCATCGCGGCTCAACAGGCGTTGAGTGGGAAAACGATGCGCGAACTTATTCCGAATCTCGAAGAACACTGGTTCGAGATTTACGGGCGCGTCGCGCAGACAGGCGAACCCGTGCGCTTTGAGAATGGTTCGGAAGCGATGAACCGTTGGTTCGATGTTTATGCGTTCCGCACGGGGCAGCCGGAAGATCTAAGAGTTGCGATACTCTTTACCAACATCACCGCGCGCAAGCTGGCGGAAGATGAGCGCGAGCGATTACTCCGGTCGCTGGAAGTCGAACGCGCGCGCCTGACGAACATCTTCACGAAGGCTCCGGCTTGCGTCGCTACCCTGCGCGGAACCGAACACGTTTTCGAGATGGTCAATCCGGCATATCTCAAACTCGTCGGACACCGTGACCTGATCGGGAAGAAAGTGCGCGAAGCCTTGCCGGAAATCGAAGGGCAGGGCTTCTTCGAGCTACTCGACGGAGTGTTCCAGAGCGGCGAACCTTACGAGGGACGCGAAGTCTCCATCTTCCTTCAACGCGAACCCGAAGGCGTGCCGGAGCAAAGGTATCTCGATTTTCTGTACCAGCCGCTCTTTGAAGCGGACGGCTCGGTATCAGGCATCTTCGCGCACGGCGTGGACATCACCGAACAGGTGAACGCGCGCAAAGAAGCCGAGGAAGCGAACCGCCTCAAGGACGAATTTCTGGCGACGCTCTCGCACGAGCTACGCACGCCGCTGACATCTATCCTGGGCTGGTCACGGATGCTTAGAAGCGGAAGTCTCAAAGAGGATGCCGCCCAACGAGCGTTAGAGATTATCGAGCGCAACGCGCAATCGCAGAACAATCTAATCGGCGACATCCTCGACGTGTCGCGCATCATCACCGGCAAACTCCGGCTCGACGTGCGCCCCGTCGAACTCTCATCCGTAATCGAAGCGGCGGCGGACAGCGTGCGCCCGGCGGCGGAAGCCAAGAGCGTGCGCCTGCAAATATTGCTCGACCCGGAAGCGGGCATGGTTTCCGGCGATGCCAACCGCTTGCAGCAGGTCGTGTGGAACTTGCTCACTAACGCCGTGAAGTTCACACCAAAAGGCGGGCGCGTACAGGTGAGACTTGAGCGCGTCAACTCGCACGTCGAGATCACAGTCGCCGACACGGGTAAGGGCATCGAACCGGAGTTCTTGCCGCATGTCTTCGACCGCTTCCGCCAAGCCGATCAGACGACGACGCGCACGCACGGCGGGCTTGGTTTAGGTCTCTCGATTGTGCGTCAACTGGTTGAACTGCACGGCGGAACTGTCCACGTCGAGAGTGAAGGCATCGGACACGGTGCGACCTTCGTGGTGCAACTTCCCCTGATGATTGCCCGGCAGCAACCGGAGACGCCGGAGCGCAGGCATCCGAAAGCCGGTGGTAACGCCGCGCTTGAATGCCCGCCGCAGCTCGCGGGTTTGCGTCTGCTCGTGGTCGAGGATGAGGAAGATTCGCGTGAGTTGCTGCGCGCGATACTCGAAGGGTGCGGCGCGGACGTGGCGGTTGCCGCGTCCGTCCCCGAAGCGATAGAACTGTTTAAGCAATCAAAGCCGGACATCTTACTGAGCGACATCGGGATGCCGGAAGAAGACGGCTACGACTTAATCCGCAAAGTGCGCGCACTGGAGGCGGAGCAGGGCGGCAGCCGCGTTCTAGCCGTCGCGCTGACGGCGTATGCGCGTGTGGAAGACCGTGTGCGTGCGCTCAACGCAGGCTTTCAGGTGCATATACCGAAGCCAATTGAGCCGGTCGAACTGGTGGCGATTGTCGCAAGCCTCGCCGGGCGCACCGGGCGCACCTAAATCAGAAACCATGAGATTGGCACACGAGCAAACGAATAATCGTAGGGGCAGGGATTGTTCCTGCCCGCCGTTCGCTGCCGAAAACACGGCGCAGGGACAAGCCCTGCCCCTACATCTCCTACCAATGTTGCGTGCTTCGATTTAGGTTGTGTTGACATCCAGCGAAGATGACCGGAATGAAGCGCGAAAGAACAATGAATCAACAACCTGCCCTCGAAGTGATTACAAGCAATGAAGCGCGTTTTGAAGTGTGGCGCAGACGCGCCGGATTCGTGCTTGCGCCGCTTCTGTTTCTCGTGGTTATGTTGATGCCGTTTGAAAGTTTGAGTTGGCAGGCACACAGACTCGCGGCGGTGATGGCGGCGGTCGTCGTCTTATGGGTCACGGAAAGTTTGCCTTTGCCCGCGACTGCTCTGCTCGGTGCGGCGGCGTGTGTCGTGCTTCGCATCGCTCCGGCGAAAGATGTGTTCGCGCCGTTTGCCGATCCGTTGATGTTCCTGTTTATCGGGTCGTTCATTTTAGCCCGCGCCATCTTTCTGCATCGTCTCGATAGACGGGTCGCGTTCGGTGTCCTGAGTTTGCCCGTCGTCGGTTCGAGTCCTTCGCGCATACTGTTCGCCTTCGGCGCGACGACGGCTTTTATTTCGGCGTGGATTTCCAACACCGCGACCACCGCGATGATGTTCGCCATCGGCATGAGCATCCTCGCGTTTCTCTTCGATAACGAATCGCCGGAGAGTCAGGCAATAAGTCGTCGTTACGCGACCGCGTTGATGCTGATGACATCGTTCGCGGCATCAATCGGCGGACTTGCGACGCCCATCGGGACGCCGCCCAACGTCATCGGTCTGGGATTCATACGACAACTGACGGGCGTTGAAATTCCGTTCTTCAAGTGGGCGATTATTGGCGTTCCCGTCGTCGTTGTGTTGTTCCTGTTTCTCTTTTTCTACTTGAATTATTTATGTCCGGCGGGAGTCAAAGAGATAGACGGCAGCCGCGCTCTTGTCGCCGCCGAACAGGGGAAGTTAGGGGCGTGGACGCGCGGACAAAAATCCGTCGTGATTGCGTTCGCCGTCACGGTGTCGCTGTGGATTGTACCGGGTATCATCGCCCTCGTGTTAGGGGAACAAAGCCCGACTTACTTGAGCATCAACCGCAGTGTGCCGGAAGCGGTGGCGGCGATTATCGGGTCATCGCTCTTGTTTCTTCTGCCCGGCGATGCGAAGGGTAGTCGCGCGATGACGTGGGACGAAGCGGTCAAGATTGATTGGGGAGTAGTGTTTCTCTACGGCGGCGGATTCGCGCTCGGCGTGCTGTCGTTTCAAACCGGATTAGCCGAAAGCATAGGCAGAAATCTGACCGCGCAGCTTCCGCTTAACGGTGACATGAGTGTGCTGATTGCTTCAACCATTGTCGCGGTTTTAGTGTCCGAAGCGACATCGAACACAGCGTCGGCGAATATGGTCGTGCCGGTCGTCATCTCGATTGCCAACGCCGCGGGCATTGACCCGCTCGCGCCCGCGCTCGGAGCGACGTTCGGCGCAAGTCTCGGATTTATGCTGCCGGTATCAACGCCGTGCAACGCGATTGTCTATGGTTCGGGTTATGTGCCGATTAGCCGCATGATTCGTTACGGCATCCTGTTGGATGTTGTCGGGGCGATTGTGATTATCGTGCTGGTGAGCCTACTCACCCCACTGCTCCGATGAATCTTTGGGAAAGTAGAAGACACGAGCGATGTCGTTAGCGGAGCGTGTTCATTGAACGGCATTCTGCTTAGGTTGTGTTGACATTTGGAAAAGTCCCGGAGGGACTTCATGTTTATAGCTTAATGATGATCATTTCAATTCTCGCTCCGTCAGGAGCGACATCGAAGATCAGACATGTCGCTCCTGACGGAGCGAGAGGACTCGAAAAGTCAACCTCCAACCTATAAACATAAGGCTCCTGACGGAGCTATTGATCGGTGAATTCAAATGTCAACACAACCTATATGGAAGCCACACCAAGAAGTGGATTAGCGACCAGAGTAGAATGGTAGTTG
>JANDLT010000049.1 GCA_024330265.1 Pyrinomonadaceae bacterium MAG19_C2-C3 | reverse complement strand
TCCCGCTTTAGCATCCGGCTAAAGCCAACTTTCAAAAGGACGTTAAAACGCCCTTCAATTTCTCCTGCCGTTCGTCCACGCGATAAAATCGCGTGGCTAAGTGCCGCTTCGCGGAAAGCCGCTTGAAAGCGGCTAAAGACAAAACCGCGTAAGGTGAGTGATTTCATTACCCTCCGATGCCGACATCCGGGACTTGTTCGGTGACGACTTCATCGGGCTGTGTTTCGAGTTTAAGCGCGTCCTGCACGATTTTGGTTTGCTCTAATTCGTGCGTCGTGTATGAGCCGGTCGCGGGCGAGGCGGAAGCGGCGCGCCCGACGTAGCGTAACTTCACATTGTCAGGCAACAAGTTTCGGAGACGTGATTCAAGGAACGTCCACGCCCCCATGTTGTGCGGTTCTTCTTGCGTCCACACGAGTTCTTTGAGATTCGGAAACGTGGCGAGCAGTTCGCGGATGCGTGTTTCGGGGAACGGGTAAAACTGTTCGAGCCGCAAAATGGCGACGCGCCCTTTCGTTTCACCTTCACGGCGCGCATCGGCGAGGTCATAAAAGACTTTGCCGCCGCACATCACAACTCGATTGACCGCTTCGCGCCGCTCAATCTCCGCGTCATCAAGCACGGGTTGAAAACCGCCACTTGTGATTTCATCGCGCGACGAGAACGATGCCGGAAGACGCAATAAAGATTTCGGCGTCATCACGACGAGCGGGCGCGGGTGCTTCTGTCTGACTTGCCGACGCAATAAATGGAAATACTGCGCGGGCGTCGAAGGCACACAGACTTGCAGATTGTTTTCCGCACACGCCTGTAAAAATCTCTCAAGCCGCGCGCTTGAATGTTCGGGACCCTGCCCTTCGTAGCCGTGTGGCAAGAGCATCACGAGGCGCGAAGTCTGTTTCCACTTATCTTCGCCTGACGCGATGAACTGGTCGAAGATGACTTGCGCCCCATTCGCAAAATCACCGAACTGCGCTTCCCAAAGGACAAGGGCGTCTTGCGCGACAACTGTATAACCGTACTCGAAACCAAGCACCGCGAGTTCTGAAAGCGACGAATCATAAACTTCAAAGCGCGCGTGTTCATCCCCCGCTTCCGGTCTGACATCGCCGAGCGGCATCCAACGCTCGCCCGATTTCGTGTCGTACATCACGGAGTGGCGATGACTGAACGTGCCGCGTCCCGAATCCTGTCCGCTAAGTCGAACATGCGTCCCTTCGAGTACAAGTGAGCCGAAAGCGAGAGCTTCCGCGAACGCCCAATCGAGCGGCGCGCTGCCGTCGCCCATCTTTGCGCGGCGTGCGAGTTGCGAAACCATTTTCGGGTTGACGTGGAAGTTTTCCGGTACGACGGCGATGTGTTGTCCGAGACGTTCGACGACGTTCACCGCGATGCCTGTTTCAACGACGCTTGAGCCGTCTTCATCCGTCATCGGCGCGTTAAGTTCCGTCTGCTTCGTGCGATTTGCCGCCGCTTCTTTTGAGCGTGCGAGTGCCGCTTCATAGCGTCGCACGCGCTCGTCAATCAATTCTTTGACTTCCGTGTCGGTCAAAACTTTTTCGCGCACAAGCTGTTCGGCATACTTTGCGCGCACGCCCGGATGCTCTTTGACGCGGGCGTACATCACGGGTTGCGTATAGGTCGGCTCGTCCGTTTCGTTGTGTCCGAGACGCCGGAAACCTACGAGGTCAATCACGACATCCTTGTTAAATTCCTGACGGTATTCGAGCGCGAGTTTCATCACGCGATACGCCGCTTCGGGGTCGTCGCCGTTGACGTGGAAAATTGGAAGCGCGGTCATCTTCGCAATGTCGGTCGAGTAAATCGTCGAACGACTCGCTTCGGGTGAAGTCGTGAAACCGATTTGATTATTGATGACGATGTGGATAGTTCCGCCCGTGCGATAACCTTTCAGGTCGGCAAGGTTCAAGGTTTCCATCACGATGCCCTGACCCGCAAAAGCCGCATCGCCGTGAAGCAAAACGGGCAGTGCTTTGTCCCACGCTTCATCGCGGGCGATAGGTAGTGCGTCCTGTTTGGCGCGCACCATGCCCTCAACCGGCGCGTCAACAAATTCGAGATGTGAAGGGTTCGGGGAGAGCGTGAGTTGAACCGTCGTACCGAACGCCGTTTCGCGCTCACCCCGCGCGCCTTGATGATATTTCACATCGCCTTCGTCCGCCGGAAAGTTCGGGTGGACGTAGCCTTCAAACGCGGTGAAGATGCGTTCGCAAAAATGTCCAAGCACATTTGCCAGAACATTCAAACGCCCGCGATGCGCCATCCCCAGAGTGATGTCTTCAACTCCGCGCTCCGCACCGAGTTCGATGAGTTGGTCTAAAAGCGGAATGATAGTTTCGCAACCTTCGACGGAAAAGCGTTTCGCTCCCAAGAACTTCGTATGCAGAAAACGCTCGAACTGTTCGGCGGAAATCAGCTTCCATAAAATCTGCTTCTTGATGTCCGCATCAATCGGAGTCGTCATGGATTCGATACGTTCGCGCAGCCACTTCTTTTCATCCGTGCTTTGAATGTGGCGATATTCGACGCCGATGCGCCCGCAGTAGGCGCGCCGCAAAGTCTCTAAAATCTTACGCAAAGTCGCGCGCCCGACGCCGCCCAAATTGTTCGTCAAAAACTCGCGGTCTAAATCCCAAATCGTCAATCCGTGTTCTTCTATATCGAGCGTCGGGTGGTCGTGCAGTTGCATCGTATGCAAAGGGTCAATGTCGGCGACGAGATGACCGTAAGAACGATACCCGCTCATGAGTTCAAACACGGCGGCTTGCTTGCGCGTCTGGTCGTCGGCGTGTTCCTGCCCAAGAAGCGGCGGGTTATAGTCAATTGCCCACCGCATAGGCTTCAGAGACAAACCCAAATCCGCGAACATGTCATCGTAAAAATCGTGTTCACCGATGAGGAGTTCGTGGACGAGTTTGAGAAACGCGCCCGACTCCGCGCCCTGAATGATGCGGTGGTCGTAGGTTGACGAGATGTTGACGCTCTTTGAAATGCCAAGTTGGGAGAGCATCGCCGGAGCCATCGCCTGATATTCCGCCGGGTATTCAATCGCTCCCGTCGCAATAATCACGGCTTGCCCTTCCATCAAACGCGGCTGTGATGAAACCGTGCCGAGTGTGCCGGGATTGGTAATTGAAATCGTCGTGCCTTGAAAATCTTTGACCTCGATTTTACCGTCGCGCGTCCGCTTAACCGTATCGTCGTAGGCTTTGAGAAACTCGCGGAAGTTCATCGCGTCCGCGCCTTTGATGTTCGGTACAAGCAGCGTGCGCGAACCGTCTTTCTTCGTCGTGTCAATCGCAATGCCGATGTTAATTGCTTCGCGCCGCACGCGCGACGGGTTGCCGTCAACAATCGCGTAGTAATCATTTAACTGCGGAAAACTTTTGAGGGCTTTGACGAGTGACCACGCGATGATGTGCGTAAAGGAAGCTTTGCCGTTCGCAGTTTCCTGCAAATACTGGTTGATGATGATGCGGTTTTCTTCCAGAACTTTGACCGGAACGCGACGGTTCGAGGTCGCGGTCGGCACATTCAAACTCGCTTCCATATTCTCGACGATACGCAACGCCGCACCGCGCAAAATCTGCGCTCCCGCAACGGGTGCGGCGGACGGTGAAGCATTCGACGCGGTGGAAGCAGGGCGGGCGGGCGCGGCAGCGTTCATTGCCGGAACATTCGCGGGACTTGTCGGAGAGGCGGCAACGGTCGAAGCCGACGACGGCGGTGGTGATGACGACGCACCGTTTGAAGCGGCGGCTTGCGGTTCGAGCGTCGTCGTCGCGGGCGAAGGATTCGCAGTTGCCGTTGACGCGGCGGGAGAGCCGTTGCCGTTGTTCGCAATGTCGCCTAAGAGTTCAGCGAAATAGGCGCGCCATTCGTCATCAACCAACGACGGGTCGCTGCGAAAGCGGCTCAACATGCTCTCGACATAAGAAGCATTCGCGCCGAAGTTCTCCGCGATGTGTTCGGAGACATCAAGATTTTGATTTGTGTTCACGGCTTGTTTGTTGACCTCGTGATAGGAAACTATATCGAAGCCCTATCGAAGTTTGCTGCCGTCATCTTAAATGACAACCGCGCAAACTCCGGTTCGGTGCAGACGGTTTCAGTTTGTAAAGACGGACTTAATTTGTTTGAATCTCGATTCTACAATAACATGACGCCGTGCGTCGCATCACAGCTTGAAACTTATCGTAAAGCTTATCATCAACGCATCACACATCAACTTTATAATTTTAAGGAACTAATTTTATGGCAACCGACACACCGCCACCCTATTTTCCGCAAACATCTTTATCGCCCGCCGACCCTAACCGTTTTCGCAAATTCAAATTCATCGTCGCCCTTATCGCCATCGTCGCTCTGCTCGCGCTCGGCGGCATCGTCGTGGGTGCGGTTTATTTGATACGCGCGCTTTTCTGATTCGCATGTAGTTTGCTAACAGCCGACTGTCTCCGTCGTCCTTCCGTGTTTCTTCAACGATAAAACTTGCCGCCGCGCCCGCCCTTTAGTTACAGTGGTTCGGGCGCGGCTACTTCTTCCCGCGCGTCTTTCCGCTCTCCGCCGACACTCCACTTCTCCGTTGTGACTCCTTCGCGTTATGCCCGATTCTCAAACTGTGTTGCCCGCTTCGCTTTCGCACTCGCGCGTCAAATGCCTGTGGTGCGGCTTGGTCACTTTCGCCAATGGTGATGTTCTCGTTTGCCCGCGATGCGAGGCGGCATTCGACGCACAGCCGCCCGATGAACATTTGCCGGAAGATGATTTCGTGTTTGAACAAAGTGCAGGTGAATATGCGGATGATGCCGCGCCGAGCCGCATATCGTTTCGACAACGCGCGTTGGCGGTGTTTGCCGCCGTCGGGTTTGTTCTCGCCGTCGCGTACATTTCCCTTATCGTCACTTCCGAACCGCTCACCGCCGCACAGAAACAACAGGTCACGCGCGCCGTCGAAGTCTTACGCACGCGGGGTTTCACGGGCGAAGCTTTTATGCTCGGCAACGTCACCAGTTTTCGCGGTACGGATAATTGGTGGAACAGTTATACCGGACACGCCGACGCTTACGCCGCGACCAACTTTCCGTTTCAAATCGTGACCCTGTACCCCGAATTTTTCACGCTCCCGGTTGATGATACCGAACGCGCCGCCGTGCTGCTTCACGAAGCCCGACACCTTTACGGCGCAAACGAACCGCGCGCCTTCAACGAAACATGGCGCGCCCGCACGCAACTCGGTTGGACGAAAGAGAATTACGGCGAGACGCAAACCTATCGCGGCGTGCGTGAACTGACGCACGAATACGCACCGCAAATCTTCCGGTGCGGCACAGGCGGCGACCGCGATTGTACCGAATAGTTTTGGGAGTCAAGCGTGGACAAAACCTTGATGATTTCATCCCTCGTCCCTTATCACTACTTCGAGTAATAACCTTGTCGGGCGCGGACGCGCAGGGCAGCGCGGTTTGGTGTGCGAACCTGAATCGGCAGATATTCGCCGGTCGTCGCGGTGTTGTTTGAGTAGTATTGAATTAAGTATTGAGCGCGCAATTCGGCGGCGATTTGATTAAACACGGCGTCTAAATCTTCCAGCACGTTGGGCAGAAAACTCGTGCCGCCGGTCGTCGCGGAAATCTTTTGCATTCCGTCTTGACCGCGCCGCGCACGCACATTGAGATAAATCGAACCGCCCGCCGGATTGATGGCATAGAACACGGCATCGGCGCGTTGAACTTCCGGCAGCGTCGCACGAAGTAGTAAATCATGCGTCTGTGCCTGCGTCTGCTCGACTTGCGGAGCGATGTAATTCGGGTCGTCTTTTCTTGTCGCACCTTGACTGCGGGCGAGGCGGGCGGCAATTTCGATGCGGGCTTTCATGCGTTCGCTGTTGGTGTCTTCACCGTCGGAGAGACACACAATCACGCGGCGCGAAGTCGGCGGCGTTGAAGATGCGAGATAACGCGCGGCTTCGACAACCGTATCGAAGAACGCGGTCGCCTGTCGCTTCGGTTGGATAAGTTTCAGTTGGGCTAATGCTTCGTCGAGCGTGGCGCGCGGCGTGCCGATGCGTTGCGGAGCGGTATCAACGGCGAACAGTGTCACGCGGTCATTCGGCTTCATAATCTGTCGCAAAAATCTTGCCGCCGCTTCGAGTTCAAAATCAAAACGTCCCTGCACGCTTCCCGACACATCAATCAACAACGCGAGTTCGAGCGGGACTTCATCGGCATCGCCGACCTGCGCGACTTGCTGCGGTTTGCCGCGTTCTTCGATGCGGAAATCTCCCGCCGTCAAACCCTTGACGGGCATACCCGCCGCGTCGGTCACGGCGACGGGAACGACGACGAGTTTGGAAACGAAACTGATAACGTCGCCGTCGTCTTCAATCGGAGCGGCAGCTTCGACGGGCGGCGGTGTTGGGCGCGGTGTCGGCGGCGGTGGCGGCGGGGCGGTCACCGGAACGGAGATGTTCGGCGCGGTGGCGGGCGTCGCTGATTGCGTCGTCCCGCCCGACGACGGATTGACACGGCGTTGACGTTGCTGTGGAGAGGCGGTTGTGTGCCATGCGACGAGCATGATGAAAGCGCACAGGATGCAAATACGGATGTTGGGCGATGATGAAATCGCGTTTCTGAGGTTCATAGTTTTAAGACCTGCCCACAATTCAAACGTGAAGCGATAAATATGATGCCGCCGAAATAGGATGCACCGGAACATAGTGCGATTGCCCGTCGCGGTTTCGGTTTCAAACCCCAAACCATAAAAGCAGAACCGCGCGCAAAATGAGGACAAAGCTGTGAGTCATTAAAACTCCGTATCGCTTCACCCGTTTTGCGCGCGGTTCGGTATGCCGTGCCGAAATTCGACAAGCTAGTTTTGCATTACGCTTGAAGACGTACCCGATGAGGTCGCGCCGCCGGGCGTCATCGTCGGAGCGGATTGTTGCAAGCCGCGATTAACCAAAACCTTAACTTCAACCCGACGGTTTTGAGCGCGCCCTTCGCGCGTCGTATCGTCGGCAATCGGTTGGGCTTCGCCGTAGCCGAACGGAGTCACCATGCGGCGAAGCGGGATGCGATGCTGTTCCGCGAGGTAACGCACGACGGCATCGGCGCGGCGTTGACTGAGCGCGCGATTGCGTTCCACGCTGCCGGTCGAATCGGCATAGCCGGTGATTTCGATGATGAAATTCTTGGCACTGAAATACTTGGTCGCCACTCCGTCAAGCGAAGCCTTCGCTTCCGGTGAAAGCACGGCACTCCCCGTGCGGAAATTCACGGCGGCGGTTTCCTGTGTCACATAATCGTCAAGTGCCGAGATGCGGTCGTTGGTCGCGTTGACGCCGCCGATGGCGGCATTGGCGGTTTCTTGCGCTGCCTTCGCTCCGCCCGCCGAAGCGTTGGCTACCGCCGCGAGTTCGTCCAACTGACCCGAAAGGCGTTCGGCGTTCTGTTCAACTTGTCCGACGCGGGCTTCTACGGGACGCACGTTGGCATCAATCGAACGCGCCGTGCGAAGGTCGCTCGGACGCACGCGAACACGTTCGGCAAGGAGTTGACCCGCCGTGTCACCGCGACCGCGAACTTCAACCTCAAGCCCGCGCAAAAGACTTGTGACACCGTAATTGCGCCCACGCCGGAACGGATTGCCTTCGCGTTCGACGACTTGCGTCCCGTCGCCGATTCGCACCGTCAATTCGCTACCCTGCTCGTCAAGCAAAGTAAAAGTATCAACATCGCGGCGCAAGATAGTTCCGTTGATTGTCTCGCGTCGCCCGCTGACAATGGTGCGTTGCGGCGCGCTCGATTGCGCGGAACCACTGATGCCGCCCTGATTCATCGTGTCTTGCGCGGCGGTTAAAGGCGTCAAGGCAAACGCTGAAGCGAGGACGGCTGAACCGGTCAATAACAATCTCGCTTTACTAAATTCTTTGAAAACCATTTTATTCAATCTCCATGCGCCCGGAAGTTACGGCTAAAAATCAACAGCACTTAAACTTCTCTCGCATAATCAAAGCGATGAGGCGTGAACATCATGGCGAGATGAAAAGGGAAGCATCACACCAAAGATTTCACACATCATTCGCGGGTAAATATATTTACCGGCACGCGAGTAAAACGTACTCGCAGTTTATGAGGCGGCAGAGTAGTTATGTACGGTTATCGTCAGGCACCGAAAAAAGTTGCGTTCAAATTTCGCGTGCCTTTTCGCCGCCCTCAATTTCGTCTCAAGTCTTTGAACACTGATGCCCGATTTGAGTTGCATACAAAGAAGCAATCTCATAAATCGGTTTCGGCGGTTATCCACGAAATACACGAAATAACACGGAAATAAGAATAAGATTTTTAGTGTTGTTTCGTGTTGATTCATGGATAAGCCCCCGTCTTTACTATTTGTGAGATTGCTTTTAACTGAAAGCTAAATCGTGAATTGTCCGGCTTCGAGCGTTTGCTTGACGCGCCTCAAGAACTTCTCCGCGTCCGAGCCGTCAATCACGCGATGGTCATACGACAGGGCGAAGTGTGCCATCGTGCGAATCGCCAGAACTTCGTCGCCGTCATCGGTGGTTATCACGCGCGGGCGTTTCTCAATCGTGCCGACGGCGAGAATCGCCACCTGCGGCTGATTGATGAGCGGTAAGCCGAACAAGCCGCCGAAGACGCCGGGATTGGTGACGGTGAATGTTCCGCCCGCGACTTCATCGGGTTTGAGTTGTTTATTGCGGGCGCGGTCGGCAAGGTCGTTCGCCGTGCGCGCCAAGCCGGAAATCGAAAGTTCATCGGCGCGTTTGATGACCGGAACAATCAAGCCCCAATCGAGCGCGACCGCCATGCCGAGATTGATGTCACGCTTGTAAATAATCTGGTCGCCGGAGACTTGAGAATTGAAAATCGGAAACTCACGAATCGCATTCGTCACCGCTTGGAAGATGAACGGCATATACGTCAACTTCGTTCCCGTGCGCTCTTGAAACGCCGCTTTGTGACGGTCGCGGGAGCGCGCAACCTGCGTCATATCAATTTCATAAACGGTCGCCACGTGTGCCGAAACCGTTTGCGACATAATCATATGTTCTGCAATTTTCCGGCGCATCACGCTCATCGTTTCCACACGGTCGCCTTCGCCAGCCTGTACCGACGGGGCTTGAACGCCCGGCTGAACTTGCGTTCGCGGCGCGGCGGGAACAGGCGGCGCGGCGGAGGGCATAACTGGAGCAGACGGAGCGGGTGAAGTTTTCGCGTTCGCACCCGATTCGATAAAGCTCATGATGTCGTTTTTCGTGACGCGCCCCGCCGCGCCCGTGCCTTCGACGCGCGAAATATCAATGTTGTTTTCGCGTGCGATATTGCGAACCAGCGGCGACGAACGCGGGCGCGCATCTTCATCTTCATCGGAAGTTTCACCCGCGCGGTTCGTCTGACTCGCCTGATTTGGTTGCGAAGCGGCAGCGGGCGTTTCTTCCGGTGCGGTCACGGTTTCGGCGGCTTGCTCTGCTCCGGTCGAAGCAGAGATGTCAGCCGCGACTTGGGCGGCGGCGTCATCGGGCGTCGCTTCACTAACCGGCGCGCCTGCCGTTAGTTCCGCGTCACCGGAAGCGGTCGCTTCCATGTCCGGCATCTTGGTTTCAGTTTCACTTGCGCCCACCGCCGCACTGCCGTTTGACGCGGCTTCGCCCGCCGCCCCGACGACGGCGACGATTGTTCCAACCTCCACCGTCTCACCTTCATTGACCTTAATCTCAAGCAATGTTCCGGCGGAAGGCGAAGGGATTTCGGCATCAACCTTGTCGGTCGAAATCTCGAAAATCATTTCATCGCGCTCAACGCTGTCACCGATTTTCTTTAACCAGCGCGTCAGCGTTCCTTCCGTAATTGACTCGCCCATCTGCGGCATCACGACTTCTGTACTCATGTTTGTCAGTAGGCAGTAGGCAGTAGGCAGTAGGCAGAAGAAGAAAGATTGTTTTATTGGTTCATTCAGTCATTGATTCAATGAGCCGATAAATCAATGAATCAATTCCTCTTCACTCTGCCTACTGCCTACTGCCTACTGCCATCTCCTTCCTAGTATTCTGCTAATTTCCGACACGTATCCACGACGTGCGCGATTTGCGGTAAATGATATTGCTCAAGCGACGGTGCGTAAGGCACGGGTGAATCAATCGCCGCGACGCGCACAACGGGCGCGTCTAAAAACTCAAAAGCGTACTCGGCAATTTGCGCCGCGATTTCGCCGCCGATGCCGCCCGTGCGCGGTGCTTCATAGAGGATAAGCGCGCGGTTGGTTTTCTTGACGCTTGCGATAATCGCTTCCGTATCCATCGGCGCGAGCGTGCGAAGGTCTATGACTTCCGCGCTGATGCCGTGCTTCGTTAATTCGTCCGCCGCGTCGAGAGCGTTTAAGACTTGCGCCCCGAAGGTGATGATTGAGAGGTCGCTGCCTTCGCGTGCCGTGCGTGCCTTGCCGATTTCGACGATGTAATCATCACGGGGAAGTTCTTCACGAAGGCGCGGTAAGCGATAAAGTTTCTTATGCTCGAAGAACAGAACCGGATCGTCATCGCGTATCGCGGCTTTGATTAAACCCTTCGCGTCGTAAGCCGTCGCGGGTTCGACGATCTTCAGACCGGGCGTGTTCAAGAATAAACTCTCGGCATTGATGGAGTGGAAAGGACCCGCATTCAAGCCTGCGCCGCACGGACCGCGAAACACCGCCGGGATGCCGACGCCCGTTCTATATCTCGACTTCGCCGCGTAGTTGGTCAGCATATCGAAGCCGCATGAAATGAAATCTATAAACTGAAATTCCGCGACCGGACGCATCCCCATCATCGCCGCCCCGCACGCCGCCCCGACAATCGCGGCTTCGGCAATCGGCGTATCAATCACGCGCCCTTCACCGAAGCGATCAATCATGCCGTCCGTGACCTTGAACGCCCCGCCGTACAAACCTACGTCTTCACCGATGACGAACACGCTTTCGTCGCGCTCCATCTCTTCCCAGATGCCTTGACGTATGGCTTCGACGAAAGTTGTCAGACCGCCGCGCGGCGGTGCTTGTGGTGTCGCGCTTTGTTCGAGTGTGGTCGGCATTTATTACCCGTTCGGTATGATCAACTTTTCAGTGAGAACCTATTTTAATGAACTTTGCGCGATGTATGGATGTGCCGGATTTACTATCAATCGTTGTTGTCGCGGGTCAATAAGTACATCCATGTATTCCATCGGAATTGCTCCAAGCAAAGGTTCCGCATCGCCGGGTAAAACCAACGCATCAACGCTTGCGCGCCGATTGGCGAATCGAATTTCAACGGAACTAACGATGGCAAGTTCTATCAGTGTTCCGTCAGCAAGTTGCGCGCTTTTTGTCTCGACTTGTGATAAACCGAGTTGCTTCTGAATGGTTTCGTTTATCGCCATCATCAATGCGCCGCTATCTACCAACATCGTAACCGTCATGCGTCTGGTATTTTCATCCGTCGTGACTCCGCGCCGCACGAGTTCCAAGTCTCCACCGTTGATAATTTCAACTTCGGCATAAATCAATCCCATATCATCACTCCATGACTTGCCTTCTTTAGGCGGCAACACATAACGAGTGGCAGGTGATTTTGACAATAAAAGACTCATGGCTTTATTACCTCTTGACCATTACTTCTTGACGCAACGCCGGAGCATTCGCCCGATTATCGAAAACATCGTACGCCGCTTGGATGCCATCAGGCGCGGGTGCGGCTTCGGCAATCGCGGCTTCTTCGTCAATGTGTTTTCGCACGTCCGCCGTCATCGCATCGAGTTCTTCTAGGGTGGCAATCTCATGGAAAAGCAAGTGGCGCGTGAAGCGGTCGAGCGGGTCGCGGGTTTCCCAAAGTTCAAGTTCGCCTTCCGGCAAATAACGCTGGTTGTCGTGTTCCGCGTGACCTTTGCGGCGGTAGGTTTTCGCTTCAATCAACACCGAACCCGCGCCGCCGCGCGCATGTTCAACCGCCCGCCGCATCACTTCATAACACGCGATGACATCATTGCCGTCAACGATAAAACCGGGAATGTTATAAGCGGCGGCTTTGTCCGCGAGATTTTCGACGAGACACTGTTTCGCGGTCGGCGTCGAATACGCATAACAGTTATGTTCGGCGACGACGATGAGCGGCAACTTTTGCACGCTCGCAAAATTCAAACCTTCGTGGAACGCTCCCGTACTCATCCCGCCGTCGCCGATATACGCGACACCAACCGTGTCTTTGCCTTGCATACGCGCGGCTAAAACGATGCCCGTCATCACCGGAATCATGTCGCCCAAGTGCGAGATGGGTCCGACGAAGCCGCGCCGCATATCAACGTAGTGCATGTTGAGGTCGGTTGCCCGCGAAGGCGCATCGGCACGCGCGAGATACTGCGCGAAGATTTCACGCACGGGCGAGCCTTTGACGAACCCCGCACCCAAATCACGAATCAAGGGCGCGATGAAATCTTGTGGTTGTAAAGCATAAGCCGTGCCGACGGCGGTCGCTTCCTGCCCCAGAGAGCGAAACACGCCGCCGACGATTTTCGATTGCCGGAACAAGGCGACGAGTTTCTCTTCCGTCATGCGCGTCAGGTTCAAATAACGATAAAGCTCAAGCAGTTGGTCGCCTGTTAAACTCGTATCCGGCGTGCATATAAGATTACCGTCCGCATCCGTCGCGGCGTCCGTCCAACTAAAACTTCGGAAGCGTTTCTTCTCACGCTTCGCCGTTTGTTTCGCTTGCTTTGCGGCTTGTTTCGCCGTCTGCTTGGCAAGTTTAACCTGCCGTTGCTCATCTTTCTTGAGCCGTTTCAGTTCGCGCTTACCAACCTTGCCTTCTTTATCCGCATCGTCCGCCGCTTTATCGCTTTCATCTTCACTATCACTTACTTCATCGTGCGCTTCCGCCTCACGCGCGAAATCTTCCGCGTCCGCTTCATCCGCGACATCGGCGGAAGTCGCTTCGGCGGTCGCCTCAATAGCGTCTTGCTCCGGCGGCGAAACCTCAAGTTGTTCGTTGTTGGTCATGGGAAGTAGTAAGCAGTAGGCAGTAGGTAGTAGGCAGTAGGCAGAACGATATGCGACTTGGTTCTAAACCACTGCATACCGCCTACTACCTACTTTCCTAAATATGAATCGTCAAATCATGCACGCCTTCCGCCGCTTCCATCACGGATTCGGAGACGGTCGGGTGCGCGTGCATCGTGCGACCGAGTTCTTCGGCGGTGGACTCTAATTGCATGGCGACGCACGCTTCGGCGATGAGTTCGGTGGCGTGCGCGCCGATGATGTGAACACCGAGAATCTCGTCGTACTTCTTCTCCGAGACGACTTTGACGAAGCCTTCTTCCTCGCCGATGATGCGGGCTTTGCCGGAAGCGGAGAACGGGAATTTTCCAACCTTCACGTCATATCCCATCTCTTTCGCTTTGGCTTCCGTCAATCCGACGCTGCCGACTTCGGGGTCGCAATAAGTGCAGCTTGGAACGAGCCGCAGGTTGAGCGGGTGCGCCTTTTGTCCGGCGATTTGTTCGACGACGAGAATGCCTTCTTTTGAAGCTAAGTGCGCGAGCCAAGGTGTTGGAATCGCGTCGCCGATGGCGAAGACGTTCGGTTCATCGGTGCGACAGAAATCATCCACGACGATGTTACCGCGCTCGACTTTGACTTTCGTGTTCTCTAAGCCGATGCCTTCGAGGAAGGGCATCCGCCCGACGGCGACAAGGAGTTTTTCGGCTTCGAGACGAACGGGTTTGCCGTCCGCCGTTTCGCCTGTGACGACGACGCCCGAATCGGTTTGCTCCATGCCTGAAAGTTTCGTGCCGATCTGTTGTTTGATGCCGCGTTTGCGGAATGACTTTTGGAGTTCCGCCGAAACTTCTTCGTCTTCGATTGGAAGAAGTCGCGGCATGAGTTCGATGAGCGTGGTCTCACAACCGAAGCGCGAGAACACCGAAGCGAACTCGACGCCGACCGCGCCCGCGCCCATTACGAGCAATGATTTCGGCATGTCGGTCATCGTCTCTAAAACGTGGTCAGAGTTAATCACACGTTCGCCGTCGGTCTCGAAACCTTTAATGGGACGCACGACTGAACCCGTCGCAATGATGATGTTTTTCGAGTGAACGATCTGCTTGTTGCCGTCTTCGCCTGTGACTTCGACTTGTTGCGTGCCGTCTTTTGCACCCGTGATTTTGCCGAAGCCTTTGAACTGTGTGACCTTGTTTTTCTTCATCAAAAACTCAACGCCTTTGGCGTTCTTGGTCACAACCATATCTTTGCGTTTTAAGACTTGCGAGTAGTCGAGCTTGATGTCGGTCGCTGTGATGCCGAAAGGTTCGGCGTGTTGGAACTGTTCGTACAGATGCGCGCTCATCAGCATCTGCTTCGTCGGGATACAACCTCTCAGTCCGCACGTTCCGCCCAAGCGTTTATCTTTTTCGATGAGCGCGACTTTGAGTCCTAACTGCGAGCCGCGAATCGCCGCGACATAGCCGCCCGGACCCGCTCCGATAATCGTCACGTCAAACACGCTGCCGTCATTTCCATTTGAGCCGTTTTGTTGAGTCGCCAAGTTGGTAATCCTCTCTGCTGTACACAGTCCGCGCCGCCGCGACAATGTTTCATTGCGCCGTGTTGCGCGAACTATCCTTTGAAATTACGTTTGATTGAAATATATGTGTTGAATCAAAACGGGATTATAGTGTGTTCCACCGTTTTCATCTACCGCGCGAAACTCCCGACATTCCGGTTAAACAATCACGTCAAATAACTTTGTCGAATAACTTCAAACCTTTACGCTGTGATTGTGCGAGCAAGTCGAGAAACTCATCGCGCGTCACGAGTTCCGCGCCCAAAGCTTCGAGGTGCGGCGTCATCATCTGCACGTCAATCCATTCGAGTCCGGCGTTTCGCAAATGTTCGATGAGGTGAAGCAACGCGAACTTTGAAGCGTTCGAGTGCGTGTGGAACATGCTTTCACCCGCGAATGTGCCATCAACTTCGACACCGTAAAGCCCGCCGACGAGTTCATCTTCATCCCAAACTTCGACGCTGTGCGCGTGACCCAATTCATGCAGACGGCGATAAGCTTTAATCATCGCCCGCGTTATCCACGTTCCGCTTTCGCCTGCCCGCCGGATGTGCGCGCAGGTTGTGATGACTCGCGGAAAATCTCCATTGACGGTAAAGCGAAACGTCGTGCGGCGGCGTTCACGTGCGAGGCTGCGCGAGATGTGCAGATTGCGAAAGCGCAAAATCGCACGCTCATCGGGACAGAACCACGCAATCGGCATCCCTTCGGAAAACCACGGAAAGATTCCCGCGCGATACGCTGCGATGAGCGTCGCGGGCTGAAGGTCGCCGCCGATACCGACGATGCCTTCGCCCGTCGTCATAGTGCGCGGGTCTGGAAAAACGACGTGTGAAATCATCGTCCGTCAGACTATCGCGGGTGAAGCGAACCTGACAATCTAACGATGCGTTTCGTGACGGTTTCAAGCGCACGCCCGACATGCACACGCCAAACACATAACTGAAGCGTGCGCGTAATTCATTTCGCCAAAATCTCCAGCTTTCAGGGGCTTTTCGCGTTCCTCGAAGCTAGGCTCATGGGACATTTTTCGAGCGCACATTGGAAACAGCTAAAATACTGAGAAAAAGCGACTTAGAATTACGCGCACGCTTCACATAACTAACACGCAACTAACCTAATGCCTCGTGCGTCCAACATCTTCTCCGGTTTCAGCCAAGCCGCACCGTGCTGATATGCTTACCGCGAACAGTTTCACCCTTGATTTTCAAAGCACACGAGGATGTGAGTGACGATGCCGAAGACGTACACCGGAGAACAGGAAGACGCGGTTGCGGTTGCGAGTCGCCCGCGCTTAAAGCGTCCGCCGCTCTACAAAGTCATTTTGCACAACGACGATTTCACGACCATGGATTTCGTCATCTTCGTTTTGCAAACCGTGTTCGCGCGCACCGAGACGGAAGCCGTCGCCATCATGCTCGCCGTTCACACAGAAGGCAGCGGCGTCGCCGGAATCTACACGTTTGAAATCGCCGACACCAAAGCCGCGAAAGTCATCGAACTCGCACAAACCCACGAATACCCGTTGCTCTGCACGGTGGAAGAGGAATGAGTAGTCAGTGGTCGGTGGTCAGTGGTCAGCGAAGAACTTATCTTTAACTGCCTACTGCCTACTGCCTACTGCCTACTAACACCATGATTGCCAAAGAACTACAAGCCACACTAAGCGTCGCCGTCAACGAAGCCATTAAGCGGCAGCACGAATTTCTGACGCTCGAACATCTGCTTTACGCCTTGACGCATGACCGCACGGCGAGTCGCACGATTCGCGCGTGCGGCGGCGATGCCGCACGCTTGCGCGATGAAGTCGTCAAGTTCTTCGATGAACAAATGGAATCTCTGCCGGAACGCGAAGACCAGATGCCGGAACAGACGCGCATGTTTCAGGCGGTTTTGGAATACGCTCTCTCACAGGCTGAAGGTTCTGGTCAAGGAGAGATTGACGGCAACAACATTCTCGCCGCCCTGTTTCAAGCCGAGCGTTCGCACGCCGTCTATTTTCTTCAACGACAGGGCATCTCGCGCTTAGACGTTCTCAACTTCATTTCACACGGCATCTCGAAAGTCGCGTCCGACGGCAAACACGCAGGCACTTTCGGTCACACAGAAGATGATATGGGCGCGTTCACCGATGACGAGGACACGGCGCAGATGCCCGCCGACCCGCTCGCGGCGTTCGCGGTTGATTTAGTCGAACGCGCCGCCGCAGGGAAAATTGACCCGCTCATCGGGCGCGAAAAAGAGTTGAGCCGCACGATTCAGGTTCTCTGCCGTCGAAGGAAAAACAATCCGATTTACGTCGGCGAACCCGGCGTTGGTAAGACCGCGATAGCCGAAGGTCTGGCATTGAAAATCTATGAAGGCGACGTTCCCGATGTGCTTCGTTCGGCAACCGTCTTCGCGCTCGATATGGGCGCGCTGCTCGCGGGAACGAAGTATCGCGGCGAATTTGAGCAACGCTTGAAAGCCGTCATCGCGCGCATCAAGGAATTAGATAACGCGATTCTGTTCATTGACGAGATTCATACCATCGTCGGGGCGGGCGCGGTTTCCGGCGGCTCAATGGATGCCTCGAACATCATCAAACCCGCTTTGGCAAACGGCGATATGCGGTGCATCGGTTCGACGACCTACGCCGAATACAAAGCGGCGTTCGACCGTGACCGCGCCCTCGCGCGTCGCTTTCAGAAAATCGAAATCGGTGAGACGACCATCGAAGAAACGATTCAAATCCTAAACGGTTTGAAGTCGCGTTACGAAGAACATCACGGCATACGTTATACGAGCGAAGCCTTGCGCGCCGCCGCCGAACTCTCCGCCAAACACATTCACGAACGCTTCTTGCCCGACAAAGCGATTGACGTGATTGATGAAGCCGGTGCTTACGTCAAACTGTTTCCCGAAAACAAACGCCCGAAAACGATTCGCCCGAACGACATCGAAATCGTCGTCGCCCGCATCGCCAAAATCCCGACGGTCACGGTGGCGAGTAACGAGAAAGACAAACTACGGAATCTCGAAACGGAATTACGCGCCGTCATCTACGGGCAGGACGAAGCCATCTCGCGTGTCGTCAAGGCAATCAAACTCGCGCGTTCAGGGCTTGGCGCGCCGGACAAACCGACGGGTTCATTCCTGTTTTCGGGTCCCACGGGCGTCGGCAAAACCGAACTCGCCAAACAACTCGCCGCAAGTTTGGGCGTCGAATTTCTTCGCTTCGACATGAGCGAGTACGCCGAAGCCCACACCGTCTCGCGTCTCATCGGCGCGCCGCCCGGCTATGTCGGTTTCGACCAAGGCGGCTTGTTGACCGATGCCGTCACGAAAACGCCTTACGCGGTTTTGGTGTTGGACGAGATAGAGAAAGCGCACCCGAATCTTTTCAACATCCTGCTTCAAGTCATGGACAGCGCGACCTTAACCGACAACAACGGCAAGAAAGCGGACTTCCGCCACGTCATATTGATTATGACCACGAACGCCGGAGCGCGCGAAATGAGCGACCGGGGAATCGGCTTTCAACCGGAAGCGAAAAGCAGTTTGCGTGAAGGAGTAAGAGAAACGGGCGACGCGCTTGGGGAAAATACAAACGTGCTTCGCACGAACGAAACAAGCACCACGAAGGGAAGCGGACGCGGCGCGATTGAACGCACGTTCAGCCCCGAATTTCGCAACCGCCTCGATGCGTGGATTGCCTTCGCTCCGCTTTCGTTTGCGACGATTGAGCGCGTCGTGGATAAGTTCATCGCTGAACTTCAACGCACGCTCGCACCGAAGAAAATCACGCTCGAAATCTCCGATGCGGCACGCGCATGGCTCGCCCGTCGCGGCTTCGATAAGCAATTCGGGGCGCGTCCGATGGCGCGACTTATTCAAACCAAAATTAAAGAACCGCTTGCCGAGCGACTTCTTTTCGACGACGTGACCGAAGGCGCAATCGTTCGTATCGAAGAACAGGGCGACGATTTGACGTTAACGGTTTAATCACAACAAAGCGAAGCGGAGTGCGTAAATACACTCCGCTTCGCTTTATGTAATGTGAACGATTTTATGTTTAGCTTTGTGGTGGTGCGGCGGCTTGATTGACGCGCGCCGTGAGTCTCGACTTATAACGCGCGGCGGCGTTGCGGTGAATCACGCCTTTCTGAATCGCTTTATCAATCACGGAGACTGTCGCAGGCAGTAAGTTTTGGGCATCGCCCGCTTCGCCTGTGGCAAGCGCGAGGCGCAATTTCTTAATCGCGGTGCGAACGCGGCTGCGGTTGTTGCGGTTGATTTCGCGGCGTTTCTCGTTCTGGCGCATCCGCTTCTTGGCTGATTTATGATTAGGCATTATTTACTTTCAATCTCCGAAAACTTTAAGTGCGATAAAATTAGTTAAATGGTTGTGTCTCGCCGCTCCCGACGTTATTTGTCGTCAAGGCGGCGTCCGGCGCGAATCGGTGAGTATAGAAAGCGGGTCATAAATGTGTCAAGGCGCGCCCGAAAATCGGCGTCCCGCCGCTCGTTGAAGATTTCGTTGACACCCGGCGCAAGCGTATAGTAGCGTGTCCTCAAAATCAAACAATGACACATCACACGTTCATCCTTCCCCTGTCCGTCGCTCCCGATTCCACATCTATTAACGACTCTTTCAACCGCTTATTTTAATTCTCAAAGGAGCTTGTTTTCCCATTTGAAAAAAATCGAACTACCTCCGCGCGGCATCGAAACGCTGTTCGGCGTTCACGACCAAAACATCAAATACCTCGAAGCCTTGCTCGCCGTCACGATTGATGCGCGCGGTCAGGATTTGACGATTGACGGCGACCCGAAAGATGTCGCGGTCGTCGAACGCATACTCGACGATTTCGCGTCGCTCTTTGCCGAAGGGCGCACCTTCACCGACCGCGAACTGCGCGAAGCCTTTGCTCAAATCGCGGAAGACCGCGCCTATTCCCTGCGCGACTATTTCACCAAAGCGAGATTTAACCCGTCGGGCAAAAAACTCGTCGCTCCGAAAACCGCGATGCAACGCCGTTATATTGAAGCGATGCAAAACAAGGAGATGGTTTTCGGCGTAGGTCCCGCCGGAACGGGAAAGTGCATCGCGGGCGATTCGTTGGTGATAACAAACGAAGGGATGATTGATATTGCTTCGCTCGGACGCGACTTGAAAGAGGATGAATATAAAGCGATAGATTTGACGATTCACGGCGTTGACGGCGCAGAAGCGGCTTCGCACGTTTATCGCGGCGGCGAAAGCGAGACATTGAAGATAAGCACGCGGTTCGGTTTCGAGATTGAAGCCACGCCCGAACACCCGTTGTTAAGCATAGATGAAAGCGGCAATCTTGCATGGAAACGCGCCGACCGAATTCAGACGGGCGACACGGTAGCGTTGCAGCGCGGGCAGCGAATGTTCGGCGATAAGTTGGCGGTCAAGTTTAATGACACAGAAAGAAGTACGCATGACCATTCTTCAAAGCCTGTGCGACTTGACAGGGTTGATGAAGACTTTGCGTACATGATGGGCGTGCTGACGGGCGACGGTTGTTTGACTTTTCGCAATCGTGTTTTGTTAGCAAGTGCTGACGATGAAATCGTTGATAAATTCAAACGCTTCGCGGCGCGATTCGATTTGCACGTTTTCCCTAATGGCGAGAACAACTACGTCATAGCCAGTTCACAGCTTTATCGCTTGCTCGCTCATCTCGGCATGTCAACCGGCAAAGCCGCGACCAAGTGCATTCCCGATTTGATTCTCCATGCGCCGGAGCGAATAGTCAGTGCTTTCATGCGCGGGCTTTTCGATGCCGACGGCACAATCGAAAAACGCGACGGCTTGGTGTCGCTCAACTCGATTTCAGAAAATCTCATCAAGCAAACGCAAATCGTTTTACTCAATTTCGGCATCGTCACCGGACGTTCAATTAAACGCGGAACGTACAAGAACGAACCCCACACTTCGCACCTGTTGACGATAGCGGGCGCGGAAGCCGAACGCTTTCACGAACTCATAGGTTTTAACTTAACGCGCAAGCGAGAGCGCAGACTCGTCGCCGCGCGCTTTAACGTCAATGTTGATTTGCTGCCGTACACGAGCGCGCATCTCAATAACGCTGTGCGCGATGTTGTATTGTCGCGTGCCGAACACAAACTATTTTGGGATTACCGCACGAATCGCCGCCGTCCTTCATACACAAAATTCGCACAACTCACCGACGTATTGGAAATGCACGGCGCAAAAGAAAATCTGGTTTCGCCTTTGCGCGACTTACTAACACGCAATTTGCTGTTTCTCGAAATTAAATCAATCAAACCCTCGCGCGCCGAAGTCTTTGACTTGACTGTCCCGGAAACGCATTCGTTTATCGCCAACGGTTTTGTTAATCACAACTCTTACTTAGCAGTGGCGATGGCGGTGCAGGCTTTGACGCAGAAGCAGGTTGATAGGATTGTGCTGGTGCGTCCGGCGGTCGAAGCGGGTGAGCGTTTGGGTTTCTTGCCCGGCGATTTACAGGAAAAGATTGACCCGTATCTTCGTCCGCTCTATGACGCGCTGTTTGATTTGATGGACGCCGAGCGCGTCACCAAACTGATTGAGAAGCGCATCATCGAAGTCGCACCACTCGCTTTCATGCGCGGAAGAACTTTGGGCAATGCTTTCGTGATTTTGGATGAAGCGCAGAACACGACGAGCGAGCAGATGAAGATGTTTCTGACTCGCATCGGGTTCGGCTCACGCGCGGTCATCACGGGCGACATGACGCAGATTGACTTGCCGACCGGCAGACGAAGCGGGCTGATTGAAGCCGAGCGCATCTTGGCAAAGATTCCCGACATCGAGTTTGTTTATTTCACGGAGAAAGATGTCGTGCGGCATCGTCTGGTACAGCTGATTGTTCGCGCTTACGAAGAAGCATCGAAGTCGGGCGGGATGTGATGCGCGGCGAAGCAATCAATGTCGAGTAACATCGAAATTATTAACCGCCAACGAAAACACACGCTTGACGCGGAGCGATGGCGAGCGTTCACCGTGCGCACATTAAGTGAAGTCAAGCGCGTGACGAATAGTGCGGCGAAGAACAAACGGGCGAAGAACGCATCCGAAGGGGCGACAGTTGTTTTTGCGGGCGAAGCGTTGATACGCCGACTAAACCGCGACTTTCGCGGCGTGAATAGGGTGACGGATGTGCTTTCGTTTCCATCTGAACAGAGCGAGTTCGAGAGCGCGGCAAGCCCGTCGGCGGGCGACATCGTGATTTGTACGAAGCAAGCCGCCCGCCAAGCGAAGGAACATGACATGACTTTCAACGCGGAAATCGCGCAACTCATTCTGCACGGGTTGCTTCATCTACACGGCTATGACCACACGACCGACGAGGGCGAGATGAACGAATTAGAGATGCGCTTACGCCTCCGACTTGGCATATAATCTCCGTTCAAAATATGGAGATAGAAATACTACTGACATGTTTGTCGCTCGCCGCTCTTGTGTTCGTGGCGACGGTTGATTCGGCATTTAGCCTGATGAGCGATGTCGGCTTGCGCCGTCTTATCACCGAAGCCGAAGAACGCCCGCGTCCGGCTGGCGCAATCCTCATCAAAGAGATTACCGAGAACCGTCCGCGTTTCCGCTTCGCGTTAAGCTTTGCGATTCAGACTTTGCTCATCGCGGTTTCGGTGTTGTTGACTTCGATTTTCTTCCGCCTTTTCCCCGACCCGCGCCTGACGCCGCTCGCGTTCGTCGCCAGCTTTCTCATCGCCCTTGTCTTTCGTCAAATCGTGCCGCGTTTAATCGCCGTCCGTAATCCTGAAAAAATTCTGCTCACGACATTGCCCGTCGCCCGCCCGCTCTATCAACCCATCGCGCGGCTGGTGTTTCCGCGTTCGACCGCCGCGCAGAAACGAAACGACCAAGCCGACGATGCGGCGACGACGAATGAAGAAACGGAAGACACGGACGAGGACGACATTCAAGCTTTGATTGATGTCGGTGAAGAAGAAGGCATCATCGAAGAACAGGAAGGCGAACTGATTCATTCAATCATCGAGTTCGGTGACACGCGCGTTAATGAAGTGATGACGCCGCGCAATCGCATCGCCGCCCTGCCGCTTTCGGCTTCCGTGCGGCAGGCACGCGACCTCGTGAACGAAACCAAGTATTCGCGCTTGCCCGTCTATCGTGACCAGATTGATAACGTCGAAGGCATCATCTATGTCCGCGACTTGCTTCAATGCTGGTCTGACGGAAGGGAAGACGACACGATTGAATCTCTATTGCGTCCGGCATACTTCGTGCCGGAAACCAAACCCATCGCCCACCTGCTTCAAGAGATGCAACAACAGCGCGTTCAACTCGCAATGGTCACGGATGAATACGGTGGCGTCGAAGGCTTGGTCACGGTCGAAGACATACTTGAGGAAATCGTTGGCGAGATTGAAGACGAAGACACGGAGCATGATGAAATCGTCGAAATCGTCGAAGCCGAAGGCGGTTATTTCGATGTTCAAGGCTCGACGGAAATCGGCAAAATCGAATTGTTGTTTGACATGGAATTAGAAGACGACGATTCGACGACCGTCGCCGGAGTCGTCATCAACCACCTCGGCAAAGTCCCGCGTACGGGTTCGACCTTCACGTTCAAAGGCTTGGATGTCGAAATCTTGGAAGCCGATGAGCGTCGCGTCGCGCGCCTTAGGCTTCGTCGCGCGAGTGAAGGCGTGGCAAACGGAGTGGACGCGAACACGGACGCAAACGCGGATGCTTGATGACAAAGGTTGAAATTTAGTCATCTCCCATCTGTTATGACACCAAAGAAAGGGAAGAGGATTTTATGTTGACTACTGTGGAAGCGATTGTGCGGGCGGGCAAAATCGAGTTATTGGAACACGTCGAAGTCCCCGAAGGCACGCGGGTTTTAGTGACCTTGCTTGAGAACACGGAAGATTACATCAGCGAAGAAGAAGATGCCGAAGACCTCCGTGACGCGCTCGCTGCCCTTGAAGACGCGCGCATCAACGGCGGCACTAAATCATGGATTGAAGTCAAGCGCGAACTCGGCTTGTAAGCGTTATGTACGATATTCAAATCACACCTGCCGCGCGCAAGCAACTGGATAAGTTGGACAAGCAAATACAGCATCGCTTGCAACCGAAGATTGATGAATTAGCAATCGAACCGCGCCCGCACGGTGTCAAGAAACTCGCCGGTAAAGATGATTTATATCGTGTGCGCGTCAGTGATTTTCGTATTCTGTACACGATTGAAGATGACAGGTTAATCGTATTGGTAGTGAAGATCGCTGACCGCAAACAAGTTTATTCCTAACATCACAAAGTCAAAACATCAAACCGATGGCAAAGAAGAAAAGCCGTTATCTAAGCGGCAAACGCATTGACCCGCGACCGATTGAGGCGAACATCACGGTTGCCGATTTGGTTGATGATGCTTTCATCGCGTACAACGGCGCGCGACTCCGCGAAGCCTCACAACTGTTCACGCAGAAGATGCTCGAACCCGATACGACCGTCGGCATGTCGCTCACGGGCGCGCTGACTCCGGCAGGGCTTGGTATCTCGGCTCTGATTCCTTTAATCGAAGCGGGCTTCGTGGATTGGATAATCTCGACGGGGGCAAACCTCTATCACGACGCGCATTTCGGCATCGGGCTTGACCTGCATCAAGGCAGCGCGACGCTCTCCGATATTGTTCTGCGCGAAGAAGAAGTCGTGCGTATCTATGACATCTTTTTCGATTATTCGGTATTGCTCGATACAGATGAGTTTTTCCGTCGCTTGATTGAAGGCGACGAGTTTCAACGCACGATGTCAACCGCCGAATTTCATCACCTGTGCGGCAAGTATGTACGCGAACGCGAAAACAAGTTGGGCATCAAAAAGAAATCACTGCTCGCGGCTGCCTTTGAATACAGCGTGCCGATTTACACGTCATCGCCCGGTGATTCGAGCATCGGCATGAACGTCGCGGCGAAAGCCCTTCAGGGAAATAAACTCGCGTTCGACCCGTCGTTGGATGTAAATGAAACGGCGGCGATTGTCCTCGCGGCAAAGCGCGGAGCGATTCACGGCAAAGGCGATAAAGGCAGAAAGCACGGCGGCAAATCGGCGGTCTTCATCTTGGGTGGCGGTTCACCTAAAAATTTCATGCTTCAAACCGAGCCGCAGATTCAAGAAGTCTTGGGCATAGACGAACGCGGGCATGACTACTTTTTACAAATCACGGATGCGCGTCCCGACACGGGGGGACTTAGCGGGGCATCGCCGTCGGAGGCAGTCTCGTGGGGCAAGATTGACCCGGAGCGTTTGCCCGATGCGGTGGTGTGTTATGTTGATTCGACGGTCGCGCTGCCAATCATCACGGCGTATGCCCTGACACGTCACGAACCGCGCGAGCCGAAACGATTGTATGAGCGGCGCGATGAGTTTATGGAATTGTTGTTGAGCGAATATCAGAAGTCGAAGCGGCGTTGATGCGAAGCGGGTGAACGATGGGCAAGCGAATCAAGGATGTCGGGGTTGCGGATAGTGAACTCGCGGGGCATGAACTCAAACGCAAAAAGGTGACGGATGAACAATCGCGCGTGCATTTCGATTGCAATAAGTGTCCGGCGTTCTGTTGTTCGATTTACGAGCGCGTCGCAATCAGCAAGCGCGATTTGAATCGTCTCGCCAAGTATTTCGGCGTCACGCATGAAGTCGCGGCGCGGCGGTACACGAAGATTCATAAGGAATCGGGCGAGCGCATACTTAGGCGCGCGAACGACCCTTTGCTCGGCGAATCGTGCATGTTTCTCGATAAGAAGACGCGCGGTTGCGGTGTTTATCACGCGCGTCCCGCCGTGTGTCGTGAGTATCCGAACCGCACACGATGTTCTTACTACGACGTGTATCGCTTCGAGTTGAAACAACAGAATGATGCGCGTGTCTTGCCGTTATTCAAAATCACGTTTGTCGAACCGCCGGAGGTGGAAGAAATCGGTGGCGAAAGCGTTTGGGAGTGGACGCCGGAGGGAAAGTAGAAAGTAGAAAGTAGAAAGTGGAAAGTAGAAAGTGGAAGTTAAGCGGAGTTGATTTTAGATTTCGTAGATTAGATTTGATTGAGGGAGAAACGTAAAAGTTATGGAAGAATTGTTGAATGGGATGACGGGCAAGCGCGTGGATGTGTTGTGCAGTGGGGCGGTGAGTCTGCGCGGCGATGTGGTGAAGGTTACAAATGGTTTGGTCGAGATGCGCGATGAGGATGACCAGACGTGCTTTATCGCGCTTGATAAAATCGTGGTCGTGTGGGAAGCGCGTGATAAAGAACCGCGCGCCGGATTTCTCGCCGGAGCGATGAACAAACACTGAAACTGTTCCAACGTCAAAAGCCAAAGTCGCCGCGAGCAGATGGTTCGGCGGCGACTTTGCGTTTCTTTGATACTAAACGCGCGAACGGGTTGATGAGTTCGGAACGTCGGGTTAAGATTCAGGTCGAGGTGAACGGTGATGTCTAAATATAAGAGTAGCCCGATGGTGGAAGATTTAATCGTCTCACGCCACCTGAACACGATGAGCGGCGCGGCGGTTTTTGCGGGGACGCGCGTGCCAATCGCCGACTTGTTTGAATTTCTGGCGCGCGGTTTTACTATCAACGACTTTTGTTCGGCGTCGCCTAACGTGGATGCCGAAGATGTTAAAGCCTTGCTTTTACGTCTCGGCGAGATGGTTGAAAACGGTGATGTCGAAGTATGAAAGTGTTCGTTGATGAGTGTGTGAATTACAATTTAATGCCGCGTCTGCGAGAGTTGGGCGAACATAATTTTGAACACGCACTGGATACGAACTTTGTCGGATTAGCGGACAATATATTACTTCCGCTAGTTGACCCACTTTATGAAGTGTTTCTGACGCGCGACCGCAAACTTCGTTACCAACAAAACTTGTCGAAGTTCAGCCTTGCCTTGATTGTTCTAAAGTCAAGTAACATCCTCGAAGATTTGCTGACCATGTTGCCGGATATACGCGATGCCCTTGCAGTCATTCGACCGCAAGAGGTGCGCGAAATTATTCCAAAGTGAAAGTTTATTCGGCGGAGGCGAGCATGACGCGGGCGGCGGGGATGACGCGGAAGCCGTCAATGCGCGATGACCAGTATTCATCGAACAGCGAATAGGTCACACCCTGACTCGATGAAGCGTGATAAAAGCCACGGTCGTCGGCGACGATGCCGACGTGCGTCAGGTTTTTGAAGAAGACGAGCGTGCCGAAGCGTCCGCGTTCCGTCTCGCTTGCCGGAGCGAAGCGTGACCAAAATGTGCGGGCATTGCTGCGCTCGAAATCTATGTTCGCGGAATGAAACACGCTCCACACGAAGCCGGAACAATCGAAAGCCGTTGGACCCGAAGCTCCCCAGACGTAGGGCGTGCCGATGCGGTTTTCAATCGCGGCGAGCAACATCTGGTCAAGGTGTGACGAACCGAACGGGCGGACGAAGTTCTTCGGAGCGGCGAAGGTCGAAATGTCGGCGGCGTGCGAGACGGCTCGTGAGGTACTAGGCTTGGCTTCGGAGACGATAACGATGTCGTTCTCAAGTGTGGGCGCGCTGCCGGTGGCGGTACGCGAAACGACGGTGTTGGTCAGGCGCGGGCGCGTCGCAGCGTTGAAAATTTCAGCCTCTTGATTTTGGGCGGCTTGTTGCGCGGCAACGGGTAACGCAAGCATCATCAATCCGATACATGCGGCAAGGGTGCGAGGGAACATAGAACGTGAAAGCATCAATGCGGTGCTGACCTCCGAGGAATTTCTTAATTGTTGCTTTTATAAAGCGGGTAAGATTTGGGGTAGAACTTGCGGTGCGCGCTTTGTGGAAGCTTGCGGCACAAGGGTGATACTACAAACCTTGAACATGAAGAACAAGCGGCAATGTGACTGTTTCGTGAGAGGTCAGGTTGATGTTATAGATGTGAACTATATGTGGCGGTCAGAATGCCCAAGCCGTGAAACGTATTGGTACATATTAACTTAGAGGCTTACCGGGTGGCACAAATCGTTTTACGAAGCGGTTGAAATTAAGACTTGACAACCGTTGTGTTAAGCCGCGAATCTAAAAGTTCCGATGCACGCGGGAGACCTTCGCGCGCATTCATATCATCATTTCAATTCACAAATGTAGAAGCAAATACGATGAAACGATTTCTGTTACCCGCGATGTTGACCGTCGCCGCTCCTCTCGCGTTCGCGCAAACGCCGAACACACAAACGCCTGCCGTGCGTCCGCGCACCGTGACGACGCCCCCCGCCGCAGGGGTGAAGCAGAATCCGTCCGCCACGCCGCCGCAAACCACACAGACGGCGCAGCCTAACATCGTCACGCCGAAGCCTTCGCCTTCATCGTTGCCGTCGTTGACAAACACGATGCAGGTTAAACCGTCAGGCACAACGTCCGCGCCCGTCTCCGCCGCATCGCCAAATGCCGCCGGAAGTTTAACGCCGCGATTCACACCGAAGTTCACACCGACGCCGCTTCCCTTTATCGCTCTCAAACCGCTCAAGCCTATCGCACCGAACAAGATTGACGAACACACGCAGGAAGCCAAGCGCGTGCTTCGCGGGCGTGTGCAATTAACCTCACTTGCCGCGACGCCGAATCTCTATTTCGTGACGCTCGCCGCGCTTGACCCGGATTCATCGCAGGTTCACACGTTGAGCATTCCGAAAAGTTCGTTCCTCAAACGCGGGATGGAGATACCCTTGACGACGGTGCAAGGCATGAACGTGCGCGTCCGCGTTTTGCGTCCCAACTATGTCAACACGGCAATCGCAATCTTCGATTTATCGGGACGCCAGTTGATGCCGCTCGTCGTCGAATATCCGATTGAGAAGTTCGGCAGATTCCGCGAAATGGCGTATTACACATCGGCGCACCCGACATTGATATCGCCGGAGTTGGTGCGCGACGGGCAGAACTATGTTCACACGATGATTGAACTTGCGGCGAAGCGTTTGAAAGATAAAGGTCACGTCACCGCTCCCGAAGTTCTCGACATCGCGGAGCGTCTCGCTGTCGTCGAACACGTTGACCATCAAAGATTTTTGACGGAAAGCCGCCGCGAACTTTATGAAGAAGTTTATGCTTTGTACGCTCTGAACAAACTCGACACTTATCGTTATTCGGTCAGTACGGCGGGGGCGGGCGGAATGGTGCAGATGATTCCGGCGACGTATCAGATGATGCGAAACATCTATCCGGCAATCGGACTCAATCCCGATTTCGTGACCGGAATGCGTAATCACGGCAACGCCCTCGAAGCGATGTTGTTGTACATGCAGATGACTTGGAACAACCTGCTGAAAGACGCGGATGTCAACTTCGCGTATCAAACCAAAATGGCGTCGTGTCCCGAACTCATCGCCGCCGGATACAACTCGAATCCCGTCAAACTCGGTAGGTACATCAATCGCGGCGGCACGGCGTGGCGCACGCTGATACCGCGCGAAACGCAGATGTACTTGCAGATTTACAGTTCGCTCGAAAGCACGATTGCGTTAAAGAAGCGCGTTGAACCGACGAATGACAAGGCAGTCAAAGCCGCCGAAAAACTAACCGTCAATCCGGTTGTTGAAACGAACAGCGCGGGAAAATTCAAGATAGAAAAGACGACGGGTAATTAACGTCGGTTCGACGTAAGGCGGTTCGCCTTCAGCCCCGTCAGGGGCGACATAGTTATAGCCCACGGCGTTAGCCGTGGGAACAAGTACAAGATGACAGATAAGCCCCGTCAGGGGCGACACAAATGCGGACGAATTGTGTCGCCCCTGACGGGGCTTCCAATTCAATCTCGCCTGTAACCCACGGCTTACGCCGTGGGCTATGATTGTGTCGCCCCTTTCGGGCAATGGCATTAAGTTAAGGTTGTTTGGAGGCGGGCTATGCCCGCCGTCCCCGCGCACGGCGGGCATAGCCCGCCTCCAAACGGGCGATTATTTTCTTAACTTAATGCCATTGCCCTAACGGGGCTGCTTAGTCGAACTGACGCTAATGCAACGGCGCGGAATCGGAGAGGTGAACGACTTCGGCTTCGGTCAACGGGTGTTCGAGGGCATCGAACATTTCGTTTGTAATGTCGGTCGTCGAAGAATCGGGAGTGCAAACGCGATTGCGTCCCGAATGCTTGGCGTCATAGAGGGCGCGGTCGGCAAGCGTCACGAGTTGTTCGCGCGTGCAGGCATGAAGCGGGAAGGTCGCCACGCCAAGCGATGCGGTGATGTGACCGGCAAGTGGAATATCGGTTTTGCTGATGCGTTCGCGGAGTCTCTCGGCGGCGCGGCGCGCGCCTTCGAGGTCGGCTTGCGGCAGGATGACGGCGAACTCCTCGCCGCCATAGCGCGCGGCGGTGTCAATGCCGCGCAGTTCTTGACGCAAGACATCGGCAAAGATGCGTAGGGTATCGTCGCCCGCTCCGTGTCCGTAGGTATCGTTAATGCGTTTGAAATGGTCAATGTCGAGCATGATAAGCGAAAGTGGTTGACGTGAGCGGGTCGCAAGTTGAATATCGCGCTCAAGCTGTATCTCGAATTGACGACGATTGACGCAGCCCGTCAGGGCGTCGGTCAATGCCTGTTGTTCCTTCTCGGCGTAGAGGCGCGCGTGATTGACGGCAACCGTAACTTGGTCGGCAACCGTGCGGAGCAGTTGCAGTTCGGATTCTTCCCACACGCGCATCTCATCGTCGGAGCGCACCATCAACGCACCCATGCATCGCTCGCCGTAAAAGAGCGGCACGGCGGCGACGGGTTGCACGTTCTGCCTATCTTCCAGCCCGACGGTTTTCATCATCGCGGCGTGGTTGCGCCCGTCGCGCACATAGTTCTTGAGTCGTCCGCCAAGCCGCACGCTATAAGCATTCAAATCGCCTTCGAGTTCCGTGCGGTCGTCGGCGTTCTCGTGGTCGCGGAAGTAGAAAGTGGAGAGTGCGGGAGCGGTGTTTTCGCCTTCGACGCGCAACGCGCAGTGCTGTACGTTCAACGCCCCGCCGACTTCATCCACCGTTGTTTTCAAAATGTCTTCGAGTTCCAATGAACTACGAATCGCGGTCGCAATGCGTCCGACGGCGATTTCGCGTCCCGCCTGTTCTTGAAGCAGGCGCGCGAGTTTCGTCGTCACCGATACGGTCAACTGAAGCGAGGTCGCTTTCGGCATACACTTTCGCACGGCAGCTGAAAACGCCGCCGCTTGAAACGGACGTTCCGCCGAAATGCGAGCCATCAAGTATTCGAGGGCGGAATATACGATGTCCGGTTCAAACGTCCAGATAACATCGTCGCGCGTGCTTTCGCCGGATTGCGACGGGTTGGTAACGGTGGCAAGCAGTGCCGAGAAACGCGCATCGGCGATGACGACGAAGCGTTCGAGTGAAGCTTGTTGAGCGTTGCGTTTGATTAAAATCGGTTCGCGGTCATGCTCGTTTAAGCGCAAAGGGATGTTCGTCAATTCGTCTTCGAGAGCAACGAAAAAGAACGAGTGACGCGCCGCGCGACCGACATCACGAACCCGCGCGATGTCGCGCATAGGGCGTTCCGTGACCAGCGGCAAACTCTCAACGACGAGTGCCGAAAGATTGTTTTCCAATACCACGTCTTCAAAGTATTGATGAAGCCGCGCGATGGTTTGTCCGGCACACTGCATCGCCGTCAATTGACGCGAGTGTTGCGCGAGCAAGGCTTGATACAGTGTGTGCATACGAGAGGGCGAGCAGGATTGCAGACTAAGCGAAAGGGAGCGCGACGGGGGAGCATGTTTGGAGTGAGGCGAAAACGGGTAAGTCTTAACAGCATCGGATGGTGTCAGAAAGCGGACAATCCCGACTCTTAAATCTTTAGCATAATCGAACGGGGATTGTCTATCAGTTTAATTTCAAGACGCTTCAAACGGCTCGATTCAACCGGCAAAGAATTTAATCAAGCAGCATAAATACTCTGTAAATTAAGTTGTTTGACATCTCTGGTGTATCATTACCAGCATGGCAA
>JANDLT010000048.1 GCA_024330265.1 Pyrinomonadaceae bacterium MAG19_C2-C3 | reverse complement strand
AATCTTGACTAAAAAGTAATGATTGCTTATAATCCGTGTTCAACTTTTCACAAGTAGAAATCTTAAAACAGGATTTGCCGCTTAAAAGATTATGAAAATCAGCGCACAGGAAGAATACGGGTTGCGCCTTTTGCTGCAACTTGCGCGGCTTGAGGCGGATGAGTCGTTGACGCTCGGACAACTCGCGGAGGGCGAGGGCATTTCGCCCGCCAATGCCGGAAAGCTGATGTGGCTTTTGAACAAAGCGGGCTTGGTGACTTCAACGCGCGGCACGAAAGGCGGCTACACGCTTGCCCGCCCGCCTTACGATATTCACTTGAGCGAAATCATCAAAGTCCTTGACGAAGACATGCTCACAGGGCATTGCAAGTCGTACACGGGTTTGCATGACGAGTGTGTTCACACGGGGGATTGCGGCATACGTCCGGTCATCATCTCGTTGCATGAAATCGTCCAGAGCGCGCTCGAACGCATCACGCTCGCGCAACTGACCGGCACGGAAGCCGCCGCCAATCAAGCGATTTACCAAATTCACGGCGCGATGTCGCGCGGCGTCGAGCGTGATAATCCGGTTCGCAAACAGGTTCAACCATAAGCATCTTTACCGTGAACTTAATGAGTTAGGGATTCATCTAAACAATACAAAAATATGAGTACAGCAAACATCGAATTATTAGCGAATCAAGAATACAAGTACGGCTTCGTGACCGACATCGAATCGGATGCGATACCGAAAGGGTTATCGGAAGACACCGTGCGCCTTATCTCCGAAAAGAAGGGCGAACCGGAATGGATGCTTGAGTTTCGGCTCAAGGCTTATCGCCACTGGCTGACAATGGACGAACCCAAGCGGTGGGCGAATCTCAACTACCCGGAAATTGATTTTCAGGACATCGTTTTTTATTCCGCCCCGAAACAGAAAGAGACTCTGGCGAGTCTCGATGAAGTTGACCCGGAACTTTTGCGGACGTTCGAGAAACTCGGCATCCCGCTTAACGAGCAAAAGAAATTGTCGAATGTCGCGGTTGATGCGGTGTTTGATTCCGTTTCGGTGGCGACGACGTACAAAGCGAAGTTACTGGAAGCGGGCGTTATCTTCTGTTCGTTTTCCGAAGCGGTGCGCGAGTATCCCGAACTCGTCAAGAAGTACGTCGGCACGGTCGTCCCGACGAACGACAACTATTACGCCGCTCTCAATTCGGCGGTCTTCACCGACGGTTCATTTGTCTTCATTCCTAAGGGCGTGCGTTCGCCGATGGAGTTGTCAACCTACTTCCGCATCAACAACAGCGAATCGGGACAGTTCGAGCGCACGCTTATCATCGCGGAAGAAGGCGCGTATGTCTCATATCTCGAAGGTTGTACCGCACCTAAGTTCGACCGCAATCAGCTTCACGCGGCGGTCGTCGAACTCATCGCGCTTGATGACGCGGAGATTAAATACTCGACGGTGCAGAACTGGTACGCGGGCGATGAGATGGGCAAGGGCGGCATCTTCAATTTCGTGACGAAGCGCGCGGCGTGTCGCGGTAAAAATTCCAAAGTCTCGTGGACGCAGGTTGAAACCGGAAGCGCGATAACATGGAAATATCCTTCGTGCATTCTTCAAGGCGATAACTCTATCGGTGAGTTTTATTCCGTCGCTCTGACCAACCACGCGCAGGAAGCCGACACGGGAACGAAGATGATTCACCTCGGCAAAAACACCCGCTCGACGATTGTTTCCAAAGGCATCTCGGCGGGCAAATCCAACAATTCATATCGCGGCTTGGTGAAGATGTCACCGAAAGCAGCGGGGGCGAAGAACTATACGCAGTGCGATTCGATGCTCATTGGCGACCAGTGTTCCGCGAACACGTTTCCATATATCGAAGTGCAGAACGCGACTTCAACCGCCGAACATGAAGCCTCGACTTCGCGCATTTCGGAAGAACAGCTTTTCTATTTACAACAGCGCGGGCTTTCGCAAGAAGACGCCGTGTCGCTCATCATCAACGGCTTCTGCAAAGACGTGTTTCGTGAACTTCCGATGGAGTTTGCGGTCGAAGCGCAAAAACTTTTAGGTTTGAAATTAGAAGGCAGCGTTGGATAAAGACCGTGAAGGATTGTTCCATGTTCAAGGTTCAAGGTTAAAACGGCAGAACTTGCTTTCGACATTGAACGTGAAACTTTGAACTTTGAACGACTTTAGTCACGCGAACGGAGTGAGTCATAGTGAAAATTTCAATCATCGCTTTTGACGATTGCACAGACCTTGATTTGTTTTTTATGTGGGATTTGCTCAACCGCGTCGAGCATCCCGATTGGCAGGTGCAAATCTTGGGTGAACGATGTTGCGTCACATCTGAAACAGGAATCCGTGTTCAGACGCACGGACGTTTGGAAGACGCGAACACGTCCGATGTCGTGTTGTTTGCGAGTGGTAAGGGAACGACGCGCAAGGCGCATGATGAACTCTTTTTAGCGGAGTTCAATCTTGACCCTGAACGGCAGA
Organism: Pyrinomonadaceae bacterium MAG19_C2-C3; assembly: GCA_024330265.1. Lineage (GTDB taxonomy): Bacteria > Acidobacteriota > Blastocatellia > Pyrinomonadales > Pyrinomonadaceae > JANDLT01. The sequence goes on along the minus strand of JANDLT010000048.1, from coordinate 31,476 downwards.
TGATAGGTTCAATCTGTGAAGGTTCGCTGATTTTAGCCGCGCTCGGATTGCTCGAAGGTAAGCCCGCGACGACGTACCCGACGGCGCGCCGTGAACTAGAAGCGATGGGCGTGACGGTAGTTGAAAAACCGTTCGTCGCCAACGGCAATGTCGCCACCGCCGCCGGATGTTTGGCGACTCAGTATCTTATCGGTTGGGTTGTCGAGCAGATGTTGGGGCGCGAAGAGCGCGAGCGTTTGTTGCGTTTGATTCAACCCGTCGGTGAAGGTTTGAGTTATGACGATTTCCCTTTGCCTGCGACAACCAACACGACGGCGATGTACGCAAATTAAAGCGCACGAACGAATCGCCGCATCACGTTCATCATTCATAATTCATCGCTCATAATTTAATTAAAACAGGAGTCATAAAACACAGTGTTAGAGATACGCGATTTACACGCGAAGATTGACAATAACGAAATCTTGCGCGGCATCAGTTTAACGGTTAAGCCCGGCGAGGTTCACGCCATCATGGGACCCAACGGTTCTGGCAAATCAACTTTGTCGAAGGTTTTAGCGGGACATCCGGCTTATGAAGTCACGCAGGGCGAAGTCACTTTTGAAGGTGAAGATTTGCTTGAGAAAGACCCGGACGAGCGTGCGCGCGAAGGCATCTTTCTCGCGTTTCAATACCCGGTGGAAATTCCCGGCGTTTCAAACGCGCAGTTTTTAAGACTCGCGTACAACGAGAAGATGAAGCACACGGGCGGCGAAGAATTAGACCCGCTTGAGTTCAAAGATTATTTGACGGAGTGCGCGAAAGTCGTGGATATGAACGCGAGTTTTATGTCGCGTTCGGTCAACGAAGGTTTCTCCGGCGGCGAGAAGAAACGCAACGAGATTTTGCAAATGGCGGTGCTTCAACCTAAGTTGGCGATACTCGATGAAACCGATTCCGGCTTGGACATTGACGCGCTTCGCACCGTCTCCGACGGCGTGAATAAACTGCGCTCTAAAACCAACGGCATCGTGCTTATCACGCACTATCAACGCATCCTGAATTACATCGTGCCGGACTTCGTGCATGTTCTCTACAAAGGGCGCATCGTGCGTTCGGGCGGCAAAGAACTCGCCTACGAACTCGAAGAAAAAGGCTACGATTGGGTTAAAGAATTGAGCGCGGAAACCGCGACCGCCAACGCATAGAAAGAGCGTTCATCGAAGCACATAAAAATTAGAAAAATGATGAGTACACCATTGATGAAAGAAGTCGAAACGGAAGCGGGCGATTACGCCGCCGCGTTTGAACGCTTGAGGGAAAACCCTTCGCGCTTCCCCGCGTGGATTGAGGATTTGCGTCGCCGCGCACTCGAACAATTTGAAGCCGTCGGGTTTCCCACCGTTAAAGAAGAAGATTACAGATACACGAACATCGCTCCGATTGCGAACGGTGAATTTCAACCGACGATTGATTTCGACGAAACTCGCCGCCGCGCACGCCGCGCCGACATCAGTTCGTTGATTTACGATGAAGCGCGGGGCAGTCGTCTCGTGTTCGTGAACAATGTTTTCAGTCCCGAACTCTCTTCGACCGAAGCCGTCGCGGGTGACATCGTGGTCGAGGATTTAGCTGAAGCCATACACGGCGAACATGCGGCGATGATAAAGAATTTCCTCGCACGCGGGGCAGAAACTTCCGGTGATGATGCGTTCACGTCGCTCAATACCGCGTTTATGACAAGCGGGGCGTTCGTCCTTTTGCCGAAGAACACCGAAACGAAGATGCCGATACATCTCTTGTTTTTAACCGACGCAACGATGAGTAAAGTCGCCACCTTTCCGCGTGTTCTCGTCATCGCCGAACCGCACTCACGCGCGACGATTATCGAAGAACACAAGGCTCTGAATGAAGATGCGGCGCAAAGTTATTTTTCAAGTTCGGTAGTCGAAATCTACGTTGACGACGAAGCCCACATCGTTCATTACAAAGTCCAACGCGAAGCCGAAAACGCTTTTCACGTTGCACGCACACGCGCCGAAGTCGGACGCGCCAGCACCTATAATTCGACGACGATTAACTTGGGGGCGGGATTTACGCGCCACAACATCAATATGAATCTGCGCGGCGCGGGTTCTGAATCGTGGATTGACGGATTGTTCTTCGGACAAGGCACGCAGTTCGCCGATACCCATTCGCTTATCAACCACCGTGAACCGCACTGCACGAGTCATCAATCTTACAAAGGTGTGCTGAACGATAAAGCCCGCTCTGTTTTCAACGGACGCATTTTCGTTCACCAAGCGGCGCAGAAAACTGACGCTTATCAATCGAATAAAAACCTGATTCTCTCCGACCAAGCCCGCGTTGATACGAAGCCGCAACTGGAGATTTTCGCCGATGATGTGAAGTGTTCGCACGGCGCGACCGTCGGGCAAATCAACCTCGAAGAATTGTTCTATCTGACTTCGCGCGGCGTGAAACCGGAGCTTGCGCGCAATCTTCTGACTTACGGATTCGCCGAACAGGTCGTACAGAAAATCGAAGTCGAATCAATCAAACGCCAACTGGACGAAGTGATTTTGAATCGTCTTCACACAACACTCGATGCGTGAAGATGCTGAAAGCAATTGTGGAAACGACAAAAGTATTGATCGGAGATGACAAGAAGACCATTGTCGTCGAAGGCAATCTACATGAGGGCGTAATTGAAAAGGGGATGTTTCTTAAAATCGCATTTAACCCTTCATTTGGAATGACAGTTCCGATTGTTGAAGTCGAAAGCAAGCCTGAAAATCGAATAATCATTATTTTGGGATGTGACGATGAAGAGGAAGCAAAATGGGTTGAAGCATGGAACTTTGAAGATGAATACGTCGAAATAGTAGATGAAGAGTAGTCTTATGAAAGTCAGAACTTCAGTTACGTTGCCGAAAGAATTGTTGATGAAAGTTGACGCTTTGACGGGAAAAAACCGTAGGCGTTCGGAGATTGTCGAATGTGCTTTGCAGGATTACATGGCAAAGGAAAACCACAAAAAGCTTAACACGCGCGACATTGAAATCATCAATGAACACGCCGATTTGATTAACAAACAAGTCGAGGAAACTTTAGAGTTTCAAGCTGAATGGTAAGACGTGGCGAACTCTATCGAGTCTCGAAACCGACAAAGCGCGACCCGAAAAGCTTTCGCGTTTTCGTAATCGTCGGACGGCAAGAAGTTATCGCGTCGAATTATTCAACTGTGATTTGTGCGCCCGTCTATTCAAATTGTTTGGGGCTTGAAACCGAAGTAGAAATCGATATTGACGAAGGCTTGAAGCATCATAGTTGTATTCGTTGTGACGAACTTTACAGCTTGCCGAAAGCTATGTTGACAAATTATGTCGGTACATTGCCGGAACAAAAGTTGGAACAATTAAACAGTGCTTTGAAAGTCGCGCTGGTAATAAAGTAAATGAGTACAGCAGCAAAAGAACTTAACGGATGGGATGTCGAGAAAATCAGGAACGATTTTCCGGTGCTTCGTCAAACAGTGAACGGCAAGCCGCTTGTCTATCTTGACAGCGCGGCTTCGGCGCAAGTTCCGCAAGTCGTGATTGATAGAGGTTCGCGTTACCTGCAAGACGAACACTCGAACATTCATCGCGGCGTTCACTATCTTTCACAAAAGGCGACGACGGCGTTTGAAGGTGCGCGCGAAAAAGTTAAACGATTCATCAACGCCCGCGAATCACGCGAATGTATTTTCGTGCGCGGTTGCACGGAAGGCATCAATCTCGTCACGCACGGCTACGGGCGCAAGTTCGTAGGCGCGGGTGATGAAATTATTATCTCGGCGATGGAGCATCACGCCAACATCGTGCCTTGGCAGATGCTCGCCGAAGAAAAGGGTGCGAAGATTCGTGTGCTGCCAATGGATGAGCGCGGCGAATTGCAGCTTGACCAACTCGAAGTACTCATCACTTCGCGCACGAAACTCATCTGCGTGATGCACGTCTCAAACTCTCTGGGAACAATCAACCCGATTAAAGAAATCTGCCACATCGCGCACAAGCAGGGCGTGCCGGTTCTCGTTGACGGGGCGCAAGGGGCGGCGCATCTTTCGATTGATGTGCAAGACCTCGATTGTGATTTCTACATCATCTCCGGTCACAAGATGTACGCGCCGACCGGAAGCGGCGTCGTCTATGGCAAAGCCGAATGGCTAGAAGAGATGAACCCGTTTATGGGCGGTGGCGACATGATTAAAACCGTGACGTTCGAGAAATCAACCTACGCCGCATTGCCGAATAAATTTGAAGCCGGAACGCCCGCCATCAGTTCGCAAATCGGTTTGGGCGCGGCGATTGATTACCTAAACAGTATTGACCGCGAGAAGGCGGAGCGTTATGAAGCCGAACTCCTTGCTTACGCGACCGCGAAACTCTCCGCCATCGAAGGCGTTCGCCTCATCGGTACGGCGCGCGAGAAGGCGAGCGTCATATCGTTCACCGTCGAAGGCGTTCACCCGCACGACATCGGAACTATTTTCGACAACGAAGGCATTGCGATTCGCGCCGGACACCACTGCGCCCAACCCGTGATGCAGTTCTTCAAAATCCCCGCGACCGCGCGCGCCTCTTTCGCGTTCTATAACACGAAAGAAGAGGTTGATAAATTGGCGGACGCCGTGCAGAAGGTGATTGAAGTTTTCGCTTAATGAAAAAGTAGGGTGCGGTAGTTCAAGCGGGCGGAATACGAAATCGAAAATAAAAAGATGCCCGCGAAAGACATTTATCACGACACGGTTAGAAACGCGCTAATCAAAGACGGTTGGACGATTACCGATGACCCTTTGCGCCTGCAAGTCGGACTTCACAAAATGTTTGTTGATTTGGGCGCGGAAAAATTGATTGCGGCGGAAAGAGGCGAAGAAAAAATCGCGGTTGAAATCAAAAGTTTCGTCAGCCGCTCGGAACTTCGAGACCTTGAGCAAGCAATCGGTCAATACACATTGTATGAAAGTGTGATGGCTATCAAAGAACCGCAACGAAGATTATTTTTGGCTGTTAGGCGCAAAGTTTATTTTGCGATTTTTGAAGCTGAACTCGGTAAAATTTTGCTGCGAAACAAGCGAATTTCGCTGGTCGTTTTCGATGAAAAAACAGAGGAGATTTTGCAGTGGATAAGCTAGAAAAATATCGAAACATCATCGAAAAAATTTTAACCGAACACGCCGCGATTCCATATTCTTACGGCGACATAAAAAGTCAAACAGTTTTTGACCGCGTGAATGACCGGTATCTGATGGTTGATGTCGGCTGGGAAAAAGGCTTGCGTGTTCACGGCGCACTCGTCCACGTTGAAATTGTTGACGGGAAATTTTGGATTCAATATGACGGCACGGAAGATGGAATCGCAACCGATTTGGAACTTGCAGGAGTACCGAAAAGCGACATCGTGTTGGCTTGGCACGAACCTGAATTAAGAAAATATACCGATTACGCCGTCGCGTAAAATCGCAAATATAAAAATGTCTGAACTAAGCGATCTCTACCAGCAGGTCATACTCGACCACAACAAGAAGCCGCGCAATTTCAAGCGGCTTGAGGATGCGAACCGTGTTGCCGACGGTCACAATCCTTTGTGCGGCGACCAACTGACTGTCTACATGCACTTGGACGAAAACGATGTGGTGCGCGATGTGACGTTTGAAGGTTCGGGGTGCGCGATTTCAAAAGCTTCCGCGAGCATGATGACGCAGAGCATCAAAGGCAAAACCCGAAGCGAAGCCGAAGCACTGTTCACCGAGTTTCATAAAATGGTGACGAGCGAACTCGACGCCGAAACGACGCCGAACAATTTGGGAAGGCTGACGATTTTCGCGGGCGTGCGCGATTATCCGGCGCGCGTCAAATGCGCGAGCTTGTCATGGCACACGATGCACGCCGCGCTTGAAAACAAGGATTCGGTTTCAACCGAATAAGTACGGATTGATAAACATAAAGGTTTGCGAAAGACGGACATTGCGTGCCGTCTTTTTGTTTAGCTCGACTTTATCAACGAAACGGCACTAAGAACTGAATTTCTTTGAGCGGTTTTATTCACGTTAATTCGTGGATAAAATCTTTTTGCGTGCCTTGCTATAATCAAGCCGAAACTCTTATGCATAAAATCCCCGACATCAATCTCGAAGCCCATCACATCGCCGCTTTGAAAACTTATTTTACCGAAAGGCACGCATCGCTTTTGACGTTGATACGCGCCCTCGTTGAAATCGAAAGTCCTTCAGGTGACGCGGAAGCAAGCCACAAATTAGCTTTATTTCTAAGCCATGCTGCACGGGAAATTGATGCTGACGTGAAAGTCGAACTCATCGAAATTCCGCACGTCGGAACTCACCTGTGTTTGCGTTTCTTCGATGATGGTGCGAATAACAAGGCGACGCTTTTACTCGGTCACACCGACACGGTTCACCCGCGTGGTACGCTCGATGCGCGACCTGTGCGCGAAACGGCGGGCAAGCTTTATGCTCCCGGCGTGTTCGATATGAAAGCTAACTGCGCCCTCGCACTCGAAGCGATACAGGCTCTTGTCGAGTTGAACATCAAGCCGCCGCGAAGCGTGAACGTGTTGTTGACGTGCGATGAAGAAACCGGAAGCGCGACGGGACGCGCCTTAGTCGAACGCGAAGCCGCACGCGCCGCGCAGGTTCTTGTTTTAGAACCGTCGGCAAACGGTAAGGTCAAAACCGCGCGCAAGGGAACGGGAACATGGACGGTGCGCGCCGAAGGCATCGCGGCGCACGCCGGACTAAATCCACAGGCGGGCGCGAGTGCGATTCTTGAAATCGCCAGACAGATTGAACGCCTTCATCAAATTAATCACGCCTCGCCACACGATACAAGTCAAAAAAAATTAAGCGGCATACATCTCAATGCCGGAACGGTGAGCGGCGGGACGCGCTCGAACGTCATCGCCGCCTCTGCCGAAACGGAAGTTGACGCGCGCTTTGCGACGATGGATGAAGCCCGACAGGTTGAAAACATTTTTGCGAGTCTGAAACCATTCGATGAGCGTGTAAAATTAAGCATCGAAGGCTCAATCAATCGTCCGCCGTTAGAGCGCACGAAAGATGTCGTCTTGCTTTACCAACACGCACGCCGTTTCGCATCGGGCATCGGTTTTACGCTCGATGAAACGAGTGTCGGCGGGGCGTCCGATGGCAATTTCGTTTCGGCAATGAATGTTCCCGTACTCGACGGCTTGGGCATCAACGGCGACGGAGCGCACGCCGCGCATGAACATATCGTGCTTGACGACATCACGCCGCGCGCGACTCTGGTGGCAAGTTTGATTGCGACTTTATAACACTCTGTGAGGCACACGAAATATGCGACAAACGAAAACTTACTTGATGACTTACTCCATGCTGGCGCGGTGTTTAATCTTCTTATTTTTATTCAATTCGACGGCGATAATTTTCACCGCAAAGGGCGCGACGCGCGCACCTGTCCGCGCCCGTTCCGGCATGGTCGCTTCGACGAGTCGCATCGCGTCGGAAGTCGGCGTTGATGTTCTAAAGCGCGGCGGCAACGCGGTTGATGCGGCGATTGCCGTCGCGTTCGCTCTCGCCGTGACGTATCCGGCGGCGGGGAATTTGGGCGGCGGCGGCTTTATGATGATTCGCTTGAACGACAAGCGCATGACCGCGATTGACTACCGCGAGATGGCTCCGCGACGCGCGACGCGCGACATCTATCTGGATGCGAAAGGCAACTTGATTAAAGGGGAAGGCGGCTCGCTCGTCGGCTATCGCGCGGCGGGCGTTCCCGGCACGGTTGCCGGAATGGATGTCGCGCTCAAAAAATACGGCAGTGGCAAACTCACTTGGACGCAACTCATCGAACCCGCGCGCCGTCTCGCGTCCGATGGCTTCACCGTCAGTTATTCGTTGTCTCGTTCCTTGCGCGGGAGTCGTGAACTTCTTGGTGCTTACGACGATTCGCGGCGTGTATTGCTGAACGGTGGAAAGTTCTATGACGAAGGCGTGACGATTAAACAGCCGGAACTCGCCGCGACTTTCGCGCGTTTGCAGAGCGGTGGAGCGCGGGAGTTTTACGAAGGCGAAACGGCGCGGCTCATCGTGCGCGACATGGAGCGGCACAACGGCTTGATGACGCTCGAAGATTTGAAGGCTTACGTTGCGAAAGAACGCACGCCCGTTCGCACGACGTACCGTGATTATCAAATCATCTCGATGCCGCCGCCGTCGTCGGGCGGGGCGGTGCTTGCCGAGATGCTTAACATCGTCGAAGGCTACGACGTGCGCGCTATGACGGCGTTTTCGTCGGAGAAGTATCACGTCTTAACCGAAGCGATGCGCCGCGCGTTTGCTGACCGCGCCGAGTACATGGGCGACGCCGATTTCGTGAACGTCCCCGTCGCCGGACTGACCGCCAAAGATTACGCGACGAAGCAACGTGCGACTATCAACCTCAATCATGCTTCGACGAGTGTTGAGATTCGCGCCGGAAAACCCGTCGGTTATGAATCCGAAGAAACCACGCACTTCACCGTCGTTGACAGAGAAGGCAACGTCGTCTCAAACACTTACACGCTCAATAATTCTTACGGTTCGGGAGCGATGGCGCGCGGCACGGGTATCTTGCTCAACAATGAGATGGACGACTTTGCCGCCAAGCCCGGCACGCCGAACATGTACGGACTCATACAAGGCGAACGCAACGCCGTCGCGCCCGGCAAGCGTCCCTTGTCCGCGATGACGCCGACGTTCGTGTTGATGCCGGAAGCGAAAGGCGGTGCATTGTGGTTTGCGACCGGCTCACCCGGAGGACCCACGATTATCAACACCGTGTTTCAAACCATCATCAACGTCATTGACCATGACATGAACATCCAACAGGCGATTGACGCTCCGCGCATACATCATCAATGGCTGCCCGATGAAATCGTGTATGAACCGCTCGGACTTTCATCCGACACGATACGCGCCCTTGAATCGCGCGGTCATAAGTTCGTGTCACGCCCGCGATACATGGGCGATTCGCAAGCGATTATGATTGACCCACAAACGGGTGTGCTTTTGGGTGCGAGTGACAGTAGAAACGACGGCGCGGCGGTTGGATACTAAGAACATGAAAACTTTAATGCTTCTTCGCCACGCTAAATCAAGCTGGGACGATTTGACTTTGCCGGATGCAGAGCGTCCCTTGAATGAACGCGGAGTGCGCGATGCTCCGCGCATAGGGAATTGGATGTATCAGCAAAAGCTAAAGCGTCCCGACGCGCTCGTGTGTTCTCCGGCGGTGCGAACGCGGCAAACGATGAAGTTGATTGTGCAGGCGGCGGGCATACAGTGTCCGGCGCGACTCGATGAACGCATCTATCAAGCGGGTGTCCCTGACTTGCTCGACGTGATTGGAGACACGCCCGAAACGTGCGATTGCCTGATGCTCATCGGGCATAATCCGGGCATCTCAGAACTGCTTGACCACTTAACAAACGAACAACATTCGATGCCGACGGCGGCACTGGCAATCATCAAACTCGAAGCGACGATGTGGCTCGACATCACGGCGAAAACGAATCGTCTGACACGCTTCATCAAGCCGCGTGACCTTGAAGATTAGGATGGAATTGTATTTTACGTTGAAGCAATCGCGTGGCGTCGCACTGCTCACAATCACCTTCATAATCATCATCGGTTTCGCCTCGTTCGCGTGTCGCAAAACTCCCGCCGAAGCCGTTTCACTGACAACCGTGTACACGCTCGCCGCGCTCCCGACGAAGGAAGAAGCGACGGGCGGACGTGCATTGTTCGGTGAACCGTTCGGCGTCGCGGTGGCAAGCGACGGCACGGTGTATGTCTCGGACGGCGAAAAGGGTTGCGTGTGGGCGATTGGTAAAGCGGGCGAAGCGCGATTAGTGGTGAATGGATTACTCACACCTTCGGGTCTGGCAATAGCGCCGGATGATTCTTTGCTTGTCGCTGAAACCGGAGCGCATGTCATACGTCGTTTGAAGATGAACGGGGGGAACGTCGAGAACACCGTCATCGCCGGACGCACAGGACAAGCGGGCTTTGCCGACGGCGCGGCTGATGCTTCGTTGTTCAATGCTCCCGTCGGTGTCGCGGTTGGAAGTGACAATTTGATTTACGTCGCCGATACTTACAACGACCGCATACGCCGCATCGAGAAACTTGCTTCCGGCGCGACGATTGTGCGAACCCACGCGGGCGGCGGCGTGCGCGGCTTCACCGATTCGATGAATGCGACACAAGCCCGCTTCGATACGCCGTGCGGCATCGCCGTGTTAGTTGACGGGGCGTTGCTCATCGCCGACACCGGAAACAATCGCGTGCGTCTGATTGAAACAAACGGCACGACGCGCACGATTCTTCAAACGGGAAACCAGTCCGACACGCCCACGACTAACACGATAAACCTCTCGCCAAACAATACCGATTCACCCACGACGAATGATGCTCAAAGCGAAAGTGAAGCTGTGTTTAGCGAGCCTGTCGGCATGACGGTGGATGCTTTCGGCAATGTTTATGTGACCGAAGCGGCGGGAGCGCGTGTGAAGCGATTAAGGTTTAATCGCAAAGTTGATAAAGCCGATAATGAGGCATCGAACACGAATCAAATCGTGAACACAAATCCGCCGCACGTCTCGGAAATCGAAACGATTGTCGGTGCGGCAAGCAATCCAAATTTCGTTGACGGCGACCTGCAAACCGCGACGCTTCAACGTCCGAACGGCATCGCCGTGACAGCACAGGGCGAAGTCGTGTTCGCGGATTCCGAAAACCGCACCGTGCGTTTCATCGGCAATCGTGAACAGATGCGCGGGCGCGTGTTGAGCGCAGACGAAGCGCGAAGCTTGCAACCCCAAGCCGAGACTTTTCGCGCTCAGGGTGCGCCGCGTTGGTGTTACGCGCCCGTCGAAAGACCGCGTGAAATCGCGGCGACGTTCGGCGAAGTGCGCGGCATCGTTACGGCGGATGAAGACGGCAGATTTCATAACGGCATAGACATTCCCGGTGCTTACGGCGAAACCGTGCTGGCGATTCGTGATGATGTCGTGTTGCGCCCCCTTGCGCTTGAAGGCACGGGCGGAGCGCGCGAACGATTGCGCCTCGCCGCCTTCGGCTACATTCATTTGCGACTCGGACGCGACAAAGACGACCGCGATTTTGGCGATGCACGCTTCATGTTTGAGCGTGATGATAAAGGCGGCGTGACAAAGGCGCGCGTGCGGCGCGGCACGATTTTTCAAGCGGGTGAGCGTCTCGGTACGCTTAATAATCAGAACCACACGCACCTTATCGCCGGAGCTTACGGACATGAACTCAACCCGCTTGCCGCCCTCGAACTTCCCGGCATTAAGGATGATGTCGCGCCCATTATCGAAACGAGCGGCATACGTTTTCTCGCGTCCGACAATTCAGAATTAAACAACGCGAAGTCAAACAACCGAACGACGAATAAGAAAACATCAAATGCGATAGTTGAAGTCATCGGTGATGTGCGAATCGTCGCGCGTACTTATGACCGCATGACGGGCGATGCGGAGCGGCGGCGGTTAGGCGTGTATCGTCTCGGTTATCAAATCTTCAACGACGACGGCACGAGCGTCTCAAACTTTAGCGAACCGCGTTGGACATTGACGTTTGACCGTCTCCCCATCGCGGCGCGTACCAGTGGTTTCGGAGCGAACACGGTTTATGCCGTTGGCAGCCAAGCCGGATATTCACCGCAAACCGTGTTCGATTACATCGTCACGAACACACTGCGCGACGGTGTGACGGGCGAAGACTTCTGGCGCACGGGCGAACTACCGAAAGGCATCTATCGCGTCCGCGTGCTGGCGGAAGACTTCTTCGGCAATCAATCTTCGCGCGAGGTAAAAGTTCGTGTAAGCTAAAGTCTGAATTTACTTTGCGCCCCCTGCGCCTCTGCGGTTAAATAACCTTCGAGTCAATTCTCACCGCAGAGACGCAGAGAACGCAGAGCGTTAAGCATTTTTGAGTTGATTTCAGGCATCATAGCTTCAACCCGATACGACACGAATTACGAGGTACACACATTATGCGCCGCAGCTTTTTCACATCAACACTAAACACAATCACCGCGACATTGATGTCGCTCGCTTTACTTACCGGAACAATCATCTCACCCGTTACGGCGAACGAGACGCGCAAGTCTGCGCCCGCGATACGCCTCACGCCGCCCGCGCCCGTTATCACCGATGCTGAAAGAGTCGGCGAACTCGCGTCGCGTCGGGGGCGCATCGCGTCGGCGATGGAAGCGAACCGGATGCTGGTGTTGTTCGCCGCCGCGCCGCGCATCTACACAAACGATGTTGATTATGAGTATCGTCAGGAAAACAATTTTTATTACTTGACGAACCTGCGCCAAGAAAATGCGCGCCTCGTAATGTTCAAAGCTGCCGCCAACGCACAGCCGACGACCATACTGTTTCTGCCACGCCGCAATCCGGCGCGCGAAACGTGGACGGGCTACATGTACAGTCCCGAAGATGCGAGAAGGGTTTCCGGCATCAGCGACATACGCGACGTGCGGGAGTTTCCCGCGTTTGTGCGCGCCTTCGGTGAAGGCGTCACATACAATGCACCGCCGGAAAGCATGTTGACTAAGACGGAAGATGCCGTTGCCACAAACAAAACGAACGAAAATCTGCGCGCGTTGTTTGCCGCGCGTGCCGCCAAACAAGCGCGGCTTTTGATGCTTGCGCCGCGTGCCGATGCGCGTGATGAAGCCCGTGAGTGGAGGCAGGAAGCGGGGTTTGCGAACGAGTGGGAAAAGACGAATAAGGATGTCGCTATTGAAAGCGCGTTTCCGATTTTCGCCCAAGCGCGTTTAATCAAGTCGCCGATGGAGCAAAGATTTTTACAGCACGCGGTTGACATCACGACCGAAGCTTTAGGGCGCGCGATGGGCGCGGCGCACAATCTCAAACATGAATACGAAGCCGAGGCGGAAGTCGAGTACACATTCAAACGTCGCGGCGCGGACTACTGGGGTTATCCTTCAATCGTCGGGTGCGGGGCGAACGCGACGACGCTCCACTACTGGGAATCGCGCGGCGAAATCAAGCGTGATGATTTGTTGTTGATGGATGTCGGAGCAGAGTATGACCACTATACGGCGGACGTGACGCGCACCTTTCCCGTCAGTGGCAAGTTCAACGCGGCGCAAGCCGAAATCTATAACCTCGTCTTCGCCGCGCAAGAAGCGGGCATCAAAGCCATCACCCCGCAAGCCACTTTTAAGGAAATCAACGAGGCGGCAAACAATGTGATGCGCGAAGGTTTATTCAAACTCGGCTTGACGACCGACCGCGAATCGAATCAATTCAAGTTGTGGTCTATACACGGCACGTCGCACTGGCTCGGCATGAACGTCCACGATGTCGGCGGAGCGCAACCCTTAATGCGCGGAACGGTTTTCACCGTCGAACCCGGCATTTATATTCGACCCGACGCGCTTGATAATCTTCCCGATACGCCGGAGACGCGAAAGTTTATTGCCGCCGTGCGTCCCGCGTTCGAGAAATATAAAAGCATTGGCGTGCGTATCGAAGATGATGTGTTAATCACGGAAACGGGTTATCGCAACTTGTCGGAAAAGCTGCCACGCACACTCGCCGATGTCGAGAATTTTATGGCACGGGCGCAACGCGAATTTCAAGCAACTCGCCGTGACAGTGATGTATGGAAACCCGTGTTGACGATGCAAGGCGCGGGCGACTTTGACGGCTCATTAGCGCAATCAATCGAAGCCCGCTTCGACGCAGGGCGCACGGTACGACGCGGCTTCGTTCGTTCACATACGGCGCGCACGATGAACCATTCACACGCGCATCATCATGTTGACGCGGAATGACGAAGCACGAGCGAGAGGGAAAAAACCCATGATGTCGGTGGAAGAAACAGAACAGGCTATTGCCAATCTCTCGCGTGCCGAGAAAGCGCGTTTGTTACAGTGGATTGCGCGTGACGTGGGCGATGCCTTTCCGGGTATCGAGACGACGCAGGGGGTGATGGGCGGCGCGGCGTGCATACGAAGCACGCGCATCAGTGTGTGGATGTTAGAGGAAGCCCGACGGCTTGGCATCAGCGAAGCGAACCTGTTGCACAACTATCCGGGTTTAACCGCACGGGATTTACGAACGCTTGGGATTATGTGCGCTCACACAGGTCGGAAATCGAAGCCGACATTGAAGCTAATTAACGTAAGTTCGACGTAAGATACTTTCGCTCTCAGCCCCGTAAGGGCAATGGCATTAAGTTAAGGTTGTTTAGAGGCGGGCTATGCCCGCCCGTGCGTGGGGAAGGTGGGCATAGCCCGCCTCTAAACGGACGATTATTTTCTTAACTTAATGCCATCGCCCTGACGGGGCTTAAATCTTTTATTCACATTCAACCTACGGCTTACGCCATGGGCTATGATTATGCCGCCTCTACGAGGCTGAAACCCTTACGTCGCGCCTCACGTTAATTAAAGCGACCGAACTACTTCATCACTCATAACTAAGCGCGTCAACCGCATCCTGACGCGCAGCGCGCCATGCCGGATAGAGCGCGCCGAGTGTGCCGCCAAGCAAGCCGATAGCGAAGGCAATCAACAACCATCGCGGCTCAATGTCAACCGTGAGCGTCGTCATACGCATCACAACGAAGCGGGCGACGAAGACGAGTACCAATCCGGTTATGACGCCAAGCACACTGACCAATAATGCTTCCTGTTCGATAATCCACGCGATGCGGGGGCGCGACATGCCGAGTGCTTTGAGGATGCCGATTTGTCGCGTGCGTTCGATGACGGTGGTGTACATTGCAAGCAAGATGACAAGTGTACTAATCGTCGCGGCGATAGCGGTCACGATTGAAATGAAAACATTGAGGGCGGGAGTTCCGGCGGCGTAGAGTTCCGGCAAGTCTCTCGTCAAAAGGATTTGATAATCGGGAAAGCGCGCTTGGATGAGTTGCGCGATTTGTTCTTGTTCAAGCGGATTTACGCAACTGACGAGAATCGTCGAAGCCCTGCCTTCGCCGCCGAGTTGTTCCTGCATTGTGCGAAGCGGAATCTTGACGCGCCCGCCGCCGGGTGGTTCATATATGCCGACAATCGTGAACGGGCGTTCAAACAGGGTCAGCTTTGAGCCGACAATCGGCGTGGTGCTTTGACGTTCGTTCGCCCACTGACTATCAACGATGGCTTCATCGGCGGATGTTGAGAATGCACGCCCTTCGACGATCTTCAAATTAGCGAGTCGGCTGTAAGAATCGAAATCCACACCGTCGAGCAGGCGCACACCGAAACCGGAATCGGTGTTGACCGTCGCCTGCGCCATAGGGACGGCGAGGCGCACGCCTTCGATTGCGGCAATCTGAATTGCATCGGCTTCACTGAGCGGAAGAAGCCCCGTGCTTCCGCCGAAGCCGAGCGAACCGGAAGCGCGAATCATAAGTTCCGCTCCGGTGCTTCCTTCGCGCCGCCCGCGTTCGCGCAGAATCCCGTGCGCTAAACCGACCGTGAACACAATCAAAAGTACGCCCAAGCCGATGCCTAAAATCGTGGTCAGCGTGCGCGCCGGACGATGTGTGATGTTGCTGATGACGAGATTATCCATAACCTTTTGGATGCGCGGGTGACGCGCGGCGAGGCGATTGGCGAAGGCGGGGGCAACACGCGACGATAAAATCATCAACCCGATTGCCGTCCACCACACGATACCGGCTTTCCGCACAATCGCCAGCGTGACTCCGGCGGCGGCGGCGTAACCGAGTGCGCGAAGTATAACTTCCGTGCCGCCTTCATAAACGCCGATGGTCGCGGGGACGAAACCGAAAGCGAAATTGATAACTTTCGTGAGCGATTCGATGACGAACGCGGGGGCGAGACGGGCTTCAAAACCGAGCATTGAAAGCACCGCATAAACTTCCAGAACGCTGGTGACGTGCGCGAGAAAATCCAAGCCGAGCATCAGGAAAAACGAACCGCGTCGCGCACGATAAAAATCATAAACGTGCGTCTCCAGACTCTCGACTCCGCCGCGTCGTTTCGTGAAAACATTTGACAGCGAAACAAACGGCGTCACATCGCGTGCCGCGAGTGTGCCGATGCGTTCAATCAACCACGTCAACGGCATGATGCGGCGACGCACCACGAAAGCGACGATTGCCAACACGGTCGCGGCACTCAGAGCGATGCTCCACAACACGACTTGCACCGCCGTCGGAAGTTGATACGAGACGAGCATCACGACCGCCCCGCCGATAATCAACAAGGCGACGGACAAGTTATAAAGCAAGTTGTCAACGACGATTGCCTGTACGCCTTGCGCGAGCGGCACACGACGTTTTAAGAGCGCGGCTTTCGTCGCTTCGCCAAGTAAAGGACCCGCGAAGGTGAGAAACGTAATCGCTTCGCCCGCGATGCGCGCGGCGAAGGCTTGACGAAATTTGAACGTGCGATGCTCACGCGGAATGGATTGCCGCATCGCTAATGTGCGGACGGCGTGGCGCGTACCGCTAATTAAAATCAACAGGAAAAAGCCGAAACCGATTTGTTTAAGAGCCGCGAAAATCGGGTCAACGCCGACGCGGTGAACGAGATAAATCAGCAACGCCAAGCCGAGCAGAAACGCGACGCCCTGCAACCACATCATGCGGTTGCGACTTCCCGTCTTTGCTTCCGGTGCGTTTGGCGGGACGTGCGGCGGCATTGCTTCATCATCAAAAACCTGCTCATCGGAGACGGCGAAAGAAGCGGCGGGGTTTGCCTGTGAGTGATGCGTTTTCCGTTTGACAGAAATCACGGCGCACCTTTCGCTCTGCTTGGAGGTGACGAAGCGGCGGGAACTTGCGCGGTGCGAAGCGGTGAGTTCGCTTCACCGATGACTTCACCGATGACGCGCCCGGGCAAAGCATCGGCGCGGGTGCGTGACCACCGGACGGGAAGGCTGGTTGATTCGCTTAAACGGTTTGTGAGGCGCATCACGGTCGGCACAAAATCGAGACTGTCATAAGGTTGTTCGACAACCGCGCCGCGCGGGATGCCGGTCGCCGCTCCGCCCGCGAACATCAATGTCGAGTGCGTCGAGATGCGATGAAACGAACCGTGATTGCCGCCGGGATTGAAGCCGCGCACGTCAAAATTCCAATGATTGTTGGCGTGTATAAATAAATCGGTTTCGACGAGGGCGCGCTGCCGTGTGCGGAAGCGATGAAGCAATCGCGCGTCCGTGTCGGAAAAGGAATCGGACGCGGCGAGCGGCGAAATCGGATGTCTGGAAAAATGTTCGATGACGCCGATGACACCGTTTGAGTAGGACGTGCGATGCACCGCGTTGAGCCATTCGTAATCGGTATGCCATTCGTTGAGCCATGCCGCGCGGGTGTTTTTTGAAACCGTATCGGGCGCGGATTGTGACGCGGATTGTGAAATCGTGACGGCGTTCGATGTGAAAGTCGCATCAATCGGAACACTCAAGTTCGCATCTTCCCACAACGCGAGCGGCAATCCCGTTGTGAATGAAGCCGTCTCGAAACTCAAATTGCCGTCTTCGTTTTCAAAAAGATTTTTAATTGGCACAAAGCGCAGATGAAGTTTGCCGTCAGGTGAAGCGTCGCGGCGGGCGAGGATGAGTGCTTGATGCGCCACGTCCTTATAGAGCAACACGGCTTCATCGGCGCGCAAATCCTTATCCTTGTCGGCAAGTTGTGCGACGAGGTTCGACGCCAGACGAACGGCGACGAAATCAACTGGATGTTTTTCGACGCCGGGTTGAACGTTGTTGCGAACAGCCTGTTCGGTCATCAACGCGAAATAGTTGACGTAAGCGAAACTGCGTTCCATATCAAGCGTGCCGTCGGGTTTGACGACCAAACCTTTATCACCAAGCCCGACCGGATAATGTTGGAGTTCGCGCAAAGTGTTCGACGTTCCCATCGCGTTTTTGGCGATAAGGTTTTCGATGCGAATTTTATCCGGCTCAAAAGTTTCCGGGCTAAGAGCGAGCAGGGCATCAAGGGTTTCTAAATAAGCGCGGTATCGCTTCGCATCATTTTCAAGATTGAGACGGTCAACATTGACCCGGCGGGCTTCTTGGTCAATTCCTTTATCGCGGTCAGCCACCGTCCACTTCTTGGGTTGCGCTTCGACTTGACGCACACGCCGCGCGGCGAGACGGTCGAGGGCGTGAAGTTCTTCCGTCAATTCATCGTGCAAGGAACGCCATTCACTGCGACGATTATTGATAATCGAAAATAGGGCGAAGCGCGCGGCGCGACGTTCGGCATCAGTTGTTGAAGCCGATTTGAGTTGCTGAAGCAGTATGTGAAGTAGATTCAAACTGCCGTCGCGCAAGTGAATCGCGGCGCGTTCATTGCCGTCAAAATCAAGCAACGCGGTCGGGTAATCGGTGCTTTGATTTTTCAGGTAGTAAGAATCTTGACTCGTCGAAGTCACGAGCGGGACAAGCGGATAAACTCCTTTGAGTGAGTAATCCAACATCAGGCGGCGTTTGGTGATGACGTGATGACCGCCGCCCGTGCGAGAGTTTAAGAGTTTGACGAGATTGTAGCCCTGACTATAAATCTTCGCGTCAGTGTTGATGCCGTGGTCGGAGACGAGAATCAGAGCGGTATGGGCGGCTTCGGGCGTGGCTTGAATTGCCGTCCAGATGCGCCCGATGAGGGCGTCAACTTCACGAATCGAATGCAGGTGTGTGGCGCGGTCGCGGTTGCCGTGCGCGGCGTGGTCGAACTCGGTCGTATAGAAATCGAGATAGGTGATGTTAGGGTCTTTCAACTTCTCCAACAACTCGCGCTCGGTCTGCTCGAACAATACGGAGCGCAAGTCAAAGCCCATCGTCCATTCGTCAAAGAGTTCGCGCGGCGTGCGCGTGGTGAAGCGGTTTTGCATTCCGCGTTGCAATGTTGACCAACGCACTCCGCGCTGGAAAAGTTGAAAGCTCATAAAGCGTTCGTCGTAAGGATAAGCGTCATAGAGAAGCGGGATGCCGAGTTCATCAAACAGTTCGGGTCCCGGCATATCAACGCGGCGCGAAAGCGAATATGAGATGTAGAAAGGGAAGATGTTTAAGTAGTCGTAAGTTCCGAGCATCAAGCGGTCGTATTCGACGTTGCCTTTGATTTGGAGATGTCTGCCGGAGTCGAGTATTGACCACGAAGGAGCGGAGAGGCTTGTGCCGCGCACATAAAAATTAGCGACGCGCGTACCGCGTTGATAAAAGATGTGCTCAACCCAAGGCAGAAGGCTTTTGCCTGTGCGCGCATCCCGTTCGCGCACGAAGCCGTCAACCATGTCGGGCGGCAAACCGTCAACTTTGACGACCACGACGCGCTTTGCTCCGGCGGCGGATGCTGGGTTGTGCGTGAACGCGACAAGGCAAAGCACCACCGCCGTTAATATCATTAAACGGAGTTTCATTGAACCTAATGTTGAAATCATTCTTCGATGATGCCCGCGATGATGCGCGCGTCATCGGGTGTGACGGGTCGGGCTTCCTCCATCGTCAGACGCAAATAATCGCGGCTTAACACGCGCCATTCCATCGCAAGTTTGTCATCGCGGTTGATGCGGACGAGGGCGGACTTGGCGGCGGCATCGTCAATCCGGTAAAGGCTTTTTAGGCACAGGCGGCGGAGGTCGTCGTCTTCGGTGTGGGCGAAAATCTTCGCGGTCGCGTCGGCGGTCTGCTTGCTCGCCGTCGTGCCGTGTTCCGCGATAAAGAGAAGCGAATCACGCACACGGTTGATGTCCCAGACGACTTCGATGCGCGGGCTTGACTCCGCGACTTGCCGCAGAAAGCGGTTGTGATATTTCAGTTGTCGTGCGAGTTCGAGCCGTTCGCGTGAATCACCGTTCCACTTGCCGGTTGGTTGATAAAGACCGAGCGACGCGATTTGACCGAGCCTTGTGAGCGTGCGCGCCGTGCCGGATTGCGTCGCGCGGCGCAATTCGATTTTGCGATTGCGGCGGACTTCGGCAAGCAAGCCGTCGGGCTTACGGGCGTGTTCAATCAGCCGCTTGTACTGCGCCTGTGCGATGCGCGCTTCGTTGGTCGCATCGTTTTCCATAGGATTGAGCGAGACGGTTTCAAGCCGCCGGGCGACATCTTCGCGCAAAGGTTCATCAAGCGTTGAATCCAGTGCCAGCACGAGTTTTAATTGCGAGTAGGCACGAAGGCGCGAAGGTTGATTGATGTCCGCGCCGCGCTGTCCGGTCGCAAAATCATAAACCGCGCGCCCCAGGAAGAACGACAAATCACCGAACACCGACACGGCGAGAACATTACGCGCGACATCTTCAAGCACGCGCTTGGACATCTCGCGGCGTTTCGGATTGAAGCGGTCGCGGAAGTCAACGAGCATAATCGGAATCTTCGGGTGGTCGAAACCGTAGAGCGCAAGCGGAATCATCTCCGCCGGACGCGCGCCTTCGGCGTCGGATGAAACGCGCTCGTGTTGCGCGTCGAAGTGCCACGTCGCGGTGTAGCCTTGCCAGTTGCGAAGACGTTTATCGGTGTAAGGATTATCGAAATTGAGAAAGCGTTTGTTGAAAGCGCGCTTCGGATTGGCGGCGAGTTCATCACGTCGCGCCCAGACGACGGCGTGCGTCGGTGTGCCGTCGGGCGTGGTGATAGGTTCAAAGTATAAGCCTTCGGCTTCGGCGCGTTGACGCAAGAGTTCCCAGTTTTGACCGCGCGTGTATTCGGTGTTGTAAATCGCTTTGGCATGAACGCGCTGAAGGTTGATGTCATCAATGATGCCACCGAACGTCGTTTCGGCAAGCGTGAGGCGCGCACTGATTTCATGGAGTTCGGTCGGAGTGAACGCGGGAACGGTATTGCCTTGCGCTTCATACAAAGCGAGAACCGCGAGGGCGCGTATCAAGTGGGCTTTGCGATAATCGGAGATGTTGCGGCGGTAAGAACGCGACGAAGCTTTGACGGCGAAACCTTGCGAATCGAACACGAGGCTTTGCAGCGCAATCCACATAAAGCGTTGCCACACGTCGCGGTCAGTCGCACCCAAATCAATCACGGCGGGCGGCACGCCTTTACCGACGGATTTCTTATTGCCGATGCGCGCGTAGAGAAACGGCGTCGCGGCGGCAAGGCGTTGTTTCATCGTCGGGCGCGTGTAAGTCAGCATCCAGACTTGACGCAACACGTCATTGGTCGGGTCACTGTCGCCAAGCGTGTCGCGCAAGATTGAGACAAGCGGCACATCACCGTTTGAAACGGATGATGTGGCAAGAGGTGACGAAGGTGAAGCGAGTGATGATGTGAGTGATGAATCGGGTGCGGACTGCTCATCATGCGTGCTGAAGACGGTCAGCAGTTCGGCTTCGCCGCCGACATCGGTGCGTTCGAGTTTGAATCTGGTGGCGGACTGTGACGAACGGAAAAAGCCGTTTTGATTAAAGGTCGTGGGCGGTGCGTTCGTCGCCGGTTGTTGGGCGTGAAGCGTGGCGATTGGAGATAGCCAGCCGAACACGAACAGCCAGAGTGCGATTAAGGCGCGGCTATGGTTCGATAAGAAAGATGAATTGCCCCGTGCGATGTGGTGTCGTCGTGCTGTCATGTTCACCCGCGCATTAAATGGAGCGCAGTAAAATAGTTGTCGGCTAAAAGCGTCAAACGACGCGAATTTATTGCACCCGATTTGAGTGCGTCAACAAATCTTCGGTCAGTCTTCATCGTCTAAAATCTCACCTTACGCGACAGACGAAGTTTCGCGGCTCTGCCGCCTGATGTGCGGTGGGGCTTCGCCTCACCGTCAAGCGTATGAGGTCTGCGAGGCTACGCCTCGCACGGGCGGCGCAGCTGCCAACTATTTTTATCAAGCAGAACCGGAAAGGCATAGCCTTTCCGCACATCGGGGCGGCACAGCCGCAAAATACTTCCATCGCGTAAGGTGAGTAAAAATGATGACCGCCATAGTTTTGAAATCGTTCGCGGCGCAGTTTCTTACTCTCAACCCGCATACCATGAAAACACCGTGCCGCACAAAAACGTGGAGATTACTTGACGCTTGCGCGAGGTGTCAAAAATCAATAACGGCAAAGCATAACGGCTGCGACATCGCGTAAATGCGTGAGCGATACGAGGCGACGAAAACTTAGCGGGAAGAAGTCGCGGTATTAGCCGGACGTGCGTTCGTGTTCGTGTTAGCCGGAGCGGGTTCGCCTGTGACACTCGTCGGAGTCGCCTGTTTGTTGGCATCGCTTTCCGGCGAAGTCCATCCGGCTTGTTGGAGCGTCGGCACGGCGAAGCGCACGGGAACGGCGAGATTCGACGCCGTGTTTTCGGTAAAGACGGCGAAGTTAATGCCGATGACGCGATTCTGTATGCCGAACAGAGGCGCGCCCGAACCGCCTTCCGCCGTGCGCGCGTCATACACTATGCGGCGCGCGTGAAGGTCTGTAATCGTGCCGCGCGTAGTCAGTGGCGTGACGAGACTACGCCCGGCGAGATAGTTAAGTAGCTTTTCGAGCGACGATGAATAACGCGCGCGGGCGGTGCGCGATTCGTCGTCGGGCAGCACGGCGAGCAAGCGTTCGGGTCCCGAAGGAAAGCCCATCATCACGACTTCCGTACCGACGGCGGACTGCTTCGCGTCAACATCAAGCGGAAGCACGGGAATGTCTTTCGCAACTTCGGCATCATCCATCGTACACACGGCGATGTCTTCGCGTGTCGAAGCTTGACGCAGACGAAGCGTAACGGGTGTGCGACGATTCGGAAAGTAAGCGACGAGTTTCGTTAGGCGCGGGCGTCCGTTGGTGCTGCCCTGCAAAATCTGCGCGCGTTCATCCGCCGTCCAAGGCTCGGCGGCGACGTGGCGATTCGTTAAAACGTAACCGTCGCCAACGTGAAAACCCGTGCCGACGAAATCGAAATACGCGATGTTGCCCGAACCCGTGGCGGTGAGCGTCGCGCCACCGGCGGCATCCACCGGAAGCGGCACGCCTTCATCGTCGCGCTCAACGGCGGCGTAACGCAAAGCCCTGCCGGACTGCGTGTCAACGAACATGTAAGTCCCGGAGATGAGACACACGCCGTTGCCGTAATCGCTAAAGACTTTGACGGCGGGCGAAAGCGCGCTGCGAATCTGTTCGTTGTTCTCGTCAATGCTTTGCACCATGTCGCCCGTCGTGGCGATGCGGGCTTGCATCTGCGTCATCTGTTGATTGATGTCACTAATCTGGTCACGACTCTGTTTGACGGTGCGCTGCATCGCCGCGCCGAGATAGAAAACGCTGGTGACGAGCAGCGCGGCGATAAGGAAGACGGCGATTTTCGTGAGCGGACTAATCTCGCGCATCAATTCGCGCGTGAACTCGCGCAGGAAAACTTTCGCATCGTCGCGGCGCGCGGTTGCCGCCGATTCGAGAGCGGCGTTTTCAATAAACGGCGCGACGTAAGAATTCTGACGCGCGGCGACGAGCGTGTTCGCGTTATTCTCGTTGGCGGAACGACGAACGACAGCGGCTTGCGTCGAAGTCAAAGGATAGAAACGAAAGATGAGCGCGAGTGAAGGAAAATGAATCTCATCGGAATCTTTGATGGTCAACTCGCCCGCGTGTTCGCCTAATTCCGATGTGAGATGGTCAGCGACGAGCAAGCATTGATTAAGCATCAAGTCGGGTTGAGCATCGAAACGTGTGATACGGTATTCGCCGTTGAAGCGTTCGAGTTCAAGCAGCGGTTGACCCGATGCGAAAAACGGCGCGGCGGAAGCGGGGCGCAAACGCAAATCGCAATCTTCATTAAAGCCTATACGCACGCGCGACCGGGTGAAAACTTCCGTGTGCTTCTCGCCGTCGTATTCAAAATGAATTACCAATCCGCTTGCCATATCAATCAATGAAACGTTTTCGCTCCAAGCCTCTCGACACGATTTCCGAACCCGACTACTCAAGGATGAGACATCTTATCTTAACGATAAATCTTGCGCCAAAATACCCCGCTTAGACGCGACGCGCGAGGCGTGGTGTTGCTTGTCCGGCACGCCTCATTAGCCGTTTAATCTTCGTGACTTCAAGCAACATCAACGAATCGCTAAGGCATCTCTTGTTTCGTGCGTTGTGCCGGATGATTGTGGTACGAACAGGCGGCGGTGTAAGTTCTCAAGCGTACCCAGCCCGTAATAAAAATTGGTAAACCGCAGGAGCGAAATTATGGCGAATAAAACTAACAACAAATTTAATAGAAGCTATCTCAAAATGGTTTCTCTCTGCGGTACTCTGCGTCCGCCCTCTGCGGAACTCTGCGTTAAAAAATCTTTGGACGCCAAAGTTCCGCAGAATGATACGACAGAGTCACGCAGAGTTTTCGATCAATCAAAAGCTGTGGTCGAGACGGCTTGTAAGTTGATGATGACGATATTGATGATGACGTATGCCGTCGCTTCAAACGTCGCGGCACAAACATACCCGCAAGAAACAACCGACACGCAAGAGACAAGCACGCAAGTCATAGTCGCTTCACCAAGGCAGTATGTCTTGGAACTCGCCGCACCGAACCCCGTTTTGCGTTTGCGCGCGGCGGAGAATCTCGCTCGCGTCGCAGCGGTTGACGAACGGCGCATCGTCGAAGGCTATCGTTTGCAGGAAAAAGATAAGCGCGTGCAACTCGCACTCGATTGGGCGTTGTACCGCTTCGGCGATGAAACGAAATTGTTTCGCATCGTGTCCGCGCTTGACTCGACCGCGTTTCGTTCGCAATCAATCGCTTATCTTTCACAACTCGACGCGCCCGAACCGCTCTACATGTTTTTGGGTTCACCGAAGCGCAACGTCCGCATCGGCATACTTGATGCGCTCGGCAACATCGGCAACGCCGGAACATTTCCGCAAGTCGCACCGCTCACACAGGCTTCCGATAAACGCACCGCCGAAGCCGCCAACGCCGCGACCAAACGCATCACCGAACGACTCGAAACCGAAACACGCGATTCACAAAACCCCACCCAAACGCGCCCGCGTCAAACAGGCAATCGGCGTGACGATGATGACGAACCGCCGATGCGGTAGTTCATTCAAATTTTGATGTTCAACGCTTCAAGATAAACGGGCGATGTCGGACGTGTACCAAGCGACATTGAACCTTGAACTTTGAACATTGAATCTGAAACATGCTTTAGGCTAACCTGCCCGTCATGCACACCAACCTGCGTTCTTTCCTCGATGCGTTGCGTCGTGAAAATCAACTCGTCACCGTCGAAGCCGAAGTGAACCCGTATCTCGAACTCGCTGAAATACATCGTCGCGTGATTAGCGAAGGCGGCGCAGCACTTCTCTTTACCAACGTCAAAGGCAGTCGTTACCCGGTCGTGACTAACATGTTCGGGACGGCGCGGCGCATCGAAATTGCTTTCGGACACAAGCCGCAACAACTCGTGCGCGATGCGGTTCATGCGTTCGAGAGTCTGCTTCCGCCGCGTCCCGCCGAATTATGGAAGAATCGCGGCTTGGCTTTTGAAGCTTTGAAACTCGGTACAAGTCGCGTCAAGAATGTGCGTCGCGCTCCGGTTATGGAAGCGGTTGAGCGTCCGGCGCGGCTCGATGAATTGCCGATTTTGACGACGTGGCAAGAGGACGGCGGCGCGTTCATCACCTTGCCGCTCGTTTATACGGAACACCCTGTGACGGGCAAGCACAACTTGGGCATGTACCGCGTCCAACGCCATGACAATGACACGACGGGGATGCACTGGCAGATTCACAAAGGTGGCGGCTTTCATTACGCCGAAGCTGAACGGATGAATCAGGCTTTGCCTGCGACCGTTTTCTTGGGCGGCGCGCCTGCGCTTATCCTGTCGGCAATCGCGCCTTTGCCTGAAGACGTGCCGGAACTCGTCTTGGCGAGTGTTCTTGCGGGCGAGCGCATCAAGGTTTATCAAGACGGAAGTGAGACGCCCGCGCGAAGGCTTATCGCGGAAGCCGAGTTCGCCATCGTCGGGCGCGTGCCGCCGCACACACGCCGTCCCGAAGGCGCGTTCGGCGACCATTACGGTTATTACTCGCTCATACACGATTATCCGATTTTAGAAGTTGAAGCCGTGTATCACCGCAAGGATGCGATATATCCGGCGACTGTCGTCGGCAAACCGCGTCAGGAAGATTTCTTCATCGGTGATTATTTACAGGAACTTTTATCGCCGCTCTTTCCCCTTGTGATGCCGAGCGTCCGCGACTTATGGAGTTACGGCGAAACGGGTTTTCACTCTTTGGCGGCGGCGGTCGTGCGCGACAGGTACAAACGCGAAGCACTCGTTTCGGGATTCAGAATCTTGGGCGAAGGGCAATTATCGCTCACCAAGTTTTTACTTCTGACCGACACGCCGCAAGATTTACGCGACTTCCGAAAACTGTTTGAACACATACTCGCGCGCTTCCGTCCCGAAACGGATCTGTTCATCTTCTCGAACGTCTCTATGGACACGCTCGATTACACGAGCGGCAAAATCAACGAAGGCAGCAAAGCGATGATGTTGGGTTTAGGCGAAGCCGTGCGCGAATTGCCGAGAGAGTTTCACGGCGATTTATCACACGACATCAATCGCGCGGAAGTCTTTTGCGGCGGCTGTCTCGTCGTTGAAGGCGCGCGATACGAAGATGACCCGCAACTCGCATCGCGCATCGCACGCGACGCGAACATCGCGGATTGGCAAATCGTCGTCTTACATGACGATGCACAAGTCGCCAAGTCCACCGCCGATTTCCTGTGGACGACATGGACGCGCTTCAATCCGGCATCCGACATTTACCCTTGCCGCACCGAAGTCAAACAACATCATCTCGTTTATTCAGCACCCATCGTCATAGACGCCCGCATGAAGCCACACTATCCGGCGGAACTCATCGTGCGCGATGATATTAAAGAGTTGGTTGATAATCGTTGGCGGGAGTATTTTGGGAAATGATGAGCGATGAATGATATGTGCTTGTTCTATCAACTCATTACTTAACGTCAGTCCGACGTAAGGCGGTTTGCCTTCAGCCCCGCAAAGGGCAATGGCATTAAGTTAAGGTTGTTTGGAGGCGGGCTATGCCCGCTGTCCCCGCGCACGGCGGGCATAGCTCGCCTCCAAACGGGCGATTATTTTCTTAACTTAATGCCATTGCCTGAAAGGGGCGACACAAGTGCGGGCGAATTGTGTCGCCCCTGACGGGGCTTGTAATGTAATTTCATCTTAACCCACGGCTTACGCCGTGGGCTATGATTGTGTCGCCCCTGACGGGGCTGCTTATGTCGAACTGACGTTACTCATCGCTCATCACTTCACCTGAACTGTCCGAGATACCAGTTCACCAAATCCGTTCCGAAAAGCAGACTGATAATCGCCCCGATGCCGAGAAAGATGCCGAACGGAAGCTGCATTGATAAATCCCTCTTGCCGCTCTTGTACATGAACAGGACGCCGCCGACAGCACCGCTTAAAAAGCCGATGAAGATAGTGACTAAGGTGAGCGTCCAACCGAGATACGCGCCAACCATAAACATCATCTTCACGTCGCCCAAGCCCATCGCATCAACGCCGCGCAGACGCTTCCATATCCAACCGACGAGCCACAGTGAACCACCACCGACGAGCGCGCCAGCAAGTGAATTGATGAAAGAAAATGCGGCGAGCCAGTAAAAGGCGTGTGAGCCTGTTTCTGTGGAAAGCGTGTAACCCGGTTCGACGGGAAGGTCAAGCCACGCGACGCCGTACATGTTCGGCACAATCAATCTTACAAGCACCGCGATGAAGAAGCCGGGATAAGTGATTTTATTCGGCAGTATCATCAATTCCGCGTCAATGAAAATCAGCGCGAGAATTGCCGCGACGAAAATCAAATCGAACGGCAATGACAACCACGTTCCGCGCGTTAGTACAACGTAAGTCGTGAGGGCGAACAGCATCGCGGTCAAGGCTTCGACCGCCGGATAACGTGCCGAGATAGAAGCGCGACATTGACGACACCGACCGCCGAGAAGCAGATAACTCAAGACCGGAATGTTGTCGTAAAACTTAATCGGCTCACCGCACGACGGGCAGCGCGAGAATGTGGACTCGAAGAAGATGCCACGCGGCAGACGGTAAATAACGACGTTGAGAAAGCTGCCGATAAGCCCGCCGAAGATGAGCGCGAACGCAACGAGTAAAGGCAAGGGCAACAATAAATTATGGTCTATTCCGGCGGCGTTTCCGGTGAGGCTGGATTGAAGTATCAAGCGTGATGTGTCTCCGGTTGGAAGATGTGGAAGGTGTGTGAACGGCAGCGCGGTGAACCGTGCCGCGTAAGCATCATTACACAATCTTCATGCATTGCGGTCAACGTTTTTATCCGATTGTTGCTTTTCCCACAGCAGCACGTTTTTCAAGAAGGCATGATGCGCGGCGAAGCGTGCGATTGAGTAACCCGCGAGACCATCGCGCCAACCGCCGCGAAGTATGAAACTACGCATGAAGGCGAGTGGCGCGGCGGTCACGATTTTCAAACGTGAGGTGCGCTTGCCGCACTCAAAAGCTTGAAGCGCGGCGAGCGGTGCGTAGCGCTCACCAATCATCCGGTGATGATGCGCGGCGTCGGGGATACTGTAATGAAGAATGTCGCCGTCAATCTTTGCGATGCGGCTTGTCGTCTTCATCTTCACCGATTCGTGAACGTGCGCGCCAGCCCACTCTCCACACGCACGATGATACAAACGCAACTGACGGTCGGGATACCAACCGCCGCCGCGTATCCAACGGTTCATGTAAAACGTGCGACGGGCGATTGTGTAACCGTCGGCGCGGCGTTCATCGTCAAGCAAACGCAAAGCTTCGATTGAATCGCGCAACTCATCCGAAACACGCTCGTCGGCATCGAGACTGAAAATCCAATCATGCGTCGCACACTCCGCCGCAAACTGTTTCTGTTTTGCAAATCCCAACCACGCTCGCACGATGACACGCGCCCCGCGCTCACGCGCAATCTCCCGCGTCGCGTCGGTTGATTCCGAATCCACGACGACGATTTCATCAGCCCACGCCACCGAAGCACACGCCGCCGCGATATGTTCGGCTTCATTGAAAGTGATAATGGTCGCGGAAACTTTCAATAGTGGATAGTGGATAGTGGATAGTGGATAGTGGATAGTTTAAGACACCGGTTTTTCACTATCCGTTATCCACTATCCACTATCCACTAATCTATGAAGATGTTGTTTGCCTGAAGCGTGGTCGAGGTCGCGCGTTGAAGGCGGGCAAGGGCTTGGTTGTAATCGGTTTCGGCGCGCAGTTCGAGGTTGCGCGAATTAGCAAGCTGGTTTTCGCGTTGGAAGAGAAGGAACTGCGTCGAGCGTCCGTTCTCGAATAAGCGGCGTTCGCCTTCGAGTTGGAGTTCGGCGGCTTCGCGTGCGGTGCGCGCGGTCAACACGCGACGGCGCGCGGTTTCGACTTCTTGGGCGGCGTTACGCACTTCGGTTTCGATGGTCTGCTCTTGCAATCTGGTTCGCGCGGCAATCTGTTCGCGTTGCGCGAGTGCGCCGCCGAGTTGAGCCTGTGCGGTCTGGTTGCGGAACGGTATTTCTATTCGCACGCCGACGGTAATCTGGCGATTGTCAAAGCCGAGTAGATTGCTGAAGCCGCGAAAGAAGCCGCCTTGAATGTCGGGGTTGACGCCCGAAGTCGGCGGCGTGACATTCGGCGGGACGACCGGATTAAGACCCTGTGTCGCACGTAAGACGTTAATCTGTTGGAGCAGGAAGGCGTTCGCGTTCGTATTGGAATCGCCGATGATAATCGGTATCTGCCCTGCGGGAACGCCGGGAAACACGGGCTGAGTAGGATTTCGATTAACGAAGCTGCCCGCGAAGCCGCCGGTCGCAACGTTTGCTTGAAGGTCAATGCGCGGGCGTGTTTGATTGCGAAAGAATTGTTGGTCAATCGCGTTGATGTCGGTTTGCAAACGCAGACGGCGCAACTCCGGGCGGTTCTGTCTGGCTTCGGTGAGTGCGTCGTTAAGGTTGATCGCCGTTGTGTCGAGCGTCGGTTCGTCGGTCGGCACGATTTGCGCTGACCACGCGGCATCCATCGCGTCTTTTAACAGAAGTTGTTTGAGATTGTTTTCGGCACGCGACACGTTCTGCGAGGCGACGAGTAGTTCCGTCTCGCGGGTTGAAAGTTCGGTTTGAACTTCGGCGCGGGCGAGCGGTGCGGCACTTCCGGCGGCGACACGGGCTTCGGTTAAACGAAAATTCTCACGCGCGAGATTGACGTTGGCGATGCGATTCTGCTGGTCGCGCAGGGCAAAGACAATCTCCCAGTACGCCGCTTGAACTTGCGAGATGACATCTATCACACGAAGGCGAAAGTCGGCGTCGGTCTGTTCGAGTCGCTTGCGCTGGATGCGTATGTCGCGGCGGAAGGCGTCAATCGAGCGGTCACGCCAGAGCGGTTGGTTGATGTTGACGCCGAGATTCTGTTGATACTGGGGATTGAAAAGCGCGAGGTTGGAAGTCGTGCGCGATTGGTCGAAGAACACATCATAGCGTCCGCCGCCGCGCGCAAATTGCTTCGTGACTTGCGGGATAAGAGAAAACGAAGTCGTGCTGATAGCGTCTTCGGGAGTCTCGCCCGCGAAGCCGGGTTGCGTGAACGGCGAGACGCGATTGGTTATCTGCGGCGTGACGGAGAAAATCGGACGATACACGCCTTCGAGCGAGAGCAAGGTAAATTCAGCAACGCGCACGTCGGCACGCGCGACATCAATGTCGTTGTTGTTTTCAAGCGCGCGGCGAATCGCTTCGTTCAAAGACAGCGTGAGCATCCGGTCGCTCATCACTCCGAGTCGAACCAGCGACGGTACGGGCGGCACGGGACGCGGGGCGGCGAGAGTGAACAGTTGGCTACGCGGCGAAGGCGTGGGCGTCGCGGTTTGCTCCGGCGTTTTGGCATCCTGCGCGGCTTCGGCGGCGGACGGAAGCGGGGCGGCGTTTGGCGTCGGCGTCGCTTGCGGCGTGGGCGTCTGTGCCGTCGTGTGAAGCGCGCCGGTCAAGATTATGGAACAACAGAGAATCGCCGCGCGAATCATGACGATGAATTTGCATTTATGGGACGCTTGTCTCAAAACCGGAACTCCTTGTCGAAAGAGGTCGTCGAAAATAAAGATAAATTTGTTTCTGAATAAACTTTAGTGCAACTGGCAGACCACGAGTTACTACGTCACTACTTCGCCGTCAGTTTCAATAAACTCTCGTGGCAGTGGTCAGTGGTCAGTGGTCAGAAAAGAAGCCGCCGTTGCTCACTTTCATTCAAGGTGCGAGCGTGATGGTAGAGGCTATCTCCAAAATAACAGACACCTTGTTTAGAGGCGGGGGTGCGCCCCCCCGGTATTGGAAAAACGGCGGGGGGGGGGAGGCCCCCCCGAAAAGCACACAAAAAAATGGGAATTTTTT
>JANDLT010000047.1 GCA_024330265.1 Pyrinomonadaceae bacterium MAG19_C2-C3 | reverse complement strand
CTTCTGGTTGACGACTTGATTCAGTTGTGCAAAGACTTTTTGCAACTTACTTAGTTTGTGCGGACGCATGTTTATGCGAGGTGCTTGTGAGGGCAAGCACCGCCAAAACGAAAATAGATGCCAGGCTTATATTCTGCTTCATGTTAGGGTGCGACGAGCGCAAAACTTACGACTGTTGGTGCGAGATGATCGATATGATTGCAAGTGGTATTTTACTTGAAAGTTATGAGACCCGATTTAGATTCCCCTACCCTAATATTACAGCTCAGGTCGCTCACTGAATCAGTCTAACTGCTTATATTCTGTTGTGACGCTGAATTTCCAAAACGATTACCACCGCTCGAAAATTTATTTTTGATTCCATTACCGACGGTGCGTTGTAATGGAAATCGGTGTGTTTTAAGGGAAGCGGTTTCCGCGACAGGCGTTTACGTCCTCGTAATTCGGAAGCTGAAGCGCGACTCGTCGAAGCAGAGGTTGGACTCGGCGGAGATACGTCACACTCGCCATAACTGGCTTTCGGTGATGACTTGATCGTTATTTTATCTGTGAGTCCGGGGTAAGAACTTTACCGGAGAGCGAAACCGGGATCATCCGGCGTGGTGAACTCCAACGTCCATGATTCCATCGTCCCGCTGACCGCCATCAGAGCAGTGTTTACCACGTCGGCAAAGTTTCCGGCTATCCATTCAGCGACAACCGGGTTCGCCGGTTCGAGTACGAGGCGATGATCGTCTTCGATCCTGAGTGCGCGGACGGCGTTTTCGCCCAACCAAGTTTCCACGGCACTACTACCTAACACAGCACCCAACTTATCCAAAGCTGCGCTCCATAGTGCGGATGCTTCCGGGTCAGCTTCGCGCTCGGCTTCCGGGTATTCAGCCGCGCGTCCGGTGTAAGACTGAACGCGATTCGCGTATTGGCTTTCGACTTCGAGTTTATGCGTGCAACGTCGGAGTTGGCTATCAGGCTCGACGTACCGGAAGCCCGGCGTGTACGTGCAAAACTCACAGAACAACTTTCCGGCGTCGGGACGGTTCACGTCAATATTCTTGTCGTACTCTGCAAGGGCACTCGGCGCATACTGAACGATGCCGCCGAATACGGCGGGCTTGTATTTGGTTTTGGGAGCTTCACGAACGCTGAAATCAACGATGTACTTCGCTAACTCAAAACCGTGCTTTTCGATTAAGTCGCGGGCATGTTCGAGTTCTTTTTTGCTGGGCGCGGGCTTCTCCGTGCCGTGAAAGGATTGGTGGAAGTACGAGACGAGATCGTGCGCTTCATCGCGCACTTCAACAGCATCGGGCGGGCGCGCGATTGTGTCATGGGCGACCTCGCTCTGGTTCTGCGCCGCTTTGTTCGACTGTGCTTCCCTCTGCGCGTTTTCGGCGAATCCTTGCGGAGCATCTTTTTTGAAGACGGCTTTGTAGTCGGGACCCTCCTTCGTCTTCTCCAACGCCGCGACGGTAATCACGCCCGTGCTGATCGTGATGCCCACAATCTCCTTCAAGGCTTTATCTAGCTGTCGCTTTCTGTCAGACAGGTTCCGGTAAGCCGTCCCGCGCAAACCCAAATCCTCGAAGAGTTCCCTTGTCCGTCGCTCGTACTGTGCCTTGTCCGCCATGATTGTATCGAGGTATGTGTACAGAACTTGCGCGAGGTCGCTCTTGAAACTGAGTACGGCATCGAGAAATAGTGGCTTGGTGTGATTGCCGACAAGATTTTTCTCGATGTGCTGGTTGAACCTGAAGATCGCGGTCGCCGTCCTAGATACGCCGTCCTGATGCTCACGCTCGCTCAACTTGAGGTCGGAGAGGATGTTGAATGTATCGAGAAGTTTGATGGTCTGACCGCTCGTGCTGTCGTAGTAAGAATTATTCCATGTGAAGGGCGTCTGCCGCAGACGGAGAAGCGAGTTGGTGATTGAAGTGATGACGTTCGTGCCCCACTTTTTCTTCAGTATCTTCGCAATCTGTCGTAATGAGAACGCCGTCGGTCCTTCGCGCCGCCCGTTCTCCTCAAATATCTTAGTCAGGGCGTAGTAAATCTTTTGGTCTTCGGTAGTCGTGGTTCCGAGGTCGGTGATGCCGCGTTTGACACGCGCCGTCAGCTTGCTCCCGTCTGGTCCGGTCAGTTGTCGTTCGAGTATCTTGACTTCGGCGCGTCCTTTGGCGCGTGCGAGTTCCCAGATCGCCCATTTTTCGAGGTTTAACTCCGGGCGTATCTTCTCCATAGCTGCGGATTGTGTACTGCGGAAGGTTGGTTTCGCGCTTACTGAGTTACCATTCCCTGATTTCTTTGCTCCCATGCCCCTTCCCCTCAAACCGTTTATGTCGTCAACAATGACTTTTCTTTGTCTTCGTTCCCTACTCAATCTTGTCAACACACCGCTTTTTCAACCGAAGTACAAACCGTATTTCGTGACACAATATCCGTGTGAATGCTGTGTTGTGTATCTAAAGAGTATCTAAATACAGTATCTAAGAAGTATTCAGGTGCTTTTTGTGGCTGTAAAGCCTTTACTTACTGCATTTACGGAGTCGTCTCTCGTATCATTAGCACCAAAGTCTCGTATCATTAGCACCAGCGATTCGTATCCTTAGCACCAGAAGTTCGTATCCTTAGCACCACCCATCTCGTATCATTAGCACCAGCGATTCGTATCCTTAGCACCACTACATTCGTATCATCAGCACCATCTATGCTTGCAATCCCCGGTTTGCCAGCCTCAAAGTTTCTCTTCGCATCCGTAAAAGATTGATTTTTAAGAGTTTATATCCATTCTCGTATCATCAGCACCACCGCTCCTCGTATGATTAGCACCACCCGGAGTTCCTGACCAATTCTCGCTTTGTATCATTAGCACCACTCAGCTA
The DNA here is from genome assembly GCA_024330265.1 of Pyrinomonadaceae bacterium MAG19_C2-C3. Taxonomy (GTDB): domain Bacteria; phylum Acidobacteriota; class Blastocatellia; order Pyrinomonadales; family Pyrinomonadaceae; genus JANDLT01. The sequence goes on along the minus strand of JANDLT010000047.1, from coordinate 31,160 downwards.
CTTGGACTTGGCGGTCACTCGTATCATCAGCACCACCGAAGATTTGTATATGACGCTGAAATGCGTCTAAAAAGAGTTCGAGTTTTTACAATTAACTCTGGCTGACGCGACCTACGCTTTTGCCTTCTCAGATACTTGCGCGTAAAACGCGCCAGCCACATCTTTGTTGATGCCCACATCTTCGAGACGACGGACGGTGTAGAGCGGACCCTCTGTATCACCTGCCGCCATAACACGATTAAGCAAGCGTACAGCGATCAAGTGCTGGATGTGTTTAATCAACGTATTCCGATTGGCTATGCCCGACCAAGAAGAAAGAATCTGTTTTGTTGCGCGGACTTCGCTAACCACGGGGTTCGCGCCGTGTGTTCGCAGATAGAATTCCTTGTACAGGACTGAACTCTTTCCCGGAAGTAGCTCAACCAAAGCCGAATCGTAAGAGCCGGGGATAATCACTGCATTGCTCCATCCCTGTCCCGACGATGTGGAATTCGGTTTTCTCCGCAGTGCGGATGTGCGTGTGCGCGGAGCCTTATCTGTGCGCCCGGAGACCCCTTCTACCCCAGCCCCCAAACTTGCGGCTCTGAGGTCGAATCGCGCTTCGTTAAGATCAACTGCGAGTGGTGACTGAGGCAATACACCGCCGCTCGCATTCTCTTCCGGTTGGTCTTCAGCTAAGGCGATTCTTATCGGCGCGGAACTCATCTCGCGCAAACCTGTCGGCTCTTGCAGCTTCGGTTCGGGGATGAGCGCGCCCTCGCCCGGGATAACCTTTTCTGATTTATTCCCGGAGGACGATAACGGTTCCTGAGTGGAGTAAAATGTTGACATCAGTTGCTCTGTAGAACTGACGCTTTCCTGCGCCCACGAGGGTAATCCGGCGGATTTACGCGGACGCGAAGATTCTTTCTGCGATCCCATGCTCTGCTTCCTTTTCCGATGAACCACTTTCTGTTCTGCGAGCCTTCTGGTTATCTACCTCTTGAGCCAAAACCGCGTCAGTCACGAGTCCGTAGTCTTGCGCTCCTTTGCTGTGGGCGTCGAACTCGAATATCGTCTTTCCTTCCGCCGCCGCCGCTTTGAACTTTTCGTCGCTTCTGATCTGCGGCAGAAGGCGTGAACCGTATGCCTGCCCAAGTATCTGGACGACCGTGTGAGTCATGTTCGTCCTCAAGTCAACCTTCCACGGCAACACACCGCAGATAACCGGTTGACGCCGGTAAACGCGACCCATTCGATCCGCCGACTTGAGGATGTCCAGCCCGCCATCGACCGCCCATCGTTCCATGCTAACCGGGATTATCATCTCCTCAGAAAACAAAAGGGCATTGTTGTGGAGGACGCTCAAGGCTGGTGCACAATCAACAACCATATAATCGAACTCAGTCACATCGCCAAGTTTGTTGAAGAGATACATTTCCCTCCCCATCTCAGCCGCGATGTGACTTTCCGCCAGTGCCGTTAATTCATTTGAAGGAATGACGAACAGATTGGGACGAGCTTCTACGACCACTTCTTTATACGACATGTCTTTGACCATCAGGTGGTAGAAAACGGGCTGTCCGTCCTTAACGACGATTCCCAGCCCTTTCGTCGCATTAGCTTGATGATCGAGGTCTATGAGCAGGACGCGCTTGCCACGCAAACTCAACCCATGCGCTAGATGCAACGCCGTTGTCGTTTTGCCCACACCCCCCTTGAAATTCTGAACTTGAATTCTTCTAGTCATACGCATCACGGTAAATCATAAATGAGTACATCGAAAGCCACATTGTATTAAGGGCGATAAGGAAATCGCAGACACAACTACCGTAAGTAAACGGTCATAGGTTATTCGTACAACTCCAACACTGTCAAGAGTTTTGTTACAATACTTTAAGAACATAGTTCAACGTAGAAGTGTAAAAGGTCATAAACGCAATAAAATCATGAATTAAAGCCAGTGCGGTACTGGTCTAAGACTACCCCCATGCTACCCCCTCTCCGGTGGTAGTCTCGTTCTGGTGGTATGGGACTTCCACCTTTAGGATCAACTTACAAAACAAAATCATAAGGTGCGCTTATCAAGTGAACCGACTTTCAATAATAGTTGAGTTAAGGTTGCAATCTCTCAACTTGTTGCCCGAACTCGAATGAATAAGCGAGAACGCGCATTATGAATGTTCAATTTACATCATCAGATTTAGGGTAGTGGGTCAGTTTGGGATTTAAGACCTGATGAACATTTGCTTAAAAGTTCAAACTGACCCACTACCAGATTTAAAGAGGTGGAGTCGAAGCGAGTTTTTTTTTTTTTTGAGCAACAGGACGAACACGGAGAAATATATTTGACATCGGACAGCAACGAAATGCGGAATGTCGTCAACAATGTGCTGGTGACAAGGCATCGCAATTAACATCATAAGCAACATACACAAATCGGTTAGTACACATAGTATCCATATAAAATCTCGTATTGTCACATAGAGCACACAAAAGTACAATAAGTGTGACCTACGTGATAAAGTGTCAGAATGAATGAAACGGGCAAATTATCCAGTGAAATAACCCTTCTACCTGCTGGAAGTGAGTATTTGCCAGCACTCCAAAACGCGATTCTCCTGTGGGCTGACTCTTCGACCGCCGCCGACTCGTCCCGTCGTCATGATTTGCTGCGTGACAAGCAACGTGTGGTCGCAGCGTTCTTCCATTTTGCAGCTAAGCATCCGGCAGAGGTGGTCGCCCGTGACGTTAAAGCGTGGCAAGCGGAGATGGAGCGAAGCGAGGAAGCAGAAGGCAAGCGCGGGCTGAAACCCGCCTCGATATATGTCCGCACCTCACACTTATCGTCATTCTATGCATGGGTGATGCGCCATCCTCAACTCGGTTCACACCTCCGCGAGAATCCGGCACTGCTCGCCAGACCTAAGCCGCCGCGTGCCTACCAGAACGAAAGCACCAAGTCGTGGACGGATGATGAACTGCAAAAGCTCATTTTAGTGGTGCGGAAGAAAGCGGAGTCGGGCAAGGTTGTCGGCAAGCGTGATTTGGCACTCTTGCTGCTCTTTATGGCGACGGGGATGCGACGCGAAGAGATCATCTCTTTGCGCGGCAAAGATGTTCGCTTGGATGAGACGCTCATCGTCACCGGCAAAATTAAAGGCGGGAACTATCGGAGAAGAGAAGTGGACGACCCGGACGTGAAAGAAGCGTTGCTAAATTACTTGAAAGCGGCGGGGCGGATGAGCGCACTCAAAACCGATGCCCCGCTATGGACGAGACATGACCCGGCAGGTGTGCCGGGCGCACCGCTTTCTTCACATTCGTTTGCCAAGAATTTGAAGCGATATGCCGATGTTGCCGGGCTGGGGCATGTCCATCTTCACCAGACCCGACACACTTTTGCGCGCATCGTCGCGGAGGACACAGGCTCGATCACCGACGTGCAAGACGCCCTCGACCACAAGAACCCGCAGACGACTCGTGTGTACGTGCAACGCATCGCCGTCAAGCGTGATAAGCACAGTCGAAATATCGCCAAACGTTATCGCGCTACCGAACGGTGAAGAGGCTGGCTGGCTGGCTTGGTAGTCGTCCGCGCGCGCAAATTCTCTAGTTTTCAAGCAGGCGAAATCTCGCACGTGGGCTGAAACCTTTTCAGCTTACGAAGCACTAACACCCGACTGCCAATATTAATTGCGCCGGTCTAACACCAGTGCTTAAACATGCACCCATACTGCGTCACGGAGACACGAATGAAAGTACTATTGACGCTCTGCCTCATCATCCTACTTTGCTTGCCCTACGCGCCGGATGCCTTCGCGCAAACGCCCGCGAATCAAGAGGCGAACCCCGCCTCGCCCCCGACGCAAGCCGTTCCACCGGGTAAGACTCCGTCGTCGCCCGAAGCCTCCTCCACGCCTTCACCCACGTCGCCCGCCACCGAACCGCAAGCCGCGCTTAATGAAACTAACAACGAAGCCTCCGCCCCGCGCTTCGTGAGCAAAGACGCCTCCGTTCGCATCACACGCTTCGAGACACCGCCCACCGTTGACGGGCAAATAAACGAACGCGAGTGGGTGACGGCGGCGCACTTCGGCGACTTCGTTCAGACGCAGCCGGGTGACAATGTTGCGCCCTCGCAGCCGACCGAAGTGATGATGGGCTATGATGCGAAGCATCTCTATCTCGCCTTCCGCGCCAGAGAAGCGAAGGGCAAGGTGCGCTCGACCGTCGCCCGCCGCGATAACATCTTCGACGACGATACGGTGCGCGTTGTCCTCGACACCTTCGACGACCAGCGACAAGGCTACATCTTCGTCTTCAATCCGCTCGGCATTCAAGCCGACGGTGTGCTGACCGAAGGGCGCGGCGAAGATTACAGCGTTGACATCGTGATGGAATCCAAAGGCGTGATGACCGAAGACGGCTATACGGTTGAAGTCGCCATTCCGTTCAAGTCTTTGCGGTACGAAGCGGGCAAAAGCAAATCGTGGGGCATACACATCTTTCGCCGCATCAAGCACAACAACAACGAACTCGATTCGTGGATGCCGATTTCGCGCAACCGCTCCGGGTTGCTCAATCAAGCCGGTCACATCACAGGTCTTGAAGGCATCTCGACGACACGCCAATTAGAGATCATCCCCTCGCTCACGCTCTCTCAAACCGGGACCCGCGTCCGCACCATCCCCGTCGCCGAAACCCAACGCGATCCAACCCTGCGCGACTCCGGCAAGTTCGTCAACGGCGGACTCGATTTCGATCCCGGCTTAACCGCGAAGTTCGGTTTGACGCCGACTGTGACGCTCGACTTCGCGCTTAATCCCGACTTCGCACAGGTCGAAGCCGATGCCACGGTCGTCACCGCCAACCAACGCTTCCCCATCTTCTTTCCCGAAAAGCGTCCGTTCTTTTTGGAGCGCATAGACATCTTTCAGACGCGCCTGAGCGTCGTCAACACGCGCGCCATCGTTGACCCCGACGTCGCCGTCAAACTCACCGGCAGGCGCGGCGCGAACACCTTCGGCATCCTCGCCGCTTCGGATAACTTTCCCGGCTTCGGTGCATTCACCGAAGACCAGCGCACAGACCCGACCCTCCGTCGGGGCATCGAACGCTTCCTTGATAAAAACTCTTACGTCGGCATCTTCCGCCTCAAGCGCGACATCGGCAGGCAACACAACCTCGGTGTCATCGCCACCTCATACAGCTTTCCCGAACGTCACAACCACACGGGCGGCTTTGATGGTCGCTTCCGACTTGACCCGCAAACCATCGTCGAGTTCCAAGTCTTAGGCACGACCTCGCGCCGCTTCTTCTTCGATGCCGACCTTGGCAGAAGTCTCTACCGGACGGGCAACGGCTTTGGCTACTCGTACCTTTTCGACCGCACGGGTCGCAATCTCAGCGTGCAGTTTAACGGAGTGGGCAGAACGCGCGACTACCGCGCCGACGTGGGCTTTACGCCGCGCACAAACACGAATCAACACCGCTCGTTCATACGCTACGTCACCGAGCAACAACCGAAACAGCGCATCATCTTCAAGCGGCTGTTTAATGAAACCGTGACGAGTTTCGATTGGCAGGGCAGACTCCAAAACTGGGAGACGAACACGCAAGGAATGCTCGCCCTTCAACGGCAGACGTTCATCGGCGGCGGCACAGAGTTCGGCTATGAGCGCGTTTTTGAAGAAGAGTTCGGCGCGAAGCGGAGCGCGACCAGAGCGGGTACTTTCCTCGGCGAAGACTCCGAACGCTCGGCTTACAGCCGCGAACTCTACTGCTTCATCGAAACGTCGCCGAACAAACAATTCTTCGGCTTGTTCGTCATCGGCTACACGCAGGGGCAACTCGATTTCGACTTCGGAGCCGGACCGCGTTTCCCGCGCGTCAGCCCCGCCGCGCTCATCAATCCGAACAGTGCGCTCGACCCCGGAAAAGGCGACTCGTTATTCATCGAATCGTCATTCCGCTATCAACCGACAAATCTCTTGCGCCTCCAACTCGACTACAACAAACAGCGGCTCGTGCGCGAAGACACCAATCTCACAGCCTTTGACGACAACATCTTTTCTTTGCGCGGTACTTATCAATTTACACGCAACACGTTCGCCCGCGCGCGTCTCGACTACTCGACACTGGCGACGCTCGTGCGTCCACAATTACTTTTAGGTTACACGCCGAATCCCGGCACCGCGCTTTTCATCGGCTACAACGACGACCTCAACCGCAACGGCTTCAACCCGTTCTCGCGCGAGCCGGTATTAGAGCCGGGCTTCAGAAGAAACGGGCGCACCTTCTTCATCAAAGCCTCGTATCTCTTTCGCAAAGAGTTTTAATCCCGTGGCGATTCACGGGACGTGACACCCACGCCCGACAACACGGCTTCAGTAATTCTTGAGCGCGGAAATTTCTACTCTAAATTCGAGTCGGGTTTCGCGCTTCTTCTTCGGCACGAATTGATTTAGCTTCCCACTGAAACCTTTTCCGCGCTCCAATCACTAACTCTCGACGAACAATCATGAAACACCGGGCGATGCACATTCAGGATGAACTCGCGGACGCGCGCCGCCCGACGCGGACAATCGGGACGCTGATGAACAGTGTTGAGAGTTTAGCGGCGCGCGTGCGTGACGGCGACGAGGCGGCGTTTCAACTTATCTACGACCGTTACGCGCGCCCGCTCATCAGCTTCATCTACGACCAAGTGGGCGAACGCGCCCTCGCCGAAGAGTTGACGCAAGAAACTTTTGTGCGCGCTTACCGTGGCATTGGAAGTTTGCGCGATGATTGTCATCTCTCGACGTGGCTCTTCGGCATCGCCAAGAACGTCGCCCGCGAATCGCTTCGTGCCAGACGACGCGGCGGCAAGCAGATTGAGTTTGAAGATCCGGCGGTGGGGCGTGTGTGCGACAAAGAGCCGCCGCCCGACAATCAATTATTGCAAGAAGAGTTGAATGCTCGCATACACGACGCGCTTCGATGCTTGGACGAAGACAAGCGACTCGTGTTCACGCTCAAGGTTTTCCACGAGCGCAGTTATGAAGAAATTAAAGAAATCACCGGCTTCTCGATTCCGAAAATCAAAATTGATTTGCACCGTGCGCGCGTGGAGATGCGCCGCTTGGTCGGGTCGTATTTGGAGGTCAGACGATGAAGTGTGACGAGTGCCTTCAACGCATCGAGGAATACTTTGACGGCGAACTCGACGCGCCCACCGCTTCACGCTTCTCCGCGCATCTCGCGGGTTGCGCGGCTTGCGCTGAGGTCGCCGAAGAGTTGCGGTGTGAAGCGGAAGCTTATTTAAGCTACGACCGACCGGTTGAAGTGACGTCCGCGCTCTGGGTGTCGGTGAAAGCGAGAATCAAAAATGAAAAGCCGTCGCACACGCCGCGCTTTGGAGTCAACCCGTTCGGCTGGCTCGCCGGAGCATTTAATTTTCCGCCGCTCGCGCCGGCACTCGCCGCCCTCATCCTCGTCGCGCTAGGTATCGGCTCCGGCGTGATGTTGTTCAAGAAGTCGCATGAGTTTGAGTCTATGCGAGAAGTGGTAATTGATTCTGCCAACGACATCCGCGCCGATGGCGATGGTGCTTCAAAAGTAACAGCCACGAAAGAGACATTGAACGAGACATCCGCAAACGTCGGCGCGGTCGCTTCGCCGGAGGATAATCTCGCGGGTGCTTCTGAGAAAGTCCTTAGCTCGCAACGGATGAACGCCCGTAATCGTGAGAACATTATCGGCAATAGATTTCATGCGAAGGCTTACGGTGGAAGAACCCGGCACGCAAACGTTACCGGCAGAAATAATCAACCCGATGATCTGACGGCGAAATCGGAGCGTGGTCTTGAACGTCCACGCAATCAGTCTCCACTTATCGAAACGACACTGCCGGACACCCTGACTGCCGCGAGCAATATGCGTGCGAGCGCGAACACGAATAGAGACTTGGGCGATCCTGACAGAGAGTGGCGAACGCACGCCGAAAGAGCGCAGATGTTATTGCGCTCTTTCAGAAACGCTCCTTTCGCCGGTGGCGGAGCGCACGGCGCACAGACAATAGACGTAGCTTACGAGCGGCGGCAGTCGAAGAAACTGCTTTACGACAACATCATTCTGCGGCGCGACGCGGCGGCGCGCGGCGACCGTTCAGCCGAGCGTTTGCTTGGCAGCCTTGAGCCGATCCTGCTCGACATCGCCAACTTGCCGGAGCGTCCGTTATCAGGTGAGGTGCGCTCCATCGAACAACAGATGCGGAAGAAAGAGATTGTCGCCCAACTACAAGCCCAATCCATAAATGCACAGAACATCTTTGATTAACCGGATACATAAACCATGATGCCTAGAATCAAAATCCAGTCACGACGCACATCTCGCCGGTTGTGTCTCGCTCTATTACTGACCACCGTCGTCGTCCTCTCCGTCATGTCGGGCGCGTTCGGCTTCGGACGCGGCGCGGCGCAGGAACTCGACAAACTCAACAGCTTTGTTCAATCACAAGGTTCGGCGAACAATGCAGCGAGCCGAAAATTTCGTGAGGGACGCGACCTCGTCGGCGAGGAAAATTGGGAGCGCGCGGCTGAAAGATTCCGCGATTTCGTGAACGACCATCCGAAGGACAAGAACCTCGATGCCGCGCTCTACTGGCTCGCCTTCTCTTTGAAGAAGCAAGCGAAATACGAAGAGGCTGGTTTGTATCTGAACCAATTGCTGAATGCGTTCCCGCGCTCGAATTGGGCGGACGACGCACGCATGATGCGCGTCGAGATCGCTCCACAAGTCGGCGACACTAAATCGGTCGAAGAGGTGCTGACCGTAGATGTCACAGGTGAAGGTGTGCGCGTCGTCACCAAACAAGCTGATGGAAGTGTGCGCGTCATCACCAAACCTGCGAAGACGGGCGAAGGCATGGACAACGAAATCAAAATCGTCGCTCTGCAAAGCCTCTTTCAAGCGAACCCGGAGCGCGGTGCCGCTTACGTCTCCAACTTATTCAAATCCAATTCGACCGCGAACAAGAATCTGAAAGAAGCCGCGCTGGAGATGCTCCGCCGTTACCCGAACCAAGAGACGTTGGCGTTGCTCGTTAGCGTTGCGCGCACCGACTCCGACAGAGGACTTCGCGCCGCTGCCATCCACACACTCGGACGCACGAACGACGCGGGCGCGTTCGGCGTACTGCGCGAACTGGCGACCACTGCGAACGACGACGAAACAAGCAAAGCTGCCGTCTTCGCCATCTCGCGCTACAACACCGCCGAGTCAAGTGCGCTGCTTTCACAACTCGCCCGAAGCGCAACGTCGCGTGAAGTACGCAAGGAAGCCATCTTCTGGTTGAGCCGTGACGGAAGCGACGCGACCACAGATGAATTGATGCGGATTTACGAAGCCGACCGCGACACCGAAGTCAGAAAGCAAATCGCCTTCGCCCTCAAGCGCGTCGGCACGCCGCGCGCTCTCACTAAGTTGCAAGAAATCGCGCGCAACGTGGGTGACGCGGAAGTGCGCGAGAGCGCGATTCACTGGATCGGGCAGGGCGGCGGCGAACAGGCGGTCGAGTTCTTAATCGGCTTGTATGACACGGAACGGGACGCAGAGGTTAAAGAAAAACTCATCTTCGGGTTGAGTCGCACCAGGAGCAAACGCGCGTTACGGAAGCTGATCGACATCGCACGCGGCGACGCATCGGTTGAACTGCGAAAGCAGGCTGTGTTCTGGCTTGGCAGAAGCAGTGACCCGGAAGCGGCAAAGTTTTTGGAAGGTCTTCTGAACTAACATTACGACAAAGCCACGAGAGCCGATGGCATGAAAGGTTGAACTTATGAAAATTATCGGTGCGCTGATCTTATCCCTGTCCGCCGTCGCCGCGCTGTCGCTGTCCGGCACGTCCGCGCAGAACTCTCAAAACAATCGCTTCATCACCGTCGAAGGTTCGACCTTACGCGCCCGCATGGATGCGGCGGCGAAGATGCATCGTGACGCAGACTCGCGCACGAACTTCTGGACGGCTTACTCATTCGACGTGCGCTCCGGCGTCGCCGTTGATCCCGGCAACTCCATTCGCTTCGCCGGAAGCATGAACTCGTACAACGGCATGACCGTCTTCACCGGAAAGGCGAACGGCGTGACAATCGAGACGCGCAACTTGGGCGTCTTCACCCTGTACGAACCCGGCGGCGTGAAGGTCGCACGTCTCGAAGTTTATAACCTCGATAACCCGCGCGAGTACGGCGGCTATCCGGTCTATTGGCTCGGACGCGCGGGCAACGAAGAGAGCCTCGCGTCTTTGCGCGGCATCGTCGAAGCGAACGAAGCGAACAAGATCGTCGAACACGCGACGGTCGCCCTCGCCTTGCATGATGATCCGCGCGTCGGCGGCATACTCAAGGACTTCGTGCGCCGTTCGCCGAACCATGAGGTACGCACTGCGGCTGTCCACTGGCTCGGACACGCGGGCGGCGAAGATACGTTTCTCGCCGACCTCGTGCGCGACGAAGCGGAGCGAAAGAGTGTGCGTGAAGCGGCGGCACACGCGCTCGGCAGGAGCGAGAATCCGACATCACTCACGACGCTGACGAATCTTTACGGCAGCATCGCCAATCGGGACGTGAGGAAAAGCCTCATCCATTCTATTTTCATCAACCGGAACGAAGAACCCGCCATAGACTTCCTCATCAAGATTGCCAAGACCGATGCCGACCGTGATGTGCGACAGCAAGCGTTGTTCTGGATTGGTCGTAAAGCCGGTGAGCGGACGCTGGGCGTGTTGCGCGATGCGGTGGACGGCACGGACGCCGACACGGAAGTACAGAAGCACGCGGTCTTTGTCATCAGCCGCCGTCCCAAAGAGGAAGCCGTGCCGCTCCTCATCAAGATCGCACGCACACATCCGAAACCGCAGGTGCGTGAACAAGCTGTCTTCTGGCTCGGTCGCACTGGCGACGAACGCGCACTTAAGTTCTTTGAAGAACTACTCGCAAGGTAATCGTTCTTCGACAAGTCAACAGAGCTTAACCGGAGTAAAGAGATGATGCACCATGAAAAAACAATTGTCCGTCGTCTTGGCAGTTGTGTTAGTCATCGGGTTAGTCTCAGTGCCTGCCCGTGCTGATGCCACGAAGAACATACGAAAAGAACTGAAAGCCAATTACGCCAAAATCGTAGATGGTTTTAGGAGCAATGACACGGCAGTTTGGGAAGAATTTTTAGTGCCGGATTTTCAATTAAAACTATTCAACGGTGCAATCCAAGACCGCAAATGGGTGGTGGATTACGTCCGTAACAACTCACAAACATTCAAAATCCTCAAACTGAGCATGAAAATCAAAGAGCTGACAATTGAAGGCGATGATGCCATTGCCATCGTTGAGCAGAAAAGTTCCAGAACCTTTAATGATGAGCAGGGCAAGCCCCATCAGTTGGAGGTTGGCGCGCTCCAACGAGAGATTTGGACAAACACATCGAGCGGTTGGAGGCTCAAGCGTGTTGAGGAATGGAAAGTGCTGTATTTGCGAAAAGACGGCAAGCCAATTACCTCAAAAAACAATGTGCGATGACTTTGGTTGACCTCTCGCCCGAAATGCTTGCTGTCAGCCGCAGACTCAACCCGGAATGCGAGCATGAAGAGAGCAGAGAAAAATAGAAGGCGTCGAGTATGACGAGTTAGTTTATGATTGGGACAGTTTGCGTTGAACCCTAAAGATGGAGGCAGGTCTAACAAGCGGTTCGACATCTTCCCTGATATGCGAAGTAAGAGAAATTGGTGACTTTTATGTTACGTCTTGCCTTTCTCTAACCTGCATCAGCTTTCTTCTTATGCTTAGTCTTACTTCGTGTCGAGCGCAAACGATTTCGTGGTGCAGACCTTCGCAGCCATTGCCCAAGAATCCGCATTAGATGCTTATCTGTATCTTAAATGGAGGGAAATTTATGACACGCGCTCTTGTCTCCGCAATTTTAGCCATCGCTGCGGCGTGTGTTCTATTAGCTGCTAAAGTGCAGGCGCATCCGACGTGGGGCATCGCCGTTGACCGTCGGGGACAAGTCTATTTCAGCGACTTGGTAACAATTTGGAAGATCGACGCTCAGGGCAAGTTGTCGGTTTTCAGAGCCGGGGGCGACAGGCACACGCATGACCTGAACATAGACGAAGCCGGAAACCTTTATGGCGCAGATAACTCTTATGAACCGGCGACACAACGCTTTTTCAGTGCCGTTTGGAAGATGACACCCGCAGGCAACTTTTCATATCTTCTAGCTCCCACTGACAATCCGCCTAAAGGGACAAGCATTTGGAGAGACCGCGACGGGAATATGTACCATGTCACTAACTATCCAGAGCGTGAACTATTGGTCTTGAAAAGAACCCCGAACGGCATTGTTACCGCCGTAGTCGGGAGCAGTAACACTGTTCGTGAGTACCGTCAAGGCGTGCCGTACAGCGTCGGAGGGATGGCGTTCGGCAGCGAAGGCGCGTTGTACTTTACTCACGGCGCGAACGTCAGCAAGGTGTCGCTCACCGGCACGTTGACTGCGTTGGCTCGTAATCTTGTGGTGGAGAACGCTTCGGGTAATCCGGCTGGCGGGATTTCACCTACACAGTTATTCGGTATCGCGGTTGATGCACAAGACAATGCCTTTGTTGCCGACTATGGAGATCGGCGCGTGCTGAAGATTACTCCTGCCGGTCAAATCACCACACTGATACGCGCCGAAGAATCTTGGTTTCCGATTGGCGTTGCCGTGAGAGGCGGCGAGCTTTATATCTTAGAGTACGGACATACGCCGACGCACACGCCGATTGGCACTCGCGTAAGAAAGCTATCGCCGGACGGAAGAGTAACGATACTCGCAACCGTCGGAGATAACGGAATGTCATCTGGAATCTCCTCTGCCGGTGAGAGTTCATCCAGCGAAAGCTCTGAAAGAACAGATGAACCTAAGCAGAATATTCCATACGCTCTGATTGGCGCAGGAACGGGCGTTTTTGCTTCGACCATTATTGTTTGGCGTGTATGGAGAAGAATATATAACCGTCAACATGGAAACTGAGTTCGTCGCATCCGGCGTACTTATGGCACAGGGTGAGCGCGAATTGCAAAGGGCACTTCTACTAGCCTACGGCTACAATGAGGCGCAGCTTGACTTGAGCTTACGCGCCGTCTGATGCTGCTAACCGTTTTGTACGAGTGTAGTGATTTACATAAGTACGCTTTGCGTCTCGCTCCCGAAGCCGTCAACTTCACGCTCGCCGAATTGGAAGCCTCGATATGGACGTTCGTGACAAAGTGATGGAGCCGCACCATTATCATCGTAGCCAACATCGCACAATTGTCGGAGAGAATCACCTCAATCTTCTCGATCCGGTGCTCAAGTCGAATGAGCCGGAAGATGCAGTCGGCTCCTTGAGCATAAAGCCGCTGGATGTCCCGTAATTTTTAATTGCACGCGGGCGGCATTCGACCGTGAACCGGGTTAGTTGCCGACGATCCATCCGTCTGCGAGGTTGATGATGCGATCACTGTATGCGGCGTTCAGTTCGGAGTGTGTGACTTGCATGATGGTCGTGCCTTCGGCGTTGAGTCGCTTGAAGAGTTCCATGATTTCTCTGCCTTGGGACGAGTGCAAGTTGCCGGTCGGTTCATCGGCGAGGATGAGTTTCGGTTTGGCGATACAGGCACGCGCGACGGCGACGAGTTGTTGTTGACCGCCGGAGAGTTGATTCGGATATAAATCTTTTTTGCCGACGATATTGAAGCGGTCGAGCGTGTCGGCGACGATTGCCGCGCGCTCCTTCGGCTTGATGTCGCGGTAGGAAAGCGGGATGTCGAGGTTCTCATAGACCGTGAGGCTGTCGAGCAGGTGATAGCTCTGGAAGACGAAACCGATGTGTTGCTTGTGTATCGCGGCACGCTGTTTCTGGTTGGCTTTGTGAACTGCCGTGTCGTCGAAGTAATACTCGCCCGTCCACTGGCTGTCGAGCATTCCGAGAATGGCGAGAAGCGTTGATTTGCCCGAACCTGAAGGTCCCATGATGGAGACGAACTCGCCTTCTCTCACGTCCAAATCAATGCGGCGCAGCACGAATGTTTTGCTGCCGCCCGCGTCATAAACCTTTTCGATATTGCGTAACTTAATCATCGGCAATCCTTTTCATTTTGGCTTCTTGAATCTCTGTTACTCGTGCCGCAGCGCGACCATCGGGTCAACCTTCGTCGCGCGTCTGGCAGGAATAAAGCTGGCAACAAGCGCGACGCAGATCAGCAGGAGCGGGATGCTCAGGAACGTCAGAGGGTCGGTCGCCGTCACGCCGTAGAGCAATCCGGCGAGTACGCGCGTCAATAGAAACGCTCCGATCAAACCGAGCGCGACGCCGATGGCGACGAGAATCATCCCCTGCTTGATGACCAACCGCAGCACGTCGCCGGCTTGCGCGCCGAGTGCCATGCGAATGCCGAACTCATGCGTGCGCGTACTCACTGAATACGCGATTACGCCATACACCCCAACGCTTGCCAGAACGAGAGCGATGGCGGCAAAGACGAGGAACATGCCGCCGAAGAGACGCGGCTGCCACAGCGATTGCGCCACCACATCCTCCATCGTCTGCACGTCATACACGGGCAACTCCGCATCCATTTCGCTTATCTGCTTGCGAACGGCGGGAGCGATACGCGCCGGATCAGCGTCGGTACGCACGACAATCGTCATCGCGCGGTAGGCGGCTCGCCGTGCGAATGGCACATAGATTTGCATCTCCGGGGGTGCGTCCATGCGTCTGGTCTTCGTGTCGGGGACGATGCCGACGACCTGCACCCATTCATCGTCGCCAACGAATTTGAACCGCTTGCCGACAGGGTCGTCGTTCGGGTAAATACGCTTCGCCAACCTCTCATTGACGACCGCGATGGGCGGTGCTGAAGTTTCCGTGTCTCGTTCGGTGAGCGCACGCCCGCGTGTGAGCGGTATCTCCATCGTTTGAAAATAATCGGATGTGACGACGCGGAACTGCGCGCTAGGCTCTTCGCCGGGCGGTGGCATCGCGCCTTCGGGAACGAACGAAGCACCCGATGAGCTATCGGCAAGCGGAATGATGGATGCGGCGGAGGCAGAGCGCACGCCGGGCAGACTCTCGATGCGCGCGAGCAGATCGCGGTAAAAAACGAACTTCTCTTCTTCTTCCGCATAGCGCGTCACGGGCAAGCCGAGGCGGAGCGTCAAGACGTTCTGCGCGTTAAAGCCGGTATCGGCTTTCGTCGCATTCACGAAGCTCCGCATCATCAACGCCGCGCCGACAAGCAGCACGAGCGAGAGCGCAATCTCCGTCACGACGAGCAGGTTGCGCGCTTTGTTGCGCCGCAAGCCGCCGCTCGCGCCCCTGCCACCTTCCTTCAACGTTTCGTTGACATCCGTCTTCGAGGCTTGCAACGCGGGCGCGAGTCCGAACAGGATGCCGGTCACGAGCGACACCAGAAGCGTGAACAGCATCACACGCGCGTCAATCGTGTACTTCATCCAGTATGGAATCTCAATCGGAATCGCCGACGTGACGAGGTCAATTCCCCACAGCGCGAGCAGCACGCCGACCACACCGCCCATGATTCCTATCATCACACTCTCGACGAGCAACTGCCGCACGACGCGCCAACGACTCGCGCCGAGTGCCGTTCTAATCGCAATCTCTTTCGTGCGTTCCGCTCCGCGCGCGAGCAGCAGGTTCGTCACGTTCGCGCACGCGATCAAGAGTACGAAGCCGACCGCGCCCAACATCAGATACAACACAACACGAAACTCGCTGATGCGCGCCTCGCGGAACGGCTTAACGCTCGTCGTCCAATTCGTATTCGATTCCGGGTAAGCGGCGGCGAGCCGACTTGCAATCGCAGACATCTCAGCATTCGCTTCCTCAATCGTCACGCCGGGCTTGAGACGCGCGAGGCATGAGAGATTATGATTGCCGCGCCCCGCGCCATCTTCGCCGCGCTTGTACGCCGCAGGCGTCCACAATTCAGCCCATTCAGGAAACTTAAATCCTTCGGGCATCACGCCGACGATGGTGTGATCATAGCCGTTGAGTCGTATCGTCTGCCCGACCGCTTCAGTCTTTCCCGCGAAGCGTCGCTGCCACAACGCATAGCTCAACAGTGCGACACGCTCTGCCTCCGGCACGTCTTCGTTCGGCATAAAGCCGCGCCCGATGACGGGACGTGCGCCGATTAAATCAAACAGATTCGCCGAGACGACATGCCCTTCAATGCGTTCCGGTTCGCCGCTGGTGCCCGTCAACGCGAAATCGCGGTCTTTGTAGATCGCTATCCCGTCGAAGGAGGTCGCCTGTTCACGCCAATCGAGGAAGTTGGTGAATGCCACGTCCGTCCCATCAAAGCCCTGCTTGGCGTTGTTGTCTTCGAGTGCCATCACACGATCAGCATCGGCGAACGGCAACGGACGAAACAACATTCCGTCAACCGTGCTATAGACGGTCGTCGTCGCGCCGATGCCGAGCGCGAGGCAGAGTACCGCCGCTAAAGTAAATCCGCGCCGCTTCCATAGCATACGAATCCCGTAACGCACATCTTGTAAAAGTATTCTCATCGGCAATGCTCCACACACAACCAAACCGCATTCAACCGTTTCGCGCTTTCACATAGAAAGACTCGTGCCACTTCCGAAAAGCCGTGTGTCGTTGGAAACGACAAGCAATTTCACGTCGCGTGTGAGACGGGCGCGACATCATTTTCACTTTCGGGACGATACAATCCCAAATTCGGAATAACGGACAATGGATAGTGAAGAAGCTGTCCTTGCCTTCACGGTCCGTTATCAACAATCAACTATAAAGGTAGTCTTAGGCGGGCGATGCAGCCGCTTCTCTCTTCGCGGTTTTCGAGCGTGAGCGTGCCGTCGTGCGCTTCGGCGATTTGGCGCGAGAGTACGAGTCCGATGCCGGAGCCGTGAGGCTTGGTGGTAAAGAACGGGACGAAAAGATTCGTCGGGTTGGCGATGCCCAGACCTTCATCTTCGACCCACACCGAGACGTGTGTGCCGTTCACATTCCAACCGACGCGCACGCCGCCGCCAATCGCGGTCGCGGCATCAACGGCGTTGTGTAGGATGTTGATGAGGAGTTGTTCGAGTTGATCGGCATCGGCTTGAATCGTCACGGGCGCACCCGTCACGATTTCGACGCGGGGATGTCTCTCCAACTCAACGACCCGCCGCACTATTGAGCCGACACTCACAGACTTGAACTGCGGCGCGGGCAAGCGCGCGAGTCGGGCATAAGACGACATGAAGCGACTTAAAGACTCGGCGCGCGACGCGACGATGCTCAAGCCCCGCTCAACATCTTCCTGCCAATCGGAAGGACGTGGTTGGCGCACAACAAGCGAGGTGAGGCTTCCGGCGATTGATTTAATCGGCGCGAGCGAGTTGTTGAGTTCGTGACCCAACACGCGCACGAGACGCTGCCACGCCTTCGCCTCTTCTTCACGCAGCGGACGACTTAAATCGGCGAAGACGAGCAGCGTGTGCGGGCGACCGTGCTGTCGAAAACTGCTGCGGCGCACTCCCCAACGCGCATTGGTGTTGCCGGGAAAGGTTTGCTGAAACGTGTGGGGCGCGTCACCGTTAGTGTTATTCGTCCCTGAGATTTTCCGCAAAGATTCGGCTAAGTGTAATTCATCGGCGGTGCGCCCGATGAGTCGTTCGACGGGTTGCGCGAGCAGTCGTTCACCGGCGCGATTGACGAGACGCAACTTGTCCGCATCGTCAAACGCGAAGACGGCGACATCAATCTCCGCCATCACGGTTCGCAGAAGTGCCGTCGCTTCCATCGTGCCGATGCGTTGCCCGCGCAACATCTCGCTCAAACTATTTATCTCGCTCATGACTTCGCCGAGCGCGTCCGCGTTGCCAGCCCCGCGCGCGCGAATCGAGTAATCGCCTTCACGCAAGGCGGCGATCAGATTGGCGAGAGTTTGCAGTGGTCGCACGACGCGAGTTTGCAGCGCGAAGGAGAAACCGAACCAGCAACTGAAGAGGAAGGCGGTCAACGTCCAACAGACTTTGGCGGAGTAATCGCCCATCCACAACAGGACGAGCGCGACAATCATCGCCGGAAGTCCGGCGGCGAGTGCCATCACGAGAACGCGACGCTCGTGGCTTAATGTTCTGCGGGGTCTTTTCATGAGGAGTCAGGAGTCAGGAGTCAGGAGTCAGAATGAAGACCGGAAGACTGTTCAATGTTCAATGTTCAATGTTAGACGTTGAACATTGAACATTGAACACAGGTTTTATTCTGGCTTCTGACTCCTGACTCCTGACTTCTTTTTCAAAGTTCATACTTCCCGATGCGACGGTAGAGCGCGCTGCGGCTTAAGCCTAAAGATTCCGCCGCGACGTTGACGTTGCCTCCGGCACGCGCGAGTGCTTTCTGAATCAACAACCTCTCGACCTCTTCCAAGCTCATCTCATCAATGCGCGGACTCGCTTCGCTGTGCGTCATCGGCAAACAAAGATCGGCGGTTTGTATCACCTGCCCGCGCGCCATCAATACCGCGCGCTCGACGACGTGATCTAATTCGCGGACGTTACCGGGAAACGGATGCGCGCGAAGCGAGCCGAGTGCCGCCGGGTCAAAGCCGCTTATCGTCTTACGATACCGCGCCGTGTATGAACGCAGGAAATGTTCGGCGAGCGGCTGAACGTCTTCGGGTCGCTCATCTAAAGACGGGAGGTGTATCTCGACGGTGTTGAGACGAAATAGCAAATCCTGCCGGAAGCGTCCCTGCTTCACTTCTTCATTTAACCCGGCGTTCGTCGCCGAAAGTACCCGCACGTCCACGCGCCGCGTGTGCGACGAACCGACGGGTTCAAACTCTCCGGTCTCAATTACGCGCAGCAATTTCGGTTGGAGGTTGATAGGGACGTTGGCGATTTCGTCAAGAAAGAGCGTGCCGCCGTCAGCCAACTCGAAACGCCCGACGCGGTCGGAGCGGGCATCGGTGAACGCGCCTTTGACGTGTCCGAACAGTTCACTCTCGAAAATTCCTGCGGCTAACGCACCGGCGTTGACCGTGACGAGCGGGTGCTTGGCGCGCTCGGAAAGCGCGTGAAGCGTGCGCGCGACGACCTCTTTTCCGGTGCCGTTCTCGCCCGTGATAAGGACGTTTGCGTCTGAAGGAGCGATGCGGCTGATGAGTTCGAGTACGGGCTGCATGGCGGGAGATTCGGCGATGAGGAGCGGGAATTTGCCTTCCGTTTCATCGCGCAACAAATTGTTTTCGGCTTCAAGCCGCGCCCCCTTTCGTAGTGCCTGCGAGAGTTCGATTTGGGTGCTTAAAATTGTCAGCAGACGTTGATTGTCCCATGGCTTCTGAATGAAATCCTTCGCGCCGCGCCGCAAGGCTTCGACCGCGAGTTCGACCGTTCCCCACGCCGTCATCACGACGACGGGCAGCGTCGCGTCAAGGGCTTGAATGCTTGCGAGTAAATCCAATCCTTCGCGTCCCGAAGTGGTATCGCGTGCATAGTTGAGATCAATCAACGCGACGCTGTAATCCTTCTTGACGATTGTCTTTAACACGTCCGCCGGTCGGGTCACGGCTTGCGTCTCGAAGCCTTCACCCTTGAGCAAGAGGCGCAAGGCTTCGAGTATGTCCGGGTCGTCGTCGGCGATGAGTATGCGCGGCATGGGTTTCGGAAGAAGTTTAAGTTAGTCCCGGAGGGACTTTGCGATAGTAGCCCAGCGATTTATCGCTGGGGAACAGATTGATATTTGATTGTAGTCCCGTCAGGGACGACTGACCTATCTTGCCAGTCGCATCCTTCAGCCGTCCCTAACGGGACTAAATATGATTTCTTTATCTCTTCCCAGCGATAAATCGCTGGGCTATTTTCAACTGCTCCTAACGGAGCAAAGAAAAAGCCACACGTTAGGTTTGTCCATTCACTTGAAACACCGCGCTCACTCGTACCTCAGCGCAATCATCGGATCAATCTTCATCGCACGTCGCGCGGGGATATAACAGGCGAGCAATGCGATAACAATGAGCGCAAGCGCGACGACGCAATAGACCGTTGGATCGGTCGCCGCCACGCCGTATAGCAAACTCTTCATCACGCCTGTGGTAGCGAAGGCTATCGCCAATCCGATGGCGAGTCCTAAGCCCGTGAGCCGTAATCCTTGCCCCACGATAAGATGCAGTACGTCACTCTGTTGTGCTCCGAGAGCGATACGGACGCCGATTTCGTGCGTGCGTTGGGCGACCGTGTAGGCGATGACGCCGAAGATGCCGACAGCGGCGAGTGTCAGGGCAAGCAACCCTAAGAGCGCGAGCAACAATGTATTGAAGCGCGGTCGAGCAAGCGCGTTTTTCACGAGTTGTTCCATCGTGGCGACGCTCGTTATCGCTTGTTCGGAATCCAAGAGGGCAAGTTCGCGGCGGACGACGGAAGCAAACGCCGCCGGGTCGGACGCGGTGCGTATCGTCAGATACCGCACTCCGACGGTACTCTGCTTGTAAGGCACGTAAACATCAAATCGCGTGTCTTCGAGTTGACGATAACGCGCGTCACCGACGACACCGACGACTGCCAGCCACGGCGACTCCGCATCCGACGGGTCGAGTTTGATTCGCCGTCCGAGCGGGTCAACGCCTGTGGGGAAAATACGCTCCGCCATCCGGTCGCTGATGATGACGACCGGCGGAGTTTGCAAGGTGTCTTGTCCGGTAAAGTCGCGTCCCTGTATGAGAGGGATATTCATCGCGCGGAAGTAGTGCGGCGTAATCACTTCATAGTTCGGGACTTCGTTGCGGCGCGCTTCGTCCGGCGTTTGGGATTCGGTCGCATACGGCACGTCCCAGCCGATAGTTCCTTCAAGCGGGCGAATCAGAATCCCGGCGGCGGCAATCACGCCCGGCTGCGCTTCGAGACGTTCAAGCAGACTTCCGTAGAACTCTTGACGCAATTGCGGATTAGCGTACTTCCTGCCCTGCAATGAGAGTTGCAACGTCAAGACGCCGCGCGGCTCGAAGCCGAGCGGCACATCGCGCAAGTTAAGGAAGCTACGCAGAATCATTCCCGCACCGACAAGCAGCACAACGGTAATCGCTATTTCCGCGACGACGAGCGCACCGCGCAGACGTTTTCCCCGACGCTCGCCTGCGAGTTTTGCGCCGCTCTCTTTCAAAGTTTCGTTAAGGTTGATTTGTGACGTGACGAGTGCGGGCACGCCGCCGAAGACGACGGCGGTCAAAAGCGTCACACCACACGCGAAGAATAAGACCGAAGCGTCGAGCGCGACTTCATCAATGCGCGGAACATCGCCGGGCGCGAGATACACGAGCAGATCAATCAACCGGTATGCGAGTAGGATGCCGAGTGCGCCGCCAATCAAAGCGAGCGTCAGGCTTTCGGTCAGGAACTGCCGCGCGAGTCGCGCGCGACTCGCACCAAGCGCGGCACGCACAGCCGTCTCACGACGGCGCACCGTCGCGCGAGCGAGCAGCATGTTGGCGATGTTGGCGCACGCAATCAGCAGTAATAAACCGGAAGCGGCGAGCAGCAAATAAAGCGCGGGGCGCGCGTTGCCGAAGACGTGTTCGGCGAGCGGCGTGACGACTGCACGCTGTTCGCCCGCAGTTGTCTCCGGGTGTGCGGCGACAACGCGCTTAATAATAGTGTCGAGTTCCGCGTTCGCCCCTTCGATGGTCGCGCCTTGTTTAAGCCGCCCGATGGCTTGCAGGAAAACCGCGTCACGATTCTCACTCGTGCGCTGACTCATCCCGGAAGTAAGCGGTGTCCACAAGTCTGCGCCTTTTGGAAAGTCGAACTCCGGGGGCATCACGCCGACGACTTGGTTATTCACGCCGTTGAGTGTGATTTCTTGTCCGACGATTCCAACGTCCCCGCCAAACTGCTTTTGCCAGAAGCGATGATTGAGCACCACGACACGCCTCGCACCGGATTTGTCTTCCTCCGCCCCGAAAGTTCTTCCTAACGCCGCTTGTGCGCCGAGCGTTTGAAAAAACTCACCCGTTACTTTGGAACTCTCAATCTGCACGGGTTCGCCGCGCCCCGTCAGCGTATATCCGTAGCCATACACGGTCGTCGGCATCGCCGCGAGGCTTTCAAAAACTCGACTCTGATTTTTCCAGTCGTTGAATTCCGGGACGGACAATTCGACGAACGGATTGCTCGCCGTCGCATCCGCTTTCCACACGACGAATAAGCGTTCTTGCCCGACAAACGGCAGGGGTCGCAACAACACGGCATTGACCACACTGAAGACTCCGACGTTCGCGCCGATACCGAGTGCCAAAGCGACGACCGCGACGAAGGTAAAGCCGGGAGATTTCCACAGCATACGTAAGCTGTAACGTATATCTTGCGATAGGTTTCTCATTGTTGATGCCTTAACTTTTACTCGTATCTAAGCGCGACCATCGGATCAACTTTCATCGCCCGTCGCGCCGGAATGTAACAGGCGAGCAATGTTACGGCGGCGAGTAGTAGTGCCACGCCCGCGAACGTCACAGGGTCGGTCGCGGACACGCCGTAAAGCACGCTCTGGAGTACGCGCGTGAGGACGATTGACGCAAGCAATCCGAAGAGGATGCCGATACCGACAAGGGTTAATCCTTCAAAAAGCACGAGGCGCAGCACATCGCCGCCCTGTGCGCCGAGTGCGACGCGGATGCCGAACTCCCGCGTCCGCCCGCTGACGAGATATGCCATCACGCCGTATAACCCGGTCGCTGCAAGCAGCAACGCCAACACGCCGAACGCGCCCGACAGCCACGCGAACAACTGCGCGGGAGCGAGCGGCAGGCGCATGTGTTCCTCCAACGTCTTGACGTTTGTGAGCGGCAAGTTACGGTCGAGCGCACGCGCCTCGCTCTGCACTTGCTTCATCACACCTTGCGAATCGCCTGCCGTGCGGACATGCAGGGTCATCTGCGCGCGATACCGTTGATTTAGTGGAAGGTAAGCGAAGAACGGCGTCTTCTCCGCGAGTTGGATGTATTTAATATCTTTTGCCACGCCGACGATTTCGAGATACCCGCCTTTCGAGTCCATACGAAGGCGTTTGCCGACGGCATTTCCGTCAGGCGCGATGCGGCGCGCAAGGGTTTCGTTGACGATGACGATTTGCGGACTCGACGCCGTATCGCCGTCGCCGAAGTCGCGTCCGCGCACGAGCGGGATGCTCATGGTTTTGAAGTAGTCTGAAGCGATTGCTACGTGAGAAAGCAGCGAATCTTCGTCGAGAAAATCGGGTACTGCGGATTCGCCTTCGATGTAAAGCGGCGACATATTGCGGGCACCGCCAAGCGGCACGAACTCCGCGAGCGATGCGGCGCGTACTTCCGGCAACGCGCGGACGCGAGCGAGCAATTCGTCGTGAAAGAGTTTGCCGCGCGGGGTTGTGTACTTGGCGAGTCCGAGATCGTAGGTCATCACGAAGCCGTTCTCGATAGCGAAGCCGGGATCGGCGTGCTGCGTGTTCTGCAAGTTTCGTATGAACAGACCGGCGGCGATGAGCAGTAAGAGCGAGACGGCGACCTGCGCCACGACGAGCAAGTTGCGTAAGCTCAAACGGCGGCGCGAGAAACCGACGGCTTCATCTTTGAGCGCGGGGACGAGATTCGGCTTCGAGGCTTGGAGGGCAGGCACGAGTCCGAAGACGATGCCGGTCAGCAGAGAAAGCAAGAACGTGTAGGCGAAGACGCGCACATCGGGACTTGTATCTAGGGTCGCACGCATTCCGCTTGATTCTTGCGGCGGCAACAAACTCTGCAATAGGTCGGCACTCCACAACGCGAGCAGCAACCCGGCAGCACCGCCCGCAAGCGCGAGCAGCAAACTCTCCGTCAACAATTGACGCACGACGCGCCAGCGACTCGCGCCCAAAGCGAGGCGAACGGCAATCTCTTTGCGACGCGCGGCGGCGCGTGCGAGCAGCATGTTGGCGACATTGGCGCACGCGACGAGCAGCACGAGCGTCACAACCGTCATCAACAATCCGACAACGAACAGTATCGTCGTGCGTCCCTCAGGCGGCGGCATTAACCCGCGAGCGGCAACAACAATCGTCACGCGGCTCACCATGCCTTCCGCTTCAGAATGACGCTTAGCACGCTCTTGATGGAGGCGACTCGCAATCGTGCTGATCGCGGCTTGTGCTTGCATGGGTGTCACATCGGGTTTAAGTCGTCCCATGACTTCGAGCCAGCCGTCGTCCGGCGAAGTGAGCGAAACGGAGCCGGGTTGGACGAGCGGCAAGCTCATCATCGGAACCCACAAATCGGGTGGTGAGACGACGGTTGCGCCCGCGAAGTCCTCCGCAGTGATGCCGATAACCGTGAAGGATTGATTGCTGAGAAGAATCGTTTTTCCGATTATTTCTTTGTCGGCATTAAAGCGTCGCTTCCACAAACGGTCGCTGATAACGGCAACCGGATGCGTCCCCGGCGTGCGGTCTTCTTCCGGCAGGAAGCCGCGCCCCTGTGCGGGCGGTGTCGCAAGCACGTCGAAGTAATTGCCTGAGACAATCTCGCCCCAGATGTGTTCCGTCTCATCACCAATCGTCAAGTTCATCGCCCGCTGCGTGTAAGCCGCAAGCCCCGCGAAGACTCCGCTTTCATCTCTGTAAGCTGCATAGTCCGGGTATGAAGATGCCCCCCCATCCCACAGCCGCACGAGTTGTTCAGGGTGCGGCACGGGCAACGGACGAAACAGCGCGGCGTTGACGAAGCTGAAGATCGTCGTGTTGATACCAATGCCGAGCGCAATCGAGACTACGGCGACGAGCGTGAATCCTTTACTCCGCGCCAGCATACGCACTCCGTAGCGCAGGTCCTGCCAAACTGTTTTCATCCTCTCCTCCTACTCTTCCATTTGAGCGCACGCAATCACCGGCTTAATTTCATCTCCACGACGCACATCACATTACGCAGAACGCGAAAGGCTTATGCCCCCGTTGACATGAGCAATCGTAATTGGAATGCCACCACTCCCGATGCGCGCACGGTATTCCGAGTGCTTCTCTCTGCTTAACACCGTAACATTCGGCATCTCCGCACTGACTCCTCCGTTGAGATGAGTCACGTCCAGATCAGCATTCAAATCCTCCGTGAAGCGAAGTTTGATTCCTCCATTGACGTGCGTGACACGGACACCGCGCTCACCGAGACGCGCGATGGTCATCGTAACGCCGCCGTTAATGCTTGAAATTTCCGTGTAGAGGCTTGCCCGCACCACCTCTACGCCGCCGTTGATGCTGCGGAGTTTGACGGGTCCATCAATTTCACCGATGCGTACACCGCCGTTAATGCTTTCCGTCAAAAGCTCAACCCGACGTGGAAGCCGCAGCACGACGCGCTGCCGGACTTTGACGTTCGGCTCTTCGCGTGCGCGTTCGCCGCGCACGCTCAGGCTCGTCGCCGTCTGCTCGACATTGATCCGGCGAAAGTTCAAATCTTCGCGGCGACGTGCCGAGCGCACGATGTAGACTTCGGCAGTGTCGGTGTCGGCAGTCTCGATTTTGACTCCCCCATTGATGCCGGAGACTTCGACGCGGGCACCGGGCGCAAGCCGGTAGCTACGGCGAATCTCTTCCTTCTCGTTGAAATCTCCTTCGTCCGATTGTTCGTGCTGTCCGGCAACGCGGGCGATTGCATAGCCATCGTTCGATACGGCGGCGGCAAGGTGTAACGCGAAAAGCAGAGCCGCGCCGCCGCAAAAAGATTTTGCAAATAACCTGTAGTTCATCCGTGCCCTCCCGTGAGCGGCGGGGAGACCCCCAGATTTATCGGTGGGGATGAACCGCCATTAGTTGTAAGATTCAAGCAAACATTCCGCGCGTATTGCCTTAGTCGGGCAACCGTCACTTGTCGCAATGGTGGTCTCAGGCAAGGAGCAATGCGATTGCTGCTCAACCGTCGTGAGATGGATGACACGCCTGACCAGCGTGCGTCATGCAGCACAATCTGCTTCACGGGTTTGGCGGAAATGACCCGGATTAATAAGCAGAGGTCTCGCGCCCTTCGTCGCCATACGGCAGCCTTGAGAAAGCCGCCAAGATGATTGGTTAGCAGGGACAAGCCCCTGAATTTATTCATGGGGTTCATGACTTAGTTCACTCCTTAATGAGTTTAATAACGTGGGATTTCTCACTCGTGTCTGAGCGCAATCATCGGATCGACTTTCGTCGCGCGTCTCGCCGGGATGTAACACGCAAGCAGCGCGACGGATGCCAAAACCAATGCGGTTGTAACGAAAATTACGGGATCGGCGGCAGTCACTTCGTATAGCAAACTTTGAATCAGCCGGGTGAGACTGAAGGCGGCGAAAAGTCCGAGCGCGATGCCGACGAAGGTTAAGAACAACCCTTGTTTGAGCACCAGATTCAATACGTCGGAAGTTCGCGCCCCCAGTGCCATGCGGATGCCGATCTCATTAGTGCGAAGCGCGACCGTATATGCCATCACGCCGTAGATTCCGATTGAGGCGAGGACGAGAGCTAAACCGGCGAAGACGGTCAACAGCAGCATGAAGAAGCGGCGCAATGAAATCGAATCCGACATCAGCTGTTCCATCGTGGCGATGTTGTAAACCGCTTGATCTTTGTCTATCGCATAAACCTCGTTGCGTACCGCCGCGATCAATCCTTTCGGATCGCTTGACGTATGCACGACGAAGCTCATCGCGGAGGTCGGGTACTGCGACTCAGGGAGGTAGATTTGCTTTGATGCTTTCTTGTCCAACCCGTATTGACTAACATCGCTGACAACGCCGACGATTGTGCGCCACGGTTGCGGACTGGACTCCGAACCCGGAAACTTGATTCGTTTGCCGAGAGGGTCTTCGTTAGCCCACAACTCTTTCGCCATCGTCTCGTTGATGAGGGCAACCGGCGGGGAAGTCTCCGTGTCCAGCCCACTCAGCGCGCGACCTTTCAAGGTCGGAATGGACATCGCGCGCAGGTAGTTCGGAGTGGTGATGTATAAATCAACGGAGATTTCTTCCCCGCGAGGCTTCGGGTAATCTTCAACCGCGAGACCTCTCCCATCGAAATTACTACTCAGCGGCAGTACGCTCGTGACGCCTGCGGCTTGAACTCCCGGCAGAGTTTCAACGCGCTCGGTGAGATTGTTGTAGAAAGCAGTCCAATCATGCGGCTTCGGATATTTCGCCTGCGGCAAAGTGAGGCTCATCGTCAATCGGTTTTCAGAATTGAAACCCGGCTCGACATCGCGCAACCGCATCACGCTCTTGATTAAAAGCCCGGCACAAACGAGCAACACGAGAGCCATCGCAATCTCTGACACGACCAGCACATCGCGCAGACGATTGCGGCTTGAGTTTGCGCCTGAACTTCGTCCACCTTCTTTGAGGGATTCGCTTAGTTCAGGCTTCGATATACGCAACGCCGGAGCCAGCCCGAAGAAAATCCCGGTCACAACGGAAATCGCAATCGTGAAGCCAAGCACGCGGCTGTCGATCTTGATTCCGCTCAACAAGGGAGTGACTTGTGAGCCAACCGATTCGACGAAACTCGTTCCCCAGAGAGCCAGCATCAGCCCCGCTGCGCCGCCGATTAACGCAAGCAACACGCTCTCAGTGAGCAGTTGCCGCATGAGCCGGACGCGCCCCGCGCCGAGTGCCGCGCGAATGGCAATCTCTTTTTTACGAGCCGCCGTGCGCGTCAGCAACAGGTTGCCGACATTCGCGCAGGCGATGAGCAACACAAACACAACTACGCCGAACAGCGTCAACAGGGTCGGACGCAAACCTCCAACGGTGTCCTCGCTAAGAGAAGCCAAATTCACACCGTAGCCCTTGTTGCTCGTCGGATGTTCTTGTTCTATACGACTGGCGATTGTGCTCATCTCAGCCTGCGCCTGCCGGATGGTCGCGCCCGGCTTAAGGCGTGCGATGGCTCTGAGGTGGCGCGCGTCGCGTTCTTCGTTGTCGTATTTTTCGGCGACAGGTCGGTAGAATTCGGCTTGCTGTTCAATCAGGCTGGAAGGAAGCGAGCGGAAGTCGGCAGGCATCACTCCGACAACCGTATAAGGTCTGCCACTGAGCGAAACTTTACCGCCGATGATATTCGCATCGCCGCCGAATCGCCGCTGCCATAAGCCGTGGCTCAGGACGATTACGAAATCTTTGCCGTCTTCTTGTTCTTCCGGCAGAAAGACGCGACCGAGCAAAGGTTCGGCTTTCATCACTTTGAAGTAACCGTCGCCAACCTGCATCGCAGGGACTCGTTCCGGCTCCTCGCCGACACCCGAAAAGGTCGCACCCCAATTCGAGTAAGTCGCAATCTCTTCAAACACAGAGTTCTGATTTCGCCAATCGGCGACATCGGTGGCGGAGACCTGATTGCGATCAATACCTTGCGAAGGAGTATCGCCCCACACAAGAACGATTCTTTCGGGATCGTTGTAAGGCAGTGACTTTAGAAGTAGCGCGTTGACGACGCTGAAGATCGTCGTGTTAGCTCCAATGCCGAGAGCCAGCGAAATGACAGCCGCCACCGCGAACCGCTTGTTCCTAAGCAGCATCCGAACGGCGTAGCGAACATCCTGCATTAAAGTCTTCATCGCATTGTCTCCTACTCGTACCTGAGCGCGACCATCGGATCAACTTTCGTCGCGCGTCTCGCCGGAACATAACCGGCGAGCGCGGCGACGACGAAGAGCATCACGACGACACCCGCGAAGGTTATAAAATCAACCGGGCTAACGCCGTAGAGCAGACTCACGAGGACGCGCGTCAACAAAACGGCGACGACGAGACCGAGCGCGACACCGCCGCCGACGAGCAGCAAACCTTCGATGAGTACCAACTTGATTACGTCAACCTGTTGCGCGCCGAGTGCGATGCGTATGCCTATTTCCCGTGTGCGTCGCGCGACCGTAAAGCTCATCACGCCGAACAACCCGACGGCAACGAGCAGCAACGCCAATGCGCCGAGTATGCCGAGCATCCACGCGCCGACGCGCGGCAAGAGCAGCGCGCCGCTCATGTACTCGTTCAAGGTTTGCGCGTTCGATACCGGAAGGTTTTTGTCTAACAATCGAATCTCATTTCGCACCGCCGCGAGCGATGCTTGCGGTTCTCCGACGGTGCGGACGAACAGCGTCATCTCGTTGCTGAAGTTTTGCAGGTGCGGCAGATAAAAGTAGGGCAATGACGATTCGCCGAGCGTGTTGTACTTGCTGTCGCGCACCACGCCGACGATTTCGATAAACGGTCCTTCCGCGCCCGACACGCTAATCCGTTTGCCAATCGGATTCGCGTTCGCGCCGTAGTAGCGACGCGCGAAAGTCTCATTGACGATGCCGACGCGCGGCGCGCCGTCTCTGTCTTGTCCGGTAAAATCACGACCGAGCAATAACGAAATATCCAACGTCTCGAAGTAACGTGTGCCGACGGTAGTCGTATCAACTTCCCTATCCTCGCCCGCCTGCCGCTCGTAGCCTTCGATGTAGATGCCCGACCGCTGACTTTGAAAGCCGAGCGGAACTACTTCCGAAAGCGTCGCCGATTGCACGCCGGGCAAGCCTTCTGTGCGCTCCAAGAGTTGTCGGTAGAACTCACGCGACTTCGCTTCGTCGTAACCGTGAATTTCAACTTCGGGCGTCATCACCAAAATATTGTCGGTGCGAAAACCGGGGTCAATCGTTTGCGCGTTCTGCAAGCTGCGAAGGAAAAGCCCCGCTCCGACGAGCAACACGAGTGACAACGCGACCTGTGCGATGACGAGCAGGTTTCGCAAACCGAACCAACGGTACACCTGTCCCGCCGCCAAACTTTCATCCTTGAGCGCGGGCACCACGTCCGCCCGCGTCGCCTGTAACGCGGGTGCTAAACCGAAGATTAAACCCGTCAAAATTGACAAGCCGAGGGCGAACATCAACACGCGAAAATCCGGCGCGAAGTCGAGCGCGAGCGGCACGGGCGACGGCGGCTTAAACGCCGTCAACAAATCAATCGTCCACAACGCGACGAGCAAGCCCGCGATGCCGCTCACCAGCGCAAGCAACACACTCTCCGTCAATAACTGCCGGATGATGCGCCGGCGACTCGCGCCAAGCGCGATGCGAATCGCTATCTCCCTGCGCCGCACGGACGCCCGCGCCAGCAATAGATTCGCCACGTTCGCGCACGCGATGAGTAAGACCAGCGCGACGACCGTCATCAACAATCCGGCGACGCCGAACGCGATTGAACTAATCTGCGGCGGAACTCTCGCGTCCCTTTCGGAAAGTACGGTCACGCGCCGCGCTTCGCCGCGCACGTTCGACCACTGTTCAGGGTAAGCCGCTCTTAAATTCACGGCGACCGTATTCAATTCCGCTTGCGCTCCCTCAATGCTCACGCCGGGCTTCAAGCGTCCGAGTGTGAGCCACGAACGCGCGCCGCGATTATTCAACTCCGGCGAGTTCGGCATCTCCGCGTGCATATTGACGGGGACGAACACATCCGGCGAGATGCCTATAATCGTGCCGGTAAAATTCGCGGGCGTAACGCCGATGACGGTCATCGGCTGATTGCTTAAGACCACACTGCGCCCAATGATCGAAGGATCGGAATTAAACCGTCGCTGCCATAAACTCCGACTAATCAAAGCGACGGGCGGCGCACCCGGCGTCTCATCTTCCGCGAGCGTGAACGTGCGCCCCAGACTCGCACGCACGCCGAGCATATCGAAGTAATTACCCGTCACGATTGAGCCAAGCACGCGCTCCGATTCGCCGCCTTCGCTCAAGCTCATCGGTCTGATGGTATGCGCCGCCAGATTGTCGAAGGCTTTCGCCTGATTGCGAAACTCCAAATAGTCGGGATAAGACGAACTCCCATACAACGGTCCGCTATAGTCGCTCGTGTAGAGCGTGACGAGACGCTCCGGCGCACTCACGCCGCCCGGCGGACGAAGCAACAATCCGTTGACGATGCTAAAGATGCCGACGTTTGCGCCGATGCCTAACGCGAGCGAAAGAACCGCGATCAGGACGAATGCCGGATTAGCCTTGAGCGTGCGCGTTGCATAACGCAAGTCTTGCCAGAGTGTACGCATAACAAAATTACCTCATCATTTCCCCGCGCTTATTCATTGTTCCAGCACGCTAGTTGAAACTATGCGCTTTCAGCGCAAGACTTTA
>JANDLT010000046.1 GCA_024330265.1 Pyrinomonadaceae bacterium MAG19_C2-C3 | reverse complement strand
TAGATGAACCCGGCATCGTGATGTTGTTGGACGTTGATTCGCGCCTTCCGATGACGATTCGCACCGCGTTTCGCCCGCGCCTCGCCCTCGCGTGGGCGGGCGGATTGATGACCGGCAATCTTGAATGGAACAAGGACGAACGAGTTTATTATCTCGGTGAAGAATCGCGTAGGTTTGTCGGCATCATCGGTTCACCTCTGGCGCGTGACGTTTCCGTTCAGCCGTATCAGGAAGAACCGCGTGACGTTCCGGCAGAATTTATAATCGAAGCGACCGCCGAACAACTACGCGCGAACTACATTCCCATCATCATCGCGGGCAGCACGAACATGAACGCGGGCGTACAAGAGAAAGGGGACGCGCCGCCGCTCGTCAAACCGCTTGCTTCGGGCGTGTCGCCTTACACGCGCGATGCCAACACACCGACGGCGCGCAAGCAAGCGAAAGAAACTTACGACCGTTTGCTTAAATCCATCCCGACGCTTTATCAAGGCAACGTCAATTACTACAAGCAACTGCTCGATGAAACCGTCCAAATCGAAACGCCCGATGCGCGCCTTAATCAAGCCTTCGCGTGGGCGAAAGTCGGAACCGACAAAGGCTTTGCGACCAACCCACAATTAGGCACGGGCTTACTCGCCGGATTCCGCACTTCCGGCGAATCCGAACGCGCCGGTTTCGCGTGGTTCTTCGGGCGCGATGCGATGTGGACGGCACTCGCCTTAACTTCTTACGGTGACTTTAAGGGAACGCGCACCGCCCTCGATTTCCTCAAACAATTTCAGCGAAGCGACGGCAAAATCCCGCACGAGATTTCGCAATCCGCCGCCCTCATCCCGTGGTTCACGGATTACCCTTACGCATGGGCTTCGGCGGATGCGACACCGCTCTATGTGATTGTTCACGCCGATTTATTTCGTCACACAGGCGACCTCGAATATCTCAAATCGAATTGGGCGGCAATCAAACAGGCGTACAACTTCACCCGCGCGACCGACACCGATAACAACGGGCTGATAGAGAATACGAAGTTCGGTCACGGTTGGGTCGAAGGCGGCGCGCTCTATCCGCCGCACGAAGAAATCTACATGCAAGGTTTATGGATTGAAGCCTCGCGTGCCGTCGCGGAATTAGCCGACCAAATGAACGACGCGGCGTTTGCACAACAAGCACGCGCCAACGCCGAACGCACACGCACCGCGACGGAAAATAGATACTGGCTCGCGGATAAAAACTTTTACGCTTATGCGACGCAACTCCCGCCCGCCAAACCCGCGATTGCCGAACCGGGACCCGACCTCGCGCGTCGTCAAAGGCGTTTGAACGAACTTCAAACCAAAACCCTCTATGACGAAGACACTGTGCTTCCCGCCGTTCCTCTGTGGTGGCACACGCTCGACGATGCACGCGCCCAACAACAGATTGACCGCATCGGAAGCGCGAACATGGCGACGGATTGGGGGACGCGCATCATCTCGAATCAAAGCGATTTGTACGATCCGCTTTCATATCACTACGGCTCTGTCTGGGGATTATTCACGGGTTGGGCGAGCGTCGGAGCTTATCAATACGGTCGCCCGCACGTCGGCTATCAAGCACTGAGCGCGAACGCCGCGCTGACCTTCCCCGATGCTCTCGGCTACGTCACGGAACTTTTAAGCGGCGATTTTTATAAATCCTTCGGGCGTTCATCACATCATCAAGTCTGGTCGGAAGCGATGGTCGTCTCGCCCATCCTTCGCGGCATGTTAGGCATTGCGGCGAGCGACGGTGGACGCACGCTTCGTTTCGCGCCGCAACTTCCCGCCGACTGGAATTTCGTGCGCGTGCGAAACGTCCGTGTCGGAACTGCGCGATATGATTTGAGCTATGAACGGATGCCGGGACGCATCACGATTAACGTCTCAAATGGATTGTCGAATCCTACTGCCATCGGGGTTGTTGGGAGAGGTAATAACGAAGCTGATGTTGTACGACCCTCGCGTCTCGTCATCAATCTCGCTCTACCTTTGGACGCCCGCGTTCGTGATGTCGAAGCAGACATGCGTGCGGTACAATTTCAGATTAAACGTGAAGGCGATATTCAACGTGTCGTTGCGGAACTCGACAAAATCTCCAACACGACGCAACTCAGCTTTCGGATTGACGAAGGCACGGACGTATTCACGGAAGCCGAACCGCTCATCATCGGCAACACGAATCAGGGCTTGCGAATCTTGCGCGTCCAACCCGATGCGAACGCTTTGCGCCTTATCCTCGAAGGTCGGTCGGGACGCGAATACATCGTCGGCGTTCGCTCTCCGCGCACGCTTGTTGAAACCTCCGGCGTGCGCGTCCGACGCGATACGGCATCGGACAATCAACAATTACTCATCAGATTCGACGCCGCTTCAGCGAACACAAACGATTATGTGCGACGGGAAATCTCCGTGCCGTTCGGGCGTTAATTGCACTTAAAAAGCCGAACAGTCCATCGAATTATTACAAATGCACAACCGACACTTCAAAGAACTTTTCCGCCGTTACGAAGGCAATCCGATTTTGACCGCCGCCGATTGGACATATCCGGCGAACACGGTTTTTAACGCCGGTGCGACACGCTTGCAAGACGGTCAAACGCTCTTGCTCGTCCGCGTCGAAGACCGTCGCGGACACTCGCATTTGACCGCCGCACGCAGTCACGACGGCATCACGGATTGGCAAATTGATTCTCATCCGACACTCGCCCCAGACCCCGAAAATTACCCGGAAGACGCATGGGGCATCGAAGATTCGCGCATCACGTGGATTGCCGAACTCGAACAATACTTAATCACGTTCACTTCATATTCGACGAGCGGACCTCTCGTGTCGCTCGCCGCGACGAAAGACTTTGTGACGTTTGAACGCATGGGCGTGGTGTGTGCGCCGGAAGACAAAGACGCCGCCGTGTTTCCGCGTCGTATCAATGGGCGATGGGCAATCGTGCATCGCCCGGTGTCGGGAACATCGGCGAACGTCTGGATTTCTTATTCACCCGATTTGAAATACTGGGGCGATTCCCGCATGGCACTCGAAGCACGAAGCGGGGCATGGTGGGACGCCAACAAAATCGGTCTTTCGCCGCCGCCTCTGGAGACACCGGAAGGCTGGCTGTTCATCTATCACGGTGTCCGCACGACGCCCGCCGGATGTATCTATCGTTTGGGTTTGGCGTTGATGGATTTGGACGACCCGACGCAGTTAATCAGGCGCGGCAAGGAATGGGTGTTCGCCCCTGTCGAACCTTACGAGCGCGTCGGCGATGTCGGCGATGTCGTGTTCCCATGCGGCTACACGCACGATGCCGCGACGGGCGAAATCAAAATGTACTACGGCGCGGCTGACACCTCGATTGCACTGGCAACGGGCAACAGTAATGAACTACTCGATTGGCTGAAAGAAAATAGTTAGTCGAACACGCACATCGCAAACAATTAAGTCATTCACTAATTCTTCATCCCGCTTGCCGCGAGACTCTCAATCAAATGTCGTTGCAGAAAAACGTAGGCGACGATGACCGGCACGGCAAGCAAGGCGGCGGCGGCGAGTTGCGCTCCGAGTCGGGCTTCGGCTCCGCCGCCGACAGCAAACAACGTGACGACCAAAGGCATCGTCATCTTCGTTTCATCGCGTATCACCATCAGCGACCACAAGACATCGTTCCAAATGCCCATGAAGGTGAGCAGTGCGACCGTCCAGATAATCGGTTTTGAGAGCGGAAAGATAATTGAGAACAGGATTCGTAAATCGGAACAACCATCCAAGCGCGCGGCTTCGACGAGCGACTGCGGAATCTGCATGAAGAAGTTGCGGAACAACAACGCGGCGTAACTGCTCATCATCGCCGGAACGATGAGAGCCGCGAAAGAGTTAATCCAACCGAAGCGAACGACGAGAGTGTAAAGCGGAATTAGGGTCAGTTGCGCCGGAATCATCATCGTCAGAAGCGCGATGTTGACGACCAGCGAACGACCAGCGAAACGCAGACGTGCGAGGGCATAGCCCGTCACCGAGCCGAAGAAAATCACGGACGCAGTGACGATGACGGAGACAAATAGGCTGTTGAAAAATGAGCGTGTGACGGGGATTTTGCGGAACACGAAAAGGTAATTATCAAACGAGAAACTGTTTGAAAATAGATTGAAGTTCGTGACTTCCGCTTCCGGCTTGAACGTCGCCGCGACCATCCACACGAACGGGTAGATGAAGACCAGCGCGCCGATTGCGAGCAGACTGTAAAGAAGAAAACGCCGCATCACTTCACAAGCGACGGCAATGATTCTCTAAGCTGTGCGCTTAAATCTTTGAAGTCGGCACGCAAACCCAACATCTCCGCCCGTGTCTGATTGGCGAGGCTTTCAATCCGGTCAAGCCGCACATCGGCGTGTTCGCCACTCTGCTCAAGCTTGGCAAATCGGGCGTTTGTTTCGGTGCGGAACTCCGACATCTTCGTGCGGAACTCCGTCATCTCCACCCGAAACGAGCGAAACTCCCTAAGCAAGGTTTCAAGCATCGGTTGTATGGTTCTGTCTTCGGTGTCGAATCTTTTGGTCGGTTCTTCGTCGCTCATCTCCCTCCGCCTTTCTTCGTGGTCACTTTGGTCGCCGCAACAATAACACTTTGCCAACTATACTTTCAGGAAAGCAAGCGTCTTCAATGGTTCAACTCACATACGCTCTGTTTCCGTGCGTTCGACGACGCGCCTCTGAATCATCACGACGACGAAAACTATGATCGCCCAGAAGAATCCGATGGTCGCGGCATAGCCCATTTTGCCGAACACGAAGGCTTGTTTATAAAGATAAAGGATGCCGGACAAGGTGCTGGAAACAGGTCCGCCGCCGGTCATAACATATGGCTCTATGAATAGTGAAAAGCCGCCGATGGTTGAAAGCACCAGCACCAAAATTATCGTCGGGTTGAGCGCGGGGACAGTGATGTATCGAAACTTCTGCCACGCACTTGCGCCGTCTAATTCCGCCGCTTCGTAAAGGTGCGTGGGGATGCCCTGCAAACCGACGAGCAACAGCACGATGTAGAGTCCGACGTTCTTCCACGTCGCCATCACCGCAATCGCGGGCATCGCCACATTAGGGCTTGTCAGCCAACCGATTTTCGTTAAACCTAAACCGTTAAGTGCGACGTTTATCAAGCCGGTTTCAAACGCGAAAAGCTGTTGCCAGAGAATCGTGACGACGACACCGGAGACGACGACGGGCATAAAAAAACTCGCGCGAAAGAAAGCGCGGGCGCGGATTTTTTGGTTGAGTAATTGCGCGAACAGAAGCGCGACAGCGAGTTGTAAAGGAACGTGAATCAACAGAAAGTAGAGCGTATTGAGAAGCGCACGCCACACGAGCGGGTCACTAATCAGCAAGCGTATGTTGCCGAAGCCGACGAAGCGCATCGGCGTGTAGATGTTCCAACGATGAAAGATAAGCACGAACGCAAACGCGAGCGGATAGCCTAAGAATACGAACGTGTGTAAGACGTAAGGCAGCACCATCAAGTAGCCGACGCGCTCGGTTCGTTCGCCTTTTTTCTCATGGCGAAAGATGCGTGCGAAGCGGTTCGGCTTTTTATTAGACATCTTGCAAAAATAAAAATTCGTTCGTTTAGAGGTGGGCTATGCCCGCCCGTGACCGTTCGTTTAGAGGCGGGCTATGCCCGCCCGTGACGCGGTTAAGTTTAATGTAGAACGGCGGGCATAGCCCGCTTCTAAACGGGTTGTTGATTTTTGCAAGATGCCTATTGAACGTCGAGGATTCTCTGGCTTCGTCGTGCCGCATCATGCACCGCCTCAACGGATGATTTCGTGTTGTATAAAACCGATGCTTCAAATTCGCCCGCGATGATGTCAAAGATTTCTTGCGTCTCGGCAAGCGAATCGAGCGTCCGCGTCGAGTCGGCTTGTTCGGCGAAACGTCGCATCTTCGGGTTTGAATCAAAGTAATCGGCGAAGGCTTCGTCTTCAAGCAAACGAGTTCGCACAGGCAGTTGACTTGTCATCTCAAGCAGGCGCACATCATTCTGCCGCGAAGTCATAAACTTGACGAACTCCCACGCTTCGCGCGGATGTTGACACGTCGCAAACACCACCAGACTTTTCGGGTCGGCATAAGTCACAGTCTCGCCGTTCATATTGTCGGGACGCGGGATAGGCGCGAAATCGTACTCAAAATCGGCGGGCAAAATCTTGTCTAGGTAGCTGATAACGTTTGCGCCGACAAAGCGCGCGGCGACTTGTTCCTTAACAAACGCATCGCCCTGAAACGATTGGCGCGGCACAAATCCGCGTGCAAAACACTCGCGCAAAAAATCAAACGCCGCGACTGCATCGGCGTTATCAAACGTCACTTGACGATTATCAACAAGGGTTTTGCCGTCGCTCGCCGCGAGGTAAAGCGGATAGAAATCGAAAAGCCGCTTGTACCAAATCGGCAAGTAATCAATCAACAACATCCAACGCCGTCCGGTCTCATCGTCGCGGCTCACACGATTCGCGGCAGTTAGAAATTCGCTATAACTAACGGGCAGTTTCTCGACTCCAGATTCACGCAAAATTTTAGTGTTGTACAAAACCATGACCGGATTCTGTTTCCACGCGACTTGATAAAAATGTGCGTCTGGCGATTGATAACGGCGCAAGATTTCCGGCGACATACGCGCGCTCATCGCGTCTTTGAAATCGGCGAAATCATCAAGCCGGATTAATCCCTGTGCGTCAATTAAATTTTGCATCTCGGCGGGCGAAGCGTTGGCGTAAATGTCGGGTGTCGTGCGACTCGCAACGGCGGCGAGAACGATTTCTTCCGAAGACTGTCCGGTCGGCACGGCTTGCACGACGACGCGCACGTTTGCGTGTGAAGCGTTCCATTCATCGGCGGTGCGGCGTGCGAAATCGAGTTCCGTCGGGTTCGTCGCGCTCCAGAAGTTGAGCGTCACGCGCCCGTCTTTGGCATCTTGTTTTGTTGGCGACGACGCACAAGCGGTGAGACAGACAAGATATGAGGCGAGCAGAAAAACGGTTGATGCGCGTTTGATTATTCCCGCCACGTCAACGCTCCTTTCCGCATGTCATAACGTAAGTTTAAGCGTGCGCCCGTTGGCGATTGTAAAGTCTTCGTCGCAATCGCGGGCTGCAATAGAAAGCCATCAATAATCGTCCGGGCATCGCGGTCTGAACTCCGATAGCTTACACGCAAAGTATGTTTCCCTGCCTGAAGTTTGACGGGTTGCGCGGCAACTAAATCAAGCCACATAAAATCACGGTCAGGTGAAACTGTTTCCGGCACAATCAAACGCTTCATGTTATCGAATTGCAAAACGAGTGCGCCGTGTGAAGATTGTTTTCTTGATGTTAAAGAATTTCTCGCCTGTCTAAGCGGTGGTTGACGATGCGTGACAGCGAGAGCGCGGCGCAAACGCGCGACGTAAAGCACATAATCATTCGCGTCGGTGACATCGAAGTTAATGTTAATCGCGTCGCCGTTTTTCAGTTCGTAGTACCGCCCGCCGGAGATGCGTGCTTCATTCATTTCGTCCGCGCTTTTGATGACGGGTTGCCCTGTCACAACTCGCCCGTCTTCGGCTTCGATGATTTGCCAACCGCGTTGCGAGGTGACTTTATAGTCAAGATACTTCTCGGCTTCCGGCATATCAATCACAGATTGCAAAATCATCAACGCTTCAATCGTGGATTCCGCCCCGGAGTTGCGATTGACTTTACGCTCTCCATCAATCACATCAAGCCCGTCATAGCCGCGCCCGGTGTTTGCGTCGTACATCTTCGCGCCGACAAAGTTGTTACCCGTGAGCCACGAAGCATGAAGCCCTGCCATCTTTGCGTAGCGAATCTCGCCCGTTGCCTTGTACAGATTCACGCACGCTTGCACCATGCAATTGACACCATAAACTTGTTGTCCTTCAAAGCGCGGCAGCACGCCAAGTTCATGCACGCGCCCGGTTGCGAGTTGCCACGCAAACAGATTTTCGATTTCACGACGCGCGCTTTCGATGTAGTCGCGGCGACCTAAAACATGACCGGCGCGGGCGAGTCCCTGCGCTTCGTGCGCGCCCCATGCGTGCCAGAATCCGGGCGCGGCGATGGTGTGCGGGTGCATCGCAAACGGATAAAGTTTCCCGCTGCCCAACTGATAATTCGAGATGGCATCGGCAAAAGTCGTCAGTAACTTTTTCGTTTCATCGTTCGGCTTCCTCGCCTGATATTCGGCGAGCGCGAGTATTAAAACTCCGGTTGAATCCGCCGCGTTATTCGGCAACCATGCGGGAACGCGAAAGCCGTGAACGTGAATCCACTTACCGACGTTTGCGAGTCTGGCGGCGATTAGGTTTTCGGTTTTTAAGTAAGCAATTTCAAGACGTTCGGCGTAAGGTTTATCAACGTCTTTGAAGACACTGATGCCGCGTGCGAGCGACCACAAACCGCGATACGCCCACCAGTCAAGCGACTTGCGACTCGTCACACCGTCGCGGTTGATAAGCCCTTCGCGGTTCACTATGAAGTTATAAAACTCGCCGTCCGTCGCTTGCATATAAAGCGTGAAGTTGAGTCCCGCACGCGCTCTTTCCAACGCTTGGACGTTGCCCGTTTTAGCATAGAAATCAAGATACACAATCGTCGCCCGCGCCGTGTCATCAAGCGCGGCGATGCCTTCGCCCGCCGCGTCCGTCCAAGCATAACCGGGAGCATCGGCGTAGATGTGCGTCAACAATACGGGTTGATTATCAACCTTAATTTCTTCGTTCAAATAATTCAGGTGCGCCAGATTAACCGCACCGTCAATCATCGGGGCAGCGGTTTGGGCGTGAGTAGTTATCGAAAGTAGAAAGTAAAAAACAGCGAGCGGAAAAATAATCACACGGCTTTTCATCGCTATTTTCTCATTTCTACTTTCGCTCATCAAAGCCTTCTTTAATCGTGATAAACCCATTTGGGCTTACGTCTTTAATGATTTCGGTTTGCCCATTTGTCCAGCGCACTTCGATGCGGTCAACTTTCACGCTTGCTCCCAAACCGAAATGAAGCCGTGCGTCGTTGTGCGAATAGTAGCTTGATTGACTGGTTAGTTCTTGCGTTTGCGTGTGCGCTCCGGTGACGACGCGGACGCGCGAACCTATCGCGGAACGATTTGATTTCGTGCCTACGAGTTGAATCGTCAGCCAGTTGTTTGCGTTCTTCTTGTCGTTGCGAAGCAGCGTTGGCACATCGTTCATGTTCATAATCAATACGTCAATATCGCCGTCATTGTCTATGTCGCCAAACGCCGCGCCGCGCGAAGAATGTGCGGTGAGTGTCCCGACTTGCGCCGATACATCAACAAACTTTTTGCCGCCGATGTTGCGATAAATAAGGCGCGGCGTGCGATGCGGATATTCTTTAAAAAACTTCTCAACTTCGGGATAAACGTTGCCGGTGACGGTAAAAATATCCGCCCAACCGTCACCATCGAAGTCGAACATCCCCGTTCCCCACTGCACATATTTCGTGTGGTCAAATCCGGCGAGGCGCGAAGCATCGTCGAACATCCCGCGTCCCGTGTTGCGATACAGCGCGGGCAAATCATCGGAGAAATGCGTCTTGAAAATATCGACAAAGCCGTCGCCGTTGTAATCGCCGATTCCCAAACCCATGCCCGCTTGCGCGTTGCCATCTTCGCTATATGCGACACCGGATTCGAGTGCCGTGTCGGTGAACGTGCCGTCTTTGTTATTGCGGTAAAGAATGCTCGCGGTTGAATCACAGGCGATGTAAATATCGCTCCAACCATCATCGTCGTAGTCCGTCACAACGGCGGTCATCGCATAGCGTCCGGTGACTTTCGAGATGCCGGATTTGTCGGAAACGTCTGTGAAAGTTCCGTCGCCGTTGTTGTGATAAAGCAGATTCGTATCCGTCGGCAAACCTTTAGGTCCGCAATTTACCGCGACACCTTTCCACATACAATTCGCGCCCTTGCCGGGTTCGGGTGTCGTCGCTAAATCGAACTTCAAATAATTGGCGACGAATAAATCGAGTTTGCCGTCGCGGTCATAATCTACAAACGCGCAACCCGCGCCCCAACGCTTGCCGTCATTGAGAAGGCGGGCGCGTTCGGTCGCGTCGCTAAAGCTGCCGTTGCCGTTGTTGCGATAAAGGCGGTTGTGTCCCCAGTAAGTGATGAATAAATCCGCGTGTCCGTCGTTGTCATAATCGCCGACGGTCACGCTCGAAGCCCACCCGCCGCGCGCAAGTCCGGCACGCTTCGTGACATCGGTGAATGTGCCGTCGCGGTTGTTGCGGTAAAGATAATTCGTCGGTTCTTGTCCGTTGGGAAAGCCTTCGAGACGCGAGCCGTTAAGCAATAAAATATCTTGCCAACCGTCATTGTCGAAGTCTAAAAACGCGACGCCGCAACCGTTGGTTTCGATGATGAAACGCTTCTTCTCAATGCCGCCGTAAGTAATCGGCTTGGTAAGTCCGGCTTGTTTTGTGATGTCTGTGAAAGTCGTGAACGGAGAAGTTTTGTCGGTGGTTTGAGCGAGGCACGTTGTTGAAAGAATAACCGTCGCGCATGTCATTAAAATTGTTTTTAGAACGACGGATGCAATAGACCTTCTGCAAAAGTGATTTCTCTGTCGCGGCTCTGCCGCCTGATGTGCGGAAAGGCTGTGCCTTTCCGTCAGTCGTTTCCTTCTCCTTGGAGCTACGCCCCGAACATCGGCGGGGCGTAGCCCCGAACAGAATTCAACTGCTTGACGGTGAGGCGAAGCCCCACCGCACATCAGGCGGCAAAGCCGCAGGCGAATCGGTGCTTCTGCAAGAGGTCTAGTGAAGATTTTTAACGCGGAGAGCGTAGAAAATGCGAAGACGCAGAGGACTGAGAGATGATGATGAAAACTTCGCGCCGCCTCTGCGCCTCTGCGGTTAAATACAGTGTGTATGTTGTTCAAAATAAATTCACAACAATCTTCATTTCGTCTGTGCCGTGCCGCGCAAGCGTTCGGCGATTTCAAATTCTTTGCGGGCTTCATCAGTGCGATTTGCTTGTTGCAAAACTTGCGCGAGCAGGTGATGCGCCAAGAAGTTGTTGGGATCCATTTGCGTGGCGCGGCGCAGCATCGCTTCGGCGTTATCTAAATTGTTCTGTTTCAAATAAACTTTGCCAAGTACGATGTATGAGCCGCTAAAGGTGGGATTAAGCAGCAACGCTTTTTGTAACGGCGCAATCGCTTCCGTCCATTTCAGTTGACGTGTCAAGGCTTCGCCCAAACGATAATACGCCATGCCGTTTGCCGGATTAAGCCGGATTTCTTTATTCAAAAACGCGATGCCTTCATCAATCTTTGCCTGATAAATCGCCATCTCGCCGAGCATGAAATTGACTTGCGGCAGCTTCGGGTCAAGTTCCGCCGCGCGTTTTAATTCCGTCGCCGCGACTTCTTCAAACTGCTGGCGAATCATCATCTGGGCGTTGATTAAATAGGCAGCGGCGGAATCGGGCGCAACCTGAAACATACGCGCATAACTCGCGCGGGCTTTGTTTGCATCGTGCGTAATCACATAACTATTGCCGAGAGCATATGCGACTTCGGTATTGTCGGGGGCGTCGCGTTGCACCTGTTCGAGAAACGGAATCGCGTCTTTGAAATGACCGAGAGCGTAGTGTGAAAGCGCGAGCATCTGAATCGCTTGACGACGTTCGGAAGAGTTTGGCGGCAGATTTTCGACGGCGGCGGAGAGGTGTTGAATCGTGCGTGGGAAGTCGTTTTTCTGATAATACGTCGCCCCTAAAAGTTGGCGCACGGCGTAATCGTTCGGCGCAAAGCGGGCGCGCGTCGTCAGTAACTCAAGAGCCGCATCACGTTTCCCTGCGGCGAGCAGCGTCCGCGCTTGCTTAACGGTTTGCGAATCTGAAACGGACGCTGATGACGCCGTTCGTGCGCCACGCACGGTGCCGGTGTTCTGTGCCGTAACCCCGGCGCAAGTCAAAAGTCCAAAAACGCAGACGAAGGCTGTTATTTGCAAAAA
The DNA here is from genome assembly GCA_024330265.1 of Pyrinomonadaceae bacterium MAG19_C2-C3. GTDB lineage: Bacteria > Acidobacteriota > Blastocatellia > Pyrinomonadales > Pyrinomonadaceae > JANDLT01. Next base: position 27,910 of record JANDLT010000046.1, on the reverse strand, counting down.
GTTGGATTTCATATTCTTTGACTCGAAACGATATTGGCGACACGGCGTAAAACCATGACATGGATGTTTGATGTGCGCCGCAAGCATAGTAACTGCCGGTTGCAAATGCAAAAGCCGGAATGATGGAGATGTTCTTAATCTTACTGAAACCATAAATTTAGTTTGACCGAACAATTATCTGTATAAAATCCAAAATTTCATTAACGTCGCTTATGTTTAGAGCCTTTAACTTGAATTCCAGTGATTAGTAGTTAGCCCGTAACTTTATTCAGATGAACAACAAAGCCCCGATTAACTGTTTCCCGTCAAGCCCAAAAATGATTTGGCGCAAGGCTTGCATGAAAAAAACGAACTACCCGTCCGCGCGTAATTTGACCGCAAAGAATTTGTTAATGCTTACGAAGTTTGTTCGATAGTTTTTAACCTCGCGTCGCTTTACAAGCCCCATCGCTGCGATTCCCGGTTGAGTCAGGCGATTTAGTAGCAACACAAATCCGACGAAGCCGCTCTCACATTTGTCAATTAAAACCTGCCTGAGGCTGTGGCAGCAACGCTTCATAGCCATTACCGCATAGGAGGGATTCCCCAGTGTGTAAGTACAAAACAGCATTTGCTCTGTTCAGTTTGCTATTTATGCTCGTGCTTTCCGCGTCAAACGCGCAAGCGCAAGCCGTCTATGGAAGCATTTCGGGATACGTCACCGACCCGTCAGGGGCGGCGGTTCCGAACGCGACCGTCACCATCACCAGCGTCGAGCGGCAGACGACCGACACCGTGCAAACTAACGATTCTGGTCTTTATGTCAATGACCGTTTATTGCCCGGTTTATACAACATCAGCATCGAAGGCACGGGTTTCAAAAGAGCCTTGGTGTCAAACGTCACAGTTAATGTTGACGCGCAAACCAACGCCGACGCCGCGCTTGAAACCGGAGATGTCACCGAAGTCGTCGAGGTCAGCAGCGAGGGTCAACTCTTGAAAACCGACCGCGCCGACGTCGCTACAACCTTCTCTACTCGACAAATCACGGATTTCCCGATTCTCGACCGCAACTTCACGCGCTTCATTTTGCTCACTCCGGGAACGCAGCAACAAACGTGGGCGCACGCGGCGAGCGAAAACCCGCAAGGCTCAATCCAAACCATCGTCAACGGTCAGCACTTTAGCGGCACCGGCTACCAACTCGACGGCACCGACAACCGCGACCCGATTCTCGGCATCATCGTCATCAACCCGACACTCGAATCCATCGGCGAAGCGAAGATCACCTCGCAGAACTATGACGCCGAGTTCGGGCAGGCAATCGCCGGTGTGGTCTCGACGCAAACCAAGTCGGGCACCAACGACTTTCACGGCAGCGCGTTCATTTTCCGCCAAAATGATTTACTGCAAGCGCGCAACCCCTTCTCACAATTTCAGCGCGACCCGATTACAGGCAAGTTCATCCCCGATTCGCTGAGAAATCAATTCGGCGGCTCAATCGGCGGACCCATCCTGAGCAGCAAGCTTTTCTTCTTCGGCGATTACGAAGGTCTTCGCAGCAAAACCGGCGGCACGCGCCTGCTGACCGTCCCGACCGCCTTAGCCCGCACCGGCGATCTCAGTCAATACGGCAGAGATATTTTCGACCCGCTCACGAACACAAGATTTGCCAATCGGAGAATCCCTGCCATTCGTTTGTCGTCACAGGCGGTGAATATCCTAAATCTCATCCCACTCCCCAACGCGCCGGGTACGGACGGCGGCATCCGCGACAACTACGTGGCGAATGGAAGCGAACTTTTCGACAAGGATCAATTCAACGTCCGAATTGACGGACGCCTCAGCGAAAGCCTGAACATCTTCGGGCGGTATAGTTTCGCTGACTTTCAACGCGACGGCGATACCGCCTTCGGTCAAGGCGGCGGTCAAGAACTCGTCGGTCTCGGAGGCTCGTCGCTGGCGCGCAATCAAAGCCTTGCGCTCGGCTTCGATTACACCTTGTCGCCGTCGGCGTTCATTGACTTCCGGTTTGGTTACTTCAAATACCAAGTCAACGTGCTGCCCTTCGACTTCGGAACCCGACCGGCGCAAGATGCCGGAGTTCCGGGCTTGAACACCGACGACGATTTCAACTCCGGTCTGTTCGCCGGTTTCATTGAAGGTCCGGTCGGCGGCATCAACTTCGGCTCCGGTCTCGGAGTCAATCGTTGCAATTGCCCGCTCGATCAAGTTGAAACCCAGTTCCAATTCGTCACAAACTTCACGAAGATTCTTGGCAACCACACCGCCAAGTTCGGCGTTGACCTCCGCCAAGCGGACAACTTGCGCGTGCCGAGCGACGCCCACCGTTCCGGCGAACTCACCTTCAGCACTTCGCGCACAAGCGGCGGCGTGACCGATGCCGGTCTCGGTCTGGCGACCTTCCTCGTCGGCGATGTCACGAGGTTCCGCCGTTACGTCAGCACCGTCACGGATGCGCGCGAACGTCAGTTCCGTCATTTCTATTACGGGCAGGACACATGGCGCGCCACTCCGAAATTGACGATCAACTACGGTCTGCGCTTGGACATCATCAACCCGCAGAAACTCAACGCACCCGGCAACGGAGGTTTCCTCGATTTGGAGACAGGTGAGATTCGTGTTGCCGGAGTCGGCGATACTAATTTGGCGGGCAACGTCGAGAACAGTTACAACTTCGCTCCGCGCCTTGCCGCCGCTTATCAACTCTCCGACCGTACCGTGATTCGCGCTGGCTACGGACGCTCCTACGACATCGGCGTCTTCGGCTCGCTCTTTGGTCACTCGGTTACGCAGAACCTGCCCGTGCTCGCCGTGCAAGAACTGGATCGCGGTGCTTCAACCGCCGTCTTTACGCTGGCTTCGGGTCCTCCGGCGTTCACACAGTTCTTCGGTCTCAACGCTCTGCCGAATCAGGGCGGCACGCCGAACGCATCGCTTCCGGCATCGGGACGCTTCTTCCTGCCGGACGGAGTTTTCGCCCGCGCCCTTCCCGAAAAGCAACGCCCGCCGACGGTGGATGCTTATAACTTGACCGTACAGCATCAATTGACGAGCACCATCTCGGTTGAAGCCGCATATGTCGGCAACAAGGGGACGCACGTCTTCGCCGGTGACGGTCCTGCTATCAACGTCAATCAGCGCACTTTGGAAGGCTTCGTTCCGGGTCTGACCGGAGCCGCACGAACTCAAAACCAACTGAGCCGTCAGCCTCTGTTCAACCAATTCGGCTGGACGCAGGGCATTGACTTCTTCTGCAATTGCGCCGATAACCGCTACGACTCGCTTCAAACGAAACTCACGAAGCGTCTCTCGAACGGCTATTCGATACTGACGCACTACACGTTGCAGAGGGCACTCAATAACGATGCCGACCAATTCTTCTACAACCGCGAACTCAATCGCGGTCCGCAAAGTTTTGATCGCAAGCACAACTTCGTTTTAGCGACCGTGCTTGAGCTTCCGTTCGGACGCGGCAAGCGATTTGGGGGGGATGCCAACCGTGCGCTCAATTTGCTCATCGGCGGCTTCCAATTCAACACCACGACCACCATTCAAAGCGGTCTGCCCTTCAACGTCGGATACAATCGTAACGACGTTACGGAAGGCGATGCGGGACCGAACCGCCCCGATTTGAACGGTGAACTTCGCTATCCCGGCACGCGCGACCGGTTCTTCGATCCGACGGTCTTCAGCCGCCCGGCACCGGGAACCTTCGGCAATCTGCCGCGCAACGCGCTACGCGGTCCGATCTATCGGCAAACCAACGCCTCGCTGTTCAAGAAGTTCTTCATCAACGAAACTACCGACATAGAGTTTCGCGCTGAGGCGGTCAACCTGTTCAATTTTGTGAACCTCGGTGAACCCAACTCCTTCATCGGCGACCCGGCGAATCCTGATTCCGCCGCCGGACGCATCACCTCGACTGCCTTCTTTGGTCAAGACCAACAGCGTAATTTCCAGTTCGCTGTGAAACTGAAGTTCTGAGGCAGCGGCACATCAACTGACCTGAACCGGCATCAGCCATTCGTGGCGAAGCTACCGTTCAGCACATACCGAAGAGGAAGAGTTCACCTTGGGACTCTTCCTCTTTGAACTTCCGCCGGATTAAGAGAAGTTCAGTACGGTTTAGGGACAAACATGGTTTGTCCCCTCTCATCCTTTCAACACTCGTCCAGAGCCTAAACATCGGCTTCTTTAATTTCTAATTCAACTTGAGCACATCGCCGCGTCGGGCGGGTGTCATCTGTGCATACATCTCCACAAACGCGGCGTTCGTCCAGCCGAAGCCGATTTGATTTGCCGAGTAACCGAACTTGATTCCGGCGGCGATGTCGGAACTGCGACGCTCTACGTCGTACTTCTCGACGATTGTGTTGTGTTCGATAAAGTCTTCGAGAACCATAGATAGAAACTTGGTGCTTACGCGGTCGGCTTCCGCCGTGTAACCATAGCGGCGCAGACCTTCGACGGCTAAGAGTTGGAGCGGTGCCCAGCCAAACGGCGCGTCCCATTGGCTGCCCGAAATGTTGGTGCTGGTTAGTAAGCCGCCGGGACGCTCGAAGGTTTTGAGATTGGCAACTAAACGCGCGGCTTGTTGGCGCGTCGCAATGCCCGCCCACATCGGATAAAACGCGGTCGCAAACGGATAACGGCGCACCTGTTTCGTAGTGAAATTGTAATCGTAATAAAGCCCGTCGCGCTCGTCCCACATCAAGCGGTTAATCGCAGTTTTACGTTTCGCGGCGCGTTCGTGCCAGATGTTTTGGCGGGCGCGCGGTTCGCCAAGCAGCTTCAAAATCTCGGCGGTTTCAATCTCCATGACGTAAAGCAGCGAGTTGAGGCACACGGGATTGTAATTGATAACGTCGGTGTTGAAGATGCCGAAACGATTCGACGGGTCGAAGCCCGATTCGCGCATCGAACGGTCGCCGGTGTAGAAAAGCGGAGTTAGTTCATTCCGTTCGCGGTCGTAGTATTGCTTGATGTCATAGTCCGTGATGTCGTGCGTGCGGTAGTATTCTTTGACGCGATCATAATGCGTTTTCCCCTGTTCGTCGCGCTCGTCGGCGATGACTTCAGGCGCGGGACCCGTGCCGACATCGTAGTATCTGGCGAGTCCGGTTGAGGTTGTTAAGTGAGGCGGTTGCGTCCAGAAGCGGTAAAACTTTTCAATCTTCGGCAGCGTGTTTCGCAGCCAGACTTTATCTTTCGTGTTTCGATAAACGCCCAAAATCATTTGTGTTAAAAACGGCGGTTGCGAGCGCGAAAGATAGTATGTGCGGTTGGCGTTAAGCACCGCGCCGTAGTGTTCGATCTGGTAAAGATGATTGTCAATCACGTTCTTCGCCAACTCGGTTTCGCCGTCGCGCAATAAGCCGACTTGAATGAAATAACTGTCCCAACCGTACATCTCGTTGAAGCGTCCGCCGGGAACGACGTAAGGATGCGGCAGGTAGAGCAAGCCCTGTTCTGTGATGTTTGTGTGGTCGCGTGGAAGCACGCGCAACTCAATCGAAGCAAAATCCGCCGCACTCATTTGACGACGAAGTTCGCTTTCAACTTGAGCCTGATTTTCACTTCGGGCGAGATAAACGATTGAACGCTTGCCCGCGTGTTCGACCTTAAACTTCGGGTCAACGGCGGCGCGTGCGAGTTCTTTGTTCGAGCGTTTCAAAGTTTGCCAACTCGTTTTGATATAGCGGTGCACGGCTTCAAGTTGCGCGGGCGTGGCGCGTTGCGTTGACGAGTTTTGCGCGGTGACGCGAAGCGAAAGCATGAAAAAAACGCTCATGATAATTAACAACGCGAAGCCTGTGCCAAGTGCGTTGTGAGCGGCGGTTCTTAAAAGTTGAAGCATCGTGGTATCTCCAATTTGAGGTTGGTTAATTTACATTCAAGTTCTTTAATTTCGGCGTGGTGAGCAATTGGAAAATAGCACATCGAGCATGAACAGTAATCAAAAGATTGTCGTCGGCACAGGCGAGTTGCTGTGGGACGTGCTGCCCGAAGGTCGGCGGCTTGGCGGTGCGCCCGCGAACTTTGCCTATCACGCGACGACGCTCGGCAATCGCGGCATCATCGCCAGTCGCGTCGGGGTTGACGCGCGCGGTGCGGAAGCCGTCGAGGAGTTATCGAACCGCGATGTCGAAACTCTTTATGTGCAACGTGACGCGACACACCGGACAGGCTCTGTCGAAGTCGCGCTGGACGCGAGCGGTCAGGCGTCATACAACATCAGGTCAAGTGTCGCATGGGATTTTCTTGAATGGTCTGAAGCGTGGCAGAAGTTGGCGCGTGAAACGGATGCGGTGTGTTGGGGAACTTTGGCGCAACGCGCCGCCCAGTCTCGCCGGACGATAAACTCGTTCTTAAACGCGACGCCAACGAAAGCCTTACGCATCTTCGACGTGAACTTGCGTCAATCTTTCTTTAGCGCAGAAGTAGTTGACGAATCATTAAAGCAAGCGAACGTTGTCAAACTCAATCACGAAGAACTGCCGTGCGTTTTGAATACGCTCGATTTGCATAACGATAATCAGAGTATCAAAGGGCGGGCGCGGGCGTTACTCGAACGCTACGAATTGAATATCGTTTGCATCACGCGCGGTGCAAACGGAAGCGTGATTATCGGTGAGCATGATATGGATGAACACGCCGGTTTTGCGGTGAAAGTTGTGGACACAATCGGGGCGGGCGATGCGTTCACAGCGGCTTTGGCGGACGGGCTTTTGCGCGGACTTTCTATTAAGGAAATCAACGAAGGGGCGAATCGTCTTGGGGCGCATGTCGCATCGCAAACGGGGGCGATGCCTGCGTTTGATAAAAAGAGTTCGTTCGTTTAGAGGCGGGCTATGCCCGCCGGTTCGGGGACAACGGCGGGCATAGCCCACCTCTAAACAGTATGTTTGTTAATTTAAGCTGGCTTCTAAACAATTTTATGAGGTGAGGCAAAGCGATGGCTGATGTGGAATTGGACGGCGTAACGAAAATTTACGCGGGCGGCGTGCAAGCCGTTGCGCCGACGAATCTTTCAATCGGCGACGGCGAATTTGTCGTTTTGGTAGGTCCTTCCGGTTGCGGGAAATCAACTTTGCTTCGCATGATTGCCGGACTTGAAACCATCAGCGGCGGCACGCTCAAACTTGACGGGAAGGTTGTCAACAACACGCCCGCGCGTGACCGCGACGTGGCGATGGTGTTTCAAAATTACGCGCTTTATCCGCATATGACGGTGCGCGACAACATGGCTTTCGCGTTGAAAATGCGTCACGCCCCGAAAGCGGAAATTGGATCGCGCGTCACTGAAGCGGCGGAGATGCTCGGACTCACGCAGTATCTCGAACGCAAACCCGCCGCGCTCTCCGGCGGTCAACGCCAGCGCGTCGCGTTGGGGCGGGCTATCGTGCGACATCCGAAGTTGTTTCTCTTCGATGAACCGTTAAGTAATCTTGACGCGAAGTTGAGAGTCTCGACGCGCGCCGAGTTGATAAGACTTCACAGGCGTTTGAAAGCGACGATGATTTATGTCACGCACGACCAGACGGAAGCGATGAGCATGGGCGATAGACTTGTCGTGTTACGCGACGGAACAGTTCAACAAGTCGGCACGCCGCTTGAGATTTATAACAATCCGACGAATCAATTCGTCGCCGGTTTCGTCGGTTCGCCGCCGATGAATTTCATCACTTGCGACGTGCGGCGCGATGGAGATTCGTTGCGACTCGTCAACGAAAGTTTTGACATACCTCTTGATGAAAAGCATCGCATCGCGCTTGACGCCAGACGCGACGGAACGAGCATTGAGCAGATAGTTTTAGGCATTCGTCCCGAAGATATTCACGAGCGCAACGACGACAACGCGAACCGCGAAGTTGCAAATCCATTCGTTGACGACGCGGGTGATTTCGTCAAAACGCAAGTTCTGTTTATCGAACCGCTTGGCAGCGAAGTCCTTGCAACGTGCGCGCTCGGAGATTATGAAATCGTCGCGCGTCTTAGTCCGCGCACCGCCGCGCGTGCCGATGCCGCGATTGAATTAAAGTTCGATATGACGCAAGCCAAATTGTTCGAGCCTGCGACAGGAGCGACGTTGGGATGAAATACGATTCATTAGACCTCTCGCAAAATCCACCAACCAGTTTAGAGACGGGCTTCCGCCCGCCGTGCTTCGTTCAATTTTACCGTGACCAGGCGCGCGGAAGCCCGCCTCTAAACGAACGGATTTTTACTTTTGCGAAAAGCGTATTCATAACCTCAACGTCATTCGCCGCCTTGTTAATCGTCCTGTCGTTGATAAACGCAAATTGCTCCATCGCTTCAAAGCAAGATTCGCGCACGCGCGTCACGTTCTGGCATGGCATGGAATCGGGCGTCAATAACCGGATTTTGCAAGCAAAGATTGATACTTTTAATTCCGCGCATCCCGACATTTTTATTGACGCGCAAATTTACGGCGCGGCTGACCAACTCGGACCAAAACTCGATGCGGCGGTCGCGGGAAAAACGCCGCCCGATTTGTTGTGGTGGGCTCCTGCGTTTTTTCCGAAGTACGCCGAAGCGGGGGCGTTGCGCGAACTTGACGATTTTTTGATGGAAGATAAATCGTTTAATCGTGATGACGTGTACGATTTTTTGTGGGAGATGGGAAGCTATGAAAACCGTGTTTATGCGTCGCCGTTTTCCGCCAACAATCTCGGCATGTATTACAACAAACGGATGTTTGCCGAAGCGGGAATCACAGACGCTCCCGCGACGTGGGACGAGTTTAGAAGCGCGGTTGAAGGACTGACGACTGCTGAACGCAAAGGCTTTCAAGTTCCGACGGGAAGTTCCGAATGGACGGTCTGGACGTGGCAATGTTTTCTGTGGCAAGCGGGCGGCGAAGTTTTAAGCGCGGATAAAAAACAGGCGGCGTTTAATTCTGCGGCGGGCGTCGCGGCTCTAGATTTTTGGAAGAGTTTGCTTAAAGGTGGCGCGGGCTTAACTGAAACCGACGCGGGTTATAAGACCGATGATTTTCTCGCGGGGCGCGTGGCGATGACGATTAACGGACCGTGGAATTATCCCGTGTTGCAGAAACAGAAAGCGGTTGACGTGGGCGTGTTTCCGATGCCGGGCAAGGAACGTGCGGCGACGAACATCGGCGGCGAATCGCTGTTTCTGTTTAAGTCGAATGACCGGACGGAACGCGCCGCGTGGGAGTTTATGAAGTATGTGATGAGTCCCGATTTTCAAGTCGAATGGGCGATGAATACGGGTTATTTGCCGGTGTCAAAACGGGCGACCGGAGATGAAAAATATCAAGCCTACTTGGAAGCGAATCCGTTCATGAAAACCTTCGCCGCACAGATGGACGACGGACACACGCGCCCTTCGATTCCGCAATATCCCGCGCTTTCCGCGACGCTCGGCAAATACTTGGAAGCCGCGCTTTATGACAAGTATTCTTCACAGGAAGCACTTGACCGCGCGGCGGCGGAAGTGAACAAACTACTGGCAAACGAGAAGCAAAAATGATTTCAAGCAAGTCGCGCGATTCACGCACGGCGTACATGTTTCTGTTTCCGGCGATTGCCCTGCTCGGCGCGTTCGTGCTGTATCCGCTCGTTCAACTGCTGTGGATGAGCGTGCATGATTGGGACATCCTGCGCGGCGATGCGCGCTTCGTCGGAACGGCAAACTATCAGGCGATTCTCTCCGATGAAGCCTTCTGGCAATCGTTGCTCAACACGTTTATCTATGTCGCGGCGACCGTCCCGCTTGGCGTTGTGTTGTCGCTCGCGCTCGCGTTGTTACTGAATAAAAAACTGCGCGGCGTAGGGTTTCTTCGCACCGCGATTTTCACGCCCGTCGTCACTTCAACCGTCGCCGCCGGAATCATCTTCGTGTGGCTGATGGATTACGACACGGGCTTGCTTAATGCTTTCTTAGGCGTGTTCGGCATCGCGCCGATTAACTGGCTGCAAAGCGAAAGATGGGCGATGCCCGCCGTTGTATTGATGACGTTGTGGAAGCAAGCGGGTTACAACATGGTGCTTTTCTTAGCCGGATTGCAAGCCATTCCCGATGATGTTTATGAAGCGGCGGCAGTTGACGGGGCGAATACGGGCTGGCAGGTTTTTCGTCACATCACGCTGCCTTTGCTCGCCCCGACGACGTTTTTCGTGACGATAATTTCCGTGATTTACGCCTTCCGCGCATTTGAACAGATGTACGCGATGACGCGCGGCGGACCCGTAGGCAGCACGACGACGCTTGTGTATTACATCTTCGACAAAGCCTTCAAGTACGGCAATATGGGACAAGCGGCGGTCGTCGCAACCTTGATGGTCGTCATCGTTTTATGCGTCACCGCGCTTCAATTTCGGTTACAACGTCAAGGAGATTAACAGGCAATGAGTGTTTCAAAATCACTTGACGAAACGAGTTTGACGAAGAACCACTCAGCCGTCTTCAGACGGCTTTCCCGAAGGGCGTATAGACCAGCCGTTCGACGGCTGGGTAAGCACGGTCAATAAATTTGTAAGGGCGTTTTAACGTCCTTCTCTCATCCGGCTTTAGCCACCACACCCTATACGGCGCGAAGCCTCATGCCGGAAGCCCGTTGAAACGGGCTTGCTGAGATTGGTTCGCAATCATCCCCAGCCGTCGAACGGAACCTGTCTATGTGCCGCTTCGCGGGAAGCCGTCTGAAGACGGCTGAGGAATTACTTGATGAAAAAAACTTCGTCACACGCTTCCGTCTTAAACGTGCAGAGTTCAGGCTTCGCCGGTATCGCGTCGCACGTCACGGCGATTGCCGTCGCCATGATTTTCATATTGCCTCTGGTGGCGATGGTTATCGTTTCTGTGCGCCCGCCGATTGACGTGGCGGCAAGCGGTTTGTACTGGCAAAACTACGCGGAAGCGTGGGGCGCGACGAACTTCGGGCGGCAGTTTTTTAATTCGTTGGTGATGTCTCTGGGCGTGACGGCGGGACAAATCATCACATCATTGATGGCGGGCTATGCGTTCGCGCGGATGAAGTTTTACGGACGCGAGACGATGCTTTTAATCATTCTTTCGACGCTCATCATACCGTTTCAAGTTCTCGTGATTCCGGTCTTCATCATGCTCACGAAGTTCGGTTGGGTGAATACTTATTACGCGCTTATCGTGCCGTCGCTCGCCAATGCGTTCGGGATTTTTCTGTTCACGCAGTTCTTCAAAACCATTCCCGTCGAATTGGAAGAAGCCGCGTACCTAGACGGCGCGAGTCGTTGGACGATTCTCTGGCGCATCATGGTTCCGCTCGCGCGTCCCGCGATTGCGACACTGTTTTTATTTACCTTCATCGCCGAATGGAACGATCTATTTAAGCCGCTCGTCTTCACTTCGACGAACAACATGCGAACCGTGCAACTTGGACTGACAGTGTTTCAAGAGCAGTTCAAAGTCGAATACAACTTGCTGATGGCGGCGGTCGTGTTCGTCACGATTCCAAGCGTGCTTATCTTCTTCATCGGACAGAAGCAATTCATCAAAGGCATTGCGACGACGGGACTGAAGTAGTTAGCGTTATTTGATTTCTGTTTTTCGGCGTTTGAAATAGAAACTCGGTTCAGACTCCGGGTCATAAAGCTTGGGGTACGACATTTCGCTTATCAGTTCCCATCCCTGATTTCCTAAAACGGCTAAGGCTCTCGCCAACACCAACCTTTTAGCTTGAGCATAGCTGTTGTAACCAGTCGATTTTTCGATCTTACTATCAATGCTAAGTCCTTCTTCACGAAGACCGTTTTCCTCAAAATAAGAAACCGTTGCTACTCCTACAATCGTTTTCTTTTTATCATTGGTGAGGTCGCTTTCTGTGCTGTAAAAGTTAGTGACTGCACAATACTCCCACTGAGTAGGCGACACCGTTGCGCTGAGTGATTGTGAAGGCAAAACCTTCGTCGTGTTGCCGGTCAGTAGTAAAGCAACACAACCTAAAGTTACAAATCCGAGAATCGAAAAAATCTTCTTGCTGAACATATAAACTCCTGTCCTTAAACTTACGGTTATCTGAAGGAAAATGGCGGTTTAATCTAACACTTTAACGTTGGCGTTAACTTGTTTGATTTGTCATAAGACGCACGCGCTTCGTTGTTTTGCTTTTGCACAAGAGAGCCGCGCACAACTCGTGATGAGATGTGCGCGGCTCAAGTCTACCGGCAAGTCGTTAATTTATCGCAGAACCGACAACCGGAAAGATGTCCCATGCCCAACGTCCGACGGGTGCGCCGCTTGTCGAACGTATCTTCGCGCGATAGCGAAACTTGTTGCCGAAGGCATCAACGCGCTTCGAGTCTTTGTAGTTGAGTCTAAAAGCGGTAATGCCTTTCTCCATCGGCGTTGAAAATTCGTTAAGCTCTGAAACGGCGTTGTGATTGCCGTCTTGCCATAAACGCAAGCGTTGAAATACGGCGTCTTGCCCATCTATTTCACCGTCGTTGTTGCCGCCTTTATCGGATTTGTCGAACATCGCTAAGGCGAGAAATCCGTTGGCTTCGGAAGACGGCGGTTGGTCGGTGAAGTTGCCGAACAACTCCAAACCGTTATCAACAATTCCGTTGTTATTGCGGTCAAGCACCAGCCATGCTTCATCGCTTCCTTCCGCCATCCACGCGACTTGATAGCGCGTTCCCGTCCCACCCGGATCGAAGCCGACACCGTTCGCCGCATCCGTCAAGTGATAGCCGTCGCCTTCGACATCAATCATGATTGGCGACCAATAGCAGCAACATGAAGTGGTGGGACCGGAACTGCCGAAATTGACTGTGCCGGGCGAGCAAGCACCCGAAACTTGGAAGCAGTACGAACCTGTTCCAGCACCGTAACAACTACCCGATGCTATTGTTGTCGGCGTTGGAGTTGGAGAAGGAGAAGGTGTTGGCGTCGGTGTTGGAACCATAAATGAAACATCAAGCATGAGAGGCATACCGCCGATTGGTATCGGCGTGCCGTCGGGTACGGGAATACTTGCTGGTCTGCCGAGAAAAACAGTCTCAAAAACTGTCCCCGTGCCGGTATTGTTGAGGTCTGTACGATGAGTAAAAGTTCTAACGTCCGTCTGTCCGTTGCCGGTAAGCGGAAACGCGGTGTAGTTACGCGAAGCAGGTATTATCGAGTAAACAACATTTCCTTGATTAGTCCCGAAGTTAAGCTCAAGCGTGGCTGTTGTACCGGAAGGAATCCCTTGCGTCGTTTGGACGGACACACTAAGAACTGTTTCGCCGTTCCTTATAGGGACAATAGGACGATCAAACACAGCCCTTTCAAGTCGAATTTGTGGTTGAACTACCTGACCTTTAGTGACACTGCCGACATAGTAATTGTATGTCCCGTAGCTTACCCAGTTTCCGTATTCGTCATAGTATCCGCCCGCATCCTCTTGGGCTTCAAACACCGATTCGACGGTGAATGTTCCGTCGTTCGGCATAATCGGTAGTTGATTGGTATTGACGACTGTGGCGTATGAGTATCCGGCTTGGCTGGTTGCCGCGCGTGAATCGTCCGGCGACCTGATGGTAGTCGTCACCATGTAGGTCGTGCTGCCGGTGTAGTCTTCGGAAATCGTCCCTGACCCGGCGACAAAACCGCCGTCTATCCAAGCGTTGCCGTAAAGATAGATATTGCCGCCGCTTTGCGTGGCGGCGCGGGATGATTTAGCCGATGTTTTAACAAACGATGCTTTGCCGTTGTTGCCGCTTTGTCGTTGGCGCGCCGCTTTGCTTGACGCTTGAAGCGAAGACCTATCAATCCGTTTCGTTTTGGCTTTCACTTCATCTTTGATAAAGCGTTCGAGTTTGTCGATTGCTTTATACTGCGTGAACCAATCAACCACGAATACTTGTAGTCGCTTGATGTATTCGGTTTTCTGCTGCTGCAAGGCACTTAACTTCATCAACTCATCGGCGGTCAAGGGGCGCGACTTTTTCAAAGCCCGCGCCGTGTCGTCGTAGTTGCCGAGAGGAACGGAACTGTCAGCCGCCCTTAAAAGCAAATCAATCTGGTCGTAAGTGAATCCCGCTTCGGCAAGCAGACCTTGCGCGGGACGTTCGGCAAGCGTGCGGAAAAGCAATTCATACGCGACCGAATCGGGAATGGCGTTCGGGTTGGTTGCGCCATCAATCGTACCCGGTAAATCCGGCTTCGCGTTTATCGCCGGAATTTGCTTCGGGAGTAATTCATCAATACGTTGTCGGGCGGTTTGAGGTTGTTTGGTTTGGGATTCTCCACTCCAAGAATGGAAGAATGAGAAAGCAAGAAAAGCTATCGCAAGAGTGATGACTAACAACCGACGCAACATAGGACAAACTCCTTTTACCGAGTGGTTAGTAGAAAGGGTTGACCTGCTATGATAAAGAAACTGGATGCCGACGGCATAGCAAGCGAGAACCGTTGCAACGTAACCGATTATGAACGGCGAATCAAATCAGCATGATTTTACGTTGCGTGCCTAAACATGCTTGCGATGCTACGCCCCCCCGTCGCTGTCAAGGATTTTGAAACAATCGGGCGGTCTCATCTTCTTCATCGGACAAAAACAGTTCATCAAAGGTATTGCAAGGCATTGCGACGACGAATTTGAAATGATGTTGTGCAGCGATAATTTCAAAATCGTTTGGTGAGTTCGGCGAATAACAATCTTGCGACGGGGTTGTTGCCGCCCGCCGGATGAACGAAGGATTGAACCCCGCCGCCGCGCACGCCTGCGCCGTAAAACGAGAGTGTCGCGGTCGGTGTCACATTGATGTCTGCGCTAAGGTCGAACAGCGTGCCTAAGCCGCGTCTGCCGCCGCCGGGTCGTCCTTGAAAGCCGAAAGTTTGTTCTTGGAAAGCACCGCCGCCCGCGTACCATAAATCGTTTCGGTTGCTTAACCGTAAATGATGTACGTCGGTGCGAAGCGCGATGCGCGTGTGAGGCTTAAGCTTGAATTGGGCATAAACTTCTTCCGTGTTCATCATGTTATAAAACGGAAAGCGGGCGTAAGGACGCGGCGTCGGCAGGACTTGAAAAAACGTCGTGTGACGATTATCCGTAGGGTCATCGTCGCCTGTCGTGCGCGTGTATCCGAAGCGAATCCATGGCTTGATGCGCGCGGCGAGTTTGCCTTTCGGTTGAAAGCCACCTTCAAAAACAATCGCTCCGGCACGATGTTCAAGATTGCCCCAACTGCCGAATTGACCGACGCCCCACGCGAGTAAATCCAGTGTCCCGCCGTTTGTTTTCAGAGCCGCGATGTAGTTTCCGCCGACGGTTGTCAGTCGTATATTTTCCGCGTCGAAACGCCGCAATGCGACGGGGCGATTATCGGTTTTGAGCGCGCCGCGTCCGTCGTGATAGTGCAAGCCGAGCAAGCGAAACTCGCTGTTATAGTTTTTACTGAAAAGCGGTTTGGTGTACGCACCGTAGAGAAAATCTACGTCTATTTGTTTCAAGCTGCGAAGCTGAAACACGCCTTCAACGGGACGCCCGGCGGTGATGGTCAGGTTGCCTTTCTTCGTGTTACGCGCGTAATGGACGGCATCGTAACTGCGCCCGACGTGCGTAAAGCCGAAGTTGCCTATGAGACGCTGGGCGATGTGGTCGCGCTTGACGGCGGCGAGCGTCGCATCCGTCGGCGTCGTCTCCAACCCATCGCCGAACTCGAATCGCCCGACGCGCAAGCTGCTCGACTTGTCGCTGAAGATGCCTTTGAACCGCACGAAAGCTTGATTGAGAATCGCACTCGCGTCTTGTCTGCCGCTCGCGGCGAAGTAGGATGCGCCAAGTCCCAACTGTCCTTGCGGTGCGGGCGCAATCGCGCGTTCCGGCAAGTTGATAAGGGCGGGAAATTCGCCTTCAACGAGCCAATCGAAACGCTCTCTTTGTTGCCCCAGACTAAGCCGCAGAACCGCCGCCCCGAAAACATAATCGTCTTGAAAATTTGGCGTTTCAAACCAACCGTAATTCTCTGCACGCAGGCGCAGGCTGCCGTTGAAATTGACGTTGCCAATTTTAAGTTGGCGCACAGTCGGGAGGGTCGGAGTCGGTTTCGGAGTCAGAGCGGGAGTCAAATTACTCTTCTCGATTTTTGGCGAATTGATAACTTCGGTGCGGTTGGCGACGACGTTGGTATCGCCCGCCGTGCCGTTAAAATAGTTTTGGATTTTAGGAAACACATAGACCGCGACTTTGCGCCCCAAATCTAATCCGGCGACGTTATCGGCTTGAATGTGATAGCCGCCCATCACGCGCGAGAGTCCAGCCATTTCCGCCGTCGCGGTGAAGGTCGGAAGGTCGAGCGCGACATCGCAAGTCAGCTTCGCGTCCTTTGGCGATTGACCGAGCCGCATCTGAATTTTCTCGCACGCGAAATCGGCTTCAGTCATCATTCCGGCTTTGCGTTTTTCAGTTTCGCCGAAGCGGTCGCTGCCCGTGAATAATTCCAAAGTCTTGGCGGCGGCTGCGCTGACCGTGCTGTGACCGGAGACGTAGCCGGGAAACGGCGGCGTGATGAAATTGGCGGGCGAATACGGATGCCATTTTTCGGCGGGCATCTCAATCACGCCGTTGCCGGGTCCCGCCCAACCCAGAACTTTTTGCCCTTTGTAATAATGCCGGACGAGCGTCCACGGGCGCGATGAATCGTAAAAGCGTTTGGCTTCCCAAGCGGCGATGAAAGCGTCGAAGCACGCCGCGCCAACCGCGAAAAATAGTTTCGCGTCTTTATCAACATCGTGTTTGTCGCGGCGCGAAACGGCTTGCGCGAATTTCAGCCAGTGACCGCTTTGTCCGGTCGAGCGCGGACCGTCGCGCATAAATTCGACGACGGCTTTTTGTTCGGGCGACAAACTCGCGTTGTACATTAAAACTTCGTCAACCTCTTTTTTTAATTGTTCCGAGCCGACTTTCGGCGGCGGCGGCGGGCGAAATTGGTCGGCGCGTTCGAGCGCAACAGGTTTGACGCGATACCAATGCGGCGTGAGATAACCGGGGGCGTTGGTTTTGCCGCCCGCCAGATAAAACGTAATCGGCTGCCAGCAATCCGGGTCAAGGATTTTGTCAACCGCATTGACCGGACGATAAAAAGTGTAATCCGAATACGGTTTGCTGTTTCCGCCGAGTTCGTCGCCGAGTTGATTCGCGCCGTCCGTGTGGCGATATTCGATAACGGCGGCGGCGGCGACATTGCCGATGCCCTGCGGTTTAGTGATGTCAATCGTGTTGTCATTCGGGGCGAATCCGCGCTTTCGCATCTGTTCGTCGAGCCACGTTTTATCTTCGGCAAAAACGTCGAGCATCGCGCGATATGTCGCATAAGCGATTGCCGTGCGTTTATTCGCTTCGGTGCGCTCCGACTGCGGACGGCGCAGTTTGTCGCCAAGCCGCGTGCCGACCGCTTTTTCGTCGTAAGCCGCCCAAGCGTCATACATCGCGGTCGTGATAATCATCAACATCCGTGAGCCGACCGTCGGGCGCGGCGCAGCGCGGTCGTGTTCCCGCGCCGTCGCTTCGAGCGCGACATCAAGCCATTCGTAAGCCGCCGATTTGACGTGCGCCGATGTTTCATCGCTTGTCGTTTGCACGGCGGTTTGCGCGTGCGCGGCGGCATTCGGCAACGTCGCACAGAGCAGCACGTTCGCGCTTATCAAAACCGCGACTAAAAATTTGACGTTGAATTGTTTAATAATTTGACGACTGTGCATGATGAATCTTTGACCTTCGCTAATGGATGAGATTATTGAAGATGTTTAGAGGCGGGTTTATATCCGCCGTTGCGCGTGGCGGGCGGCGGGTATAACCCGCCTCTAAACATCAGTCTTTATTTATGTAACGCGGTATGAGTTGTTAAGAAGTAATCAAAAACAGATGCGTCTTGATTACGCGACGAGAAACCGAAGTGGAGTGTTTATCGCAGCATCTCGCGGGCGGTGTCTATCGGGGTATTCCCTGACGGCGGTATGAAGAATTTTTAAGCGTCGCGCAGCCAACCTTGACGCGCGGCGTAGCGCACGGCGTCGGCGCGATTCTTAAGCTCAAGTTTCGTCATGATATTGCCTTTGTGTGATTCGACGGTCTTGACGCTGATGGTGAGACGGAGGGCGATTTCCTTGTTGGTATAACCTTGCGCGACGAGCAGCAGAATCTCTTGCTCACGTTCGGTCAACTCGCCGCGTCTAACGCTGCCGCGCAAGCGTTCGCGCGCGGGTGAAGCTGTCGCTGATTTCGTCATCGTCGGGTCAAGGTACGTCTTACCTTCGGCGACGGTGCGTATGGCGTGAATCAGTTCTTGAGCGGCGAGATTTTTAAGTATGTATCCGGTGGCTCCGGCATCGAAAAGTTGGCGCACATAAACCGGATTATCGTAAGCCGTGAGTGCTAAGACTTTCAGCGTCGGATGTGCAATTTTCAACTGTCTGGTCGCCTGTATGCCGTCGAGTTCCGGCATCGAGACATCCATGATAATGATGTCGGGCAGCATTTCACCTGAGCGCGCAACCGCTTCGCGCCCGTTGCCCGCCTGCCCTACGACTTGCATATCGGGCTGCGCGTCAATTAACGAAACGAGTCCGTCGCGCATAATCGCGTGGTCGTCGGCAAGCACGATTCGCAACTTGCTCATGACACGTTTTCCTCAAGTTCATCAGATGTTGGGATACGAACGACAAGCGTCGTGTTGCCGTTCGCGCCGGATTCTATGTTGAGCGTGCCATGAACGGATTCGACGCGCTCGCGCATTCCAAGTAGTCCGAGACTTTGATTCGCAGACGAAGAACTATTGGCGAAGGCTTCCGCATCAAAGCCGCGCCCATCGTCTTCCACGATTACCAGTAATTCGTGCGTGCGTCGTTCCAGAATCAAACTCACACTGGACGCGCGGGCGTGTTTGAGAACATTGGTGAGGGCTTCTTGGACAACACGATAAACGACGATTTCAATTTGCGGCGACAAGCGTTTCTCATCAATATCATCGCTGACGAAATCAACTGTAACGCCCGAACGCTTCGACCATTGTTCGACGTAACGGGCGAGTGCCGCTTGCAGACCGAAGTGGTCAAGTTCCGGTGGACGCAGTTCCCACGCCATCGTGCGCGCCTCCCGTGTCAGTTGTTCGGTAAGCATCAGAGCCTGCATCAAATGTTCGTCCTTCGCCGTTATCGTCGCATCTATGTTTTGACGGTTCTGATTTTTATGAACTTCGACTTCGCTTTTATGCAACTCTAATTGCAAGGTCAACGCTGCGAGATGTTGTCCCATCTGGTCGTGTAATTCGCGTGCGAGACGGTGACGTTCTTCCTCTTGAGCAGTGACGACGCGCTGCAACAATCGCGTTCGCGCATCTTCCGCCTCACGACGCTTGAGGTCTAGGCGGTCGAGCGTCGTCGCCCCCGACCACACCAATCCCGAGAACGCGAGGATAGTCCCGACGACTAAGAGCGACGACGCGACCGATGCGTCATATAAATTTAGTCGTTGACCGAGTACGGACAACCACCCGAACAGCAGAGGAACAACAATCGTCGCCGCCAACAAACGACGCGCGACCACACCGCCCAGACCGTTCCCCGTTATCAACCTCATCAAACCTCTGTCGGGATGAATCAGCATTATGCCTGCTGAAATCAAAAGAAACGTCGTCGCCGTGTGGAGTGCCATTCCGGTTTGCGGCGAGATGCCGTAAAGCGCGGTCACGCCATAGACATAACCGACGAGGGCGACCAACGAAACCGACGCCGATGTTAAAGCCAAAACTTGCGCCGCATGCACACCGCCGCGCGTTTCAATATCTGCGGACAACAACGCGCATCCGATGATTATAAAATTGAACGACGTGTGCGGCGACATGCGTCCGGTCAAAACCGCTTCTCCGTCCTTCGTCACAATCCACGCCAACAATCTATCAACGTACAAATCGGCATTAAGTAAATACTCACCGATGGTCAAGAATCCGAGCGCGACAACCACGAGCGCACACGCCCGCCCCGCAAGTTTTGCATAACCCAACTTCGCACCGCCCGCACCATGCAGCCTAAGCGCGATGCCCGCCAACACGAAAGCGAGTGCCGTATTGGGAACCATCTCCGGCAATCCCGGCACGACGCTTCGCAAACGCTCCACGTTGAACGCCCAACCCGCCAACACCACGCACCCTATGAACACCACCGCCGCATTGATGAAATTTGATAATCGCTTAAGCACGGATTTGGTATCGCAATTTCGATGCACGGTAAAGCTCGAAAAATTTATTCTAATGGCTTAAGGCGCGAATTGAGTTGCTTGGCTTGCTTGTATGCGGCTTGTGCCTGTTCGTGTTGCCCTTTTTGCTTGTAGGCTTTGGCGAGATTGTAATACGCGAGGGCGTTG
Source organism: Pyrinomonadaceae bacterium MAG19_C2-C3 (assembly GCA_024330265.1). Lineage (GTDB taxonomy): Bacteria > Acidobacteriota > Blastocatellia > Pyrinomonadales > Pyrinomonadaceae > JANDLT01. The sequence continues at coordinate 7,536 of JANDLT010000046.1, read as the reverse complement.
TTTGAATCGAGTTTGACGGCAGCTTGTAATCGTTCAAGGGCGGCATCAAGGTTGCCTTCTTTGAGGCGGGCGATGCCTGTGTTGAGGGCGAAAATCGCCGCTTGTTTGTCGGACTTGATTTTGTTAAGCCGCGCGGCTTTGGCAAACTCCACACGCGCCGCCGCCACGTCGCCTTTTTGACGAAGCACCGTTCCGAGCGTGTTGTGAATTTCGGGGGCGTCCGGGGCGTAGGTCAGAGCTTTGCGAAACGAAGTGATTGCCGCTTCGATGTCGTTCTGTTGTTGAAGAGCCGTTCCCAGAGCGTAATGCGCTTCGGCGTAGTCGGGTTTAACGGCGACCGCCTGACGAAACGCGGTGGTCGCGTCAGACAATTTCGATTGTTGTAAAGAGATGACGCCGAGCGTGTACGCGGCTTCGTAAAGCGTCGGGTCGAGTTCAGTCGCGCGCTTCAATTCGACAACCGATTCGTCGAGCAAATCTTTTTGTTTAAGGGCGAGGGCGAGATTGTAATGCGCTTCGGCGCGGCGCGGTTCGAGTTCGACGAGGCGACGATAGAGCGCGACCGCCGCCGCGTAATCGCTTTTTTGAATGTACGCCATGCCGAGATTGTGAAGCGCGATGGTGTCGTCGGGTTTGATTTTAAGTGCCTTGTTAAACTCTGCGATTGCCGCTTCCGGTTCGCGGTTTTGCACGAGTGCCAAACCCAAATCGTTGTAGCCTTGCGCGAAGTCGGGGCGCAACCGAACGACGTGGCGAAAGGCTTCAATCGCCGCTTCCAAATCGTCGTCTTTCATGTACGCCATGCCCATCGCTTGGCGGGCTTCGACCATCTCCGGCGCGAGTTTCGTAGAGCTACTTAAAGCCTTCATTGCACCGCTTGCGTCGCCCTGTTTCTGCAACGCGAGACCGAGATAATAGAAGGCTTGTGCGTCGTCGGGCGCGAGTCGCACGGCTTGTTGTAAAGACGGAATCGCTTTGTCCGCATCGCCGGAAAACCAGTGTGCCGCGCCGAGAAAGTAATGGGCTTTGGCGTTTGTGGGGGCGAGTTTGACGGTTGTTTCGAGTTCCTTAATCGCCTCTTGAAAATCGCCTTTCGCGGCAAGCGTGTAGCCGAGTTGGAAATGCGCTTCGGGCATATCGGGCGCAAGTCGCACGGCTTCACGAAATTCACGAATCGCGCCGTCGGCGTCATTTTTCCCTTGAAGCGTCGTGCCGTTGGCGAAGTGTCGCGCGGCGTCGGCGTTCGACGTTTGCGCGTGTGTGTGTGACCCACAAAAGGCGAACATGAACAACCACGCAAGTTGGAAGAATTTAAGATTTATAGATTTGAACATCGCTAAAACTTATGTGTTTTCGTTAATAGACCGCTTCCAGAAAACATTAACCTGTTTAGAGGCGGGCTATGCCCGCCGTGCTTCGCGTTGAATTTAACCGTGACCCGGCGGGCATAGCCCGCCTCTAAACGAACGATTTTCTATTTTCGCAAGTGGTCTGATACTTTCACCGCGCCGCTGCTTTGTTTGATAATGATTGTTTGATTGATTGCCGCGTCGCTCACAATGTCCGTGCCGCCGCCGAGCCAGCGCACTTCGATTGATTTTACTTTCGCCGCTTTGCCTAAACCGAAATGCACGCGGCGGTCATTGCTCGAATAATAACTGCCGCCGCTTCTGACTTCATCCGTTTGTGTCGCGCCGTCTTCCATAGTGCAAATCACACGCGCACCGATGCCGTTGCGATTGGATTTCGTGCCGATGGTTTTGATGTTTATCCAGTTGTTGTTAATCGTCGAATCGGCACGTAAAAGTTCAGGAACGGCGTTGACCGGATTGATGAGAATGTCCGTGTCGCCGTCGTTGTCGTAATCGCCAAAGGCACAGCCGCGCGCCGGTGTCGGTTGCATTATCGCGCCGCCGATTTGTTCGGACACGTCTTCAAATTTACCGTTACCGAGATTGCGATACATGACTTTGCGTTGCGCGTATCCGGCTTCGGTCGTGAGCCTTCCGACTTCGGGATAAACATGACCGTTGACAAGGAAAATGTCGAGCCAACCGTTATTGTCGAAGTCTAAGAAACCGCAACCCCAGCCAAGCCAGCGCGTGTTCAAACCCAAGCCCGCAGGAAACGTCACATCGTCAAACGTCACATCGGAAACGTCCGTTTGTTTCGCATCCGGTTTAGTATCGGAGTTCTTCGTTAAAGGTTTGGTCGTGTTGCGATAAAGCGATGAAGTGTCGCCGGAGAAGTTGGTTTTGAAAATATCTATGAAGCCGTCGCGGTCATAATCGCCCGCCGCGACGCCCATTCCGGCTTGCGGTTTGCCGTCAATGCTAAACGCGCTTCCGGCTTCGATGCCGATGTCTGTGAATGTGCCGTCATGGTTGTTGTGATAAAGCGCGGCGGGCGATGAATCGTTGGCGACGTAAATATCGCTCCAGCCGTCGTTATCGAAATCGGAGACGACGACGCCAAGCCCGTAAGTTCCATTGGCTTTGATGATGCCGGACTTTTCCGAAACGTCTTGAAACGTGCCGTCGCCGCGATTCATATAAAGCGAGTTCGTGCCGCCCGCAAGTCCCGGCGGACCACAAGCGACCATCACGCCTTTATACAAACAGGGTCCGGTTTCGGGGAGCGGCGCGGTTTTCAAATCAAGGTCTATGTAACTGGCGACGAATAAATCAAGCAAGCCGTCACGATTGAAATCGAGAAACGCCGTGCCTGCGCCCCAGCGCGTGCGATTGTCGGCGACGCCCGCACGCGCGGCGACTTCTTGAAATGTGCCGTCGCCTTTGTTGCGATACAAGAGATTTTTGCCGAAGCGCGAGACGAAAATGTCGTCGTGTCCGTCGTTGTCATAATCGGCGACGCTCACGCTTTGTCCCCAACCCGAATCGGCGACGCCCGCTTTCGTCGTCACGTCTTCAAACGTGCCGTCGCGCTTGTTACGATACAGGCGATTCGTCGAGTTTCTCGTTTGCGGCGAAACGTCAAGCCGCGTGCCGCCGACAAGGAAAATGTCTTGCCAGCCGTCGTCGTCATAATCCAAGAAAGCCGCGCCGCTGCCCGTCGTTTCAAGCAGGTATTTATTTTTATCCTCACCGCCGTAAATCGTTTGCACGGTGATTCCCGCCGCGCGTGCGACGTTGGTGTAAGTGACGCCCGTGTGGTTGGCGCGTGTCGTCTGGGCGTTGATTGTCGTGTGAGGGTTAAGCAGAATGCAGCATAGCCAAGTGAGGCAAACGAAGCCGCGATGTGTTAAATATTTTTTCGTTGAAAGAGAATCTTGCATGAAGGTTAGGGATTTATAACACTCAGCCGTCTTCAGACGGCTTTGCGGCGAAGCGGCACTTAGACCAGCCGTTTGACGGCTCTCGGACGATTGCCAATCAAACTCCGTAGCCCGTTTCTAACGGGCTTTCGCCGAGCGGCTTGAGCCGTTCAGGTGTGATGGCTAAAGCCGGAAGCGAGAAGGACGTTAAAACGCCCTTGCCAATTTATTGACTGCGTGACCCATCGCTCAAAGCGATGGTCTATGCGCCCTTGCGGGGAAGCCGTCTGAAGACGGCTTTGCGTAGTTACAATGATTTTTATAGCCGAAACAATTTTCGTACAAAGAGCGGGGTTTGTCGAATGACACACACCAACGAACATAACAGCGAACAATCAAAAGCAGATGCGCGAGACGCGGTGACGGCTAACGGTTACACCAAAAAATGGTGGAAGGAAGCGGTTGTTTATCAAATCTATCCGCGCTCGTTCAAAGACTCGAACGCCGACGGCATAGGCGACCTGCGCGGTATCGCGTCGCAACTCGACTACATCCAAAATCTTGGCGTAGATGTCGTGTGGTTAAGCCCTATGTACGATTCGCCGAACGCCGATAACGGTTACGACATACGCGACTATCGCAAGGTGATGAGCGAGTTCGGCACGATGGCGGACTTCGACGAATTGCTCGAAGCGGTCAAAGCACGCGGCATGAAAATGATTCTCGACCTTGTGGTTAATCACACGAGCGACGATCATTTTTGGTTTGTCGAGAGCCGCAAAGCGAAAGACAATCCGTACCGCGATTATTACCTTTGGCGCGAGGGGAAAGACGGCAAAGAACCGAACGATTGGGTGTCATATTTTTCAGGTTCGGCGTGGAAGAAGGACGACGCGACGGGTGAATACTACTTGCATCTGTTCGCCGAAAAACAGCCGGATTTGAATTGGGATAACCAAACGGTGCGCGAAGAAGTTTATGACGTGATGCGGTTCTGGCTCGACAAAGGGATTGACGGTTTTCGCATGGACGTGATTCCGTTCATCTCGAAAGACCCGAATTTCCCCGATTTCCCCGATGATTACGACGGCGATTACGGCAGGGTTTATGCTTCGGGCGCGAAGCTTCACGACTATGTACAGGAGATGAATCGTGAAGTGTTGTCGAAGTACGACGTGATGACTGTCGGCGAAGCGGAAGGCGTGACGCTAGCGGAAATCCCTTTGCTCGTGGACGAAAGACGCGATGAACTGAACATGGTTTTTCAGTTTGATGTCGTTAAGTTAGACCGCGAAAGTTGGCGTTGGAAATCGTGGACACTGCCCGGTTTGAAAGCCATCTACACGCGCTTCGAGCGTGGTTTGGATAAGCATTGTTGGAACGCTCTTTTTTTATCTAATCACGATAATCCGCGCGTTGTTTCACGCTTTGGCGACGACTCTCCGCCGTATCGCATGGCTTCGGCGAAACTCTTGGCGATGATGCTATTGACGCTCAAGGGAACGCCTTTTATTTATCAAGGCGACGAACTGGGAATGACGAATTACCCGTTCACAAACATCGCGGAGTTCGACGACATCCAAGTCAAAAACGCATGGCAGGCGGAAGTCTTAACTGATCAAGTTGAAGCCGATGATTACATCATCAACTTGCGAAGGACGAGCCGCGACCACGCGCGCACGCCGATGCAATGGGACGCTTCTGACAACGCGGGTTTTACCCTAGCCGCCAAAGCATGGCTTGCCGTCAATCCGAATTACAAAGAGATAAACGCCGTACAAGCTCTCAATGACCAAGATTCGATTTACAATTTCTTCAAACAGTTAATCCAATTGCGTAAAGAAACTCCCGCTTTGATTTACGGCGACTACGTTGACCTTGACCCACAACATCCAACTATTTTCGTTTTCACGCGCACGCTCGAAGCCGATAAATATCTGGTTCTGTTAAATTTTTCAAACGACGATACGACGTACAAGTTGCCCGTAAATATGCGAATCGAACAATTGTTAATTTCAAATTTGCGTGAACAAGATAAGCCGTCATTGTTCATAAACTTGAAAGGTTGGGAAGCGAGTCTTTACAAGTTTAATAGTTAAGCAGTGTCGCTCCACGCCTTTGTCGTCTATCAGCACGCTGACGAGGGTATTGGTTATCATCTCCGGCGCAATGATCTGGATTGGGCAGAGCGACGTGGGTTTGCAGAGATTGAGTTTGATTACGCTCAAACATTAGAGAAAGGACACGGAAGAATTGAAGCGAGGCGATGTTGGGTGACCGAAGAAATCGCTTGGTTAGAACAGAAGGCGGAGTGGGCAAATTTGAAAAGCGTGATTATGGTTGAGTCCGAGCGAGAAATCATCGGCGGAGAGAAAACGGTTGAGCGGCGATATTTCATCAGCAGTTTAGCGGCAAACGCAAGAGAAGCGTTGCGGGCAGTGCGAGGACATTGGGCAATTGAGAACGAGTTGCATTGGTGTTTGGATATTGGATTTCGAGAAGACGAATGTCGCAGCAGAACAGGAAATGATGCCAAGCGGACGCTTCTTTCCATTTTGCTTTGGAATATGCACCCGCCGCACCGGACCCCAGCGATACCGCTCATAGCGTACCAAAGCTATGATCCTGTCTATTTTGTCCGGTGACATCCCGTCCACGGTTTCATCCGTCGCACCCTTCGTCATCGCACCTTGATTACGATACAAGTTGCCGTAGGCGCTCAGGTACAAGTTCCGGTTGAATAACATCCGGTACACATTTTCAAGCGGCAGTCCTCGCTCGCCGCGCTTCTGGATGATTGACAACAATGTTGCGGTTTCCTGCATTGTGCATCCCTCACATCGGCAGTCAATCAACACACCTGACTCCCTTTCCCATGTAAACGGCTTTCCCGTTCGCTGAGTACTACGGAGTCTCCGTTGCCGTAGGAGTCGCCTCCCGTAGGCAATCCCGTGTTCCGTCCGTCAAGGTACGTTGCGATCACCACGTAGATTGTCCGTTCGTCCCTTGCTCCACCATCATCGGTGTCCGCCCACAACCGGAAGGTTCCATGCATCCAGATGTAAAATGCGCGAAGGCTGTGGCACTGGTAATCAGACAGTTTTCCAGCGAATGAAGCGTCACATCGCGTCGGGACTAGACTTCAGGCAATCCAGCTTTAACCATATGGCGCGGGTCTTGCGGACGGGTGCGCGCCGCGTAGTGTGCGCCGCTTGATAACAATGTGTGCGAGCGGGCATTGAAGTTAGCCGTGTTGCATCGCAAGAACGCGCTCTTTTACAAGACCGAAGCGGGGGCGGCGGTCGGTGAGCGCGTTGATGAGCGTGATCCGGACATGAGCTTTGAACCACGTCAACGTCTGGGAGTATCTCTTAGCAGTGGTCAGGAATGAGCGTGCGGTGGGACGTGATCCGAGGGCGTGGCTGGCGGTAGCAGCTTGCGCCGCCGGAGGTGTCGGCGCGGGCGGCGTGAGCGACGACGCATGGGTGTTTGTTGGAAGTCTACGCCACGCCGCTTGGAAACGCGCGAGGTCGGGATGTCCATTCATCAACAGCACCGAGAGTTGATGTGCGGCGAGAGCGTGGAGCGGCGCACCCGTTGATTGCGACCACTAGGCGAGATGTCCACGCGAGAAACGCTTCGCGGCACAACCAGAAGCCTTGACCATCGTAGATGAGAAGCTTGAGAGCGGTGCCGCGGCGGTTACGAAACAAGAAGACGGTGCCGGAGAACGGGTCGCAGTTAAGACGATGGCGGCAGAGGGCAGCGAGGGTATCAATGCCTTTGCGGAAATCCACCGGGTCGGCGGGCGAGCATGATTGTAAGCTGCGGAGGAAGTCGAATCATGACTTATGAGCGCATCAAGGTTAAACACAGGGCTTCGAGGTGTTGAGGCTCAGCCGCAGGCAGATGAAGCGTCAAACGCGAGCCGTCGGCGCGCTCGAAGCGAAGATTAGACGCGGAGATGAATCAACGGCAGGGACGCGACTACGCGCTGGAGCGGAGGCATGGGGCGGCACAAGGTCAGCGGCGTTGAGGTGTAAGAATGAAGCTGAAAGCGGTGCGGGCGAAGTCGGCACCCTCTGCGGCGGAGCAGCCTGTTTTCTTAGTGAAGCGGGACGCAATCGGGTCTCGCGGCAAATGACGGAAATCGAATAGCGGTCGAGCGAGCAAGCGGACGGCGGAAGCGTAAAAGTGATCGGGATGAGGAGCGTCAGAATAATTGTGTAAGTGGCATACCAGAGCGCAAGCTGTAAGGGCTT
>JANDLT010000045.1 GCA_024330265.1 Pyrinomonadaceae bacterium MAG19_C2-C3 | reverse complement strand
TAAAGTCTTGCGCTGAAAGCGCATAGTTTCAACTAGCGTGCTGGAACAATGAAAGAAATCGTAATAATGAGTCGGTAGTTCATTATCTTTGCCTTTCTTCCGAAACATCGTATTGCTTGGATAGTTCTACTTCCATTGCGATTGAACCGCCTTTGCGGTGCGCGTTCTTGAGTCTAACGCGCACGATTCTTACACCCTCGTCAAACCCCTCTTTCCAAAGTTGTGACTTCTCCATTTCAGCAGTGGTAATAGTAACGACAGGGAGAGGATTAGTATCGCTCTCTATGGTATCGGAAACTGTCTTTAAGCCACTCACTTTGCGTATGTCACGAAGTTTCTTAATGACTGCACGTCCTCCAGCGCGTCTTCCGGCTAGTTTCTCTGACGTTTGAAAAGTATCTGCCCCCCATGTACTGCCGTCAGCAAATTCTACGAAGTCAACCGATAGAACAATCTTGCTTATGTCTGTTCCATACGTCACTCCGGCGAAGGTCTCGTCATGTCTTGCATATGGATGAAGAAGCGAATTAAATGACCACATTGACTTAAATGTCATTCCGCTCCCGCCGCTTTGTACATCTCCGTCATAGGTATCGTGCCGAACCACATAGGCACTGATAGCTTTAGAACCAACATTGACAACTTCATACCCGAACGTAGGTGCTTTAGGGTCTGAAGGAACAATACTGATAGAAGTAATAAGAATTGGCGAGTTTGCTTGTGTTTGTACTTCGACACGGGCAGCTTGAACTCTGACAGTAGCCCAAAGCTCTTGTGCAGTTGAGACAAAAAGGAATAAAGAACCAATCAATACTAAACTTGAGAGTAGTGTTAGCCATCGCTTTTTATACATGCATGTGTATTTTTTTATAGGAAACTTACTTATCAAAAGTTTTAGGGCTGTTAATTGTTTGTTGGGAAATTGTGCTTTCATAAACCCCTCTCAACTGATACTTATCGGATATACGATTGTTGAATAACACATCAGGAATTGATGTGTTGGTAAGCGCAAGATGCGGCAAAGTCTATTCCTCATATCTACCTGAGTCAATAATTTTGTAACTCAAATAAACGCGAAAACAAGGTGTCGGTTCATCTTTGCTCTCTCCCCTCTGAAGCGTCGAACGGCTTCGCCAATTCTCTCGTTACGGCTTCCAAGCCACCTTTATCTTTCGCCTGCTTTAAGCGATGACGAATAACTGAAACTCCTGTCTCAAAGCCATCTTTCCGCTCTTGCGAGCCATTCAAAATGTCGGGTGCGGTTATATCATCTTGTGTGAGAACCTCAACGAGTGCATCTAACCCGCCTTTGTTTAACTTCTCCCGAAATTTCTTGAGTGCCGCCTTACCTCCGGCGCGCACTCCGGCGAGTTTCTCAGCAAACTTATACTCGTCTTCGCCCCAAGTCGTGCCGTCCGCAAACTCTACGAAGTCAACAGAAAGCGCAATCTCATTCACGGGTTGGCTGTACCTTGTCTCGCCGCCCCCTTCTTCCTGTCTAGACCGGTTTGGCAGTAATGCTTGGCTTATCGAAGGTAGCTGCACTGAGTTAGCACCGTGCGACTTATATTGGGCGTCCCCATAGCTTACTTCGTGCTTGATAGTATAAGCACGAATAGGCTTAGTGCTTACGTTCGCCAAGACATAAATAAAGATAGGCTTTGTTGGCGTGCTTGCGTCCACATATTGTGCAGATATGACTATCGGCGTTCCTTGTTGCCCGTGAATAGTTATTTTAGGAGTCTGCTGCGTCGCCGCTATCGCCGTCAGAAGCAGCAAGCAAACAGTTCCGACGGAAAAGACCACGCCTAAAATTGTCAAGATGTGCGGTTTTTTCATAGCGTACTTCATCATCCTTAATCCTTTCGGCTCGGTAATTACATTCGTGGAAAATGTAAAGAGGTTACGAACACGGGCGAGGGATACTCTTGAAACCGCACATTATGCTTAACTTTTAACCAAGTCAATGTAATTCTGCGTTAAATTATTGCTTTTTCAAACCTCACTAAATCTGCATCAAAAGCTAAGTTAAATCATCGTTTTACTACAATGCACTTCTCCCCCTTCATCGAATCCTTCCGCATCGCCGCATCGAGTTTGCGGGCTAATAAACTTCGCACCGCGCTGACGCTTGTCGGCGTCGTGGTCGGCGTCGCGGCGGTCATCTCGGTGGTGACGATTATCAAGGGTTTGGATTACACGGTCGCTTCGACTTTCTCGTCGCAGGGTTCGACGGTGTTTAGCGTCACGAAGCGTCCGCAGATTGTGTTGTCGCGTGAGGATGCGATTCGGTTTAATAAGCGTAAGGATGTGACGGATGCCGATTATGAAGCGGTCGCGCGCAGGTGTGCGGCGTGTTGGCGGACGGGTGTCGCGGTTAATAATTTCGGGACGATTAAGGCGGGCGAGCGTTTGAGCGAAGGCGTGGCGATTCGTGGGCTGACCGATTCGATGTTTGAGATTGACGACATCACGGTTGAGTTCGGGCGCGCTTGGACGGAAGGCGAAACGGTGGGGGCGAGTAATGTATGTGTCGTCGGAGCGGATGTGGTCGAAAATGTTTTCAGTGGTGCGCCGCCCGATGCGATTATCGGGCGACGACTTCGCGTTGCCGACCGTCTGTACACAATCGTCGGCGTCGCGGAACGCTTGGGCAACATCTTCGGCTTCTCGCGCGATTCGTTCGTGTTGATTCCGTACCCGGCTTATAAGCTTCAATTCGGGACGAAAGAGTCCATTGCGATTCAAGTCCAAGTTTCTGAGACTTCACAACTCGCGGACGCGCAAGACCAAGTACAAACGATTTTACGCACCAGACGCGGGCGCGATTTCCATGATGAAGATGACGGGTTTTCGCTTGAGACGCAAGACGTTTTCCTTGACCTGTATCGCAAGGCGACGGCGAACATCTACCTTGTCACCATCGGCGTCGCGGCGATTTCCCTTGTCGTCGGCGGCATCGTCGTGATGAATATCATGCTCGTTTCCGTCACCGAAAGAACGCGGGAAATCGGGATTCGCAAAGCGTTGGGAGCGCGGCGCGTTGATGTGTTACAACAGTTCTTAATCGAATCTGTGATGCTCACGGCAATCGGCGGTTTAATCGGTGTCATCGCCGGATTCGCGCTCGCGTTCGCGCTCTCACTCGCGCTTAAATTTCCTTTGTTGATAAGTCTCTGGTCGGCGGTCTTAGGCGTCGGTGTTTCCTCGCTCGTCGGCATCATCAGCGGCATCAGTCCGGCGTGGAAAGCGGCGCGCCTCAATCCGATTGACGCGCTTCGCTCCGAGTAGGAATAACGGATAGTGGATAGTGAAGAAGGATGTTTTTAACTATCCACTATCCACTATCCGTTATCCACTGTTTTTAAGTTATGGATTGGGTGATATTCATTCTTCCGGCGGTTCTGGTCGTGGTCGGTCTGGCTTTGGTTTTGACCGTGCGCTACGACTACCGTGTGCGACGCGATGCGGAGCGCGCACGCGCCGATGAAGACCGCCTCGCCGCCCGTCTCAATGCGCGTCATCTGGCGAAAGCCCGTCAACAGGCGTCGTGGCAAAGCATGACGCCGCTTGCCATCGAAGATGCGTTTGACCGTTTCGCATCGCACGATGTCGCGCATGATGTGGAACTGGTGAATCAGGTTGACACCGCGTTCGATGAGTTTATACGCACGATGCACGATGCGACATATAATGCGCCGCAAGACGTTGACAACACGCGAGACGCGAAACCGCCCGTCGTATCATCGAAGTAACCGCATCAAAGTAATCATATCGGAGCGGTTCGATGATTGACCTCACAAGTTTTCATTCGATTTACGGGAACAACGCATGACTTTCGACGACGTTAAAGAATCGGCTTTCATGGCGTTCGACACCTTGCGGGCGAACAAGCTGCGAAGCGCGTTGACGATTCTCGGCGTGTGCATCGGCGTCATCACGATTCTGTTTATGGTGTCAATCATACAGGGTTTGAATCGCGCGTTTGCCCAACAGATTGAAGCACTCGGCTCGAACACGGTATTTGCGACGCGCTTCGATCCCGGCTTCAAGCGTGAACCTTCCGCCGAAGAACGCGCCCGCAAAGATTTGACGGTTGACGATGCCGATGCGATACGACGCGAATCACAGACGGCGCGCAGTGTCTCGCCACTTCGCCGCGTGCTTCAATCAACCATTCGTTTTGAAGATAAACAGACCGACACGCCCGCCCTCGCCGGATGCACGCCTTACTATGAAGACACGCATTCGGCTTACGTCGGTCGCGGGCGGTTCATCAACGATTCGGATTTGCGCGAACGCACCAACGTCGTCATCTTAGGCACGGATGTTGACGCGACATTGTTCCCTTTTGCCGATTCACTTAACAGAGAAATCAAAATCAACGGCACACCGTTTCGCGTCGTCGGCGTAATGGAAAAGCAAGGCAACTTCTTCGGACAGTCGCGTGACAATCTCGTTTATATTCCGCTCACGACGTTCGACAAATATCATCCCGACCCGTTCATGCCCGGCACAATCATCATCGCCCGCCCGCGCACGCGCGCCGATGTGAAGGTTTTGATTGATGAGATGACGGACATCTTGCGTCGTCGGCGTCGCGTTCCGGCGACCGCACCGAACAACTTCGGCGTCTCGTCGCAAGATTCACTGCTCGATTTTTATAACCAACTGACGGGCGCGACCGCGCTTGTCTTGACCGCGATTTCATTCGTCGCGCTGATGATTGGCGGCATCGGCGTGATGAATATCATGCTCGTTTCCGTCACCGAAAGAACGCGCGAAATCGGGATTCGTAAAGCCGTCGGCGCGACGCGCTCCGTCATCCTGTGGCAATTTCTGATTGAAGCCGCGACGCTCACCTTTATCGGCGGCATCACGGGTTTAATCATCGGTGAAATCGCAAGTTTTTTGATGAACATGTTTTCGCCGCTTCCGGCATTCATCCCCTTGTGGGCAATCATCACCGGCATCGGCGTCTCGGCGGGCGTCGGCGTCGTCTTTGGTCTGTATCCGGCGTGGAAAGCCGCGCGCCTCGACCCTATCGAAGCCCTTAGATATGAATAGTGGATAACGGATAGTGGAGAGTAGACAGTGAAGAACTTGTCTTTAACTATCCACTCTCCACTATCCGTTATCCACTATTTAATCGGGCAACTTACATTGCCCCTCCGTCGTACTAAACAACCATGAACTTTGCCGAAACATTCAAGCTTGCCATCTCCGCGATTTGGGCGCATAAACTGCGTTCGATATTGACGCTGCTCGGTATGATTATCGGCGTCATGGCGGTCGTCGTCGTCGTCTCTTTAATTCAAGGTTTCAATCGTTACGTTGACGAGAAAATCGCCGGTATCGGCGCGAAGTCGTACACGATTCAACGTTTCAGTTTTGAAGATTGGAAAGACACCGACACCATCGCCGCCGCGCAACGTCGCAACAAAGACATCACGCTTGACGAAATGGCTTACATTCGCTCGAAAGCGACACTGACCGATAAACTCGGCGCGCAAGCCCGTTCGACACGCTCGCAAATCAAACGCGGGGCGCAGATTGTCGAAGAAGTTCCGGTCAGCGGCGCGACGCCGAACGTACTCGACATCGAAAAGTTGGAAGTCGAAGACGGGCGATACTTTTCCGAAAGCGAAAACGATGCAGCGGTCAACGTCGCGTATCTCGGCGCGGATGTCGCCAAGGAATTGTTCCCCGCGTCGTCACCCGTCAATCAGGAAATCACCATCGCCGGACTTCCCTATCGCGTCATCGGCGTCGCCGTCGCGCAAGGCACAATCTTCGGAATGCCGCAGGATAACTTTATACATCTGCCGCTTAAAACCTACTCCAAAAACTTCGGCGGACTCGTGCAGTGGCGTTCGCTCTACCTTCAAGGCACGGCGAAGAACGACGAACAATTCGCCGACGCGGTTGACGAAGCGCGCAACATTCTCCGCATCAAACGCGGCTTGAAGTACGGCGAGAAAGATAACTTCGGCATTCTCACGCCCGATGCCATCACGGGTTTGCGCGATAGATTATTCGGCACGATTTCCGTCGTCCTTATCGCCGTGCCGTCCATCGCTCTACTTGTCGGCGGCATCGTCGTGATGAATATCATGCTCGTCTCCGTCACCGAACGCACCAAAGAAATCGGCGTGCGTAAAGCGTTGGGTGCGCGCCGCGCCGACATCTTGCGGCAATTCCTCGTCGAAGCCGCGACGCTCTCCGCCATCGGCGGCGCGACCGGCGTGTTCCTCGCGTGGGTCATCGGGCGCATCTTAACCGCCGTCTTTTTCCCGACGTATCTTTCCATCATCGCTGTCATCATCGCCGTCACGGTTTCCGGCGGCATAGGCGTTATCGCGGGCATCTTCCCGGCATGGAAAGCCGCCCGCCTCGACCCGATTGAAGCGTTAAGAGCAGACTGAAGAAAGCAGTGGTCGGTGGTCAGTGGTCAGATTAAGACAGGAATACAAAGCGCGTTCCTTGTTTTCGCTGACCACTGACCACTGACCACTGACCACTGACTTATGAACGGTAACACTTACGAAAACTTGAAGATGGCACTCAATACGTTGCGTGCCAATAAACTGCGTTCGGTATTAACCGTCGTCGGCGTCGTCATCGGCGTGTGGACGGTGATGGCGATTGCTTCGGTCATCAGCGGCATTGATATGAGTTTGACGAAAGAAATTGAATCTTTCGGGACGCGCTCGATATTTCTTTATAAGTTCGAGCCGGGCATACACATCGGGCGACTCTCGCGCGAAGAACGTATGAGAAAAGATTTGACTTACGACGACGCGATTGCCTTGCGCGAATTGCCCGCCGTCGAACTCACAGTTCCCTTCATTGATGTAAGCAACGATTACTTCGGCAGAAAAATCAATGTCTCGGCGAACGGCAAAACCTCCGCCGCCGTGCGTCTCGAAGGCACGCTCCCGGACATCGAACGCGCAGGCACGGAAGTCATCGTCGAAGGTCGCTTCTTCACGCAGTTCGAGAACGACACAAATCAAAATGTCGCCGTCATCAAGCGCGGCGTCGCCGATAACTTTTTTCCGTTTCAAGACCCGGTAGGTCAGACAATCAAAATCGGTAACGAGGACTACCGCATCATCGGACTCATCGAGAAGCGCGAACAGATGCTTGGCGGCGATGGCAGCGACAACATCAATAACGGTATCTTTCTGCCCTTCAACGTCGCGCGCAAACTCAAGCCCAACTCAACCGATATTTTCGTTCTCGCCATCGCCAAAGAAGGCAGAATAGCAGAAGCTAAAGACCAAATCCGCGACATGCTTCGCATACGCCGTCAAGTCGAATTTGATAAGCCCGACAACTTCGGCATGGCAACCGCCGATTCCATCATCGAACAATTCCGCTCAATCACCTTCGGCGTCGCCCTCGCAATGGTCGTCATATCTTCCGTCGGCTTAATGGTCGGCGGCATCGGCGTGATGAATATCATGCTCGTCTCCGTCACCGAACGCACCAAAGAAATCGGCACACGCAAAGCAATCGGGGCGCGCCGCAAAGACATCCTGCTTCAATTCCTAATCGAAGCGATGACCCTAACCGGCATCGGCGGACTCGTCGGCTTAACTTTAGGCTGGATAACATCGCTTCTCATACGCATCGTCTTCCCCTCATACATCCCGCTCTGGGCTCCCATCGCCGGACTCGTCGCATCGGTCGGCATCGGTCTCATCTTCGGTCTATTTCCGGCATGGAAAGCCGCCCGCCTCGACCCGATTGAAGCTTTGCGCTACGAGTAAAGTTAGTGGATAGTTAAAAGACAAGTTCTTCACTATCCACTATCCACTATCCGTTATCCACTGTTTTTACGCGATGAATGACGGAAACAGAAGTGCCGACCCGACGGCGAATAGAAACATAATCATCCAGAAACCGATTGCCGCGCTCCATGCCGCCGTGGATGAAACGCGCTCGCCGCCGTGTCGCAAGCCCGTCGCAATCATCCATATCCAGTAAAAAATCAGCACGCCGAACATGCCGCCGACGGTGAACAGCACTGGGTTCGTCGCGGGTGAAAACAACACGCCCAAGTTATCTTCGACCAGTGAGACTTGCCCGCGCAAAGGGTGTATATCCACCGGGTCTTTGATAAATACCAGCAACAAACTCAATAACTTTTGAATCACGGTCACGGGCATCGTCGCAAACGCCGCGACCGCCAATGACTGCCAGAAGTTGATGCGCCCGCCGAACATCACGACGATAAGCATCAACAGACCGGCAAGAATCGCAATCAATATGAAGCTGGAAACGAATTGATTGACGATTGCCGCGACGTGACCGACCGGAGTCGTCAAACCGCGCAAAGTCTGTTCGCGGATTTCATCGGCGGCTTCCGGCGGAGCAAAACCGCTTTCCGATATTTTCTCTGATAGGTGCGACGCGATGCGCTCCGGCGTGATGCGGCGCACGGCGAAAGTCGTGAACAGCAAACTGACGAGACAGATAACGATGAGCGGCGCGACCCATCGCGGGTATCGTCGCAAGTTTTCAAACACGCGCGCAGGTTCGTAGAAAATCCCTAAAAGATTTCCTGCGACCGAACGCGGCGCGGCGGCATCGGTCGTATCCGGCGGGCGTATGAAACTAAGCCCGACTAAAACCAAGCCCGCGAAAGCAAGCGAGCCACCGATGCCCGCCGTGCCGCTCGGCAAAGCTTTTAGCGCACCGGCGACGGCGACAATCAAACCGATAACGAGAATCGAAGCGGCGACATAACGCAATTTCAACATGGAAGTTTCCTCTGTGAAGATGTGGAGATTCAAGAAGCTTTTGGTGACAACTTGATACGCCCGAAACCAATTTGTTGTTTCGTTATCAGGTAGTCTCAAAAGAATGCGGGAACGGTCACATCGTTTCCGTCAAGCTAACTTCGCCAGAGCGTACTGATAACACGCAAACCGAGCGCGACGAAAATCAAAATTGACCCGGCGCGCAAAACATTCGGCGTCCCGAAGCCGAGCATTCCGGCGGCGACCAAACCTAATCCGGCGAGAAACATAAGCGTGGCGATGATGATTATTTTTGACATGGTGAATGATTGAAACTGTTCATGCTTTAACCTGTGCTTCCGCCCAACCCGGAGCGCGTATGCACGCGACGGTGTGACCCGATTCAATCTCGCGCAACTCCGGGTCAATGCGTTTGCATTCTTCAATCATCGCGGGACAGCGCGTGTGAAATCGGCAACCGGAAGGCGGATTTATCGGCGTCGGCACATCGCCTTTCAGCACGATGCGGTCGCGTTTGCGCGCGAGGTTCTGATGCGGGTCGGGCAACGGAATCGCGGACAGCAAAGCTTGCGTGTAAGGGTGAAGCGGGCGTGCGTACAAATCAATCGAAGACGCGACTTCGACGATTCTTCCCAAGTACATCACCGCCACACGGTCTGAAATATGTTCGACGACGGCGAGACCGTGCGAGATGAAAAGATACGTCAGACCGAACTCTTTTTGTAAATCTTCCAAAAGATTTACGACTTGCGCCTGCACCGAAACATCAAGGGCGGAGACGGGTTCATCGGCAACGATGAGTTTCGGATTGAGCGCGAGGGCGCGGGCGATTCCGAGACGCTGACGTTGCCCGCCGGAAAACTCGTGCGGGTAGCGTCGCATGTAATCGGGGTCAAGTCCGACTTTCGTTAAAAGTTCCGCGACACGCGCACGGCGTTCGAGTTTGTTGCCCAGACCATGAATGATAAGCGGTTCACCGACGATGTTTTCAATCGTCATGCGCGGGTTAAGCGAAGCATATGGGTCTTGAAAAATGATTTGCATTTCGCGTCGCAAAGCCCGAAGTTGGCTTTTGGATTGCGCGCGCACATTCGCGTTTTGAAAATAAATCTCGCCGCTTGTCGCTTCGATTAATCGCAACACGAGCCGCCCGACGGTTGACTTACCGCAACCCGATTCACCGACGAGTCCGAGCGTTTCGCCCGCCTTGATTTCAAACGTCACGCCGTCCACCGCGCGCACCACGTCATCGCTATTGGCAATCGGAAAATGCTTGACCAACGCACGCACGCGCACCAAGTCCGACTGCATCAAATCCGACTGTTCCACGCTCATCCGTTTAAGCACGTTCCTTTTGACTTTCCGTAAATTAAAACTTCCAAAGTTCCGTTCTTCACTTTCTACTTTCCACCTTCTACTTTCTACTTTGCATAAAGCACGCACCGCACGCGCACGTCTTGTTCAAGATGATAAAGCGGCAAAGGTTCTTCGTTGCAACGCGGCATATAGTGCGGGCAGCGCGGCGAGAAATGACACCCGCGCGGCAAATCCGTCAGCTTCGGAACTGTGCCTTCAATGGTCTGCAATCTCGTGGCTTTGGCAATTCCTGCGACGCTCAAACGCGGGACGGAAGCGAGCAAGCCTCGCGTGTACGGATGCTTCGGACGCGCGAACAATTCTTCAACCGGAGACTCTTCGACGATGCGTCCGGTGTACATCACGAGTGCGCGGTCGGCGGTTTCCGCGACGACTCCCAAATCGTGCGTGATAAGCACGATGCCCAACTCGCGCGTGCGTCTCAAGTCGTTCAACAACTCTAAAATCTGCGCCTGAATCGTGACATCCAACGCCGTCGTCGGTTCATCCGCGATAAGCAGTTTAGGCTCACATGCCAACGCCATCGCAATCATCACGCGCTGGCGCATCCCGCCCGAAAGTTGATGCGGGTAATCACTCGCACGGCGCGCCGCATCGGGAATCGAAACCTCTTTCATCGCTTCAATCGCCCCGCGCCGCGCCGCTTCACGGGACAAGTTTCGATGCAGCCGCAAGGCTTCGGCAATCTGTTCGCCAACCGTATAAACCGGATTAAGCGAAGTCATAGGGTCTTGAAAAATCATCGCCACATCGTCACCGCGAATACGCCGCATCTCGTTTTCAGACAGTTTCAATAAGTCCTTACCATCAAAGAAAACTTCGCCGCCGACAGTCTTTCCCGGCTTGGCGACAAGGCGCATGATTGACAGCGCGGTCATGGATTTACCGCATCCCGATTCACCGACGAGGGCGACGAGTTCACCCTTATCAACATGAAAACTGACATCATCAACCGCGCGCACAATTCCGGCGCGAGTGTGAAACTGCGTGCTTAGATTTTTAACTTGGAGAAGATGCGACATGAAAATTAGCTTGATGTTTGAAGTCACAAATTGTGACCTCCAACATCACTGAATTTAGTTCAGACCTGAAAATACCTCAACCGTGTTTGACCTTCGATGCGCTTTCCGATTCTACACCGTCAACGCTTCTCTGTACTCGCCCCACACTTCCCGCAACTTGTGACTGATTTCGCCAACCGTCGCGTAAGCTTCGACGCAACTGAGGATGCGCGGCAAAAGGTTTTCTGTACCGCGTGCGGCTTCCATCAGTGCGGTTAGAGATGCTTGTGTCGCCGCGTTGTCGCGGCGTTCACGCACGGCTTTGAGGCGGGCGATTTGATTTTCTTCAATCGCGGGGTTCACTCGGAGAACGGGGATTTGCGTTTCACTTTCAAGCTGAAACTTGTTGACGCCGACGACGATTGCCGCTTCGCGTTCGACGAGTTTTTGATACTCGTAAGCCGCTTCTTGAATCTCGCGCTGAACGTATCCGGTTTCAATCGCGCGCAGCATTCCGCCCATATCGTCAATGCGTTCGATGTAATCGAGTGCTTTAGTTTCGAGTTCTGTCGTCAAGGCTTCAATCGCGTAAGAACCAGCGAGCGGGTCAACCGTATCGGCAACGCCGGACTCAAAGGCGATGACCTGTTGGGTTCGCAAAGCCAGACGTGCGGCGTGTTCGGTCGGAAGTCCTAACGCCTCATCCAAAGAGTTTGTATGAAGCGATTGCGTGCCGCCGAAAATTGCGGCGAGTGCTTGAATCGTGGTGCGGACGACGTTCGTGTCGGGCTGTTGCGCGGTCAAGGTCGAGCCTGCGGTTTGCGTGTGGAAGCGCAGCATTTGCGACTTCGGATTTTGCGCGTTGAAGCGTTCGCGCATAATGCGCGCCCATAATCTTCGCGCGGCGCGAAACTTGGCGATTTCCTCTAAAAGGTTGTTATGCGAATTGAAAAAGAACGAGAGGCGCGGGGCGAAGTCGTCAACTTTTAAGCCCGCGTCAAGTGCCGCTTCCGTGTAGGCGATAGCGTCGGCAAGCGTGAATGCGAGTTCTTGCGCGGCAGTCGAACCGGCTTCCCTGATGTGATAACCGCTAATCGAAATCGTGTTCCACTTCGGAACTTCACGCGCGCAATACGCGAAGGTATCGGTTATCAAACGCATCGAAGAGGCGGGCGGAAAGATGTATGTTCCGCGCGCGATGTACTCCTTCAAGATGTCGTTTTGAATCGTACCGTTTAAGCTTTCCGGCGCGATGTTCCGGCGTTTGGCAACCGCGATGTAGAGACATAATAGCGTCGAAGCGGTCGCGTTTATCGTCATCGAGGTCGAAACTTTATCAAGCGGAATATCACGAAACAGCCGCTCCATATCTTCCAGAGAATCAATGCAGACGCCGACTTTACCGACTTCGCCCGCCGCTAAATCATCATCGGAATCAAGCCCGATTTGAGTTGGTAAATCAAACGCCACACTCAAGCCCGTCGTGCCGTTTGCCAGCAAGTATTTATAACGCGCGTTCGATTCTTCCGCCGTCGCATAGCCCGCGTATTGCCGCATCGTCCACAGCCTTCCGCGATACATGTCGGGACGAATGCCGCGCGTATATGGAAACTCTCCGGGCGCGTTCAAGTCACGTTCGTAATCAATCGCCGGAGTGTTTCGCGGGTTGTAATCATTCGCCAGTTCGATGTGCGATGAAGTCTCGAAAGCGGTTTTGCGCGTCGGTTGTTTCGCGGGACTCGAAGGCTGTTCGCCCGTGTCGGGTGCGGTGTTTTTAACAATCATACTCCGATGTTTTTCTGTTCGTGATGAATTTCGACGCGAAGTTAGCACACGACGCGACAGGGGTTCTAATGATGCTTGACGAGGTGCATTGTCAGGCGACTGAAGTTGAAATCCTTTCGCATATCACATAGCATCGGACGCACATCATACAACTCAATCGAAACCAAACTTAGAAACGGGAAATCTTTTGGAACTCAACGACGAAGCCAAAATCATTGTCCAAGAAATCGCCGCCGCGATAAACTCGGCGGTCGAACGCTCAAGCGACGTTGCCGAAGCCATTGACCGCCTTCGCTCCACAGGCTACGACATGGAACTCACCCTACGGCTTGAAATCGGCTTGCGCGAACACGCCGCGCGTGGGTCTAACGACGAACTCACACCCACCGATGAGTCCACGACCGATTCAACCTTTGACCTCACCGACGAAGACCGCCGCACCCTGCGCCGCATGAAGATTAGTCTCGAATAACGGACGGTTGACAGTGGATAACGGACGGTTAAAAAGCGGTTCTGAAACTATCCCGTTATCCACTATCCACTATCCGTTATCCTATGCTATCTTCCTCCGTTCAAATCAATCGCTTGAAAAACACCATTTTAGACCGTACTGTGGAGCATTAAACTTGGACTATATACGAAGGAGACTTTTGTACCTTTATGGCGACTTCCGTTGCGAATATGAATAATCTTACGATGACAAACGGCGACCATGCCGGGCGCGTCGTGCAGGTCATCGGACCCGTTCTTGACATCGAATTTGACGAAGGATATTTGCCGCCGATTTATACCGCCCTGCGCGTCGTATCGGAAGGCTTCGACGTGCCGACTCCGGTTGACATCATCTGTGAAGTTGAACAGCACTTAGGTGAAGGGCGCGTCCGCACCGTCTCTATGCAGCCGACCGAAGGCATCGTGCGCGGCATGAAGGCGATTGATACCGGCAATCAGATTATGATGCCCGTCGGCGAAGGCACTTTAGGGCGCGTGCTGAATGTCATCGGTGAGCCGGTTGACAGTCTCGGCGCGGTCAACTCTTCGACGCGCTATCCGATTCACCGTCACGCCCCGCCGTTCGACGAACAATCAACCGAACTTCAAATGTTTGAAACCGGAATCAAGGTTATTGACTTGATTCAACCGTTCTTGCGCGGCGGTAAAATCGGCTTGTTTGGCGGCGCGGGCGTCGGCAAAACCGTCTTGATTCAGGAACTCATCAATAACGTGGCGAAAGCCCACTCCGGCTTCTCCGTGTTCGCGGGCGTCGGTGAACGCACGCGCGAAGGAAACGATCTGCTTCGTGAGTTTGTCGAATCCGACATCATTTCCTACGGCGAAGCTTTCAAGGCGCACGAAAAAGAGACCGGCGAATTCGATATGTCAAAGGTTGACGTGAACGCCTTGAGCGACTCGAAAGTCGCACTCGTTTATGGACAGATGACCGAACCGCCCGGAGCGCGTCTGCGCGTCGCTCTTTCAGGTTTAACCATCGCTGAATACTTCCGCGACCAAGGGCTTGACGTGCTGTTATTCATTGACAACATCTTCCGCTTCACGCAAGCCGGTTCGGAAGTCTCCGCGCTTCTCGGACGTATGCCTTCGGCGGTCGGTTATCAACCGAACCTTGCGACCGAAATGGGCGAGATGCAAGAGCGCATCACTTCGACTAAAACCGGAGCCATCACCTCGATTCAAGCCGTCTATGTTCCGGCGGACGACTACACAGACCCCGCGCCCGCGACGACCTTCGCGCACCTTGACGCCGTAACCGCCCTGTCGCGTCAAATCGCGGAACTCGGCATCTATCCGGCGGTTGACCCGTTGGCTTCCAACTCGCGTTTGCTTCAACCCGGAATCGTCAGCGACGAGCATTACAAGACCGCGCAGGATGTCAAACAAACCTTGCAACGCTACCGCGACTTGCAAGATATTATCGCCATCTTAGGACTCGATGAACTGTCGGAAGAAGACCGTTTGACCGTCGCGCGCGCGCGCAGAATCCAACGCTTCTTCTCGCAACCCTTCTTCGTCGCCGCGCAGTTCACAGGCTTGGAAGGCAAATACGTCAAACTCGAAGAAACCATCAAAGGCTTCCGCGAAATCATTGACGGCAAACACGACGACCTTCCCGAACAAGCCTTCTACCTTGTCGGAACAATCGAAGAAGCACAAGAAAAAGCCCGCAAAATGGCAGCAACTGCATAAAGGAGGAGTGGTCAGTGGTCAGTGGTCAGTGAAGACAAAACGACTTGTTCTTCACTGACCACTGACCACTGACCACTGACGAAGTGGCTGAAACACTAACTCTCGAAATCATCACGCCGTCGCGTTCGATGTTGAATGAAACGGTTGACAGTGTGACCGTTCCCGGCGAGTCGGGCGAACTCGGCATCTTTCCGGGACACACGCCGCTCATCTCGAACCTGAAAACCGGCGTGCTTAGTTATACGAAAAGCGGAAACACGGTGCGCCTTCTCGTCTCCGGCGGGTTCGTCGAAGTCGGCGATGATTGCGTCGCGGTGCTTGCCGATGTCGCGGAACGTGCCAATGAAATTGATGTCGCCGCCGCACGCCAAAGCCGCGAAGAAGCAGGGCGCGTCTTAGCACAATTAACCGGAGAAGCGACCGACCACGAAACCGCGCAAAACGATTTCGACCTCGCGTCAACCCGCCTTCAACTCGTCTCCGGCGACCCCAGCGCGACACCGACGCGATAAATCACCTAACAACCTCACACATTTCGGCGCGCAGGAGAGGAGCTAATGCCCTTTACCGCGCGCCGAAAATTTGGAAACGACTAACCTTGTTCAATTCGCCACTACCTTAGTTCCATTTCTTCTTTCTTTCGCTTCCGTTTGCTTCGCAAGTTCAGATGCCTTCCACTTGTATATAGCCGCGACTGCAACGATTTTCTGTAAAGGTTTTTGCAAATTCGCGGCTGATTGGTGCGTCCTGCTTTCATCTTTCGCCGCGAGGGATTGAAACAAACTGCCATCAAAGCCAACGCGCCCCTGTCCCGTATCCAAATTGCTTCGGTTCGCCGCCGCCACAACTTCATCCAACACAGACAATGCCAGTTCTACGTTAAGCGGTTCGACCGCTTTCGCTAATTTACCGAGACCTAACAGCACAGGGTCTAATTCGCTGCCGGTCGGTACAACTGACGCCGGTATGCCCGCCGGAGGCGTTGGCGGTGTGGTGTCGGCACGCTTGAGTTGATTTACCGCTTCGTAAATAAACGTGGTGGCGCAAGTGTCATCCTTACTCTTTACACATTTGCCGACGATGGCTGGATAAACTTGTAAGATAGAGTGTGCTTTCGTCAGGCGTTGGGCAAGTATGCCAGCTTCGACAATCTTTCCCTTTTGAGTGAGCATAATTGCTTCTCGCATATTCACCATTTCGGTAAGCTCTGCCTTCTGGCTTTCACTTTCAAGTTTGCCAATCAGCTTACGGGCATTATCAAAGTCTCCTTTACTGATTGCGGAACGGATCATTAACTCATCCGGTTGGTCGCTATCAAAGGCATCTTTAATCCGCTTTTCATAGTCCTTTTTTCTTGCTTCCTCTGCACCCTTTCGGGTTGGAAGTGATGTATCCTCGCCCGGTCTTCGGCTTAGATTTTCCAACTCCAAAAACGCTCCTGTTAGCTCCGGTGCGTACTGTTGAATCGGAAGCCATGCCGTTAAGAGAAACAACCTGTGCCTTTGCAAGCCGTCCGGCTCGCTTCGCCTTATATTATTCAAGTCTTCGATGACGTAATAAGCATACGCCTTCATCACCGCCGCGCCGGGCGGTGGCGTCTTCGGGTCAAGGTAAGCGGGGGGATGTA
This sequence comes from Pyrinomonadaceae bacterium MAG19_C2-C3, assembly GCA_024330265.1. Classification (GTDB taxonomy): domain Bacteria; phylum Acidobacteriota; class Blastocatellia; order Pyrinomonadales; family Pyrinomonadaceae; genus JANDLT01. The sequence goes on along the minus strand of JANDLT010000045.1, from coordinate 23,211 downwards.
TGAAATCAAACAAGATGGAACGTACTCTCATTAAACTACTGTTCGCCCTAGAGAGCGGAACTGTTCGTATTCGCTCGAGGTACGCGAGGATGAGTTTGTCGGCTAATGCTCGGTCTCGCGTAGCAATGTCAAGGATGACCAAACCAGCGGTAAGTTGGGTCGGTTCGGCTTCGATTGATTGTTGAATATATTTACCGGCTGCTTCCTTATCACCTTCCTCGAACGCTTTACTAGCGCGAGATGCGTTCCTGAAATGCTCTTCATACTTCCCTAACTGCTGTGCGCCTAGCTGAGCCAATTGGTCGGCGAATGCTTTATCCTGACTAGCCACCTGAAGTACTCGACGGCGTACATCGTTTTGGGAACGCTCAATGCCCATGAGCGGTCTGGGTGCAGTTCCAACGGGCTGGTCACGAAGCTTGATTCGCTCCTCTTCTTCCGGGAAAGTGAGTTCGTAAGCCTCGCGTAACAATTTCTTTGACCATGATTGATCGAGCGTCCAAGCAGCATCTGCGATTTCCGCCTTCGCAAGGGCATTCGCTAAAGGTTTAGCCAGTGATCTTGCTTCAACTTCAAGAGACTGCACATCCGAGAGTAATTGAAGTTTCCGCAAAGCCGAAGCGTCATCATCGGCGTTGGTTTCGATGACCTGACCATGATGGATAGATGTTAAAAGCAACAAACTTAAAAGAAGTATTAACCTATTCATTTCCATAGCTCCTATAACTATCTACAATATGGACGACCAAGTTAAGCACAATTACAAAACGCCTTCAGTTAGTCTGCTCACTGCCTCAAGGCGAAACTCTCAACATCACAGTAATGGACGCTGTTGAGCAAGCTACTCGAACGAAACTTTATCAGGGTAAATCATGCTATAAGGCTAACCCAAAGTTTACAGAAAGGGTGTCGAAGTTCCGTTCGAGTAGCGCAATGTTATTCCTACTGTTGCATATCAGCGCAAGCCTGAGAAGCACCGGCTGATCCTAGGTCAGTGCAGTTACCGCTAGCGTCGCATTTATAAAAGAAGTCTCCGGCAGAACTTCCGCAGCTCAGGTAATAGTTATTCCCTGAACCGTCGCTCGCTCTATGGTAGCTCTCTCGGTACGCATGAACGGTGATTTCTGCAACAGATGCAATAGTGAGGGATGCCGCCGCAATAGCGGCAAGAAAACCTTTCTTCGTCAATCTCTTTATGGTCATTTTTGTTGTCTCCTTAGATGGGGAATTGGCTGTTACTTGAATTAAGAGGAAGCGCAAAACAGTCTACTGCCGCACTTAAGTGCATACATCGTAATGGTGCGCTTCAGAAGATAGGGTTGTTACAGGCACAGGGTCGAAACTCACATCTCAGATGTGCGAAACTGGCGTGAGTTGTTATTCCAAAGTCGAAGAGGGTGGACTCTTGACAGCCAACAGGCGGCGATTTACTTGGTTGCGAGTTACCTGAAGATTTTCGCTCTGAGCAAGATGAGCGCATCATAACGCCCCCCCCCCCTTCAATGTCAAGAACTTTTTAATGCTCTTACAATACTTTCAACACGGCGTTTCATACTTGAAACAAAGCGGCACGCGCGGTATAATCTCACCCTTCAAACAATCACAATACAAGAGGTTTTTTCCATATTATGGTACAAGCTGAAATCGAATTAGTTGGTGAAAGTGTTTCGCGTGAGATGAGCGGTGAGGCGACGGCGGAAGACAAGCAAGTCGAGTTGAGTTTGCGCCCGAAGTCTTTGAGCGAATACATCGGGCAAACGAAGGTGACGGGTAATTTGGGGATTTTCTTGCGGGCGGCGCGCAATCGAAAAGAGGCACTTGACCACACGTTGTTTTATGGTCCGCCGGGATTGGGGAAGACGACGCTGGCACAGATTATCGCGGCGGAGATGGATGCGCCGCTGAAAACCGTGAGTGCGCCGTCGGTTGAGCGCGGCGGGGATTTGGCGGCGGTACTCACGAATTTACAGGAAGGCGAAGTTTTGTTCATTGACGAGATTCATCGCTTGAAGCCGCAGATTGAGGAAGTTCTTTATCCGGCGATGGAAGATTACCAACTCGATTTGATGATCGGGCAAGGAGCGGCGGCGCGCTCAATCAAGTTGGATTTGCCGAAGTTCACGCTCGTCGGTGCGACGACGCGCGCGGGGATGATAACCGCGCCTTTGCGCGGGCGGTTCGGGATTATGATGCACCTTGATTTTTACGCGCAGAAGGATTTGGAAATCATCGTGCATCGTTCGGCGGAAATTTTGGGTGTCGAGATTGAGGCGACGGGAGCGCGTGAATTGGCACGCCGGGCGCGTGGAACTCCGCGCATTGCGAATCGTCTTTTGCGGCGCGTGCGCGATTACGCGGAAGTCTTGGGCGACGGGCGCATCACGCAACAACTTGCGCGCACGGCACTCGATGAAATGGAAGTTGACCGCTTCGGACTTGATGAGGTTGACCGTAAATTACTGTCCGCGATTATGGAAAAGTTCGATGGCGGACCCGTCGGCATCGGCACGATTTCCGCGACGATAAGCGAGGAGCGCGAATCAATCGAAGAAATCATCGAGCCTTACCTGATTCAAATCGGTTTCCTGAATCGCACGCCGCGCGGTCGTGTCTGCACACGGGCAGCTTATGAACATTTAGGATTGAAGATGCCCGCGAGGACGGCTGAAGCCTTGGCGAGTTAGAGAGTTATTCACCGCAAAGATGCGAGAGGACGCGAAGTTAAGCGCAGAGTTTATAAAAACTTTCCGCATTTGCTTTGCGTCCTCTGTGTTTTTCAAGTGGTGTTATTTCGCCGTCGAGCGTCCACGATGAATCGCATCAATCATCTCGCGTACGGAGAGGTCAAGACCTTTGAAGATCGCGCCCGCGATGATGCTGTGTCCGATGTTGAACTCGGTGATGTGTGAAATCGCGGCGACTGCCCCGACGTTGCGTGTAGTCAAGCCGTGTCCGGCGGCGACGCGAACGCCGAGTTGCGCGGCATGTTCGGCGGCGGTGCGTAAGCGTGTGAGTTCGTGCGCGGTGCTTCGTTGTCCGGCAGGATGAAACGCCGCGCGTCCGAGTGTGGCTTCGGCGTAGTAGGCGGTCGAGAGTTCGATTTGATTCGCGCCCGCCTTGTTTGCGGCTTCGATTTGCGAAGGTTCGGGGTCAATAAAAACGCTGGTGATAATCCCTTTTGCGCGTAAGGTTTCAATCGCCTGTTTGACCGCTTCAAAGTTGGCGACCGTATCCAAGCCGCCTTCGGTGGTGACTTCGCCGGGACGCTCTTCGACGAGTGTGACGCAATCGGGTCGGGCATCGAGGGCGATGCTTATCATCTCGTCGCCCGTCGCCATTTCGACGTTAAGGTAAGTCGTCACACAATCGCGCAAAAGATAAAGGTCGCGGTCTTGAATGTGGCGACGGTCGCCGCGCAGGTGAACGGTGATGCCGTCCGCCCCCGCCGCTTCGCACATCATCGCCGCCGCCGCGAGGCTCGGTTCAATTGTGCGACGGGCTTCGCGCACGGTCGCAACGTGGTCAATGTTGACGTTAAGACGAGACATAACGGATAACGGATAGTGGATAGTGGATAGTGGATAACGGATAGTGAAGAACTTGTCTTAAACTATCCGTTATCCACTATCCACTATCCACTAATAATGAGTTGTTCGTTGGCGTTGGTTTCTTCGTTAGAAGTTAGAATCAAGTCGCCTTTGGTGGCGGCGAGGCGGCGCACTCTGGCAATCGCTTCGGTGTAGAGTCCGAGATTAAAATTACGACGAACCTGTTTGATTTCGGTGAAGGCGTGAAGCCCGTTTAGAGTGCTGACTTTACTTCCTTCCGCATCGTTCCAGCGCACGCTTTGTTCGAGCAGACGCAAGCCCGATGTAAAAGGGAGATACAGAAGTTCCACGTCGAAGCCGAAACGGTCAATGCGTGCGGCTTCGATGAGCGGGCGGCACACATCCATGCGGAAGGCTTTGAAGCCGCACTGCGTGTCTTTGAAGGGCATCCCCGTCATCAAACGCATCACGCCGTTGAATACCTTTCCGGCTTGCACGCGCCGCCAAGGTTGCGACGTGCCGATAAGCGTGCGGTCAATCGCGCGTGAACCGAAAACCACGTCGTATCTATTTTCTTCGATGGGAAGCACGAGTTTCGACGTTTCCGTTATCGGCGTTGATAAATCGGCATCGGTAAAAAGCGCGATGGGAGAGTTCGCGGCAAGAAGTCCGGCGCGCACGGCGTGACCCTTACCCTTGTTCGGACGAACTTCAATCAAGCGCGTCGCAATCGAACCCGCCGCCGCGAAACTGCGCCCGGCGACTTGGCGCGTATCGTCTTCCGAACCGTCATCCACGATGATGACTTCCGAGTTGGGAATTTGTTGATTGAGATATGCGAAAACGGTTTTGAGCGAATCGCCCAAGCGCGCCGATTCGTTGTACGCGGGTACGATAACAGAGAGAGAATAGGTCATTAACTTGATTACAGACTTACTTGTAAAACTTTGAAATCAGTTCAACGCTCACGCGAGAAGGATGCTTCGGAATATAACACAAGAGAACGGGAAAAGAGGTCGGTGATTGAATGTCAGTCGAAGGCTTCAATCGTTTTGTTATTTCGGTTCGGGGTTAAAATGTGTCCGGCATTTTTAGCGACATTTTATCGAAAGATACGTTCGCCATGTCACGCATCGTCTCCGTCATCCGTGCAACGGCTGTGCTAGTATTTTCGTCGAAACAGTCTTGCATGGTAAAACGGGAACGGGCGACGTGTTATAGATTTCCAGCTAACATCTAACATCCAACATCTAACCTCTTTTCACAGATTGACGGAGCGTGTCATGCGGCAAAAGATTTACTTACTCATCGGCTTAATTATCATCAGTGCTTCCGCCGTCGCGGGCGGCGTGGCTTATCAACAACAGACGATTCAACTCTCCGCCACGGCGAGTGGCAGCCCGATTTCAAACACCTCTCCGGCGGATGATACGCCCGTCTCTTCCGGCGTTGATATTGATGAACTCGAAACGGATTACCGTGACGCGGTGTCGGTCGTGGCGCGTGAATACGTCGGCGAGATTGATTACGCGAAAGCCAATCAAGCCGCGATTCAAGGGATGTTGATGACGCTCGACCCGCACTCGTCGTTCTTCCCGACCGATGATTTTCGCAAACTCAAGGAAGACCAAGAATCGCGTTTCTACGGCATAGGCGTTTCCATTTTGCGCCACCGCGACGGCGTGTATGTGCAATCTCCGGTTGCCGGTACGCCCGCCGAACGCGCGGGTTTGCGCTTCGGCGACCGCATCGTTGAAGTCAACGGCAAGGACGCGCGCGAATGGTCGGCGTCGGAAGTCTCGAAGAATGTGCGCGGCGTGCTTGGCACGGATGTCACTTTGAAAGTCGAACGCGCGGGCGAACAGGCTCCCGTGTTTCGCACCATTACGCGCGACGCCGTTTCCTCACCTTCGATTCGCGCGGTGTTTATGGCGCAACCCGGCACGGGCTACGTCGGCTTGACCGGAAGCTTTCAACGCACGACGGAAAGCGAACTTCGCGCTGCCCTCGCGTCTTTGCAGAAGCAGGGAGCGCGGCAAATCATCTTGGATTTACGCAATAATCCCGGCGGACTGCTCGACCAATCCATCTCCGTCGCCGGACAGTTTCTGCCGCGCAACGCAACCATCGTCACCGTGCGCGGGCGCGATGCGGGTGATAGTCGCGTGTATAAAAACCCTGAAGCCCAAGCCACCGAAGCACCGCTCATCGTCCTCATCAATCGCAATTCGGCGTCGGCTTCGGAGATCGTCGCGGGTGCGATTCAGGATTATGGGCGCGGTCTCGTCGTCGGTGAAAACAGCTTCGGCAAAGGTTTGGTTCAACGTGTGTTTCAACTTCCGTTCGGCAACGGTTTGACTTTGACGACCGCGAAGTATTACACGCCGTTCGGCAGACTCATTCAACGCGAGTATGAGACCGGCTCGTTTTATGATTACTATGTGCGTCATAGCTTGGACGCACCCAACACCGGAGCGACCACCACGACGCCTAACAATCCGCCGACTCCCGCCAACCGCACCCTAAGCCAGAACCCGACGCTGACCATGCCCGCCCCCACTACATCACCGGTTGCGTCGCCGCTGCCGACACCGCAACCGACGCCGAGCGGGACGCCCGTTCGCACCGCCGGAGGGCGCACTTTCTACGGTGGCAACGGCATCACGCCCGATTATGAAGTCAAACCACTCGACCTCTCCGGCGTCGGACGCGGGCGTATTTATGAAGCCGCGTTCTTCTTCGTGCGCCAACTCGCCGCCGGACAAATCAAAGGACTCGAACAATTCCGCGTCACTACGCCGCCTAACGAGGCGCGCACGCAGAACGACGGACGCAATGATGGACGTAACGTGACCGCGCTCATCAATGATGCGGTCATCGCGGCGTTTCGTGACTTTGTGCGCCGCGATTCGACGCTTGTTTTAACCGACACACAGATTGACGCCGACCTTGATTTCACGCTCCTCCGCATCGCGGACGAATACGCGACCGCCGCCTTCGGTGCGGACGCCGCGACCCGCGTGCTTTTAGACAACGACCCGCAATTACGCCGCGCCCTTGAACTGCTTCCCGACGCGCGCCGTCTCGCGGAAACCGTGCGCGCGAACACGGCGGTTGGTTAAACCGCATTCGCGGCTGAAGGCACGGGATTTAACGTGAGTTCATTGTCAGACGAAAAGAATTTCATCCACGAATCACACGAAACAGCACGAACAAGACATGAAAGAAATCCCGCTTCTGTTTCGTGTGATTTGGTGTAATTCGTAGATGAGTTTTAATCGTTTCTTACCTCGAACTTACGCCAAGCTTTCACAGTACGCGACAAATCAAACACTTCAAGTAATAAGTTTCCGGCATCCCCAAAAGTATCGGGTGGTCGCTCGCCTGTGTGCGTTTTTCGATGACTTGGATGTGACGGCGTGCGTCGCTCCCGGCATCAGTGATGATGTTCAAGAAATCGTTTTCCGCGACGTGATACGAACAGGTACAGGTCACGAGAATGCCGCCCGCATTCAATAATTTCATCGCCCGCAAATTGATTTCCTTGTAGCCGCGCACCGCTCCTTCGACGCTTTTGTGATTCTTCGCAAACGCGGGCGGGTCGAGAATAATCGTGTCGAACTGTGTCCCCGCCGTCTCCATTTCACGCAACGCATCAAAGACATTCGCTTCACGAAATTCGACATTTGTCATGTCATTTAACGCCGCGTTGTGACGGCACGCGGCGACGGCTTCGCCCGACACATCCAAGCCAATCACAGACTCGCACGAGCGCGCGATGTTGAGCGCGAAACCGCCGTTAAATGTGAAGCAATCAAGGGCGTGTCCGCGTGCGAAATCGGCGGCGCGTCGGTGGTTCTCGCGTTGGTCGAGAAACGCTCCGGTCTTCTGCCCGCCGAGCGGCGCGACGGCGAACTTCACACCGTGCTGATTGATGACGAACTCGCCGTGTGCTTCCCCGTCCGTCACATCGTCGCGCTTGTAAATCACTTCGGCACAAAGCGGCAAACCTTCGAGTTCGCGCACGCGCACATCATTGCGTTCGATGATAAGGCGCGGCTTGAGTTCTTCGATAAGCAGTTCGACGAACATCGCTTTGAGTCGTTCGACACCGCGCGACAGGGTTTGCAGGACAAGCACATCGCGGTACTTATCAACGATGAGCGACGGCATTAAATCGCCTTCCGAAAACACGAGCCGATAAGCATCCGTTTCACCTTCGAGATGAGCGCGGCGCGCGAGTGCGGCGTGCAAACGCCTTTGCCAAAAATCGCGGTCAATCGTTTCATCGCGCGTCGTAAGCAGACGCAAACTGATTTGCGATGTCGCGCTCCACAGGGCATGAGCGACGAACCGCCCGCGTTCATCCGTGACGCGCACGACTGCCGCATCGTCATTATTTTCATCGCCGGATTCGCGCACGTCGCTTTTATAAATCCAGAGATGTCCGGCGCGCACACGCTCCGTTGCGCGGCGTGTGACAGTGACTTTCAATACCATCCTCCAAATTGTTGCCTTCGATTTCCTGAAGAAGCATACCACCGGCAAGGTACATTCGATTGTTGAAGATTGAATTGCGGATGCTTTTTTTGAAAGGTACGTTCTGTTACTGCTTTATGTAGAGGGCATCGGAAAACGACACTTCGATGTCGGATGCAATATCGGGTTTTATAGCGAAAAGCAAAGAAAATTTTTAGATTCATAGTGTGAATGTGCAGTCACCAATCATGAAAGATGTTTTCGCTTTATTTCGCAAAACCTTCGGTCAGAACATTACCAAACTTGAATACAGCAGAGGAAGACAACAAACAATGATTCGCAAAATGCTTTTAAGCAGTGCCGCCATAATGATGATGATTGCGTTGAACATTGACGCCAGAGCCGACTCATTCACCCTTCAAGGCATCAACACGGGTGTCACCGGAACGGTAACCATCACGCAGTTAACCGACAATCTTCTTACTATTACCGTAACGAATACTTCTACCGGTAGCACGACGGGCAGCATCACCAGCATTGGCTTTAATCTGCCCGACACGAACAGCGGAAATTTCACCTTGCAAGACCAGACAAACAACAATTACAGGCTGCGAACACAGGTGGCGGGAAATGCTGCTGGAATCGGTACTACATTCGAGTTAGCAATGTTGACCGGACCGAACTTCAACGGCGGCGGCAATCCCAATCGGGGCATCACCGCAGGTCAGAGTGCAACCTTCACCGTCACGGGAAATTTCGCCGGGCTAACGCAACAGCAAATCGCCAGCGGCACATTCCTGCGGTTTCAGGATGTCAATCCCGGCGGCAGTGATGTGGCTCGATTTAACGGGACGGAGCCTATTCCTGAACCGGCGACGATGATTCTTCTCGGCACGGGTTTGGCAGGTGTGACAATGAAGATGCGCCGCCGCCGCCGTCGTGCTAAAGCGAACGGCGAAAACCCGGACGACCTCGCTTAGTCTCAAACATCTTCGTTAGAGTTCATTGAGCGCGAACGACATCCATCTCTTAACAAGAAAGCGACTTGCCAAATGTAATGTGCAAGTCGCTTTCTTGTTTTCTTGCATCTTTCCTGTTTTTTCACTTGGGAGCAGCGTTTATAAGTTCGCCGCTTGAAATCGCTTTCTTGACGGTATAGTCTTTCGCCGAAAAGAAATTACAATCTTAAAAATAAACGTTAGCTTCGGTGTGTTTGGATACGAAGCCACAAAGAGGAAAACAACAATGCCCGAAGTCGGAGACATCGCACCGGACTTTACTTTGCCGAGTCATCAAGACCGCAATAAGCGGGTCAGCCTTTCGGAATTCAAAGGCAAGAAGAACGTCGTCATCGCGTTTCACCCGCTCGCCTTTACGCCCGTTTGTTCGACGCAAACCGCCGCTTACGAAACAGACCTCGAACGCTTTAACCAAGCCGACACGGAAGTCTTGAGCGTCTCGGTTGACGCGCAACCAAGCAAGGCGGCGTGGGCAAAAGAATTGGGCGGCGTGAGTTATGACTTACTAAGCGACTTCGAGCCTAAGGGCGAAGTCGCACGACGGTACGGCGTTTATAAAGAGGATGCGGGCATCTCCGAGCGCGCCCTGTTCATCGTTAATAAAGACGGACGCATTCATTACAAGAAGGTTCACAACATCCCCGACCTTCCGGTCAATGATGAACTATTTGAAGCACTGAAGAACATCGAAAGCTAATTTGAGATTTCAGATTTGAAATCTTAGATTTGAGAAGGTTCTATCTTAAAGTTTCGCGCGGCTGGTTTCAGATTCAACGCTGAAACCAGCCCGCGCCGTTTTGGAATCGAAATTCGTTCGACGGCTGAACAATCGCGGTCGAACAACACCAGTCGAACAATAAAAGTTATGAAGACCATCGGCTTAGTTACGGGCGGCGGCGACGCGCCCGCCCTCAATGCGGTGATTCGCGCGGTCGTTAAAACCGGCGTCGGTGAATACGGCGTGCGCGTCATCGGTATCGAAGACAGCTTTGAAGGTTTGCTCGGTGAGACGCGCACACGCGAACTGACGCCCGTGGACGTGCGCGGTCTGCTTCCGCGCGGCGGCACGATTTTAGGTACGCGGAATAAAGGTCGCTTCGTTCAATACAAACCCGACGGTGAAGTCGTGATGCCGGAATCTTCGTTCCGCGAGGCAATACAGAATCTCGAACGTCTCGGCATTGACGGGATGATTGTGCTTGGCGGCGACGGCACGCTGGCAATCGCGGCGGAGTTCGGCAAGTACGGCATTCCGGTTGTCGGTGTTCCGAAGACGATTGATAACGACCTCGCACACACGGATTTGACGTTCGGTTTTCTGACCGCTCTCGACATTGCGACCGAAGCCCTCGACCGTCTTCATACCACCGCCGAATCGCACGACCGCGTGATGATTTTAGAAGTCATGGGGCGGCACACCGGATGGATTGCGATTCATTCGGGACTCGCGGGCGGCGCGGATGTTATTCTGATTCCCGAAATCCCGTTTTCAATTGACGCGGTTTGTCATAAGATTCGTGAACGCGAACGGTGCGGCTCGGACTTCAGCATCATCGTCGTCGCGGAAGGTGCGCGCGAAACCACAGGCGAACAGCGTTACCTCACACAGGGCGGAAGCGACGTGTCCGCCCGGCTCGGCGGCATAGGTTATTATCTGCGCGATGAAATCGAAGCCCGCACCGGGAAAGAAGCACGCTGCGTCGTGCTTGGACACTTGCAACGCGGCGGCAGTCCCAACGCTTTCGACCGTATGCTGGCGACGAGTTTCGGAGCTTACGCCGTCCGTTGCTTGATGCAGGGCGACCGCGATGTGATGGTCGCCCTCCACGCTTCTGATATTATTACCGTCCCGCTTGCAGAAGCGATTCTCGGTATTAAGACCGTGCCACCGGCGGGCGGCTTGGTTCGCACCGCACGCGATGTCGGCGTTTCACTCGGCGCACCCGATGAACCGCAGATGGATGTCGAATGTGAATAATTTGAGAAAGGCAAAGGAGGAGCCAGAAGTCAGGAGCCAGTAGCCAGAATGAAGATGAAGGCGGTTCAATGTTCAAGGTTTTAAGTTCAACGCCTAATGCCTAACTTTGAACATTGAACGCCCGTTTTATTCTGGCTACTGGCTCCTGACTTCTGACTCCTGAAATGTTGTGATTCAAGCAGCTAAACAGAAATTACAAAAAGAACTCGATGAATACGAGTTTGAATTGCGCGTGACCGTGCCGCGTGAAATCAAGAAGGCGGTCGAGTGGGGCGATTTGCGCGAGAACGCCGAGTATAAAGCGGCTCTGGAGCGTCAACAATACGTCCAAGCCCGCGTCGGACAGTTGCGCCAGAGGTTGCAGGAAATCTCTTCGATTGACATCTCGAAAGTTCCGCACGACCGCGCGGCTTACGGTTCGACCGTCGTACTCTATGACGCCGAACGCGACGAAGAAGTGACGTACAGACTGGCGATGCCGGAAGAAAGCGATCCGGCGGCGGGGATAATATCGACGACTTCGCCTATCGGCAAAAGTTTGATGAACCGCGAAGAAGGCGACGAAGTGAAAGTGACTACGCCACGCGGCACGCGCCAATTCGAGATTCGACGTTTAACCACCTTGCATGACCAACCTTCATAAGCGACCGCTCTTGAACGACTCACCGGCTTACTTCATAATCCGGTTTCATTTCACACACTTCACCGAAAGACACACGACACCACAGTGATAGGCGGCAGCATCGGACGGGGCGCGGGACGCATCATCAATGCGATGGTGCGCGGACTTGCGCGCCACACCGTCAACCCGAACACGCTCACGGTCATCGGTGTTCTCATCAATCTCGTGTGCGGCTTGTTGTTCGGTTTCGGCTATTTCTTTTACGCCGGACTCGTCCTTATCGTCGCCAATCTGTTCGACATGCTCGACGGCAAACTTGCGCGCTCAACCAATCAGGTCACGGCGTTCGGTGGCTTTCTCGATTCATCGCTCGACCGTCTTTCCGATATGGTGGTCTTGGTCGGCGTGCTGATTTTCTATGCCCGCGACACGCCGTACCATTCGACGCTCAACGTCTTTCTCGTCAGTGCCGCCCTCGTCGGCTCGGTATTGATTTCTTATACGAGTGCGCGTGCGGAAAGCCTAATACCCAAGTGTGATGTCGGATTTTTCCGTCGTCCCGAACGTGTCGTGCTGCTTATCATCGGCGCGCTTTCGACGCATCACGGCTCGACGAATTTCTTCGCCAACCGGATGCCCGCCGTCTTGTGGATTCTGGCAATCGGCTCATACTGGACGTTCGCCCACCGCATGTTTTATACATGGCGCGAAACCCAACGTATCGTCGCGGCAAAGGCGATGGCGACGAACGCGACCGCCGCGCCGGATGAAACATCAACCAAGCCGCACACCGCGCGCCCGACGCAAGAACAACTCGACGCCGCGCACCGCGCATCAATTTCACGCTAAACTCTATCAAACTAAAATCGCAGCCGGGCGATGATTCGTCATCCCGGCGCGCGGGTTTTACAACTCACTCACACATGCACATACATTCGTCGCCCGCTTTAAGCCACATCACACACTGAATGAATTTATTCAAACTTTTTCGCCGTCCCGAAGTTGATACGGAAGAAGCGCGCCGCACGCGCCTGCTTCGACAGGGACGCATCACCGACGGCATGATTATTGACGTTGGCGTTGACGCCGATGACCGCACCGTCATCATCTATTTCACCTATCAACACAACGGCGTAGATTACGAATCGTCGCACACGCTCGACGACGCACAACGCGGGCGTGCCGCCGACTATCCGCCCGGCGCGACCGTCACCATTCGCTTCGACCCGCGCGTACCGTCGAACTCGATTGTAGTTTGAAAACAGTAGGCAGTAGGCAGTATAAAACGGGTGTTCAAAGTTCGATGTTAAGCATTAAACTTTGAACTTGAAACTTTGAACATTAAACCGTCTTTTTGTCTTCTAACTGCCTACTGCCCTCTGCCTACTGCCTACTATTTCTATGTTTTCAAAAATCTTAATCGCCAATCGTGGGGAAATCGCGGTGCGCGTGATGCGCGCGTGTCGTGAGATGGAGATTGCGACCGTCGCGGTCTATTCCGAAGTTGACCGTGAAAGTTTGCACGTTCGCTTTGCCGATGAAGCCGTGTGTATCGGCGGGGCGGCGAGTTCGGAAAGCTATCTCGACATCGGGAAAATACTTGATGCAGCGCGTGTCACAGGTGCGGAAGCGATTCATCCCGGCTACGGTTTCCTTTCCGAAAACGCGATTTTTTCCCGCGCGTGCCGCAACGCGGGAATCGTGTTTATCGGTGCGTCGCCCGAAGCCATCGAACTGATGGGTTCAAAAACCAGCGCGCGCCACGTCGCACAGAAGGCGGGCGCGCCCATCGTTCCCGGCACAATCGAGCCGATTACATCCGCCGACGCAGCCCGCGAGATTGCCGCGCAGTTCGGTTATCCGGTGATGTTGAAAGCGGCAGCGGGCGGCGGCGGAAAAGGGATGCGCCTTGTCGCCAAATCCGATGAAATAAGTTCTGCGTTTGAGACGGCACAGGCGGAAGCCGTCGCCGCGTTTGGCGACGGCAGCATCTATCTCGAAAAAGCCGTCGCGCGTCCGCGCCACATAGAGATTCAGATTTTCGCCGACACACAAGGCAACTGCGTTCACCTCGGCGAACGCGAATGCTCCATTCAACGCCGCCATCAAAAGGTTGTCGAAGAATGCCCGTCACCGATTGACGGCGCGACCGAGTTGCGCCGCGAAATGGGAGCGGCGGCGGTCGGCATCGCCCGCGCCGTTGGTTATACAGGCGCGGGAACGATTGAATTTCTGGTGTCGGACTTAACGCACGAGTTCTACTTTTTAGAGATGAACACGCGCCTTCAAGTCGAACATCCGGTGACGGAAATGGTCACGGGCTTTGACCTTGTGCGCGAACAAATCGCGGTCGCGGCGGGCGAACCTCTAAGTTTTACGCAAGATGATGTGGAGATGCGCGGACATGCGATTGAGTGCCGCGTGTATGCCGAAGACCCTGAAAACAATTTTCTGCCGTCGCCCGGAAAAATAACTTTATGGCGCGAACCGACGGGAGCGAACGTCCGCAACGACAGCGGCGTGCGTCTGCATTCCGAAGTCACGATTTATTATGACCCGATGATTTCCAAACTCGCGGCATGGGGACGCACACGCGACGAAGCGATTTCAACCCTTCGCCGCGCCCTCGATGAATACGTTATCGGCGGCATCAAGACGACGCTCGGTTTCTTCCGCGCCCTCGTGCGTGATGAAGAATTTCAAAACGCGCGCCTTGATACGGGCTTCATCGAACGCTTCCAGAAACGTCGCGCGCAAGCTTCCGACACTCCCGTGACGAACACCGGAGACGAGCTAACTCATCGTGATTTAGCCGTCATCATCGCCGCGATTGCCTTCACGCAAACACTGGGAACATCAACGACGACTCACGCACCGGAAAGCGATACGCCGAGCTGGTGGCGACTTGCCGGTCGTCAATCTCTCCATCGCCGCACGCCGTAAAGTCACTATGAAACAAAGCGCGAAACTCGATGCAATCATTAACGGGCAGCCTGTCAAACTCGACATCGCACGGGACGGCGAACGCCTGACCGCGACGGTTGATGATCGCCGTTATGAACTCGCGTTGACCTTACAAGACGACGGCACATACCTTGTCACGCATAATCACAAAGTCTATGAATGCTTCGCGGGCAAGAGTGCGGGAAGCGGTGAAGTGGCGACAATCTTTATCGGCAATCGCGCTTATGATGTCACCGTCACAGACCCTAAGCGACTCGGTACGAAAAGCGGTGCGGCGGGCGCGAACGTCGCACGCGGGCAAGCCGTGATACGCGCTCCGATGCCCGGTCGCATCGTCCGCGTGATGGTCGAGGCGGGCGAGGCGGTCGCGGCGGGCGATGGCTTAATCATCGTCGAAGCCATGAAGATGCAGAACGAATTGAAAGCACCGAAGGCGGGCATCGTCCTCTCCATCAACGCGGAGAACGGCGCGACGGTCGGCGCGGGTGATGTACTGGTGACAATTGATTAGAAGAATTGAATCATCGGTTCATTGACGCATTGGCTCATTGAGGAAATCCAATTGCCTTTTATTGAATCAATGAACCGATGATTCAATTCTTTTCAGCTTCGATGAAATGCGCGCTCGATGTCGCGCACGGTTAAGCGCAACAATATGGGTCGCCCGTGCGGGCAGGTCGTCGGTGATGAAGTTGTCAGCAGACGGTCAATCAGCCATTGCATCTTTTCGATTGAAAGCGGTGTGTTGATTTTGATTGCCGCGCGACAGGCGAGTGAGGCGGCGATGCGGTCGCGCAAACTCGCACGCGCCGCCCCGCGTTTCTCGGCGTCAATCGTATCCAAAACTTCGCTTAATAAATTTCGCGCTTCACTCGCGGGCAGGTCGGCGGGCGTGGCGGCGATGGCGACGGTGCGCCCTGAAAGTTGCATCAGTCGAAAGCCGTAGGATTCGAGTTCTTTGTGAACAAGCCCGAAGGCGGCGGCTTGCGCGGGCGACAGGTCGAAGGTTTCCGGTATCAGTAGGTTTTGCGATTCCGGTGCGCGCTCGCCTTCCATGCGGTGATACTTGTCAAACAGGATGCGCTCGTGGACGACGTGCTGGTCGAGGAGAAGCAAGCCTTCGTCGTCGGTGGCGATGATGAAGCTTTCTTCGAGTTGACCGAGCGGGCGAATGTTAGTTGAAAGTGATTCGATGCTGGTGTCGCGCAAGAGATGTGTCGCGGAATCAAGCGGCGGCAAGCTTGAAGAGGTCTGGCGATTTAGATTTTCACTTGTGCTTACTCGCGCCGCGACATCATGCGACGACGTTCCGATTTCATCAACCGATGCTTGACTTAAAGCAGCTTCGGATGCGGATGATGTGTTTGCGATTGATGACGGGGCGCGTGAACCGCTTTCATGTTCATCGCGGTTTGAACTTGCGTCGTCCGAAGGCGAAACGTCGTGCCTGATAGATTGTTCGTGTGAATCCGTCAGGCTGAAATCATCGGGGGTCGGCGGCGGAACAAAGCCGATACTCGGTTGCATTGCGAGTGAACCGGCTGGCGGTGCGGCGACAGATGAAGCGCGGGCTTTATCGTCAGACTCAATGCGTGAATCGCTCAAATCATCGCGCGGCTCAACCTGCGAAGCGGGCGATGACGATTGAGTCGCTTCCCTCTCAAGCGATGTTTCAGCGTCGTGCGTCTCGCCCGGTTCGTCATCCGAATACGTTTCATTTGAGCGCGCGTAACCGCCGCGTGCGAGAGCGGCGCGGATGCTTTCGCGCACGGCGTCGGCAATCGCGGCGGCGCGGCGGAAACGCACTTCGGTTTTCGCCGGATGGACGTTGACATCAACTTCTTCAAACGGCACATCGAGAAACAGCAATGCCGCCGGATAAACTCCATGCGGCAAGACGGAGCGATAACCTTCCATTAACGCGCGACGCACGAGGCGGTCGCGTATGAAACGCCCGTTGACAAAAAGATACTGGGCATCGGGCGACGTTCGACGTTCGCGCGGCGCGCTCGTAAATCCGCGCACGCGAACCAATGCCGGATGACCGCCTTCGACTTCAAGTAGATTTTCGACGAACTCCGCCCCGAAAATCTGATACGCACGTTCGCGCAAACTCGTCGCTGGAGAAGCGCGCAAACTCTCGCGCCCGTTGTTGATTAACACGAACTCGACTTCCGGGTGCGCGAGTGCGTAATGCGTCACAAGGTTCGTCAGGTGAAAAGTCTCGGTCGCTTCGGAGCGCAAGAATTTACGGCGGGCGGGGATGTTGAAGAATAAGTCGCGCATCAGGAAAGTCGTGCCGCGCGGGTGCGCTCCCGGCGTCACATCGCGCAAGCGTCCGCCTTCGATAACAACGCGCGTCGCTTCCGTTTCGCCCTCAACAAACGTCGTCATCTCGATGCGCGCCACCGCCGCGATTGATGCCAAAGCTTCGCCGCGAAAGCCAAGGGTCGCAATGCGTGTGAGGTCTTCGGTCGTCGAAATCTTAGAAGTCGCGTGACGTTCAAAAGCGAGAATCGCATCGTCGCGCGACATACCGCTTCCGTCATCAAGCACGCGCAAAAGTCTTCGCCCGCCCGCTTCCGTCGTGACCTCTATGCGCCGCGCTCCGGCGTCGAGAGAATTTTCGACGAGTTCTTTGACCACCGAACTCGGTCGCTCAACGACTTCTCCGGCGGCGATTTGATTTGCAAGGTTGTCGGATAGAACGCGAATTTTCATAAAGCGGTAGGCAGTAGGCAGTAAGCAGTACAAATAGTGTGTTCGATGTTCAAAGTTTGATATTCAAAGTTAAGCACTCCAGCGTTGAACTTGAAACCTTGAACTTTGAACTGTGTTCTTCCTCAAACTGCCTACTGCCATCTGCCCACTGCCTACTCAAAGATAAACGATTTGATGTTCCGCCAAACCCAAGTCAATCGCGTCGTAAAGCCAATCGAGGCAGTACAGACCGTGACGGGCGAGTAGGGATGTGATGTTGAGGTGACGTTCCTGTAAGGCGCGTTCGGGATAGAGCGCGACTTGGGCGCGTTCGAGTTGGCGATGCGCGGCGCGGTCGCGTTGCATCTGAGCGCGATGAAAACCTTTGCGAAGTGCTTCGAGGTGATAGTTGATTTTCCGGTGACGTGTTTCCGATGCCGCGACGAGGGTTGAATCAAGCGGCGCGAGTCCGTCACGCAAAGCCGTCATCGCTTCACTGATTGTGCGCTCCGCATCGTCAAAGCGACGCGCGCCGTCGGTGTTGAGTTTCCCTTCGACGACGCGGCGAATGAGCGTGTCGAAGTCGTCGAAGAAGTCGCGCAAATGTAAATCGTAGCGTTCGAGTGTGCGGACGGTGCGCGGTTCGATGACGGTCAGACTTGCGCGATGGAGAATCGGTGTCACGGGTCGTTCGAGCAGCCGATAAACTTCCGCAGTTTGGGCGAAGTACGCGATTTCAGCCGCGCCGCCGAAGTAGGCGACGGTCGGAAGCAAGTAATCTTGAACGACGCCGCGCAGTGTGACGTTCGGGCTAAAGTGTTCGGGTGAATCTTGCGCGAGGCTCGCCCATTCTTCGGTAGAGTGGATTTGGTTTGTGCCTTTGGCGAGATATGCGCCTTCGGGCGTGCGCGTGATGGCGACACGACGGCTTGATGCGGGCGATGCGGTTTGGTCTTTATCGAGATTGTCTTCTGTGTGAAAGAACAACGGAAACGAATCGCTGCCCGTTAAAACTTGCGCGTGATAACCGTCGGCTTCGAGGGCGCGGCTTCGCTCCACGAGAGCGCGGGCGATGTCGGCGGCGCGTAGTGCGGCTTGCGCGTAAAGCGGGGCGGCGAGTCGTTTGAGTTCCGCGTCGAGCGGGTCGAGGATGATAAGCCCGAAGTTTGTCATCAAGCTTGTCATCATGCGCGCAAAAGCTTCACCAAAAGATTTTCCGCTTTTGTAAGAATTGTGCAGAAGCTCTTTCAACTCCGCGATAAATTCGGTCGAAGGCAGCACGTCGAGCAAGCGCGTAATCGCCGCTTCGATTGAATCGTCGAGCATAAGCGCGCCGACGCTCATGCCTTCGGGGTGAAGTTCGGCGGGCAGTTCACACGTTGCGAGTCGCCCGTCACAGCCTATAGTTTGCGCGAAGCGGACTTCTTCCCAATCGTGGTCTTCGGTCGCAATCCAGAAGACAGGCACGGCTTCGACGCCGCGCGTCGTCAAACAACGGGCGAGTTTGATTGCCGATAAAGCTTTATAAATCGTGTACAGCGCGCCCGTGAAAAGTCCCGCTTGTTGACCCGTGACGACGGCGACGGTGCGCGCGTCGCGCAGACGCGCGATGTTTTCAAGCGTCGCCTCGCCCGCGTTCCATGAACGATTGAGACGTTCGAGAGCGTCGCAAACAGCACGGCGGTCGCATGTATAATTTTCTAAAACGTGCGTGGCGTGATGCACCAAATCATAGTGACGGCGGACGGCGTGCGGATAGAAACGGCGGAGCGCGGTGGCGTCCGTTTGATAATCGAGAAAGAGTTTCGATTGCTGTGGAATCTGCGCGAAAGGCAAGGCTTCGACGTGGAGTCCGGCGGCTTCGGGCGAACTTGAACAGGCAGGTTCTAAAATCGTCACGCTTGTTTCAACCTCGCTCGTCTCGAAAAATGTTTGATTCACAGTCTGGAAGTTTTGGCATTATACCGATGCGTTCATCTTGCGCGCAACGAAGTCGCCTGTCTATCGGCAAACTTGCTTTACATGCGTGCCAAGACGGATGATGACACGCACGTATTACGACGGTTTTTAAGTTGTTGAATCAACCCTACCTTAAACCGACACTTACCGGAGAACTATGCCGCATCTACGTTTCTTCCAACTCGACGTGTTCACCAAACAGGCATTTCACGGCAACCCGCTCGCCGTGTTTCCCGATGCCGAAAGCAATGCGGAAAATCTCGACGGCGAGACGATGCAGGCAATCGCGCGTGAAATGAATTTGTCGGAAACCGTGTTCGTGTTGAGTGCCAGCGATGAGGGCGCGTTGCGGCGTCTGCGAATCTTTACGCCCGCGCGTGAACTCCCGTTCGCGGGTCATCCGGTCGTCGGAACGTGGAACTTACTCGCGCGCCCTGAAGCGGGAAACGTCGTCGTCGCTCCCGCAGGCGGGACGGGTACGGTGCGCGTCCGTCAACAACTCGGCATCGGCGTGTTGCCGGTGGAGATTGAATTTGAAGCGGGCGAACCCGTGCGCGTCGTGATGACGCAAGGTGCGTTTGAAATCAGAACCGCATCAATTTCAAGCGTGATGCAAAGCGACATCATCGCTTCTCTCGGTTTAAGCGTTGACGAAATGGACGAAAGGTTGCCGGTGCAAGTCGTGTCAACCGGAATACCGTTTCTCATCGTGCCTATCGCCACGCTCGATGCTCTCGGACGGTGCGCGGTGCAGGGTGGAATGCTCGGCAAGCTTTATGAAAACTTGGGGGCGACCGGATGCCTCGCCTTCACGCGCGGGACGCGCGACGGCAACGCTTCGCAAGCACACGCGCGCATGTTCGCGCCCGCCGACGGCATCGCGGAAGACCCGGCGACGGGCAGCGCGTGCGGCGCGCTCGGCGGTTATCTGGCGCGCCACGGCGCGCTCAATAAGAACACGAACAATGTCGGACAAGCGTTTAATTTTGTGATTGAACAGGGCGACTTTATCGGGCGTCCTTCACGCATCGAAATTGAAGTGACGATGAGCGCGGACGGGCGAAGAATCGAATGTGTCCGCGTCGGCGGAAGTTCGGTCGTCATCGCGGAAGGCATGTTGCGTTTCTGATTTCGGGGTTGATACGAACGAGGTGGTTGAACGGGTTTGCGATGACGTGCGAAGATAGCCGCATCCAAACAGGTTAAAAAAAGAGAAGCATGGAACAACTCGATTTGCTTATCATCGGAGCGGGACCCGCCGGAATTTCTGCCGCCGATTGCGCCAAACAAGCGGGCTTAAACTACCTTGTGCTTGAGCGCGGTCTTATCGGCGACACGATTTATCATTACCCTGTCGGTTGCCCTGTGTTCTCGACGGTTGATGAACTCGAACTGCGCGAAGGTGCGCTTCATCCGGCGCGCGAAAAGCCGACGCGCGAAGAACTGCTTTCCTATTATGTGCGCTTCTGCCTCGATAACGATTTGAAAATCAACACCGGCGAGGAAGCGACGCAGATTGACCGCGACGACGCGCACGACGGCTTTCGCGTTCGCACGCCGCGGGCGAAATACCGTGCGGCGGCAATTCTGGTATGCACGGGAGCGATGGCGCACCCGCGCCGCTTGAACGTCAAAGGCGAAGACTTGCCGCACGTTCATCATCTGTTCGTCGAAGCTTACCCGTATGTCCGGCATCCGGTCGTGGTCGTCGGCGGCGGCAACAGCGCGGCGGAAGCAGCCTTGTTTTTAGCCGAAGAAGGAGCGCGCACTACGCTTGCGATTTTGCGCTCCGATTGGGAAAACCGCGACCCTAAGAAAGGCGCGATAAAGGCTTGGGTACGCGCTCCATTAGAGAAGCAGATTGAGCGCGGAACTTTGCACATCGTTCTACTTAATCATGTCGAAGAATTCGGCGAAGGCTTCGTGCGACTCATCACCGACGACGGCGAACAGATGCGCCTTGAAGCCGTCGCCGCGTTCGTGCTTATCGGCAGCGACCCGGATTTGACGATGCTTGAGCGGGCGGGCGTGAACATCTTACCCGCCGAAACTTTCTTAATCCCCGAATACGATTCGCAGACTTTTGAGACCAACATTCCCGGCATCTACGTCGCCGGACACTTCACCCGCGCCCGCCACATCAAAGAAGCCATCGCCGTTCCGCGCCGCATCGTCCCGCGCATCGCCGCGCGGCGCACACAGGTTGTCACGCAAGCCGCTTGAAGCCTTTCTTCACTAATGCTTGAAGGTTCTTGCATGTAAGAAAGCAACACAGGTTCGTCTATCTTTAGGCGAACCTGTGTTGCTTTTCGTGTTCTTGCTAAAAGTTAGTAGCGTGAGAAGGTGCGCCCTTTGCTGCTAAAGCCGCACGGGTCGGAAGTCGGGATGACACCTTGATAATTCGTCGTGTTGTCGAAGACGTTGACAAGATACGCGCACACGGCATCGGCTCTGCCCGTCCGGTTGGCGATGCCGACACCGCGCGTGCCGCTCACTGTCGTCTGGAAGATACTGCCGGAAGAGTTGTTGCTAAACAAGATTCCCGCTCCCGTCGCGGCATTGACAGCCGACTGTCCGTTGTTGGAAGCGAAAACTTTAGTATGTGAAATCGTGACCCGCGCGTTGCCGCTGACGCTGATGCCGACATCATCGTTATTTTCCAGATGACATCCTTCGATTGCCGCGCGTGCATCACCGAAAACACTTATGGCTGAAAACGAGCAATAACGAAATGTCAGGTTACGCAACACGACGTAACGCTCAGATGACGACCCGATTGATACGCCAAGCGGGAATTCCAGATTGGTGTCTGAACCGGGTAGGAGAAGGGAATTATCAACGATGGCTTGCACGCCCGGCGCGGCTTGCAGAGTAACCGTGCCTCTCCTGCCGGAAATGTTGATTTGCCCGGTGAAGTTGCCGGAGGTAACGACACTTACTATGCCGCCGTTCGGGTCAAAATTGACGACATTCGCTGCTTCGTAGATAGAGCCGAACACTTTATCCCCATCATTATTTTCCGCTCCACCGATGCGCCCGTCGCCATCATAGTCGCCGCATGTTCCGGGTGCGGTTGAGGTCGCCGCCGGGTCGCCGCAGTTA
Organism: Pyrinomonadaceae bacterium MAG19_C2-C3; assembly: GCA_024330265.1. Classification (GTDB taxonomy): domain Bacteria; phylum Acidobacteriota; class Blastocatellia; order Pyrinomonadales; family Pyrinomonadaceae; genus JANDLT01. The sequence goes on along the minus strand of JANDLT010000045.1, from coordinate 840 downwards.
CCTTCAACCAGCAGTGAAGTTTGCGCCGACACGCTGTACGTCACACCCAAGAAAAGGATGACATGCGCGCAAACCGTGATGAGCAAGGCTGACTTTATCCGCTTCGCGGTACTTTGAATTTGTGCTTTCATGTTTAATTCTCCTTGCGCTTTATGGTGTGCGACAGCGACAACCGGCGCAGTTAGTCTTAGGCGGGATGCTTCTAAACATCTGCGTCATCATGTCCATGCGCGTTGATTGATTGGGCGTGAACTCACCCTGACACGCATCTTCCGCCCCACCCATGATGTTGAAAGTGGCATCCACACCGGGTTCATCAGGGCAGGTGTCGCGTGTTGTTGTTGGACATAAATATCTAACGGGCGTTAATTCCGCAGGCGTGTCGTCAATAAAGTCGTTGGGATAAGTGCAACCACCGAGGAAGGTATGCCGAAGTCCAAGCCAGTGTCCGACTTCATGCGCTCCCGTTTGACCGGTGGCTGACCTTGGGTTTCCCGACCCGCCGGGAAGAGTTCCATGGTTGATGACGACGCCATCACGACTATATGCCGGGTCTGGAAATGGTCTGTAGTTTTCAGGGAACGATGCATAGCCAATTACCCCACCCGTTTGAGTAGACCCAATTTCCCTAAACGTAAGTTTAGTGTAGATGTGCAACCGACCTGAACGACCGCATCGGTACGTTTGAAACATCTGCATTTCTTCGGGTGAAGACCGAGGGGCGAGAAACCAAGCATCATTACTACCCGCGTCGTTTCGGCGAGATAAACTCTAAACGGCGTGTTATACGCTTTCCAATACTAGACTATGCAATAGCGGAGAGCCACGCTGACATTAGAT
>JANDLT010000044.1 GCA_024330265.1 Pyrinomonadaceae bacterium MAG19_C2-C3 | reverse complement strand
TGTACAAGGCTTGGTCTCCGATGGATCACCTCATAAAGAGTCGAACATTAGGTACCTATTATGAGAAAACACAAGCTACCTTCACACATAGTTTTTGCCATCGCTCTAACGCTCTTTAGCCTTAACACCTTATCTTTAGCCCAAGAATCGAGGGTGAACAGTCAGGCAAATATTCCCATCCTTATCAAAAAGTTAAAAGACAACAAAGAGGATGTTGCGCTCCAAGCTGCCAAAGAATTGAGAGAAATCGGGCAGCCTGTAGTCTTACCCCTTAGCGAGTTTTTGAAGAAGGAAAAAGATTGTCGTTCTCGCGTTTTGGCAGCATCATTACTGCTGGGGCTTGCTCCCGACAGTGAAATCATCGTCTCCAGTATGCTTGATGTGTTAAAGAACGGGTGCTACTTCTCGCCCCAAAAAGATATAAGTGTTCGCCAAAATGCGGCGTTCTTGTTGACAAATACAGCGACAGGAATAAGCGCACTCGCTGACCTGTTAAAAGGCAAATCAGCGTTCGGACGTTTTGAAAGAAGAAGCGTTGTTTTCGCCTTCGATGAATTAACCGAAAAGATTGAAGGTGCGCGACCTGATAGCATAACCCCGACACCAGAGATTATAAGTGCGGTGAAGGCGGCAATACCCTTACTTATTCTTGCAGCAGTTAATGACAAGGACGAAATAGTTCACTGTATGGCGTATGAGTCGCTAGAACAGTTGCAAGCGTCGAAGCACAAAGAGTTACGAGACGAAGCGAACAGGCTTATGCAGGGAGTCAAAGTGCGTTGTTCTAAATAACGCCGAGCCGAACAAGTCCTTGCAGCGGACTTTCTGCCCGCGACGTTTTTATCATTCGTAGGTGCGCGGGGCAGAAAGCCGCTGAAGTCCAGCGTTGGGCGGCTACCTCTTGTCGCAAGGAAATATATTTATGATTCGCATTTTGGGGATTGTGCTGGCGGTAATCTTCGCAATTTTGAGTTTTTTTCATTTGTACTGGGCGGCTGGCGGCAGGTTTGGAGGCAGCGCGGTTATTCCAACTGCCAGCGGCGAACGTCTTTTGAACCCTTCGCCGTTCTGGGCGATTTTAGTAGCGGCGGCACTTTTCGCCGCAATGCTCGTCGTGCTTGGACGACTTAAAATTTGGGGTGCATTTGTCCCAAGTTGGATTTTCTATTTGGGAACTTGGGTAATTTCGCTGTTGTTTTTGCTTCGGACAATCGGCGATTTCCGATATGTCGGCTTTTTCAAAAGCGTTACCGATACGAACTTTGCGCGGTGGGACACAATTTTATTTTCGCCACTCTGTCTGTTCATCGGCATTGTTGCATTTCTGATTAGCTATTACGAAGTCCAAGAAAGACAATAGAAATCAACGCGCCGCCCAACAAATCATTGGACGTGAGGCAAAAACAGCGACTTTCTTATCACGTTGTCCTTTTCCTTTTGGCTTGTGTGTTGGCGGTTTTTGCCCACGTCAATTCAATCGTTGGGCATCTTCCCTTTTTCCGCGACATTCGTTTTTTGAAAACTTGTAATTTATTGCCTTTTCCGTTTCAATGTTACTTGTGAGGTGAAAAGAAAATGACTGCAACAGTTGAAAACTTGCTTGTTTCTTTCGAGAAACTAACTGAACTTGAAAAGCGCGATTTGGCTATCGAAGTCGTGCGCCGAACCGATATTTTTGGTTCGCCTGACCTTTCCGATGAGGAACAAACTTTGTTGGCGGAAGATTTGTTTCTTGCGCTTGACCGCGAGGAAGCCGAGTTGGAGGCGCAAACTAAATGAGCGCAGGCGCGTATGCCAAGCGCGGCGAAGTTTGGCTTGTAGATTTAGGTTATGCGGCGAAAACGCGCCCGTGTCTTGTTTTCAGTATTGAAGCCGAAGACACAGACCGCGCCTTGACAACGGTTGTTTCTCACACGACGAGCGTCAGAGGCACACGCTTTGAAGTTAATTTGAACATTCGCTTTTTGCAGAAAGGCGCGTTTGATGCGCAAAACATTATCAGCGTTTCACACGCAAAGTTTATTAGAAAACTTGGCAGTTTGACTGACGAACAAATGCAACAAGTCGAGGACGCAGTGAGATTCTGGCTTGATTTGTTATGAACAAAAACGCTTTTCTGTGAACGCAATGCCCAACAATTCAATGGACGTGAGGGCGAAACAGCGACTTTGTTATCACGTTGTCTTTTAACCCTTAGCTTGCGTGTATTCGGTTTCGCCCCACGTCATCTCAATCGTTGTGCTGCTTCATGGTGAAAACGATATTCGTTGCGTACATTGAATAATATGAGTTCAAAGCAACAATTTCTGAAAAATTTATACGAAGCATTTAACAAGCGGGAGATTGAAACGATTATCTCGTTGATGCACCCCGACGTAAAATGGGCGAACGGAATGGAAGGCGGTTTCGTTTATGGACGCGATGCTGTGCGTGAGTATTGGCGAAAGCAGTTCGAGATTATTCAAGGGCAGCTTGAGCTTTTAGAATATGAAACGGATGAGAACAACCGGAGCATCGTTACCGTTCGTCTAGTCGTCAGAGATTTGGAAGGCAATTTACTGTTGGAGAAAACAGTTCAGCACATCTTTACGATTGAAAATGATTTGATAAGTCTTTTTGAAATTGGCGATACTGAGCCAGTACAAAAGATGATACAAAAGTTGAAAACTTCCAATGAGCAATGATGTTTTGGCTGTAAGTTTCAGCAGTCGTGCGTTATAAAACATCGCTCTTGAAAATAACGGCGCAGCACAACAAGTCATTGGACGTGAGGGCGAAACAGCGACTTTCTTATTCGTTGGTTTCGGCAGGCACAGATTTGAACGCGACGGCGCAGGCGGAAGACATGGACGTAGAAAATCCCAACAAGTATCCGTAAAACAATAAGCCATCCAACAAGCCGTTAAACGTAAAGGTGGTTTCATCAAGCTAAAGGGCGCGAAGTTTATTCACTTCGCGCCCTTCGCACGTGATTGGAACTTCCGTCTTGAACCCGTTCAGTATAACTGCACTTCCGCTGCCGGTGCATTTTCTGATTGTGCGATGAGTTGGCGCAAGACATAAGGCAGAATGCCGCCGTGACGGTAATATTCGACTTCAATCGGTGTGTCTATGCGAAGCACGACGGGGATATTTTCAATCTCGCCGTTGGCGCGTGTAATCCTCAAGTTGAGTTCTTCGCGTGGGTGAACGCCGTCTTCGATGCCCGTGATGTCATAGACTTCCGAGCCGTCAAGATCAAGGGTTTGAGCGTTCGTGCCTTCCATGAATTGAAGCGGAAGCACGCCCATCCCGACGAGATTAGAGCGGTGTATGCGCTCGAAACTCTGCGCGATGACGGCGCGCACGCCTAAGAGACGTGTCCCCTTCGCCGCCCAATCGCGCGATGAGCCTGTGCCGTATTCCTGTCCGGCGATGACGACGAGCGGGATGCCTGCCGCCTGATAATTGACGCTCGCATCGTAAATGCTCATCTGTTCGCCGACGGGTTCGAGACAGGTGACGCCGCCTTCGGTGTCGGGCAGCATCAGGTTTTTAATGCGGACGTTGGCGAACGTGCCGCGCACCATGACTTGATGATTGCCGCGCCGCGAACCGTAAGAATTAAAGTCTTCGACCTCGACGCCACGCAGTTGAAGATAACGTCCGGCGGGCGACTTTGCCTTAATCGCTCCGGCGGGCGAGATGTGGTCGGTCGTCACCGAGTCACCGAAGATGGCGAGGGCGCGTGCGGCTTTGATTTCCGTGAGCGTTCCCGGCTTCATCGAAAACTTCTCGAAGTAGGGCGGCTCTTGAATGTAAGTCGAAACGTCTTCCCACTCATAAACATCACCTTCGATTGATGGAATCTCGTTCCAAAGCGGATTCTGATGTTCAAATTCGCCGTACAAGTTTCGATACGCCGCCGGGTCGAAAGCCTGTTGCATGAGGTCGCTCACGTCATCGAGCGATGCCCAGATGTCACGCAGGAAAACGCCTTTGCCGTTCTTGTCCAGACCGAGCGGTTCGTTATGAAAATCAATCGAAATCCGTCCGGCTAAAGCGAACGCGACGACGAGGGGCGGCGACATCAGGAAGTTCGCTTTCACCGATTGATGGACGCGGGCTTCAAAATTGCGATTGCCCGAAAGCACACTCGCGGCGATTAAGTCATGCTCGTTTATCGCGTCTTCGATGTGCGGCTCAAGCGGACCCGAATTGCCGATGCACGTCGTGCAGCCGTAGCCGACGGTGTTAAATCCGAGTTGATCGAGGTAGGGTTGCAAGCCCGTCTTTTCGAGATACTCCGTGACGACGCGCGAACCGGGAGCGAGTGAAGCCTTGACCGCCGGATTGACTTTAAGCCCGCGTTCTACCGCTTTCTTGGCGAGGATTCCGGCGGCAAGCATCACGCTCGGATTCGATGTATTCGTGCATGAAGTAATCGCCGCGATGACGACATCACCGTTACCAAGCGAGATGGTGGCGTGCGGAAATTGTTCGGCGGGGGCGTCGTCAACGCGGCTTGGCGTCGGACGGTTATTCATCATCTCGATTTCGGTAAGCGCGTTAGTATCTTTTTCGCTTGTCGAACCAAGACCGCCGACCGTACTCGTCTCGACGACTTCGGGCGCGCTCTCTGTGGCTTGCGCCCCGCCGCCGATGATGGTGTGTGAATTGCCGTTAGAGTCACCGATACGGACTTTGAAACGACGTTCAAGGTCGGACTCCGATTTGGCATAACCGCTCAGGTTTGCGGGGTTACGCAAGAGTTCGTTAAAGCGTTCTTTGATGTCGTCAAGCCGTATGCGGTCTTGCGGACGCTTGGGTCCGGCGACGCTCGGCTCAACCGTCGAAAGGTCGAGTTCAAGCGTCGTCGTGTAATCAATTTCGCCCGCACGCGGAATGCCGAACATGCCCTGCGCCGTGTAATAGCGACGCACGATTTCGACTTGCTCAGGCGTGCGTCCGGTCTGCGTCATGTACTCGCAGGTTTTCTCATCAACAGGGAAAAAGCCCATTGTCGCGCCGTATTCGGGCGACATATTGCCAATCGTCGCGCGGTCAGGCACGGACAAAGATTGCGCTCCTTCACCGTGAAACTCGACGAACTTGCCGACGACTTTCGCTTGTCGCAACATCTCCGTCACGCGCAAAACGAGGTCGGTCGCCGTCACGCCTTCTTTCAAAGAACCCTTGAGATTGACGCCGACGACATCCGGCGTCAGGAAATAAACGGGCTGTCCGAGCATTCCGGCTTCGGCTTCAATCCCGCCGACGCCCCAGCCGACGATGCCAAGCCCGTTAATCATCGTCGTGTGCGAATCCGTTCCGACAAGCGTATCGGGGTAAAAAACTTCGTCGCCATCGTCGTCAATCTTTTTCGACAAAACGCCTTTCGCTAAAAATTCGAGATTGACTTGGTGACAAATGCCTATGCCCGGCGGGATGACCGCGAAGCCGTTGAAGGCTTGCTGCCCCCATTTTAAGAATTGATAGCGCGAACGATTGCGCTTAAATTCCATTTCCATGTTTTTCTGAAAAGCATCGTTCGTACTCGCATAATCAACCTGCACCGAGTGGTCAATCACTAAATCTACGGGAACGAGCGGTTCGATGATTGACGTATCTTTGCCAAGACGTGCGACCGCTGAACGCATCGCCGCGAGGTCAACGAGCAGAGGCACGCCCGTAAAATCTTGAAGCAGAACACGCGCCACGACAAACGGAATTTCTTCGGTGCGTTGCCCGTTTGCCTGCCAACCGGCGAGGGCGCGGACGTTGGCTTCGCTCACTTTTTTCTCATCGTAGTTTCTAAGAACCGATTCAAGCACGACGCGAATGCTGACGGGCAAGCGCGAGATGTTGCCGATTCCGGCTTCCTCTAATTGCGGCAGCGAATAGTAATGCCCGGTCGCGCCCGTTCCGGTGTCGAAGCTTTGATAGGTATCGAATAGATTATGGGTCATGATTTTTATTATGCTCATCACACCGTAACGACAAGATGGCGATTGTCGGCTGGTTGATTGTGGCGAGGCGATAAGGTGAAACGCGCCGTCGCCGCAATCGAAAGGGTCGGGTACTGATTTGGATGCAATACGGCGATTTTAGTTTCGCCTCACAGGTTGGTCAACATAGTGGATAATGAATGGTGGATAGTGGATAGTTAAAAACTGTTCTTTGCCTTTCACTATCCGTTATCCACTATCCACTATCCACTATTCATTGTTATATTCGCGTTCATCCGAAAACACACGACAAGACAGTGAACTGTTTAAGGCTCAATGCTAAGAAAGTATGCCGTCGTCATAACTTTGAACATGAAACCTTGAATCTTGAACAATTCTTTTCACCACAGGAGCGACACCGATGCCGAGCAAACAACCCGAAGACTTTCAGTACCTGAGCAACAACCCCGATTACGCACCCGACCCGGAAATCGAATCATTCATGGAAGAAGAAATCTCACGCGCCCCGAAAGACCCCGACAATCTCGCCGACCGTTTAAGCGAGAACACGCACGTCTCGCTTAACGACGCGGGCGGCGACCCCGACGCCGACATGGCTGACCTTGCTTCAACCGGCACGGATAGCTTCATGGGCGACAATCCTTCGCCCGACGCCAACGATACCGACGAGAACGCACGCGCGGCGGGCGTCAATTTTCAAGACAACGAAGAACTCGAATTTATAGATAAAATCGAACGCCGCGACCGTGACCGTTTTGAATTCGACCCGGCATCGAAGACGGAAGACAACTCGATTTGAGAATTGATTTATTGACTCATCGGTTCATTGATTCATTGCTGAAAATTGAATCAATAAGCCGATGAACCGATGAGTCAATTCTTTATTGCGCGTGGTTGAAGCGTGATGCGCTTAACTCTTACGGGTTCGAGCGGGCGACTGGTTGAGCCGTCGCGTTCGGGCGAAGCGTCCGGGTCGGTCGGAGCGTTCATAATAATTTCCGCATTGCCGATGCCTTCGATGACCTGCCCGAACACGGTATAGCGTTCATCAAATCCGGGTACTTCATCAAGCGTGATGAAGAATTGACTGTTTTGCGAACTTGGCGCACCTGTGTTCGCTGCCCCAAGTGTGCCGCGCTTGAAAGGCAAATCGCTAAATTCATCCGGCACGTTCGGCAAGGATGAATTACCCGCGCCGTCGTTCGCCGGGTCATTGTCTTTTGAATTCGGGTCGCCACCCTGAATGATACTTAATGCTTTACTGGTACGGTGAAACGCCGTCCCGTCATAAGCACCCTGACGTATCAAAGTCTTGAACTGCTCGACCATCTTCGGCGCGATGTTCGGATAAAGCTCGACGACAATGCGCCCGTAAGCCGCCGCGTCTTCCATCTCGATAACCGCGACTTCCGCATCCGGTTCGGGCTTGACGTTCGTTTTAATATCCGCCGTTTGACCTGTATTCGCATTATTCGCCGTATTGTTCGCCGCATCCCCGCCGCATGCCGCGCACACACTCACCGCCAAACACAACGCCGTCAACCAGAGCGCGCCGCGAAACTTTCGCATCGTCTTCCGGCACGCCTCTTTCTTAACCCTCACGCTATCCACATTCATACTTTCCACAATAATTTTCTTCCTCATCCCAAACGATTAAAACAGCTTTCGACTATCAACCAACAACGTCACCGGACCATCGTTCACAAGTTCCACTGCCATCTTCGCCCCAAACTTTCCCGTTGCCACACGCCCACCATAACTTTCGATTATGCCGCGCGCTTCATTCACAAACAATTCATATAACGCTTTGGCGACTTCCGGCGCGGCGGCTTCGCTCCACGATGGTCTGCGCCCGCGCCTTACGTCGCCGTACAAAGTGAACTGCGACACGATGAGCAAATCCCCACCCACATCCAAAATAGATTTATTCATGCGCCCTTCATCATCATTGAAAGTGCGAAGGTTCGTAACCTTTTCGATGAGATACGCGACATCATTCGGCGCGTCGTCATGTCTCACTCCGACGAGAGCGACGATGCCATTTCTGATTTCACCGGAAAGTTGTTCATTTACACGCACCGACGCGCGTGTCACACGTTGCAAGACAACACGCATTTTCAATCACTATTACTTCTTCTGCGGTTTGCTTGGGCGAATCTCGACGCGGCTTGGCAAAGAGCGTTCGTCGTGGTGAAGCAGGTCAACGCAGACGCGCGCGATGTCTTCGGGTTGCAGCTGCCATGCGTTATCATCCGACGGTTCGTCGTCGTTGAAATAGGTATTGACCGAACCCGGCATGATGTAACTGACCTTGATATTGTCATCTCGTAGCTCTTGCATCAGGGCTTCGCTGAATCCGTTTAAGCCGAACTTTGAAGCGTTATATGCCGCCATTTTCGGGTGCGCGTTCGTTCCGGCAAGCGATGAGATATTGATGATGTAGCCGCCCTGTTTCTTCAAGTGCGGAATGCTTTCATGGCAAACGTGATACACGCCGATGACGTTGGTTTCGATGATGAGGCGGAAATCACCGGGCGACATGTCTTCGACTTTGGCGAACTTGCCGACCCCGGCATTGTTGATGACGACATCGAGCGTTTTGAAATTTTCAATCGCGCTCGCCACCATTTGTTTCACCTGTTCGTGTTCGCGCACATCGCACACCACGCCGACGCATTTCCCTTTACCGCGTTCGCTGATTTCACGCGCCGCTTTGGTTACTTCGTTCTCGTTGCGCGCACTGATGACGACGTTCATACCTTCCGATGCGAACGCTTCCGCGATGCCGCGCCCGATGCCTTTTGAACCGCCGGTGATGATTGCCGTTTTATTTTGTAAGTTCATCCGATGCTTCCCCTCAAGTGTTCAAAGTCTTTCGATTTTCTAAATGTTTCCGTTGCCGTTTTTATTGTTTTTGCGTTCGTCCAAAAGAAACGTGAGTGTTTCCGCGATGCGGTCAACTTGTGTTATCAGAAGTTTTATTTGCTGATTGTTCTGGTCGTTGGAAACGGCAAGCCCGGCTGTTATCTGCTCTACTCGCGTTAGTCGCTCATCCGATTGCACCATGCGCTCGGCAAAAACTTCTTGCCGCTCGATGATGAAGTTCATTATTCGTTCCATTTCTTCATTCGTCATGAATTTAATCGCTCAACTTTCTTTTCAAAGTGACTGCTTGTGCCGTCTTCATCTTTAGACCTCAATCCTTTCGGGGAAATCAGGGAACAGTCGTGACCGTTTGAGTTCCCGCTTCGCATTAAAGAACCGCATTCCACCGCTTTCGTCGCACGTCCAAACCTCTTGCGCGCCACTCTCGAAATAGAGTTCGCGCTTGCCCTTCATCTCCTTGTCGGTGTTGCTCGCCGAAACAACCTCGACGCAGACTTCGGGCGCGATTGAGGCATCCGTATCGTTCTCAATCACGCCGAATCGCTCCGGCGAAGACCAAGCCACATCCGCGACCTTTGTTCCTTTGCCCGTCTTAATCGCACATTCAACCAGAACTTCTCCCTCCGCCCGCATTTGTCCCATCAGGCGACTGATTCTGCCTGTGTGAACCGAGTGCTTAATTTTAACTGGTGTCATGACAACCGATCCGTATTCATTAAGTTCAATCTTGAACGGCAGATCGCGCAAGCTCGGATGCGCGACGACTTCACTCCATTCCATAATTGTTTCCTTTCATCATTCTGCGAGTTTGGCGCGCAGCATTTCATTGACCAGTTTCGGATTCGCCTTGCCTTGTGATTGTTTTATCACCGCTCCGACGAAGAAGCCGAACAGTGCTTCTTTTCCGGCTTTGTATTGCTCAAATTGTTTCGGGTTGGCGGCGATGGTTTCGATGATGATGCGTTCGATTTCACCCGTATCGCTGACCTGTTCAAGACCGCGCGACTTTATAATTTCATCAACCGTGACACCGCCCGTCATCATCAACGGCAACACGTCTTTCGCCTGTTTGCCGTTGATGCGATTCGTATCAATCGCGGTGATGAGGGCAGCGAGATGTTCGGCGGACACGGGAGATTGAGCGATGTTTAAGTTTCGCGTTTCGAGTTCGCGCGCGAGGTCGCCGCGCACCCAGTTCGCCGCCGCGCGTGGATTGTTTGAAGAGCGCGCCGCCCGTTCGTAGTAATCCGCGAGGGCGAGTTCGGCGGTCAGTTGTGAAGCGTCGTTGAACGATAGTTCATAGTCGCGCATGAAACGGTCGCGTCGCGCGTCGGGCAGTTCGGGCATCGCGTGGCGCGTCGCTTCGATAAACTCAGGTGAGACGATGAGGGGTTGTAAATCGGGTTCGGGAAAGTAACGATAATCGTGGGCTTCCTCTTTCGAGCGCATCGGGCGTGTCGTGTTTGTGCGCTCATCCCATAACAGAGTTTGCTGCACAATTCGCCCGCCCGCTTCGATGAGTTTGATGTGACGCTCGACTTCGTAATCAATCGCGCGCTGCATAAAGCGCACCGAGTTTAAGTTTTTAAGTTCGACTTTCGTGCCGAACTCCGTCGCGCCTTTGCGACGCACGGAAACATTCGCTTCGCATCGCAAGTTGCCTTTTTCCATATCGGCATCCGATGCATCAACCCACTGCAACGCGCGGCGAACGTGGTTGACGTAATCGTATGCTTCCCACGACGAACGGAAATCCGGCTCGGTCACGATTTCGGCAAGCGGTGTTCCGGCGCGATTCAAATCAACATACGAATAATTGTTGTCATCACCCGTTGCCGCGCTGCCCTGCGGTTCGTGCATGTTCTTGCCTGCATCTTCTTCAAGGTGAAGGCGCGTGATGCCGATGCGCTTGGGTTGCCAATCGCGGGCGTGTCCCGCTTCGTCGCGCGTCGCGGTCATAATCGTCAATTCGCCGTGTTCGGAAAATGGCTCGTCGTATTGCGAGATTTGGTAGCCTTTCGGCAAGTCGGGATAGAAATAGTTTTTGCGCGCGAATACGGAACGCTCATTGATTTTCAGTCCCAAAGCGAGAGCGGCGCGGGCGGCGAGTTCGACGGCGCGCGTATTTAACACCGGCAATGCACCGGGCAAACCCAGACACACGGGGCAAGTATTCGCGTTCGGCTCACAGCCCGTCTGTGTCGAACAGGCGCAAAAGATTTTCGTGTCGGTGCTTAGTTGGGCGTGGATTTCCAAGCCGATGATTGTTTCCCACGCAGAATTTGAAGTGACCATGTTTGTAAAATCGGATGAGTGTGGACTTGAATTGCTTGAGATTCGGCAAAGTATAACATCCGTGTTTAAGGCTTGCGTAACGCGACGTTTGGCGGCGAAAAGTCACATCGTTCCGGCTTCCATGTTTGCCTCGCACCCGTTCGTTTGCTTAATATGCCCGCTCAATTTCAATCTCAACGAACGCGATTAAAAGCGCGCAAGACTTAGGATACAAAGCACACGAATGATTAAAACAGTCGAATGGACAAACGAAGGTGTACGCATGATTGACCAGCGCGTGCTGCCCACCGAAGTAACTTACCTTACCCTGCGCTCTTACGAAGAAGTCGCGGATGCGATTAAAACTATGGTCGTGCGCGGCGCGCCCGCCATCGGCGTTTCGGCGGCGTTCGGCTTGGCACTCGGCGCGAAACAGGCGGTCGGGACTGATGCGACCGACCTCGAACAAGACTTCGATTATATGTGTCAGGTGATGAGCGAGACGCGCCCGACGGCGGTTAATCTGTTCTGGGCGATTGAGCGTATGCGCGATGCGTTCCGGCGTGCGCGTGCGGAGACTTCGAGCGTCGAAACAATTAAACAAAGACTTGTCGAAGAAGCTCAAAAAATCTACGACGAAGACATCAAGGCAAACCGCGCGCTCGGTCAGTTCGGCGGTGAATTACTTAATGACGGCGCGACCGTTTTAACTCACTGCAACGCGGGCGCACTCGCCACCGCCGGGGATTACGGCACGGCTCTCGGCGTGATTCGCGGAGCGCGTGACGCCGGAAAGCGCATCGCCGTCATTGCCGACGAGACGCGCCCTTTCTTGCAAGGCACGCGGCTCACGGCTTGGGAATTAGCGCAAGACGACATCCCTGTGACCATTATCACGGACAACATGGCGGGACACGTTATGAAACAGGGCAAGGTTGATGCCGTCGTCGTAGGGGCTGACCGCATCGCCGCCAATGGTGACACCGCGAACAAAATCGGAACGTACATGGTCGCCGTCCTCGCACGCGAACACGGAATTCCTTTTTACGTCGCCGCGCCTATCTCGACGATTGATTTAACGCTTGCTTCCGGCGACGAGATTCCGATTGAAGAACGCAACGCGCGGGAAGTCACACACATACGCGAACAACGCTTTGCTCCCGAAGGCGTCGCGGTTCAAAATCCGGCGTTCGATGTCACGCCCAATAAACTCGTCGCCGCGATTATCACCGATAAGGGAATTGCCCGCGCGCCTTATACGGAAAGCTTGCGGAAGATGGTCAAGGGTTGATGTCGGTAATTCGGGCTTCTCAATCGCTTCACTTCGCGTACTGGCTGTGCTTGAACCATTCGATAGTTTGACGTAAGCCTTCTTCCAAATCAACCTGCGGCTCATAGCCAAGCAACTCGCGGGCGCGTGTGATGTCGGCGAGACTGTCGCGCACATCCCCTATGCGTGGCGCGACGTGTTCGGCGTTGATGTCTTCGCGTCCAAGTAATTTTTTCAACGTCTCAAGCAACACATTGAGTGAGGTTTGTTGCCCAACCGCGACGTTAATCACCTGCCCGACGGCACGCGAACTTTCCGCCGCCAAAAGATTGGCGTCAACCACGTTCGAGACAAACGTAAAATCGCGCGACTGTTCGCCGTCGCCGTAAATCACGGGCGTCTCGCCGCGCAATAGACGCGCGATAAATTGCGAGATAACACCGGAGTATTGCGAACTGGGGTCTTGGCGCGGACCGAAGACGTTGAAGTAACGTATCGCCACCGTCTCGAAGTTATAAACGCGCGTCCAAACCTGACAATAATACTCACCGACGAGTTTCGCCACCGCGTAAGGCGAAAGCGGCGACGGAGTTAAATCTTCAGATTTGGCGGGTGCTTCTTGATCACCGTAAGCCGAACTCGAAGCGGCATAGACGAGGCGTTTGACTCCCGCATCGCGCGCCGCGAGCAGAAGTTGAAATGTTCCGTCCACACACGCGCGATGCGTCTCAAGCGGATTTGCGACCGAGCGCGGCACGCTCGGAATCGCGGCTTGATGGAACACGATTTCCACTTTATCAAGAGCGCGTTTAAGTTGAGTTTCATCATTAAGGCTGGCATGGACAAATTCCACGTCGCCTTTAATCGCGTCCAGATTATGCCTGTGTCCGGTTGATAAATCGTCTATCACGCGAACACGCGCGCCTTGTGCGGCGAGGCGCGCGGCGATGTGCGAACCGATGAAACCCGCGCCGCCGGTGACAAGGACTGTTCCTGTTAATGACATGAGATTAGATTAGGTCGGAGGTTGAAAAGCGGATGAACAAAATTTTTGCGGGTCACGCTAATCAAAGATTATGAAGCGTGACCCGCAAAAGGCTTGGAAGTTAAGTTGAGAACTTGGTTTAGACAGGACTGACGATGATAACACCGCCGCCTGTGCGGACTTCGGTATCACTACCGCTATTAACCGCGCTATAAACAACCGCGCCAACCGCACCAGCCGCCGCGATTAACAATGCTGCCAAAGCACCGCCGCTCAACGCGCCGAGTCCAGCAGCACCCGCATTGTTGGTCAAACGTGTGCAACGTGTTCCGGGAACTGCTGCTCCGGCTGTCGCATCTTGTCCGGCGGCGATTTGCTTCGCCGCACTGCCTTCACGCAACGCGACCAATCCGGTGCGCGTTTGAACGTGTGTGTTACCGCATTCGATGTCAACCGTGAACGACGCGGGTTGCGTGTTTTCGGCAACCACCGTCGCGTCTTTGGTGGCGATGCTCGCCGCCGCACCCTGATTGGTGGAGACGATGAGACGACCAGCATCAAGGCTGCTTGTGATTCCGGCTTCGTTGAAGCCGAGTTTCAAGCTTGAATTCGGCAACAATTCGACGCGACCGATGTTCGGCAAGGTGACAATCGCACTTGACTTGTCAGCCGTCGTGATTGTGCTTTCAGTGAAAACGGTTGCGCCCGAAATTGCTTTCGCGCCGTCAACCGTGACGTTTCCAGAAGCTGTGAGTTCGCCGGATTGCTTGGCAAGCGCGTCCTGTTTAGGAGCCGCGAGTCCGACCATCGAAGACATGGACAGAAGCGCAACCGCCAAACCGAGCGCGATAGGCGAACGGCGTAATTTTTTGCTAATCATTAATTTCCTCCCGCAAGAAGTGAACCAGAAGTTTTTAGAGCGCACCGCACGATTTTCGTGCTGAAATTCGTTGGTAGCGGAATGTTCAGACTAAATCTCGCTCGTATGAGATTCCGTCCCGGAAATAGACCGCGCCCGCAAATAGAACTACCAAGAAAGCTTTAGCATAAACCCGAACCAGCATTTATGTCCGTGCTTTTCTACACGAATCGGCGGCGAGTGTCAAATAAAATCATCTACCATAAGCTGCCGAAGTATTATCTACAATTTTGTTATACTCAACACCGCTTGCTTGCTTGCTTGCTTGCTTGCTTGCTTGTGGGGCATAAAAACCCTTCACGCGCTTTCACCGCGCCGGATAAGTGCGGTGTGGATTGAAACAATAAACATTTGCGTTAATTTATCTTCAACGCAATAAACCTGTTGCGCGATAAGGGAAATCCAAGGATCCGTGGTTGTTTGGGTCGAAACAAACATTATTGTGCAACAGGTTTAGTGTTTCGGGTTAGTTTTTTTAGGCTTTGCGCTCATATAAATACGCGCTTTCGACAAGTCGCGCTCCCGAAGCGTCGGCAAACGCGAATTGTCGTCGCCGTCGTTCGCCGCGCGCCGTCAGTGTGTGGCTCCAAATCGCGGCTCCGGCAAAGTCACCTTTTTTGTTGATGGCGTAAAAATTGACATCTATCTCGCGCAATTTCTGCAAATCGTTTCCATACCGCGCCGTTATTAACTTCAGCGCATCGAGGCACGCTTGTTCGGGCGAAATTCCGCGCCGCATATATTCGACAACCGTGCGCCCACCGTTGATATAAATCACTTCTTCGCCGCGCCCCGTAGAACCCGCCGCCCCCGTGTCGTTATCAACGTACAAGCCACAACCGATGAGCGGCGAATCTCCGACGCGACCGGGAAGTTTCCATGCCAAACCGCTCGTCGTCGTAACGCCGCTAATGTCACGCGCCGAGTCCAGAGCGAGCAAGTTAATCGTACCCGTTGGGGGGCGACGCGCGACTCCATCCGCCCATGCGAGTAAATCGTCGCGCTTCTTCGCGTCGCCGTTTGCCCACTCATCGGCTGCCGCGAATGCCGCGCCGCGACTTGAACGCTCCATCATGCGCTGTCCGGCGGGCGAGGCGGGCGCGGGCTGAATCGGACTCACGCCCCACTTGTCCGTATCGGACAGATTCTCTTTCCACCGCATCCACGCGATACGTGATTCTTCGGTTAATAAATTCTCATCGGGAAAGCCGTGCGCGGTCGCAAATTCGCGCGCTCCGCCGCCGACGATAAGCAGATGGTCGGTCGCTTCCATCACGCGCTTGGCGACTGCCGCCGGGGTCTTCACGCCGCGCAACGACGCGACCGCTCCGGCGCGTCGCGTCGCACCGTGCATCACGCTGGCATCGAGTTCGACATCGCCGCGTTCGTTGGGCAAGCCGCCGAAGCCGACTGAATTATCTTTCGGGTCGAGTTCGACGATACGCACGCCTTCAATCGCGGCATCAAGCGTGTCGCCGCCCGCGCGCATCACTTCGACGGCTTTTGCCACCGCCGCGACGCCGTTCCCACTGGCGACGGCACAAGGGGGCATCGCGCTCTGGCGAACTTGATTTGTAGTGTTGTTCGTGACGATTGAAGCGGCGTTCGGCGTTGACGGATTCTGCGCCGAAGCCGTGCTTGAGGTCGCCGCCGCTCCGATGCCGATTGCCGCGTTAATTAGAAATTGTCTTCGATGTTCGTTGGTGTTCATATTGATTGTTTGTTTGAAGTCGGGGATTCAAAATGTACTGCTGAAGCTAAAACTTAAAGCCTTCGCGCTTCGTGCCAGATGCGCGGCACGGAGCGCAATTTTCCGGCGAATGTCGTGTGTGCGCGATGTGCGAACACGTCGTAATCGGCGGCTTCGATGCGTTCGAGAATGCGTGAATAGAGTCGCGCGGCAAGTAAAACGGTGAAGCGCGCATCGCGGTCAAGCAAAGGTATTCCCTGCTCCGCTTGACGGTAAAATGTGCGGGCGCGTTCTATTTCAAATTTCATCAAACGGCGAAACGCATCGTTGATTTCGCCGTGCATCAAAGCCGCTTCCGTATAACCGAAGTCGCGCATATCTTCTTGCGGCAGGTAAATGCGTCCGAGCCTCGCATCTTCTCCGATGTCGCGCAGGATGTTGGTCAACTGCATCGCGTACCCTAAAGCTTCGGCGTAGTGAAGCGTTTCCGCTTTTTGATAACCGAAGATTTCCGTGACCATCAACCCGACGGTTGAAGCGACGCGATAGCAATACAACTTCAAATCTTCCCATGTCGCGTAACGATTGATGTGCGTATCCATCAACACGCCGCGCATCAGTTCAAGCGGCAGATTTTGCGGAATCGGGTAACGCGAAAGCATGTCGCGCCACGCACGCATCACAGGAGAAACATCATCAAGCACTGCGGGTTCATTTGCATAAACCCGATTGAGTTCCGCCTGCCAATGCGCGACGGCGCGGCATCCCGCAGTTTCCGTCGGCTCACTCAATTCATCAACCGCATCATCAACATGGCGACACAAAGCATAGACCGCATAGATTGCATCGCGCTTATGACGCGGCAGAAATTGCGCGCTGAAGTAAAAACTTTTCGCGTGCGTGCGCGCCGTCAGACGACAGTATTCATAAGCTTGTTCAAGCGTCACTTTTATGCGTTACTTTTACGCCTTGCGGCGGGCGATGTAATCGGCGGTCAGCGACAACATTTGAACGGCGTGCGAATCTCCGAACTCACCTATCAACAAACTTTTGGCTTCACCGACAAGTTCGTCAACTTCGCGCATCGCTTCCGCTTCACCGCTCTCAAGCGCGCCCGTCGTCGCGCGTCTTCCGCCGACGGCAAGCGCGAAATCCTCTTGCATATCAAGCACGTCATCGCGCATTTGATACGCATCGCCAATCATTCCCGCGAAGTCCGAAAGCGCGGCGATTTGATTCCGATTGCCGCCCGCGAGTGTCGCGCCCAGTACCAACGCGAGACGCATCAGGGCGGAAGTTTTCAGGTTACGCAGTTGTCGCAATTCGTCGCCCGCACCGGAGGCATCGAGGTCTATTGACTGCCCGACGACCATGCCGCTCGCGCCGATGCAATTCACGAGTTCGGCGTGCGCGGCGATGGCGCGCTCACGATTGTCCGCCGTCACCTTATCGAAAACCAAGCCGTAACTCGCGTTCATCAAATTCAGTCCGGCAAGCACGGCGAGGGCTTCACCGTGTCGAACGTGAAGCGCGGTTTGCCCGCGCCTCTCGCGCGCATCGTCCATGCACGGCAAATCGTCGAAGATAAGCGAACTGGTATGAACGTATTCAACCGCGACGGCGGCGGCGAGGTAATCTTCAAGACGAAAATCTTCCGCAACACAGCTTACCGCTTCCGCGCCAAGCAGTACCAGAACGGGGCGCAAACGCTTCCCGCCGGGAAACACAGCATCGCGCACCACAGTATTAAAACCCGCTCCGGCGGGCATCGCGGCAAGCGGCAAATGATGCTCCAGAGCCGCTTCGATGCGCGGGCGCACACGTCCGACATAGCTCCATAAATCATCAAAGAAAGTTGTCGGCGCATCGCCGATAGTTGATTCGAGTGTCGGCATTATCAGGTTTATTTCAATCGGCTGAAGCGGTCAGTCTTTCAAAAGTTTCGGCGGCGCGCCCGGCAAGTTCACTGCCGACGGTTACGCGAAAAGGATGTTTGGCGACGAATATCGGAACACGCTTGATGTGCGCTCCGAGACGTTCGAGTGCCGCCGCGAAACGCTCGTCAGGAAGTTCTTCGGTGTTCAAAACTTCGGCGGCGCGCCGCATCGCCCCGCGCAAACG
Source organism: Pyrinomonadaceae bacterium MAG19_C2-C3 (assembly GCA_024330265.1). Classification (GTDB taxonomy): domain Bacteria; phylum Acidobacteriota; class Blastocatellia; order Pyrinomonadales; family Pyrinomonadaceae; genus JANDLT01. The sequence continues at coordinate 21,935 of JANDLT010000044.1, read as the reverse complement.
GTCAATCGGCAAAGTACGGTCAATCAATTCCTTGCCGCGCATTTGAAATTCGCCGAGCGCGACCAGCACGACCTGTTCATCGTCAATCGTCGCGCCGTGCTTCGCGTCAAATAAATCGGCTTGCGCGCTCTGGTTTGAAACGTCTGACTTCATGCGTTCTAAATATCTGTTGATTAGAGTTTGATATTTGCGGCGTAATCGATGTGTTTGGCGTGGCGTGAAACCGCCACAAGTTACGTTAGAGTTTGACAAACAGGCTGAATAACAAAGTCACCTTACGCAGTGGAGCGGCTGTGCCGCCTGATGTGCGGAAAGGCTGTGCCTTTCCCGACACGCCCTCAGAAAATCATGGCGGCTGCGCCGCCCGCGTGCGAGGCGTAGCCTCGAAGACCTTCTATATGCTTCACGGTGAGGCGAAGCCCCACCGCACATCGGGCGGCAGAGCCGCAAAACTTCGTTGCCGCGTAAGGTGAGTAACAAAGTAACTTTTTCGCGCTCGCTCCAATGGTTTATAGAGCGTTGCCTTTGCTAATACTCTGTCGTTAGCAACAATGCCGCTTCGCTTGGATAACGTCCGCGCCGACTCAGAACTTGACGTTCTAAAATCCGGTCGTCGTGATTCATCTGTAAAATGCGAATCGTCGCTTCGCAGACTTCCGTCAAAGGCTCAATCACAACTCCGTGAATACGAAAATGCTCATGCCAACGGTCTGTGCGCGGATTGTAAAAGCGAACCAACTCGCCGGTTTCAGGTATCAAAGAAGCAATGTCGCTGCCCTTATAACGATTACAGAAAACACACGCCAAAGCCAAATTTTCTAGCTCCGATGAACCGCCGTGCTTGCGACTGATGATATGTTCAACTTGAAATCTAAAATAAGCATCGTCTTCGGCTATCATGCAATACTCGCAAACTGAATGGGCGCGAGTTGCAACAATCCGTCGGATTTCAGGACTGACGTGACTACTCATCCGGCAAGAAATCGCGGGCGCGGGCTTTTGCCAACCGCATCAGATGTTCAAGCTGTAAGTAGTTGTCTAGCTCCGATTTTTCGGTGGGCGACAATTCGCCATCCTTTTCACGCGACAACAAATCGGCAACCCTTTCTTGCGTCGCTTCGGATGGACGAAAAGCGATGACATTCTGCGGTGTTGTTCCGGCGGCGATAAAATCAACAACTTCTTCGTAGGCTTTGACGGTGTTCATAACAAAAGCAGAATAATCCGTTATCGCTGATTTATCCAACCGTTTCGATTTCAACCGAATCGCTCTTGGCTGGCATTTAAGATATGAAATCTCAAATCACGGTCGAACAAAATACTTGGCAAGCGAGTTGGAAACGGGCGAAGTTTAGCACATCGGTTGTCCGGTTGAACCAACTTCACTTAAACTGAACGTCATGGTTGGCAATACAAATTCAGACTCGTTCGCCGGAAAGCGCGTCGCCCTGTGCGTCAGTGGCGGCATCGCGGCGTACAAGGCGATTGACGTGCTGCGCGGCTTGCAGAAAGCCGGGTGCGTCGTCCGCGTGGCGATGACACGGCGCGCGTGCGAGTTCGTTCAACCGCTCACCTTTCGCGCCCTCTCTGACCATCACGTTCTGGTTGACGATTACGCCGCCGACAATCCCGACCCGATTGCCCACATCACGTTTTCGCAGTCCGTTGACTTAATCATCGTCGCTCCCGCGACCGCCAACATCATCGCCAAGTTTGCGAACGGCATCGCCGACGATTTCATCACCTCGACGTATCTCGCCGCGTTTGCCCCCGTCATCGTCGCCCCCGCGATGAACACCGCGATGTGGGAACATCCCGCGACCTTACGCAACATCGCAAGGCTTCGAGCCGACGGCATACACATCATCGAACCCGAACACGGGCGCATGGCATGTCACACCATAGGCGCGGGCAGACTCGCCGAACCCGACGTTATCGTCCAAGCCGCGCTCGATGTTTTGAGTTCACAACATTCACCTTCGCAAGTTTCGTCTTCACCAAATCCGTCTTCAACGATGAACATCAACGGGTTTGATTTCACCGGCGAACGGGTGCTTATCACGACCGGAGCGACGCGCGAAGCGATTGACCCCGTGCGCTTCATCTCGAATCATTCATCGGGACGCATGGGCTTCGCTCTCGCCCAAGCCGCGCACGCACGCGGCGCGCACGTCACCGTTATCGCGGGCATCACAAGCGTTGCCCCGCCCGCCGGAATACGACTTGTTCGCGTCGCGTCCGCCGATGAAATGCACCACGCTGTGATGAAGGAAATCGAACGCAGCACCGTGTTCATCGCCGCCGCCGCCGTCGCCGATTATCGCCCGCGAGAAAGACACGCCCACAAAATCAAGAAGAACGGCGACCGCTCATTGACGCTTCATTTAGAGCCGACGATTGATATTTTAGCGAGCGTCGCCGCGCATCCTTCGCGCCCGACGAACGATTTAATCGTCGCCGGATTTGCCGCCGAAACGTCCGACCTTATCAGGCACGCACGCACCAAACTTGAAAAGAAGAACCTCGACTTAATCATCGCCAATGACGTGACACGCGAAGGCGCGGGCTTTAACCACGACACCAACATCGTCACGCTCCTCGCACGCGACCGCATTGATGCGCCGCGCGAACTTCCTTTAATGTCCAAACTCGAAACCGCGCATCGCATCCTTGATGAAATCAAACGCTTGCACCCGTCGCACACTCACATTGAACATGATTTAGGAATTGAGTCGCGGCTTTAGCTCCATAGGAGCGTGATGTTTATAGACTTGCGCGACACCATCGCACCTCGCTCCGTCGGAGCGACATCTGCTTTGTCAATGATATGTCGCTCATAATGGAGCGAGATGCGAAAAACGACGGCAAGCTATAAACATTCCGCCTCTCTGAGGCTAATCCCAAACACTCTCTCAACACCAACGAGATGACCGACACGTCCGACCTCAAACAAGCACTTCAATCGCTCGCCAGCGACGTGACCGAACACGTCACATACTTGCGCGAACTCGGCGTCTCGCTCGTCAATACGGAAAATCTATCCCTAGTTAAAATCCCGATTGATGACAAAGTTCAACAGGCTTCAACCCGCAATAAACGACTTAAACCCGATGCGGTAAAACTCGCTCTGCCGCCGTCGCTCACCCGCAACGCCAACGAAGCCGCGCGCCGTGCGTCATTACCATCGCCGCCTTCTCCGTCATCACCATTATCTCCATCATCATCATTGCCATCATCGCCATCACTATCATCGCTGCCCGCTCCGCCCGCGATGCGTGACCGAGATACACGGGTCGCTGTTCCCGAAGCACCGCGCGCTTCACCATCAACTTCGCCATCATCAATTCAATCTGGAAACACCGTCATGCCAACCAAGAACAATCAGGGTCAAACGAACAATGTAAAACCACCGCCGCAAGAAACCCTTTTCGGTGAAATCAAGCCCGCCGACACGGACAGTCTGCCGCGCACGGATGAAACGCTCGAAGACATACGCCGCGACATAGGCGACTGCACGCGCTGCCCGCTCTATGCCGGACGCACCCAAGTCGTTCACAGCGAAGGCAACACACGCGCGCGTTTAATGTTCGTCGGTGAAGCACCGGGCGCGGATGAAGACGCTTCCGGTCATCCCTTTGTCGGGCGCGCCGGACAGCTTCTTAACAAAATCATCGAAGCCATCGGCATGAAGCGCGAAGACGTTTTCATAGGCAATGTCAATCGCTGTCGCCCGCCGCAAAATCGCACACCGACAAGTGATGAAGCCAAAACATGCAAGCCGTTTCTGATGCGCGAAATCGCCATCGTCCAACCCGATGTCGTCGTCGTCTTGGGCAACACCGCGCTTCACAATTTGCTCGACACGAAAGAAGGTATAACGAAAGTGCGCGGCACGTTCCGCGACTACAAAGGCGTCAAAGTCATGCCGACATTTCACCCCGCATATCTTCTGCGTGACCCGTCGAAGAAACGCGAAACGTGGGAAGACATGAAGACCGTGCGTGCCTACTTACAGAAAAACCCGCGCCAAACACAACAACCCGAAGCCCAAGCCCAAACCGAACTCGGACTCGAACAACGCGACGCAAAGTAATGATGAGTGATAAATGATGAGTGATGAACAAAGGGAGCAATCATCGCTTTTCGGCAACGATGCGCCGTTAATCGAGAGCCGCGAAACGCTTGCCGACATCAACCGCGAGATGACGGAACGCGCTGCTTTGTACCCTGAAATCAAAGACCGTCCGTTGATGTTCGGTGAAGGCGAAACGAACATCAAGCTCGCCCTCGTCGGTGAATCGCCTTCGCCGCCGGACATCAATTCAGGTCATCTATTCACAGGACCTTCCGGCGATTTGCTTGACCGCATACTCGCCGCGATTAACCTCACGCGCGAAAGTTTGTACATCACGAACGCGATTAAAATGGTCTGCTCCGGCGATGAAATCACCCCGTCCGTTCTATCTTTCTTCACGCCTTACCTGCACCGCGAACTCGCCGTCGTGCGTCCGCGCATCATCATCGCGTCGGGCAACACGCCGACCAAAGCCCTGCTAAATTCCAAAAAAGGCATCACGCAAATGCGCGGCGAGTTTCACAATTATAACGGCGCGCAACTGATGCCGATGTTCAATCCCGCGTACCTCCTGCGCGACCCGACCAAAAAGCGCGAAGTCTGGGAGGACATGAAAAAGGTGCGCGATTTATACAACTCGCTGAAAGATTGACGCTTAGAAATTAAACCTTGCCGTTTGATAAACAGCTTTACAAATAATTTAGACCGCCTCAGTCTGGCAACTTCGACCCACCGCGTCTGTAATGATGGACAAGAACGAAAAGCAGTTGACCTTTTCATCAATGACGCGGTGAGGTAGAAAAAGTTTTTGTGCCGGAAACATAAGTCGGCAATACTTGCGCCCTAGACTTTTCAGGGACACTGCTTGTCACTCACGATAGAGTATCCTCACTGCTCTAATGAAGCCTTATCACAATTCATCACCGCACCGCGTACATACACGCGCGCTTGAGCGATTGCTACGTATTCATAATGAAGTAGGCAACGGCAGCTATCCGTCCGTTGAAAGACTTGCCGAGTTGCTCGAACGCAATGTGCGGACGGTAAAGCGCGATTTGCGCGAGATGCGCGACGCTCTCAAAGCACCGCTCAAGTACGACCGCGCGAAGCGTGGTTTCTATTACAGCGAGACGGGATGGGAGATGCCACCCGTGCAACTCACCGAAGGCGTACTGCTGGCGTTCTTCACCGCCGAACACGCGCTGAAAAGCATCGGGCAAACTTCCGAAGCCGTGTTGCTACGTTCGAGCCTTGCCAAACTTGCCGCGTATTTGCCTGAACAGGTATCCGTCAACCTCTCCAATCTCGGTGACGCGCTGACCTTTCAATCCGCGCCTCACACCACAGTCGAACCCGAAACACTGAAAACTTTGGCGTGTGCAGCCGGAGAACGCCGCACCGTAGAGTTTGATTATTATTCGCAACATCGCGGCGCAAACACGCATCGTGCCGCCGACGTGCTGTTGTTGCATAACTTCGCCGGTGATTGGTACGCCATTTCGTTTGACCACCTAAGCCATCAGATGCGCGACTTCCACATCGGGCGCATCACCAACCTGCGCTTGACTGATGATTACTTCGAGCCGCCCGCCAAATGGAACAAAGACGATTACTTAAAGCGCGGCTTCTCGATGATGCGCGGCGGCAAATTGACCAAAGTCTCTATCGTCTTCGACGCTTATCAATCCCGATGGATGCGCGAGCGGCATTTGTTCCACACGGAAGAAGCACGCGAAGAATTGCCGGACGGCAGCCTTCGCCTCTCCTTCCCCGTCGGCACGAACGGCTTGGAAGCCGTCGCCCGCTTCTGCCTTGCGTATGCCGGACACGCCCGCGTCGAGAAGCCGCCAGCCTTAAAGAAAATCGTGCGCGAACGGCTCACACTCGCGTTGAAAGACCACATCGCAGGTTAAAATCTCCGACCGAATCAAACTGCCCGCAAGTCACACTCACACAAGGACAAATAGCCATGCCCCGTGAAGCATTCTCCGAAACAACTTATAACGACCGCGCAGATTCCACCTCGCAACAGAGCGCACCGCCGCACATCATCGTGCGCTTCCCTGTGAGCGGGCGGACATTGCCCGCCGACCACGGCTATGCCCTCTACGGCGCACTCGCACGCAAACTGCCCGCGCTTCACGAAACACGCTGGCTTGGCATTGAACTCATCAGCGGCATCGCGTGGGGACAAGGCATCATCGCCCTTCCCAACCGCAATGCCGCGCTCAAACTGCGCTTACCCGCCGACCACTTCGGCGCAGTCCTGCCACTTGCCGGACAAAGACTCGACATCGGCGGACACCCCATCACGCTCGGCATCCCCATCGCGCACCCACTCACGCCCGCCGCTTCCCTCTACGCGCGCTTCGTCACCATCAAGAAGTTCACCGAACCCGAACCTTTTCTCGAAGCGGCACAACGACAAATCGAAGAACTCGGCATCACGGCAACCCTTGAGATGCCGACGGACGAACAACACCATTTCCGCCGCCGCATCCTGAAAATCAAAAGCACAACCATCGTCGGCTTCTCCGTTGCCGCCCACGACTTGAGCGAAAACGCTTCTCTCAACCTTCAAGCACACGGCATCGGCGGACGCCGCGTGATGGGCTGCGGGTTGTTTAATCCGATTGCGAGTAAGCAGACAATGGAGAAGCCTATATGAAGTATTTACTTGCCAAGTCATACGACCGCAAAGCACATCCGAACGCGCCACCCGCTTATGCTTTATTGACGCAACATACGCGAGACGTGGCGGCGGCATGTGAAGCTCTCGCAAAAGCCGTCGGTCACGTCGCACTCGCCAACGCGGAACTTGATGAAAGCGACTTTGAGCGATTCCGGTTGGCTTTGCTTGCGAACGGGTGGACGCAGGATTTAGGCAAAGCGAGCAGTCACTATCAGGAGATGGTTTCGCATGTGCCGGAGATTCAGCAACTCTTGAGGCATGAAACTATTTCCGCGTTGCTCGTCTGGCAAGATGCGCGCTTTCGTCAATGGCTCACGCCGCTCTCGCATGTTTTAACTTTGTCTGTGTGGGGCGCGGCGGGACACCATCGCAAATTTGATTTGAGAACTGTGCCTAAGCAATCACCCGTTCTAACAGTTCACATCAAGCATGAAGATTTCGCCGCCATACTCAAAGAAATGGGCGAGCATTTAGGACTTGATGCGCCGCCGCCACTTGAAACTGATTTGACCATCGCATACGACGGGCGCGAATCATCTGACATCGCGGCGGTCGAATCCTTGCGCGATTTGTTCGACGAATTTGAAGATTGCGAAGCGCAGTTTTCCGACACGCATGAGCGGCGTTTGCTTGCGCTTGTCAAAGGATTTGGCATCGCCGCCGATGTCGCGGCGAGTGCGGTTGCCGCACGGAAGCAATCGGCAAGCGACTACTCACTGGCGAAGTTCGTCGCAGATAGCGTCACGAGCGTCAGCTTACAAACAACAGATTTAACAAAGCTGATTAGCCGTTGGGCGTGGGAGCGGTCAGAGATTGAACACTTATCACATAGCGACGACAGCTTACCGCCTGATTTTATTGTGCGTGGTTTTCAAAATCAGGTTGCTGAATCCACGTCCCATTTAACTTTGGCGCAAGCGGGTTGCGGTTCGGGCAAAAGCCTCGCGGCTTACATGTGGGCGCGTGAGTGGTGCGCGCGGGTTGCGGCAGAGGGGCGCACGAACTTCCGATTGTTTTTCTGCTTGCCGACGACGGGAACGACCACTGAACATTTCAAGGATTACGCATTGGAATCCGGCATTGATGATGTGAGTCTGACGCATTCACGTTCCAGCGTTGACTTACAGATGATGGCGGAAACATCGGCGCAAGAAGAAGCGGACGACGAAGACACAGGCAATCCCGCACGCGCCGCGCTCAATGCCGCGCAAGACAAAATAGAGTCGCTCGCGTTGTGGAGCACGCCGCTTATCGTGACGACTGCCGACACGGTGCTTGGCTTGATGTCGAACGCGCGTAAAGCGGTGTACAGCTTGCCCGCGATTATGAGCAGCGCGATTGTCTTTGACGAAATCCATGCGTTTGACGAACGCATGTTCGGACACTTGCTCGTCTTCTTGAAAAACTTTCCGCGTCTTCCGGTTTTGCTGATGACGGCTTCACTTCCCGATGAACGCCTCGCGGCACTCAAGAGCGTGTTCCCCGATTTAGAGCCAATCGCGGGTCCCGTTGAATTTGAAACGCTCGAACGTTATCGCCTTGAGTCGTACCCGACTGGTGGTGACATGTGGTGCGCGGTTGATGAATGTGTCGCGCGTGGGGAGAAAGTTTTGTGGGTGCGTAATCGCGTCGAATGGGCGAATGAGGTTTATCGTCAATGTCGTGAACGCTACGCGGACAAGTTGAGTCGAGATGCGATTAACGTCTATCACTCTCGTCTGCGATACAAAGACCGCGCGCTTCGTCATCGCCGTGTGATTGACCGCTTCAAACAACCGACAGTTCCCGAATTGAAAGTTCCCGCGATTCTCGTCGCTACGCAAGTCGCGGAAATGTCGCTTGACCTATCGGCTGACTTGCTTGTGACAGACCTTGCGCCCGTGCCTTCGCTGATTCAACGTATGGGGCGACTCAACCGTCGCGCGACGCCCGACAAACCTCAAGACCCGAAGCCCGCGCTTATTTGCGCTCTGCCACCTGATGAGCCAAAAGTCGAAATGCCTTACGAAAAACACGAAATGGAATTAGCCGCGCGTTGGCTGGGTTTTCTGCAAGAATGTAAGCCGACGGCAAGTCAGCGTGATTTGTCGGAAGCATTCAGCAAACTTAATGAAGCTGATGAGTTTGACATCGCGCGGGCGGAGAAAGAAGCCGTCTTCTTCTCCGGTCTGTGGCGCACACGTCCCGCGTTGACACGCGATGAGGGTTATACGGTAAGCGTCGTTCTCGAAGCGGATTTAGCGAAATGTACGGAACGCGATAGGCAAGGCAAACCGACGGCTGATTGGATGCGACGTTACGAAGTGGCAATACCGATTAAAGATGAAGTGATGAAGTGGGAGCGCGTCGGCACGGTGCGCGTCGCGCCGACCGACAGAGTTGCTTACGACTACGACGAGGCGACCGGAGAAGGGACAGGTGCTAAGTGGCGGAACTAAACTTTCAACTCACAAATCCAAACTACACGATTTATCACCGCGCCGCACTTGGCGGACTCGCCGCGACAATTCGCGCGTGGGGTGAAGCGAAGCCCGAAGGCATCGAGGCGGAAGTCACCAAAGACCGCGTGTGTCTCGCATGGAAAGATGAACTCGCCGACCAAGAAGCCGTGCGCCGCGTTCTTGCTGCATCGTTCAAACTCACGAAAGACAAGATGATTGACTTGCCCGGTCAAGGATTAGAAGCAGGAACGGATGATTTGCGGTTAGCGATTCACAACGGAATCACGGGAACATTTCTTCAACATCCGAAGATGCGTCCCGGCGAAAAAGAGCCGCGCAAGATGACGCTCAAAACGGCTGACGATGATGCCGGAGTGATTTTCACTTACAAAGCGATTGACTCTTACGCGCACCAGAAAGCGCAAGGTACAGGGCTTCTCGAAACCAAGCTGAAAGGTAAGCTGCCCGTCATCGCTTCGATTCCGCAATCAATCGTTCCGGGTGCGACGAGCGGTGCGCTCGAACTTCAAGCTGCTGCCGATGAAGTTATCTTGCTCATGTTCCTGATGGTCGGCTGTCCCGTTTTTCTGCTGCGCCCGCGTACCTATGGTGAGAAGGCGCAAAGTTGCGTGATTGTGCCGGACGTAATTGACCTTATCGCTTTCTCAAAGGCTCTCAAGCGCACCGCCAACCGTGACCAAAGCGTGCAGCGATTCAGTAATTCGTATCTTGGGCGCGTCGTCGGCGGCGCGGAAGAAGCGGCGTTGCGTTTTTTGATTGATATGCAAGCCGCAGACATCAGCAGCGAACGAAGCATCGCCGGATGCCTTGCGATTGCGATGGGCAAAGTCGCGTGGGATGCCAACCAAGTCAATCGCAGTATGAGCGTGAAACTCAAAAGCGACTACGACGAATTGAATATCTATCGCGCGGCGCAGGGTTATCTCGGCAACAGCAAGATTGTTAAGAGTAAGAAGGGCGACGGGTATGCGATTCCGGCGAGTCCCGTGCCTGAACTCATCGCCGCCAACCTCGCGGCGGAAAGACATTGGTGTGCGAACTTCAAATCGTTGGTCAGCGAGAAAAAAGATTTTGGATACATGCGCTACGCGCAAGGAGGATTGAACAAGATGAAAGATGCAGTTAAGGACGCGGACGACAAAGCCATCATTCGCGCCTTTCAGGATGCGTGGAAAATGACTATGCGCGGATTATATGAACGCGCTAACCGCGACGGATTATTTGTTGACAGATTGCTCGAAGTCGAACGCGAGAAGATGCGTAACGCCATCTTGCGCGCGAAGACGGCGGACGCTTTAGCCGGATGGTTTCTGCGCTTCTGTGCCGACGCGACGAAAGGCAATTCGCTCGGCGCGATGCGTGACGAAGCGACGCGCATACGCGACTTTATTTTCAACCCGCGCAACTTTGAACGCTTCCAAAATTTATGTTTGTTCGCGCTTGTTTCATATGCGAGCGACACCGCGAAATCAAACTCACAAGGAGAAAACTAAGACAATGGCAACACACTATCTTTACGGCACGATTCTCACGGGCGAAGCGGTCGCGGCGAATAATCGCGGCGACAACATCGGCAACACGACGACGCTGCAAAAGGTTTTCCATCAAGATGATTTGCACACGAGCGTTTCGGCGGAGTCCATACGCTTTGCGATTCGTTACCGCTTCCAACTCGAAGGCTTGAACGTCAACCGCGAATACGACGCGGGCGCAGGCAAACTTCTTTACGCCGACGAGAAACGCACGAACTGGACGGCGAACGGCAACGACTGTATTGACGACGACTTAATGGGTTTCATGGACGCCGCCGCCGCACAGAAGGAGAGCGAAGATGAAGCCACAGATGCAGCAACAGAATTGGCGACAGGCGAACAAGCACCGGCGGCAAAAAGCGCGAAGAAGCCAAAAGCAAAGGGCGTGACAACGAAACGCCCAAGCCCGCTGGCTATTGGTCGCGCCGTTTCATTGCGTCCATATCGCGGAGAACTTTCATTCAACGCGGTTAGCGGCGAGAAAGTGAAGGGCAAGCTGTCGCTCTACAACGCTGAGATGCACACGACGGAGTATCAATACTCGTTCGGCTTGAACTTGAGCGATGTGGTTGCTAAGCAAAACATCGGACACTTAATTGATGCCGTCGTTGACCCGCCGCAAGTCGCCGGAAACCATGCACGGTTTGCCTATGATTTCTCGCCCGCCTCAATCGTGTTGCGTGTGACGAACGCGCATTCATCGAAAATCCAGAACTGTTTCGAGCATGACGAGGATGCCCGCACATTCACGGTCGCGCGTTTAATCAAGCGCGTCGAGAGCGGTGATGTTCCGGCAAACGAATTGATTATCGGCGGCGAAATAGCCGAGACGGAAGAAGGCGCAAGGTTGCGCGAGTTAGGTGTCCCGGTATTTGAAGGTGTGAACGCCGCCGCGATGGAAGCACGCAAGCGCATTGCCGAACAGGGCGACGAGTTCAAAAGTATTATGGCAAATGGCGAGAGGCAGAAATGATTACTTTGCACGTCACAGTTCCTTACGCGAGTTTCCGCAAATCCTACGCGCGCTCGTTTGCGGAAACATACAGTTTGCCGCCGCCCGCGACCGTGTACGGCATGTTGCTGTCGCTCGTCGGCGAACGCTACCGCAAACGTCACGAAGGCACGCAGCTCGCTTTCGCATACAAGCGTGTGCCGCGCATCGCAACGACTTTACGGAAGTTAAGCCGCCTCAAGTACGGTGTGCCGGGAAAGCAAAGCAAGTTGGGCAACGCACCTGACTTTATCGAAACGCTATGCGGCATAGATTTTCTCGTGTGGGTTGATTCATCGCAAGAGCAACCTGATGACGAATACAAAGGCAATGAGCGCACGCTTGTCGAGCGCGTCGTCGAAGCCATCGAGTCGCCCGCGAAAATCAATCGCTATGGCGTGCTGTGTTTAGGTTTAAGCGATGACGCGGTTGACGACGTGAGCTTATGCGAAAGCGTCGAAGGTGAATGGCTCCGCCTTTTGCCACGCGACACGGGAACGCTCGAACTTCCCGTTTGGGTTGACCATGTTGGCGCGGCGAAGACTCGTTGGAGAAGATATGAGTTAGACACAACGCCGACCATGATTGAAGCACCGCCCGATGATGAACAATGGACACACATCATCGCACCAGCTTGAATCGTCCCGCCGCACGTCGCGGCGATAAATCTATTTTCCGGTTTGCTTGGGTCGAGACCATTGATCAATCAACAGAGGTCACGACTGACAAGTATCTGCTGCCTCTGTCGCAAAGATTGGAGAGAGAAACCTATGTCCGACTCATTACCGATTCACGCACTTCACGCGCTGCGTTATTGCGAGCGTCTTTTCTATCTTGAAAATGTCGAGCAACTTCGCGTGGCGGATGCCGCAGTTTTTGCGGGGCGGCGGTTGCATGTCGAGATTGAGCGGGATGAGGATGAGGGGGAGGAGTTGACGCTTGTGTTGGAGAGTGAGCGGTTGGGTTTGAAGGGGCGTGTGGACTGCATACGGCGGCGTGATGGGCAGCTTGTTCCTTACGAACACAAGCGGGGACGCGCGGCGCGGGATGGGGAGGGTAAGCCGGAAGCGTGGGCGAGTGATAGGTTGCAGATTATCGCGTATGCGGTGTTGGTCGAAGAACACGCGGGGCGCGAGGTGGTGGAGGGGCGCGTGCGGTATCACGCCGATAAGGTGACGGTGCGGGTGGGGATAACGGAGGCGGCGCGTGAGGAATTGCGAGTGGCGATTGCGCGGGCGGGCGAGTTGGGGCGGAGCGTGGAGCGTCCGCCGGTAACGGAGAATGAGCGTTTGTGTCCGCGTTGTTCGCTCGCGCCGGTGTGCTTGCCGGAAGAGGCGCGTTTGGCTGGGCGGTTGCGAGTCGAAGATGTGAGCCTTGTTGCGCCGAAGGTTTCAGGTGATGGCGGGGTGGAAGCGGAGAACGGAGTGAGGTCGCAAAGTGCTTCATCGGCGGCGACGCGGCAAACTCCTTTGCGCCTCTTTCCGGCTGATGACGAGCGGCGCACTTTGCACGTCTTGACGCAGGGGGCGCGGGTCGGGCGTAAGGGAGACAGGTTCGAGATCGCGGTGCGCGATGAAGAATCGCAACTGCATCCGGTGCGCGAGGTCGGGCAGATCGTCCTGCACGGCTTTTCGCAAATCACGACACAGGCTTTGCGCTTGTGTTCAGAGCAAGATATAGGCGTGCATTGGGTGACGACGGGCGGGCGTTACATAGGAGGGTTGGCGTCGGGAGCGGGCAGCGTACAGAGGCGCATACGGCAGTACCGCGCCTTGACGGATGACGGGTTTTGTTTGAAGTTGGCGGGGCGTTTGGCGGAAGCGCGGGCGCGTGGGCAGTTGAGTTTTCTGTTGCGTGCATCTCGTGATGCGGGGCGCGCGAAGGCGGCGGTCAAGGAAGCGGTCGGCGGCATACGAAAACTGCTCGCGCCGCTTTCGCGTGCGACGAACATTGATTCCCTGCGCGGCTACGAAGGCAGCATCGGGGCGCACTACTTCTCCGCCATGCCGGATTTAATCGTGCCGGAAGCGGGAGAGGCGATGCGACCCGACGGACGTAATCGTCGCCCGCCGAAAGACCGTTGCAATGCCCTGTTGTCTTACGGTTACACGCTGTTGCAGAAAGACGTGACGAACGCGATTATCACGACGGGACTCGATCCGTGTTTAGGTTTTTATCATCAACCGCGCAGTCAAGCACCGCCGCTCGCGCTCGACTTGATGGAACTGTTTCGCGTTTCGATGGTTGACTTGCCGGTTGTCGCTTCCATCAACCGCAAGCAGTGGGATGAGAGTGAAGATTTCGACATCGCGGGTGAACAAGTCTGGTTGTCGGATACAGGACGCAAGAAGTTCATCGGCATCTACGAGCGACGCAAAACCGAGAAGTGGAAGCATCCGGTCATCAACTACTCGCTTTCCTATTCGCGCTTAATCGAACTTGAAGTCAGGTTGTTAGAGAAAGAGTGGACGAGCGACGAAGGCGGATTGTTTGCTCGCATGAGAATGAGATAACTGACGATGAGGCGGCTTGCGATGGAGTAAATTTAGTATGCCTGAAAACAAGAACTGGTATGTGATCAGTTACGACATCACCGAGCCTAAGCGTTGGAGGAAAGTCTATAAACATCTGCACGGTTACGGGCGACGCTTACAGTATTCGATTTTCCGCTGTCGCTTAACTCTTCGACAGATGGAGCAGTTGCGGTGGGAGTTGGAAAAGATGTTAAGCACTGAAGACAAGCTATTGATTTTAAGTTTATGTGATGGTTGCGAACGCCGCGTTGCCGCGCACAACCGTCCCGAAGCGTGGACGACGGAAGATAAGACTTTTGACATCGCTTAAACGACGATGCCAATCAACTCTGCGAGCGGCAGAGGTTTTTTAGGCGCAAATCTTAACCGCAAGCACCTCACGATGTATCAGCCGAAAAAGATAGAAAGGACAGGAAATGCTATATGTGACAAACACTTACAGAAAGCCGGTGCTACGGGCATCCGTGCGTTTTTCACAACATCAATCTACAGTAGAGGTTAGCGACGTAATTTTGCTCACTAACCGGTTATTTCCCGCTCTCACGCGCAGCGACAACGATGGTGCGCGCAAAGTCACCTGTAAGTTGTTGTGTTTAGTTACCATAAACCCCACGCCGTGAAGATTCCTATGACGCCGAAAGGCGTTGAGCACGCTGCGCTTGGGCGTGCGAGTCTCGGAAGCCTGCTCGGTGAAGATTCCTATGACGCCGAAAGGCGTTGAGCACGTGAAAAGTGTCGTTGACCGTGTGCGCGTGACTCCCGGTGAAGATTCCTATGACGCCGAAAGGCGTTGAGCACAGAACGACGGCGATGGTGATTTTGGTTGGCAGCGAGGTGAAGATTCCTATGACGCCGAAAGGCGTTGAGCACAAACGGTGGCAAACGGATAATGATTTCTTTGGCTTGTGAAGATTCCTATGACGCCGAAAGGCGTTGAGCACTAGCTTCCCGTTCCCGTACCGTTCGCTTCAATCAAAGTGAAGATTCCTATGACGCCGAAAGGCGTTGAGCACTCAAAGCCGAAACGGTTCAGCACGTTGTCATCCGTGTGAAGATTCCTATGACGCCGAAAGGCGTTGAGCACACGAGTTCGCGGAGACGGGCAACGCCGATGTGCGCGTGAAGATTCCTATGACGCCGAAAGGCGTTGAGCACTCAAAGCACGCTGTTTGACAAGCACGCAATCGCGCCGCGTGAAGATTCCTATGACGCCGAAAGGCGTTGAGCACCCGTACATGACGCGATAGTAATTCGCTACGGTGGTGTGAAGATTCCTATGACGCCGAAAGGCGTTGAGCACTTGCGGAAGTCCTCACGCGCGCACGCTCTTCCGGTGAAGATTCCTATGACGCCGAAAGGCGTTGAGCACCGCGTGAACGGTACGGAGCAACGCACGATTACCGCCGAAGTGAAGATTCCTATGACGCCGAAAGGCGTTGAGCACCAGGCGCGACGGCGGCAACGCAAGGCGAAACACGCTTTGTGAAGATTCCTATGACGCCGAAAGGCGTTGAGCACAGCGTCGAAGTCAATGCCAGCGGGAGACCCGTCGCATGTGAAGATTCCTATGACGCCGAAAGGCGTTGAGCACGGGCTATGCCGACTATCGGATTGAGCATTTTCAGTCAGGTGAAGATTCCTATGACGCCGAAAGGCGTTGAGCACTGCCGCTGAAGGTGAGGAAGATGGATTTCGCCCGATGTGAAGATTCCTATGACGCCGAAAGGCGTTGAGCACACTTGTTCAGGGATGGCAGCGAGTCGCTTATGGAAGGTGAAGATTCCTATGACGCCGAAAGGCGTTGAGCACATGGGCGAACGGTGACGACGCGCATCTTCAAAGACGTGAAGATTCCTATGACGCCGAAAGGCGTTGAGCACTTTTCGCCAACACCGACGGCGAATTTTTAATCCTCGTGAAGATTCCTATGACGCCGAAAGGCGTTGAGCACGGGATGCCTAAGCCGGAAGCCGCCCCGCCCGCGAAGTCCGCGTGAAGATTCCTATGACGCCGAAAGGCGTTGAGCACTGCAAAAGAAATCGGTTGACGAATATGTGAGCGCGCAAGTGAAGATTCCTATGACGCCGAAAGGCGTTGAGCACCACCACATCGCAGTAATCAAACACCAGACCGTCAACCGGTGAAGATTCCTATGACGCCGAAAGGCGTTGAGCACATTTGTTGTGCGCCGATTTTCACAGGCATTTGCAGGGTGAAGATTCCTATGACGCCGAAAGGCGTTGAGCACCCCCCTGTGCGACCGGCAAAGTGCTAATCGCTAGGAGTGAAGATTCCTATGACGCCGAAAGGCGTTGAGCACATGAGCGATGCCGTAATCCAGACGGGTGAGAGAACGTGAAGATTCCTATGACGCCGAAAGGCGTTGAGCACCTAGCGTGAGGCGTTTGCAAGGCACACCCATCGTGTGAAGATTCCTATGACGCCGAAAGGCGTTGAGCACTGCTTACAGGGAAGAACTAATATCCAAAATCCTTGCGGTGAAGATTCCTATGACGCCGAAAGGCGTTGAGCACTTTAGTGAAGAAGCTTCTAATGATCAGCGGCATTGTGTGAAGATTCCTATGACGCCGAAAGGCGTTGAGCACGAAACTGAAATCTCCGAATCGAACGCGAGCGATCTGGGTGAAGATTCCTATGACGCCGAAAGGCGTTGAGCACTCGCAACCTTCACCTTCACACATCAGGGTTTATGAGGTGAAGATTCCTATGACGCCGAAAGGCGTTGAGCACCCACGGGTGAAGTCGTCCCCTGAATCATGATAGGGTGAAGATTCCTATGACGCCGAAAGGCGTTGAGCACATTGCCTGCCAAGAAAACAGCCTTAGTGTCATTCGTGAAGATTCCTATGACGCCGAAAGGCGTTGAGCACTGCTTTGTGCCGAGGGTCAACGCCCGCGCCGTGAGTGAAGATTCCTATGACGCCGAAAGGCGTTGAGCACCGTCGGGCAGACCGCGACACGCACGAAATCATGGACGTGAAGATTCCTATGACGCCGAAAGGCGTTGAGCACTATGTGCCGAAGCTTCCGGTGCGCGAAGGCAACACGGTGAAGATTCCTATGACGCCGAAAGGCGTTGAGCACGTTTTGGGCAGATTAGTAAAGAGCGCGTCAATTATGTGAAGATTCCTATGACGCCGAAAGGCGTTGAGCACCCTTTGCCTATGAGCAACCGGCACTCGGCGTAAAGGTGAAGATTCCTATGACGCCGAAAGGCGTTGAGCACAAGTTTGGGATGAACTCGAAAGATTACTTGAACCCGGTGAAGATTCCTATGACGCCGAAAGGCGTTGAGCACCTCCGCAAAATAGAGAAGCCAATAGCCGATACGCTCGTGAAGATTCCTATGACGCCGAAAGGCGTTGAGCACTCGGGCGCGTGATGACGTACAGGTGTACCTATCCCGTGAAGATTCCTATGACGCCGAAAGGCGTTGAGCACTTTGCGCCCATGCGTCAGCCACCGCTTGCGCGCTGGTGAAGATTCCTATGACGCCGAAAGGCGTTGAGCACAGTCCATCAAGAAAGCAAAGAGGATTGAAGGGTGGCGGTGAAGATTCCTATGACGCCGAAAGGCGTTGAGCACCGGCTGGGACGGAAGGCGGGACGGTGCAGGAGTCGGGTGAAGATTCCTATGACGCCGAAAGGCGTTGAGCACTGCTTGCCTACATCAACCACTTCGGACGGCTGCCGGGTGAAGATTCCTATGACGCCGAAAGGCGTTGAGCACCGCCGGTCGAACACTGGTTCGGCAAGTTAATTCTCGAGTGAAGATTCCTATGACGCCGAAAGGCGTTGAGCACGCACAGGCGGCGATTGATGCGGGACGGATTCAGAAGTGAAGATTCCTATGACGCCGAAAGGCGTTGAGCACATCTTCGTGCCACGGTCGAAGCGCACTTGCCGCGTGAAGATTCCTATGACGCCGAAAGGCGTTGAGCACTGGTTGTTGGCTTCAATAATTCGCGCTTCGACGAGTGAAGATTCCTATGACGCCGAAAGGCGTTGAGCACCAATCAGTGCCAAGCCGAACACGATTCCCTTCAATCCATCGTGAAGATTCCTATGACGCCGAAAGGCGTTGAGCACACGCCAGTGGACGGAAGCGCAAGCGATGCGCCATTTGAGTGAAGATTCCTATGACGCCGAAAGGCGTTGAGCACAAGGAAGGAAAAGCTAAAAATGGCAAATTACATTAGGTGAAGATTCCTATGACGCCGAAAGGCGTTGAGCACTGACCGTGCTTTTGCGCGGGAAAGACGCGGCGGACTTGTGAAGATTCCTATGACGCCGAAAGGCGTTGAGCACATTAAGGAATGCGTCGAAGCTCTAATGCAAATCGGCGGGTGAAGATTCCTATGACGCCGAAAGGCGTTGAGCACGTTTGCAAGGGGTGTTTTTATTTGCGTCAAGATTTGTGAAGATTCCTATGACGCCGAAAGGCGTTGAGCACCTTGCCGAAGTGTGGCGCGCGGTGCGCCGCATCCTTGTGAAGATTCCTATGACGCCGAAAGGCGTTGAGCACTGCGCGCGATGGAAGACGGCTTGAGCGCGGGGCAACCGGTGAAGATTCCTATGACGCCGAAAGGCGTTGAGCACTATTACATCTTGCCAATAGCTAAAACGAAAAAAGTTGGTGAAGATTCCTATGACGCCGAAAGGCGTTGAGCACTCGGTGTGATAGTCGCGCTCCGGGTTGAGATAACTGTGAAGATTCCTATGACGCCGAAAGGCGTTGAGCACGTTTTGACGAGCCCGATGATGAACTCGACCGCATCGTGAAGATTCCTATGACGCCGAAAGGCGTTGAGCACCTTGAACGCGACGCCGAGCGCACGATGAACGCCAAGTGAAGATTCCTATGACGCCGAAAGGCGTTGAGCACATTGCCGCACGTTCGGCGCGGTCGCTTCGCAACGTGTGAAGATTCCTATGACGCCGAAAGGCGTTGAGCACGCATGGCGGCGGGCTTTCCCCGCCGCCGCTTCATCATGTGAAGATTCCTATGACGCCGAAAGGCGTTGAGCACTCATCGGCTTGATGCTGTACGTCAAGCGCACCGGATTCAAGTGAAGATTCCTATGACGCCGAAAGGCGTTGAGCACCCGCCGGTTTGCAAACTTACCTTGCCTGGACCTCCACGTGAAGATTCCTATGACGCCGAAAGGCGTTGAGCACTCGTAGAGGCGCGTGGCGTAAAACCCGTCGTCGCCGTGAAGATTCCTATGACGCCGAAAGGCGTTGAGCACATCGGATCGACAAATTCGCCGAAGCAAGTAACCGGGTGAAGATTCCTATGACGCCGAAAGGCGTTGAGCACATTTTTGAAACCGCTTATCCGGTTCATTGCTTTTAGGTGAAGATTCCTATGACGCCGAAAGGCGTTGAGCACATGAGGTCTCCGTTAAGGATGCCTTCATCCATCAGTGAAGATTCCTATGACGCCGAAAGGCGTTGAGCACATGAAGATGCGCGTTCAGTCGCCCGCAGCACGCTTCGGTGAAGATTCCTATGACGCCGAAAGGCGTTGAGCACGGAGTTCGTTACGTCTCAGACGGCGGAGCGAAACGGTGAAGATTCCTATGACGCCGAAAGGCGTTGAGCACAGTCGGCATTGACACGCTGTAAAATCTGCACCGTCTCCGTGTGAAGATTCCTATGACGCCGAAAGGCGTTGAGCACGATTCTCAAAGAATTGTGTGACCCGCCCGCGTCGCTGGTGAAGATTCCTATGACGCCGAAAGGCGTTGAGCACCCCGCCCGCCGCACCGCTCGCAAGTTTGGTTAATCGTGTGAAGATTCCTATGACGCCGAAAGGCGTTGAGCACTACATCGTCGGTGCTTTGATGCTCATCCTGCCGCGTGAAGATTCCTATGACGCCGAAAGGCGTTGAGCACTTTCAAGGTCGTACAACAACATGATTTTCACCTCTGTGAAGATTCCTATGACGCCGAAAGGCGTTGAGCACCGTTCGGCGCGGTATCTCACGCTTCGCAAGATTTCAAGTGAAGATTCCTATGACGCCGAAAGGCGTTGAGCACTTTTCTCGCCTTTTTTCGCCAAAGAATTTGCCCATGTGAAGATTCCTATGACGCCGAAAGGCGTTGAGCACCGATGCCCCGCCACAATCTTGTATTTCGTCCCCGTGTGAAGATTCCTATGACGCCGAAAGGCGTTGAGCACTGTACGGGATTTTCGGGAACTCACTGTCTCACGACGTGAAGATTCCTATGACGCCGAAAGGCGTTGAGCACAGCAACGTGCCGGGATTGATACCCGCATCAATCATCGAGTGAAGATTCCTATGACGCCGAAAGGCGTTGAGCACACGACGTGGCGGGGACGCTGATTCTTTCGGCGGCGGTGAAGATTCCTATGACGCCGAAAGGCGTTGAGCACGGGAAGAAAGCGGCGGGTTCGCCGGCGACAATTCAGTGAAGATTCCTATGACGCCGAAAGGCGTTGAGCACCAGACGCTCACACAAACAACCCCGAACCTGCGCCTGTGAAGATTCCTATGACGCCGAAAGGCGTTGAGCACCGAATGTCAATCGCTTGCCCCGCAAAGCACGCGCACGTGAAGATTCCTATGACGCCGAAAGGCGTTGAGCACCGGAACTATTCGCGGAACTAGCGGAAATGGGCGGAGGTGAAGATTCCTATGACGCCGAAAGGCGTTGAGCACGCTCACGGAGATTGCTTTGCAACTTGGTTGCTGTGGTGAAGATTCCTATGACGCCGAAAGGCGTTGAGCACATTGCCGCCAGACCGGGAATCCCGGTGAAGCGCGCGTGAAGATTCCTATGACGCCGAAAGGCGTTGAGCACCACAGCAAAAGCGCATCAAGCTATACGGCGGCGGCGTGAAGATTCCTATGACGCCGAAAGGCGTTGAGCACCTCATCACGCCGTAGAGAGCGGCGACGATTGCGACGTGAAGATTCCTATGACGCCGAAAGGCGTTGAGCACAGATTTCAGTCACTAATGCATCAATCGAAATTCCTTCGTGAAGATTCCTATGACGCCGAAAGGCGTTGAGCACCATCATTACACCGCACTTATCACTGACACATCCAGTGAAGATTCCTATGACGCCGAAAGGCGTTGAGCACTCACGGGCGATAAAGGCGTAGTCGAAGCGGCGGTCAAGTGAAGATTCCTATGACGCCGAAAGGCGTTGAGCACTTGTCGCGGCAACTTAACTCGACCCGTGTTTTCGAGTGAAGATTCCTATGACGCCGAAAGGCGTTGAGCACGGCAAGTGCAAGTCGAATTCACGCGCGGCACCGCGTGAAGATTCCTATGACGCCGAAAGGCGTTGAGCACTTCAATGTGCGGTAACAAAGCTTCCGGTTCGCCTTGTGAAGATTCCTATGACGCCGAAAGGCGTTGAGCACAGTCGTGCCGAAAAAACGGAATGTGTTCAGTGTTCGTGAAGATTCCTATGACGCCGAAAGGCGTTGAGCACCCGACGGGTACGAGTTGCGATATTCGTTACGCTCTAGTGAAGATTCCTATGACGCCGAAAGGCGTTGAGCACATCAGGACGGGTGGGTAAAACGGAGGTAAGTAAACCTAATGTGTGACTCTTTTATGCTGCGACCAGACCATCAAGGTCTAGCGGGTCA
>JANDLT010000043.1 GCA_024330265.1 Pyrinomonadaceae bacterium MAG19_C2-C3 | reverse complement strand
TGTGGCACAACGCTCTGATTTCATTAGGCTTTGTAATCTTTTGTCCTGTACTTAGCTCGCTTCAATAGCACCCGACACCCAACACGCCCAACCTGTTCACGCACTGCTCGCGGGCATCAACCAAAGGAAAGCCAAGTGGAACAGCACCCGATACGCGAACGCATCTACTTACCCGTCACCAAGTTCGGCGTGCCGCATACCGACTGGAAGTGGATTTTGATATTGACGATGGCGGCGTTCGTCCTGCCGTTCATCTTGAACATTTGGATTTTCAATTTTCCGGCTTCGACCTTCACCGGCTTGTCGACGCTGGGCGCAAGCGTCCTGTTCTTCAACCTCGTGCGTTACGGTCGTCGCCCGTACTGGTTCAACCATAAATTAAAAGCACTACTCACTCACCACTGGCAACAACGGGCACTGCCGGAAGACGAGTTGAACGTGTCGTGGATTAAGAACGCGCCCGCGCTCGAAGCGCGAGTTCAGTCTCGATAAACCTCTGGATAATCAAAATCACCGAGGATGCAAAACAAATGACAGCGACAATGCTCTTAACAATCGTCGGTTTGAGTGTCGCCGGAGTAGGCGCAGGCTTGGGGCTTGGGGTTGGCTTGCGCCTACTTCGCGTCGGCACAGCCGCGCGTCGCCTGTTGCACAAAGAGAACGGCGAAGCGGCGGAAGCAATCAAAACCGCATCACTCGCCGCACGTCAAGATCGGCGGCGACTATCGCGCCCAGAGGGGACGAGCAGAGTGACTTCGATTCACGGCGTGACACGCACAGGGTTATTGCGCCACACGGACGGAAGCTTCACAAAAGCCTATGTCGTCGAAATGCCGAGCACACTACTCGCCGACGACCGGGTTGTTGATCAAGTCCGAAACTCACTCGCCCGAATGCTCGCGTGCATCAAGATGCCGAACGTCGTCGTGCAGTTTCGTCACGCGGTTACACCCGACCCCGGCGAAATCATTAAACGGCATCTCGACAACCAGTGCGCCCTCAAACACTCGTACATCCCTGCGCGCTCGCTCCACACGCTTGGGATAGCCCAGTTGCACGCGGGAGCAGAGACGGGTGCTTATCAACGAGCGACGCTTTCGCTGTGGATACGCATACCCATTAAGCAAGCCGGTGATCCCTCGCGCGCCCGCATGGGTGCGCTTGCGGCGTTCTTTCCGGCAACTCTGCGTGAAATCAGACGAGGCGGAATCTTCAGGTTTTCGACGGCTGTCTCGCGGGCTTGGACGCGCACGAACCGTGACCGCATCGTGCAACGCCTGCGCGAAGACGAAGAGGAAGCGATGGATAACGCGCTGGGGATATTTGCTCAGATCGAGCAAATCTGCAAACTGAGGATTCGACCGCTTTCGCGCGAAGAACTGTGGCGGGCGATTTATCGCGGACATCGCCGCAACGAACACACCTCCCCGCGTCTCGCCGACATTGAAGGAGCCGACCTTCGCGCTCATCTCTGCGGAGAAGACATCACGGGTAAGGGCGACTTCCTGATGCACGGCAACACACCCGTTGCGGTCGTGACGATGTTTCGCCCGCCGACACCTGAGATCACGGCGGACATGATGCGTAACTTGACCGCCAACCCAACCCTCGTGTGCGAACACACAGACATCACCGAATTCATCACGCTCGATCAAGCCAGAGCGAAAGAAGACTTGAAGCACCAGCACGTTGATTTGAGTCGAGCGAAGACGGCGACGACTCGCAAGAGCAGTGATCCCGATGCGGAAGACCCGGACGCGGCGGCGGCGAGCGAAGACTTGAAAGGCTTACGCAAAGAGATGAGCGGCAATCGCAACGCGCTCATCATGGCTCGTACTTACACCGTCGTTTGCGGCAACCCGGTGCGAACCCGCGACGGGCAACGTGCGGAGTTGGAAAGAATTGAAACCTACTGCCGCCACATCATCGGAGCTTACGGAAACCTCTCAGGAGCCGACGCGGGGCGTGAACACCCGGAAGGATTGCGTGCGGTCTATCCAAGCGCAATCGTCGGCGAGTTGAATCCTGCGCCCACAGGCAGAGAGTTCAAGGAAGTAGTCGCTTCGCTCGCGCGTCTCGTTCCGCTCGAATCAGTGTGGGCGGGAAGCCCTCGCCCGCACACGCTGGCGGCGACTCCGACACGCCACCTGACGGGTTGGGACTTGTTCGATAAGAAAGAGATCAGTTCGCCCGTCGGCGTGATACTCGGCGGACCGGGAAGCGGCAAATCCGTTCTCGGCATGAAGATGATCGTCGAGATGTTGAGCAGCATCGCACACTTGCGCGTCAAGATTATGGACTATGGCGAATCGTGTGAGCCGATGGTGCGTGCGTTTGGTGGACGGCATTTAGGGTTCGACCCGAACAGCCCGCAGGCGTTAAACGTCTGGGACTACGAAGGCATCGCCGAAAGAGTGCCGCCATCAGAGTTGCAAATTTCATTTGTCGTTGATGACGCGCTCATCCTCGCGCAATACACGCGGGCGGATAAGAACTACAAGTTCGCCCGGAGCCTTCTCGATAAAGGAGTGCGCGCCGTCTATGTCAACGAGATTAAGCGCAACCGAGCGGGCAGACCGAAGCACGAACCGCGCCACGCGCACCTCGTCGATTGGTTGCGCGCCGTCAGCCTTGACGAACCGGAAGCTGACGCTTGCCGTGTCCAACTCTGCCTCGCGCTCGAACAGTTCACCGGCAATCCGTTCATTGACGCGCCGACACACCCTGACTTTGAG
The DNA here is from genome assembly GCA_024330265.1 of Pyrinomonadaceae bacterium MAG19_C2-C3. Taxonomy (GTDB): domain Bacteria; phylum Acidobacteriota; class Blastocatellia; order Pyrinomonadales; family Pyrinomonadaceae; genus JANDLT01. The sequence goes on along the minus strand of JANDLT010000043.1, from coordinate 37,529 downwards.
CAAGACTCTCGGCTCGACGTTTACGAGATCAAGAGCGTCGAGAACTTCCCTGAAGGCATCCGTGATTCGCTCGTCTTCCGTATCACGGCGCGCATCATTCAAGCGGAGGGGCGGCGTGAGCCGGACGGGACGCGCACCAAGCAGGTCATCGCATTCGACGAGATGTGGAAGTACATCAAAAAATTTTCGGCGATCACCGAGATCATCGAAAGGTACGTCCGCACAGGTCGCAAGGAAGGCGTCTTCACACTGCTGATGACGCAAGCCTTCGAGGACATCGCGGGTACACCGCACGCCCCGAACAGCATCGGTCACGCGCTGTTGAGTACGGTCGGCATCAAGTTCATCGGGTTACAGCAATCTGGTTATGACGAAATGGTTAGGTCATTTAGCTTGACGCCCGAAACGGTGGCGGCGATTGATTCGATTCAAAACGAGGCGGGACTTTACTCGCAGTTCGTCGGCATCTGGGGAGCCGGGCTAGGGCAACGCGCCGAGAAACTTCAAATCGAACTTACCGCCCGCGAACTGTGGACTTACACGACGAACGACGACGAGCGCAACGCGCGTGTGCGTGTCGCCTACCTGTATCCGCACCTGACGCAGGATCAGATACATGCGTGGCTCGCCATCCGCTACCCGGAAGGACTCGTTAATAAGGGATTGAAGACGATTGATGAGCGGCTGTTAGCAGGCGACCTGTTGAACGAAGGGCTGCTCGCAGCTTGAGTAAGGTGTGTCCTAACACCAAACGAGAAGGAAGGCACGAAAGTGAAAACCATCAACCTACTTAGAACAGAATTGCTCCGCCCGGTGATGTTCGGCTTGCTAATCGCGGCTTTGCTTACTCCGGTGACAAGCGTGCGGGCGTTCCCGGTGTACGACGCGATAAACCATGGAACGCAAATCGAAAAGATGATCGAAGAAGCGTCACGATGGGTGGCGACCGTCAACCAGTACAAAGCCCAAATCGAGAAATACTCGAAGATGGTCGAGAACCAAGTCAAGCAAATAGAGAGTCTCGGCGGCATCCTGAATACGGTTGATACGGAACTCGCGCGCCATAGACAACTCGTCAGCACGGTTGCCAGTCTCGGGCGCACCGTGCGCGACTCGATGCAACTGCGCGACCAGATACAGCGCATGATTACGTGCCGGATTCAAGCCGTGAAGCGTATGTATGATCGGCTGCAAAACGGCATCTTCGATGCGGATCAAAACAAGCGCGACCTCGACGAGTATCTGACGCACACCATCGGGCGTTCGAGCGAGCGCGTGATCGCGCACCAAGAAGCTTTGGCGCGAATGGATACTGAATACAACGATGCCCATTACCGGCTGGAGATAGCGAACTTGCGCTTGGCGAACATCGCCAAGCGTCGCATTGACTTGAAGTTGAAACTTGAAGAGGAGATAGCGAAAGGTGCGGGCAACGAACAAGCCGTGCAGGAAATCAACCGCCTCATCGCCGAGTGCGACACTCAATCAGAACTTGTGATGAAGGAAATCTCTGACATGAAGAAGATCATCGCCGAGAAAATCGAGAAGTACGGCGTGGTGATTGATGACGGATTGAAGTTCGCTAAGAAGGTGCAGGGCGACATCGAATGGTTCCGGCAGATGACCGACTTGAATGACGAAGTTGAGAAAACACTTGACGAGATTTTCGACCCCGCAACGGAAGTCAAGATCGACCCGCCGGACGAGGACTTTTACTTACCCTTCAACCATCGTTGACCAAAGGCGTAGCGCGACTGCAATCGCAGATGAAGGCAAGGATAAATAGTAAGCGGTCAGCAAGGAGAAGGACGCTCATGAAGCATGAGAATACGGAAGCAGCGATGAGGAAAATCACAAAGCCCGCCCGGAAAACAATCAATAATTCCAAAAAGCTAACTACGTGGCGGGCGCAAACCGTGTGCGCGCTACTCGCCCTCATCGCCGCATTCAGCTTCACTCAAGCAGCGCGGGCGCAAGGAGCCGGAGCGAGTCCAACGCGCTCGAACGTGTATAGTTCTCCCGATCACGGCGCGACGATCACGCAAACTTCTGCTGATTTCCTCAGAGACACGAAAAACATCATTGAAGGGTTGCTGCTCAAGCGATTCGTGTGGCTGGCGGCGGTCGTCGCGCAACTCGTTATGGCGGCATCCTTCCTGAAACTCATGTCGGAGAAGATGGGTCTGACGAAAGACTTTTTGGGATGGGTCGCTCGATGCCTTGTCTTCCTTCCGTTGATTCTCGTCGGACCGTACATGGTGACTTACCTTTGCAAACTCGGACAGGTCATCACGACGCCGATGCGCCAGCCGGTGGTACAAGTGCGTGAAGCATTTGAAGTCAGATACACACATTTCGTGAACCATAGAGTAACGGCGCGGGATGCGCTGTTTAATACGCCGTACTCGCTTGCCACACCGGACAACGGACTACCGACGATCATCGGCGTGCTTAACAGCGAAGGCATCGGCGGCACGGTGCAAAGCATTGAAAGGGTCTCAAGCGACATGCAAGGCGACATGAAGTTCTGGGTTGGACTGTTCACCATCGCACGGGCATTGATGAAGTTCGCCGACTTCTTTCTAGTCATCATCGGTGGGCTGCTGGTGATCGCTTTCCGCCTTGCGATTCCGTGGATGATTTGCGTGGCGGTTGACCGCTCGCTCGCCAATGAAATTACTTACCGCTTCTTTCGCGGGCTGATCGTCTTCACGCTCGTCTTCCCCGTCGTGCTTTCCATCACGCGAATCATCGCTTACTCATTCGGCATGTTGGGATTGGCAAACTACGAATACAGTTCGTTTTCGGTTGTCCCGGGTTCGCTACGTATAGAAGTCAATCCTGCCCTCGACCCCATCACGGCACTTGCTACCGGCGCATTCATGATGCTGGTGGCGACACTGATGCTTGTCGCGTCGCCGGTGATTTCGTGGCGCATTGCTTTCGGTGAAACCTTTCAAGGCGTCGCCACTGCCGCTTCCGGCTGGATCGCGGCGGTCAGCGGCACGGGCTTGACGTTGGTGAGTTCTAAGTTGAGCGCGGCACTCAACAACAGCGCGGAACGCTTGCAGGTTGATGCGACCGCTGCCGCGTCGCAAAACAATGTGCGTGCGGAAACGGAATATAAGAACCGCTCGGCAATGATCGGACTCACGAAAGAACTCGGCGGATTTAACGCCAGAAGGATGCTTAATCAGAGTTTGAACAACGCTTCCGCCTCTCAGCAGCGAACGAACACGCTCGCCGGGTTGAAGTACGAACAACGGACGCTCGAAGCGCAGCGTGTCGCCGCGAACCAACACTACCAAACTTCGGGAGAGGCAGGCGTTAAGAGTGCCGGAGTTTCGACGATGGTGACGCAGGACATGGCGGACGTGCAGTTCAAGACGCAAGACAAACTCGTTGATGAACAATGGAACGCGCAGAAGTGGGGTGTGGGCGGATCGTTAATTGGGTTGAGAGCGGGAATGGGCAGAGGCGGTGCGACAGCAGGCGGTTTAACTTCTGCCGGAGGCTCCCTCGGTTCGACCGTCGGGCAACGTGGTGTCTTGAACGTACAGAAAGGGGCTATCGAATATACGCGCGACGAAACCATCGGTATCACCAACGAGGCGATGGCGAACACGATCAATAACACGAACGAGATCGTCGCTGGGCAACAAAAAATTGAAGATGTCCGGTATGGCGAATACAAGGGGGCGACTGCGGAGCGGGCAGGAGCTGCGATGGGTGCAATCGGCAACTGGCAGGGGCAGGCTAATAACGCTCAGACTGTTTATCAAAACTCGATGTCAGGTTTCGCGCGTGAAGCGACGACCGATACCATTGATGCGAACGCGGCACTACTTGGTCGTCAAGAGCAAAGCATCGCCATGATTCGGCTCGCCGGAATCGAGGCGGCGATGAAACGTCAAGAGGCGCAAGTCATCACGGCAGTCACGAGTGACATCACACGTCGCATCGAGGAGATGGGTGCTCTTCGCTTTTAGTCTATCAACTCTTACCATTCGTGATCATCGTATCAATCAAAAAAACGCAGTCAGATGAGATTTATGTGCTTGCGACTCTTGAGCGTTAAAGATGCAAGGAGGTACTTGAGAGATGGATGAGCAACTCCTTCAACGGACGGCTGGCGACACCGGAACGCGCCGCAAGTTCGAGCCGCGTCCGCTTGTCGGATTCAAACGTGCGACCCGTGCCGAACCCTGTCCGATCTGCAAAGCCACCAAGTATTGCCAAGTCACGAGAGACGATAAGCTGGCACATTGTATGCGGAAGAGCGCAGGCAGTAAGAAACAGGCGCGTGACGGAGGGTGGATTCATGTCCTGATTGCTGAGGATTACGAAGGGCGGAAAACGGTTTCATCAATCCAAAGCGCACCGCAAGCAACGGAAAACTCCGAGCGAACGCTCCTCGCCCCGATTGAAGTCAGAAACGCCGCTTACATAAAGCTTTAGGAGTTACGCAGTTGAAACATCGTTGAACAAGCCATTGTTGAAAATAAAGAACTTATGACAAGTCAGGCTTTCGTTATAGCCGCGTAAAGTATTGAAAATGAACTCAACTGCGTAACTCCTAAGCTTATTGAACTTTCTCCCGCATGGAGGTATGAAGAGACTTTAGTACTTGGTGCTAAGGGCTTATTGCGTCGCGGGCTGACGACGCTTGATGCCGCGCGTTTCGGCGGCTTGCCCTGCACGGTTTCGGAAAGAGAACGGCTGGCTGAATCCATCAGCCGCTACCTTGAGGAGCGGTTTCCTGAGTATATGGCAAACAGGCAGATGCGCGGCGTGATCGGCGTTCCCGGTTTTTGGCTGAACCCCGCAGGTAAGTTGAAGCTCGGCAAAGATTACGACTACGAGAAAGCAGCGTTGGTCATTCCATACAGGGATGAAACGGGAAGAATCCAAGCTTGCCAACTACGCCACGAACGTGATGGCGAATCCACTTACCTCTGGCTTTCAACGGCAGAAGATCGGTTGACCAAAGAACCGCACGGCACGAGTTCCGGCAGTCCCATCCACTGGACGTTTTGCCGAAGCGAAAAGAATGAAGGGGACGCGATATTTATCACCGAAGGCGCACTCAAGGCGGAGGTTTACGTCAAACTCAAACCCGGCAATCTCGTCATCGCCACTGCCGGAGTCGGTGTCGGGCATCACGATTTAATTCAGGCGGTAAGAGGTTCGACTGCGATCATCGCCTTTGACCGCGACCATCGCGACAACCATCAGGTTTGCAAGCAACTCGCCAAGCTTATCTCCGCTCGCGTCCGAGACTTAGGGAGGGTTGACTCGCACAAAGGGGGTTGCACCTTTATCGCCGTGTGGGAAAAACATAAGGGCATTGACGATGCAATTCTCGCAGGGATTGAGCCGGAAATTCTCACCATTGAGAATTGGTTCAATGAGTTGCCTAAAAGAGCGCGTGATGAAGTGGCGCGGACGTGGCAAGCCGAAGAATTTGAACTGTCCGCGAACATCGGCGGTGGCAGTCCATCGAATCGGATTTAGCCGCCCACGCAGATTCGTCTTTCGCTCGAAGTATCAACTTAGCTCGACTTTATCCATTTTTAGGAAGCCGAAACGCCGATGGCATAAGTCTTTTGTTTTCAACGTCAGACTTTTTGAATGTCCACTTTTTGACTGACATTCAAAAAGTCTGGCGAATAATCGTGACGCTAAGTCTTTTATTTACGTTCCCTGTTTCCAAAATGGATAAAGTCGAGCTTGGGTGTTCAGTCCCGTCAGGGGCGGCATAGTAATAGCCCACGGCGTAAGCCGTGGGCTATTACTATGCCGCCCCTGACGGGACTATGAGGGTGGAACAACTTACGTCGAACCCACGCTAAACTAATCGGAAGTCGCGGCGGTGGTCATGGAAAGCGATTTGTGTTTGTTGACGAGTGCTTCTTTCAAGTTCTCGAAAGACTTGGCGAATGAGGCGACGCCTTCATCTTGAAGTTCCTGCATCGCTTTGTCTAAATCAATTCCGGCGGCGGTGACTTGCCTTAATGTTTCGTGCGCCCCTTCCATGTTCTGTTCGAGCGTCGCGGCGACTTTGCCATGATCGCGGAAGGCGTTGACGGTCGCGGGCGGCATCGTGTCCACTGTGTCTTTGCCGATGAGTGCTTCGACGTAATAAGTGTCGGGCAACGCCGGATTCTTCGTGCTGGTTGAAGCCCACAGCAAGCGTTGCGGGTTAGCGTCTTGCGCTTTCAATTTCTGCCAGCGTTCGTTCGTGTCGCTGTAAAGTTTGGTGTACTCCTCATACATCACTTTGGAGTTGGCAATCGCGGTTTTACCGAGTAAGCCGCGAATTTTTTCTTTTTCGGCTTCGTCTGTGGCTGCCGCGATTTTGGCTTCAAGGTGTTTATCAATTTTCGTGTCCACGCGGCTGACGAAAATACTCGCCACCGAACAGACTTCCTTGATTGAGTTGCCCGCCGCGTGACGCTGTTCCAGACCCTTGATGTAAGCTTCCGCGACATCAGCGTAAGTATCGGTGGAGAACATCAAGGTGACGTTGACGCAGATGCCTTCGCTGATAAGTTTCGTGATGACGGGGATACCGGCGGGCGTCGCCGGAACTTTAATCATCAAGTTTTTGCGGTTGACGCTTTTGTGTAATTCCATCGCTTGCTTGATGGTGCTTTCGGTGTCGTGCGCGAGGTCGGGCGCGACTTCAAGCGAGACATAACCGTCAAGCCCGCCGGATTCATCGTACACAGGACGCATGATGTCGCAGCCTTGCTTGATGTCGCTGGTCGTTAAAGCGGTGGTCACGGTCGCGGCGGAAAACTCGCCGCCCGCTTTGACGACTTGCGAAAATTCTTCGTCGTAAGCGTCGGATTCGGTAATCGCTTTTTCAAAAATCGTCGGGTTCGATGTCACGCCGCGCAAGCCGTCTTCTTCGACCAAACGCTTGAGTTCGCCGCTTGTGACAAGCGGACGGTTGATGTTGTCATACCAGAAGCTTTGACCGTGTTTGTGAAGTTCGATAAGGGGGTTGGTACTCATGTGTGGTTACTCCTCAAGACTTGAATTTCCAATGTAAAGTGAGCTACGAGGCGACGTTTCAAAGTGTCATCAATAACGGTAACGAACGATTCGCGTGAGAAGTTTGAAGCTTCAAAATTGATTGTTCGCACCTACGATTGATGACGGTTTAGCGGGCTTGTTGTCCTTCGATTTGCAGTTCGTTCGTGACCTCGAAAATGCCGGGAACTCCGCGAACTTGGACATTGGCATAATTGCGGTCAAACTCCGAATTGACTATGCCTTTGAGCGTGACGCGCCCGCGATTAACGATGATGCGGATTGACGGAACTGCGCCGAGAGCATAACGGTAAAGCGGCGAATCGAAATTAAATAACGTGCGATAAACGGCGACGCGGATGCGGTCGTCCTGTGGCGAGAGCGGCAAAACTTCTATGTTATTGACGACGCGCGAAATGCTTTCGATGTCGCGCAGGCGGCTTTCGGCGTCGCGCTTGAGAGTCGGGCGAACCGTTTGCCCGCTCAAGATAACAGAGTTGTCCGGTCGCACCTCGAATTGCAGCCAATCGAAAACATCGTAATACGGCAACGTCGCTAGTTCACTGCGAACCTCGCGGATGATTTGCGTTTGAGTGCGGGATAACGCCGCGCGGCGGTCAACGCTTCCGCGCCCAAGTGCCGGACGCTGTGGGCGGCGGTTGCGATTGTTGGAAGTTTGCGCGTAAGTGACGCTCATCGTTGTCAGGAGTATGGCGCAGGTGACGGTTAAGATGGACAGTATGCGCATGGTGCGCGGCGAAGTGCCTAAGTTTTTCATGCTTGTTCCCCTTGTGTCTATTATTTTTCGTGAAATTAAATCCGCGACGGCTTTTCGGCGACAGCTTAAAGCAGAAGGCAGACTAAATCTAGCGTGCCGATTGCCGACTGAAACTTTCACCGCCGCGCGTTGAAAAAAACAAGACGCGCTTGTGTTAAAAGGGCGAAGGCGGCGACAATCCGAAAATCAAGGCTTTTGTTTTCAAACACCACGTCAAAGGTACACGCTAAACATCATGGAATGGTTGACCAGTGAAGTCATCATCGGGCTGCTGACGCTGACCGCGCTTGAAATCGTACTCGGCATTGACAACATCATCTTCATCTCGATTCTCGCCGCGAAACTGCCCGCCGAACAACAGAAACGCGCCCGCACCGTCGGACTCATGGCGGCACTCGTGATGCGCGTTTTGCTGTTGCTTTCGATTTCTTGGATTGTCGGATTAGTGCGACCGCTCTTTACCGTTTTCGGTTTCGGCGTCACGGGCAGAGCGATAATTTTGCTTCTCGGCGGACTGTTTTTAATCGCCAAGTCCACACGCGAGATTCACTTGAAACTCGAAGGCGAGGAAGCGCACGGAGCGACGACCGGCAAGGGCGTCAGCTTTGCCAGCGTGATTTTTCAAATCATGTTGTTGGATATAGTTTTCTCGCTTGATTCGGTTATCACGGCGGTCGGCATGGTTGACCAAATCGGTGTGATGATTACGGCGGTCGTCATCTCTATCGGCGTGATGTTGATTTTCGCCGGAACTATCAGCGGCTTCGTCGAACGTCATCCGACGATAAAGATGCTCGCTTTAAGCTTCCTGATTTTAATCGGCGTCAATCTCGTTGCCGAAGCACTCGGCTTCCACATTCCGAAGGGTTACACATATTTTGCGATGGGATTTTCGGTGTTGGTCGAACTGCTCAACATCAAACTCCGTAAGCCGTCGGCAAGTCCGGTCGCGTTGCATGACGCTCCGACGGCAAGCCGCACGGTCAACCAGAACCTGAAGCCGTAACTTCCAGACGTTTGAAATTTTTAATTCACAATCTCTAAGGAGACAAAACAAACATGGCTGATGAACAGAACCAGCAGAAACAGGACGGCGATAAAGATTCGACCGGAACGCAAACCGACGGCTTCAATGCCGATAAACTCGGTCAGGCTTCCAGCTATGACGACCCGACGCAAATCGCCCAACAGATGCAGCACGGCGACGCTTCACAGGGCGACCCCGACGCGCGCAGCACGGCGGGCGCGACCGCCTTCAAAGACACTGAAGAAGGGCGCACCGACAAAGACACGACGCACCACGTTCACACGCCCGACCACAAAGACAGCACGATTCACCGCACCAAAGAAGACGCCGAAACCGACCCGAACGAACAAGACTAAAGCATTGCTCATCACGTTTTAAGAAAGAAGCGACCGAAGGCGGCGAGTAACAATTATTGCTACTCGCCGCCATTCTGTATAATGCCCGCAACGTGAAGATTAAAGGTAAGGATAAAAAGATGAATGTTTCACTGACGCCGGAACTCGAAGAGTTGATAAATCAAAAGGTTGCGACAGGCATGTACTACTCGGCAAGCGAAGTCGTGCGCGAAGGCTTGCGCCTGCTTAAAGAGCAAGACGACTTGAAGCGCATTCGCACGGAAGACTTACGCCGGGACATTATGCGCGGGAAAGAGCAGATAGCTCGCGGCGAATACAAAGCCTATAAGTCGGGGGCAGAAGTTTTTCAAGACATCACCGGAAAGAAAAATGCTTCGCCGTCCGCCCGCCGAACAACGGGCGACAATAAGACGACTAACAAGCAGAGTGAGCGCAAAAGAGCATGAACGGCGTCAACCTCTCGGAGGACGCACGCGAAGATTTGCGCGAAATTTGGGAGTTTGTTTCAGCGAAAGATGCGGGGTCGGCGACGCGGTTGCTGAAACAGATTACCGACAAGTTCGATACGCTACTGAGCTTTCCATCGGCGGGACGTGAACGTAATGATTTGATTGTCGGATTGCGGAGTTTCGCGGCTGGCAATTACATCATCTTCTACCAACCGATAGACGACGGCATCGAAGTTCTGCGCGTGCTGCACGGTTCGCGTGATGTGTCGAGCGCGTTCGATGACCTGATTGGTTAAAGCAGAAAAGAGTCGGTTAAGTTTCTCACCTTCTTAATCGGTATCGTGCGTCTCATCGGAAGCCGAATTGTTCTTCGTCGTGTGGCTGTTCAATACATGAGTCTCCGCGTCGTATCGTCCGCGCAGTTCGTCAAGGCGTGTGCCGCTCCAGAGTTCGACGCCGATAAAATAGGCGGCGCGTCCAATCTGATGCGCGGCGACGGGTGCGGTCATAAACACGAACGCGACGACGAGCATCGAGCGCACCGTGACACCGAAATCGTTGAAATAAACCGCGACGGCGCAGAGCATACAAAGCGTGCCGAGCGTCGCCGCTTTCGTCGCCGCCGACATGCGCGTAAAGACATCCGGCATACGCACCACACCGACTCCCGCCAGCAACAGAAACAGCGCGCCGACGAACAATAACGCCAGCACCACCACTTCACGCACCACGCCGAAAGATTCGTTAATCATCAAATCGTTTTCCCATTCTATCGCCCGTCATTCTTCGTCATCACGCGCCCGCCGTTCGATGTAGCGCGCGAAAGCAATCGTTCCTAAAAACGTAATCAACGCGATGCCGATAGCGACATCAATCAATTCCCGTTGGTCTGTCACGACCGCATAAAGGGCGCTGAACGCGACGACGATGGCGGAAATTAAATCGAGGGCGACCACACGGTCGGGTGCTGCCCTGCCGTACACCAAACGCACGAAGGCGAGCAGCATCGCCGTCATCAACATCAGGTAAATCAAGTTGACGAACCACGCCCCAATCCAGTTGTCGGTTAAGTTCATCGCAAGACCTCAAGGATGCGCCGCTCGAAGCCGTGTTTGATAGAAAGCTTGACGGCTTCCGGGTCATCGGCGTACATCGCGTGGATGTAGAGCGTGCGGCGGTCATTCGAGACATCGAGGCTCAGTGTACCGGGCGTGAGTGTAATCAAGTTGGCGAGCAATGTGATTTCCAAATCCGTTCGGGCATCGAGCGGCACGGCGAGAATGCCGGGACGCATACGATAACCGGGCGTTAAAACATCGTAAGCGACGCGCACATTAGCGACGATGAGTTTTTTGATAAAGAACAACAGAAGCCCTGTCACCTGCCACACTTTGCGACCGTAACCGGGCGCGCCGGTTCTGCCGTCCGTGCCGCGCCGGGCGAAGAAAAGTATCAGGAAGCCGAGCGCGAAGCCGACGATAAAGTTACCATTCGTGAACTCGCCGTTTAGCCCCACCCATGCGAGCGCGAGCAAGATGTTCCACAAAAAACCGCTCATCGCCGCACCCCCAAAACCGCTTCAATATAACCATTCGCATTGTCAATTTGCCCTGCCGCCGTGAGCGCGACACCGAACACCGCTTCCGCCCCGATGCCAAGCCCGATGCTCATCAGAGACAACGCGCACACCGGCACAAGCAACATTTTCCCTGTCTGCATTTTGTCCTGTGCCGCATCAACGACATACGGCGACGGTTTCCAAAACGCTTCCGCCCACAAACGCATCATCGCCACCAAAGTCAAAATCCCGACCACGAGCGACAACGCGACGACCGTATATGCTTCGACTTCCAATCCGGCTTGCACGAGCGCGAGTTTGGCGAAGAAACCGGAGAACGGCGGCACGCCGGAGAGTGACCATGCCGGAACTAAAAACAACGCTCCGAGCATCGGATGCGTGCGGTACATGCCGCCCATCCGCGCCAGTTCAAACGTCCCGCACACGCGCCCCATGATGCCGACGATGAGAAACAGATTCGTCAATACGATGACATCCTCGATGAGATAGAAAATCGTTCCCGCGAGGGCGCGCGTCGAGTTCAGACCCAAGCCCATCACCGCGACGCCGATATGCGCGATGATGAGAAACGACAACACGCGCCGCGCGTCGGTTTGCGCCAAAGCACCGAGTCCGCCCGTGACCATCGTTAAGCCCGCGAGCGTCAATAATAGGTTATCAACATCAACATCGGTGAACGCGAAAATCAAAGTGAACGTCCGAATCAAAGCATACACGCCGACCTTCGTTAAGAGTCCGGCGAAGACGGCGGAGACGACGGCGGGCGGCGTGTGATACGACGCGGGCAACCAGAAGAACAACGGAAACAATCCGGCTTTAACCCCGAACGCGACGAGGAACAACACGCTCAAAGGCGCGGTCAGACTCGCGGGCAACGCACCGATTTTTAAGGCGAGGTCAGCCATGTTGAGCGTTCCCGTGACGCTGTACAGAAAGCCTATCGCGGCGAGGAAAATCGCGGATGACAATAAATTTATCGTGACGTATTTGATGCCGCCTTCTATCTGCGCCCGTTCGCCGCCGAGAGCCAAAAGCACGAACGACGACATCAACATCACCTCGAACCAGACGTAAAGATTAAATAAATCTCCGGTCAGAAAAGCACCCGTCACGCCCATCAAAAGAATTTGCAAAATCGGATAGAACCCGAACGCCGCGCGCCGCTCATCTATGCTTCGCACAGCGTAAATCGTCACCGCTAAACCCATCGTCGCCGTGAGTAAAACCATCACCGCCGCGAACGTATCGGCAACGAGGGAGATGCCAAACGGTGCTGCCCAACCACCCGCCTGCATCGTTAAAATCTCTCCATCACGCACACTCTCAAACAACGCGCACGCCCACACGAACGACATACATGCCCCGCCGACGCTCAACCATTTCTGCCACGCCTTGCGTCGCCACACCAGAAACGAAACGGCGGCGACCATCAACGGCGTAATCAACGGCAATATCAAAAGCGTGTTCATCAAAAATATAAGTTCGGCATAGAGTGTTCAGCCGTTCCTTTCAGGCTGCGCTAAATCGGTTTTCGATAAATCATCTAAATCATCCGTCCCAATCGTCAGGTATGTGCGATGCAACAACACGAGGGCGAACGCCGTCACGCCGAAGCTGATGACAATCGCCGTCAAGACAAGAGCCTGCGGCACAGGGTCGGCAAACGGTTTGATAATCTCCGTCGCCCCGTCCGCGATTATCGGCGGGCGGGCGCGCACCAATCCGCCCGTCGTGAAAATCAACAAATTCGAGGCATGACTTAACAGCGATAAGCCGATGATGAGTTTCGTGATACTGCGCCGCAGCATCATGTAGAGTCCGGCGGCATACAGCCCGCCGATGACGAACGCGAGCATCACAATCATCGGCGTCGTTCCTTTTTATCCGCGTTCAATAACTCCGTTTCTTCCGCGACCGTCTCTTCCGCGAGTGTGAAGACATCCATCAGAGCGACGCCGATGACGACGAAATAAACGCCGATGTCGAAAAACAGTGGCGTTCCCAAAGCCAGTTCACCGACGAGCGGCAAGTGAACATCACCCCACACGCCGGTTAAAAAATCTCCGCCGCCGAAGCTTGCCAACAGCCCGCTCATAAGTGCCAACAACAACCCCGCGCCGAGCAGAGTTTGCGGCTCAACGCGCACCAAAGCCCGCGCCGCGCGCACGTCGTTGGCAATCGCAAAGAGCGAAAACGCCGCCGCCGCGACGAGTCCGGCGATGAACCCGCCGCCCGGTTTATTGTGTCCGCGAAAAAGCAGAAACACCGAAAACAACAACAATAACGGCATCAGGTAGCGTGTCGCGGTGCGTAAAATCAGAGACATTTATAACGGGCTTTCCTCTCCGCGCGTGGTGGTTTTAAGTGGCTTGAGTTGTCGCCGTTTTCGTTTCGCCCGCTGCTTGATAGCCTGCGGGCGCAACTTCAGCAACGCGAACACACCGATTGCCGCGACCGCCAGAACGGTGATTTCACCGAGCGTATCAAGACCGCGAAAATCAACTAAAATCACGTTGACGATGTTGCGCCCGTGCGCGTCGGGCAGACTGTGCGCGGCGTAGAAATCCGAAACCCGTGGGTCAAACTCAACGCTTGCCGTGATAAGCACCAGCGTCGTCATCAACGCTCCAAAGAGAAGCGACACAATCAAGTCACGCGCACGGGCGCGCTTGCCTGTTATCGCCTTCAAACGCGGCAAGTGATACAGCACCAACACGAGCAGAATCACGGTCAGGGTTTCAATCAAAAATTGCGTCAACGCAAGGTCGGGCGCGCCGAATAGAATGAACACCAGAGCGACGCCGTAACCGACGACACCGAGCGCAGCGACCGCTCCGAGACGCGACTTTGAACGCACCGCCGCGACGCTTGCCGCTAATATCAAAAGCGCGAGACCGACTTCATAAAACTTAACATCGGTGCGGAAAAAATTCGCCGCCGGAAATGTTATGCCGCCGCGCCGCATCGTGTAAGCCGTCAAGCCAATCGTCGTTCCCGTGATGACGAGCAGGTAGATTCGCAGCTTGCCGTTTTGCAAAATCGCGGTCTGCCACCGCGCGAGGCACTCAATCAATTCACCGCCCGCCGCGAACATGCCTTCCGTCCCGAACCGCGAAAACCCTTGTGTCCATTTCGTCCGCGTCCGCAAAGCATCCCAAGCCCGATACAGCACCAAGCCACACACGATTGACACCACGCTTAAACCTAGAGGTACGTTTAGCCCGTGCCACAACGCGAGTTCCATCGGCGCGGCGTTCGGATAAACAGCCGCGACCGCCGGAGCGATCAACCTGTCCGTGACTGTGTTCGGCATACAGCCGAACACGATTCCCGCCACCGCCAGCAACGCCGGAGCGAACCACATTTCGAGCGGTGCGTCATGCGCCACTTTCGGTGTCACTTTGAGTGAACCGAAGAACGGGCGCACCGCAACCAACCCCGCGACCGTCACAAACATCGTTCCCGCCAGCACCGCGACCGCCGTCAAAATCAACCTGAAGCGTCCCGCATTGGAATCCACGTCGAGCGTCGCTTCAAACAACATCTCTTTGCTGATGAAGCTGAACATCGGCGGTATCGCGGCGAGCGAAAGCCCCGCGACGACGGCAATCGTCGCGGTCAAAGGCATCGCTTTTCGCAGTCCGCCCAAAACCTCGACATCCTTCGTTCCGGTTTGGTGGTCAATGATTCCGGCAATCATAAACAGCGCGCCTTTGTAGAGCGCGTGTGCTAACAGGAACACAAGCGCGGCGCGTATCGCATACTCCGAACCCGTGCCAATCAGCATCACCATCGTCCCCAGTGCGGCAATCGTCGAATACGCGAGCAAGCGTTTCATGTTCGTTTGATAAAACGCCAGAACGCTTCCCACAATCATCGTCAACGCTCCCGTCGTCGTCATGATGCTTGTCCATTCAACACTTCCGCCAAGCGCGGGCGCGAGACGCGCGAGCAGATACACGCCCGCCTTAACCATCGTCGCGGAATGCAAATAAGCACTAATCGGCGTCGGTGCTTGCATCGCATTGGGCAGCCAGAAATGAAACGGAAACTGCGCCGACTTGGTGAACGCCCCGACGAAAATCAACAGCAACAGAGGCACATAAAGCGACGATGCTTTAATCGCGTCACCTTGCGCGAGCAACGCTTGGACATCGTAATTTCCGCCCGCGACTTGTCCCAACATCACGAAGCCCGCGAGCATCAACAACCCGCCGCCCGCCGTGATAATCAAAGCCTGCAACGCTGCCGCGCGTGCGCCCTCGTCTTCGTGTTCAAACCCGATAAGCAGAAACGATGTGATGCTCGTCAGTTCCCAGAACACGAACAGCACCAGCAAATTTCCCGCCAGCACAAGACCGAGCATCGCCCCCATAAACGCGAGTAGAAACAGGTAGAACCGTCCCAGATGTTCGTGCTTTCGCAAATAACCGCCGCCATAGACGCACACCAAAGACCCTATGCCGCAGATAAGCAGAGTCATCAATAAACTTAGCCCGTCAAGATAAAACTTGACCTCGACGCCGAGACTCGCCGCCCACGCGAAGCGTTGCGTCACCGATTCGCCGCGCATCATCACGCCCGCATAACTCGCAAAATAAACGGTCAAACACGCGGGCAGAAGTGCGACGAGCAACCCCGCCCGCCGTCCGGCGAAACGCTGAATCAAAGGCGCGACGCCCGCCAGCGCGAAAATTGAGATGACCGCGTTTATCATTGATTGCGCGATTGTATATGAAGTTTCAAAGTTTGATGTGCGCGGCGTAAAACCTCATCCAGTTAAAGCATGTAGGGAAACATCAATCATCCGCACCTGAACCGGACTCCGATGATTTGATATGCCCCGCTCCAAACGGTATAAAACTAACGAACGCTCTTATCCACCACAACCTAAACGCCGCCCGCGCGGTTTGAAATTCAGGACGAAATAAATCTTATGGACGACAATCAAACAATTCATCAAAATCCGGTACTGAACCAAAAAGACAACGACTTCAAAGATGACTTCAGAATCGCCGAACGAGTCAAACACGGAGCGACGATGGCGGACATGGCGCGCGAAATCGAACCGCTCGCGCAAACCCCGCTTGAAGCTCTCGACTTACTTAAAAACGGCAACGCGCGTTTTTACAGCAACCGCTCTACGCGCCCCATGCTTTCGGCGGTTGAGCGACGCGCGCAGGTCGTCGCGCAAACGCCGTTTGCCACCATACTTGGTTGCGCTGACAGTCGCGTCCCGACGGAAACGATTTTCGATTGCGGTAGCGGCGAACTCTTTATCATCCGCGTCGCCGGAAACGCCATTAGCGGCAATGTTCTAGCAAGCATCGAATATGCTATCCAACATCTGAAATCGCACCTCGTCGTTATCATGGGACACGAAGGTTGCGGAGCGGTCAAAGCCGCCATGATGCCGGAAGAAGAGCGTAATAAAGAACCGGAAAACGTTCAAAGATTGCTCAATAAAATCGTTCCCGCCGTGTGCAACATACCGCCGATACGCGACTACAAAGCCCGTATGCGCGAAGCCGTCATCGCCAACGTCCGCGAACAGGTTCACGCCTTGAAACAGAATGAGGTGACGATGGCAGCCGTCGCACGCGAACAAATCATGGTTGTCGGAGCTTACTATGAAATCAGCAGCGGAGCGGTTGACTTTCTCGAAACCGAAGAAGAATTAAGAGTGAATTAAACGCTTCATCATCAATTCATACATTTGAGATTGAACATGTTCAATCTCGAATGTATGCGACTGCACGAACCATCGTTCATCACATCACACGCCGCAAAATGACCAGACTCATTATCGCTGAAAAACCTTCGATGGGGCGCGACATCGCGGCGGCGTTGGGCGCGACCAGACGCGGCGACGGCTTCA
This sequence comes from Pyrinomonadaceae bacterium MAG19_C2-C3, assembly GCA_024330265.1. GTDB lineage: Bacteria > Acidobacteriota > Blastocatellia > Pyrinomonadales > Pyrinomonadaceae > JANDLT01. The sequence continues at coordinate 20,424 of JANDLT010000043.1, read as the reverse complement.
TCGAAAGCGGGTCTGACATCGTGACGTGGTGCATCGGTCATCTCGTCGAACTCGACGACCCGGAAGCTTACGATGCGCGTTTCAAATCGTGGCGCGGCGAACACTTGCCGATTATCCCCGAAGCTTTCAAATATCATCCGGCGGAGCGCACCGCAAAACAATTTCACATCATCAAGGAACTGCTCGCGCGTGCGGACGTGACGACCGTCGTCAACGCGGCGGACGCGGGACGCGAAGGCGAATTGATTTTTGACCTCGTGTACAGCCTCGCCCGGTGTCGCAAGCCGATTGAAAGATTATGGATTTCATCTTTAACCCGCGACGCGATAATCGAAGGCTTTAACAACTTAAAACCCGCGACGCACTACGCGGGCTTGCGCGATTCGGCGCGTGCCAGACAGCAATCCGATTGGCTCGTCGGCTTAAACGCGACCAGAGCGCAAACCATCAAAGCGCGCACAATCGGGCGCGACGGCGTGTATTCGCTGGGGCGCGTGCAAACCCCGACGCTCGCCCTTATCGTCAGGCGCGACCGTGAAATCAAAGACTTCGTACCGACCGACTACTTTGAGGTTCACGCCGATTTCAAAGCCACGGCGGGCAGCTATCGCGGCGTTCACACAAACGCCAAAGGCGAGACGCGCTTCGATAAAAAAGAGGAAGCCGACGCAATCGCCGCGAAGGTCACGGGCAAGCATGGAACGGTTGAGAAAGTCGAACGCAAAGCGACGCGCGAACGTCCGCCCTTGCTTTATGATTTGACCACGCTTCAACGCGCCGCCAACGCCCGCTTTGCCTTTTCCGCCGCGACGACGCTCGAACTCGCACAATCTTTATACGAAAAAAAGTTTCTCACCTATCCGCGCACCTCATCGCGTCACCTCTCGTCAGACGTGGCGAAAGACATTCAGGCACACGTCGAAGCGACGCGCATCGGGCGTTATATTCCGTTCGTCGAAACCATCATCAACGTGGGCAAATTAAAACTCACCGCGCGCCACGTTGATGACAAAAAAGTCACAGACCATCACGCCGTCATCCCGACCAAACAACTTATTCGCGGCGACAATTTGACGATTGATGAGAAGCGCATTTACGACCTCGTGGCGCGTCGTTTCCTCGCCGCTTTTTACCCTGACGCGGAACTCGAACGCACAACCATCACGACCATCGTCGAAGGGGAAAAGTTCACCACACGCGGCACGGTCATCGTCAAAGCGGGCTGGCGCGAAGTTGACCCGCCCGGAAGAAACACGAACGCCGAACGCGCCGCCAATAAAATTGATGATGACGAAGATGCGGACGCGGGAGAACTTCCGCGCGTCGTGAAAGACGATGCGGTTGATGTCACAAAAGCCGAAGCTACGCCCAAGCAGACCAAAGCACCGCCGCGTTTTACCGAAGCGAGTCTGCTCGGCGCGATGGAGACGGCGGGCAAGAAAATCGAAGATGACGAACTGCGTCTGGCGATGAAAGATTCCGGCTTGGGAACGCCCGCGACACGCGCCGCCGTCATTGAAACTCTCATCAAACGCGAATACATCACGCGCGACAAAAAGAGTTTGACGGCAACCGTGAAGGGCATTTCACTCGTCGCCATGCTGCCTTCGGAAACCTTGAAATCGGCGGAACTGACAGGTCAATGGGAACGCAAACTCGCACAGATGGCGCGCGGCGAATACAGCTTCGCGGCGTTTATGAGCGAAGTCAAAACTTTGACGACCGAGCTTGTACGCGAAATCAGCACCGCCAACATTGAACCGCAAAACGGCGACGATGCGCGTCATAAAACACATCTCACACCGCATATCGCCCGTCCCGAAAACGCCCTTGACTGTCCTAAGTGCAAGCGTGAAGAACGCGCGGGTTTCCTTGTCGAACGCACCGGCACATCGGGAAAATTTCTCGCGTGCGCGTTGGGACGGGAAGCGTGCGGCTATCTGACTGACTCTCCGAAGAACGCGCGCCAACGCAAAGCCTTAGTTGAAACCGTGTGCGCGACGTGCGGCGCGGCGATGCGTCTGCGCGTCCCGAAAGAGCGGGACAAAACCGCGTTCCTCTCATGCGTCGCGTATCCCGATTGCACCGGACGGCGAAACTTCGACGCGGGCGGCAAACTCATGGAAAACGTCGTTGAAGAAGTCGCGGAAGTCCGCCCCAAGTGCGGCGAATGTGGAACGCCGATGCTCAAACGAGGTCCGGCGAGTTCGGGAAACTACTTCTGGTCATGCCCGCGCTGGCGCAGCGACGGAACGGGCTGCAAATCAAAACCCGTGTGGATTAACGAAGGGCGCGGCGCGGCATAATTTATAACCGTCATCACACGCGACAACGCAACGACATAGCACGGTTTTCAGGCTGTCATGTCATCGCGTTGTCGTTTTGAAAAAACGTTTATTAACGATTGGTTGCCGCATCAACGATGTGACGCAAGGCGTTATTGACGGCTTCGGCATTCTCAAAGTGTGGCAGCAAATCGGCATCAATTTCGACGATGAGTTTGGGCGGATTGCGTTCGAGGCGTTCGCGGCGTTCACGCAAGAGGCGCGGAATGATGTCGGTTTGCTCTATCGGCTTGTCCACTGCGCCAACAACTGTGACTTCCATGCCGTGATATTTTCCGCGTACACGCTCTGGATTTATTTTTTTGTTCATATACCTTCTTCGTAACCTCATTGTTAAAACAAACAGGTGGTGTGGATTGAAACAGTCACAACAACGTCAAAAAGTTTGCCACCGTGCGAATCGCGGCGTAGTAATTCGGGATGTAAAACTTTTCATTCGGGGCGTGCAAATTGTCATCCGGCAAGCCGAAACCGAGCATCACGACGGGGGCGTGCAAGACTTCATCAAACAGCGCGACCACCGGAATCGAACCGCCTTCACGCGCGTAAGTCACAGACTTTCCGAACTCCGTTTCAAGCGCGGTGGCGGCGGCTTTGAGCGCGCTTGATTCGAGCGATAACAATACCGCGTCGCCGCCGTGCAAGTCGCGCACTTCCATTGTCACGCCCGGCACGGAGAGTTCTGCGACGCGCTTCGCCAATAACTTGAAAACCGCGTCCGGTGTTTGATTCGGCACAAGTCTTAAGCTTACTTTCGCGGTCGCTTCCGCCGGAATCACGGTCTTCGCGCCTTCGCCCGTGAAGCCACCGCATACACCGTGAACCTCGAACGTCGGGCGCGCCGAGGCGCGTTCGGCAATCGAATAATTCGCTTCGCCCGGTAATTCTTTCAACCCGCCCGCCGTTAAAAATCCCGCTTCCTGAAGTTCCGATTGCCGCGCGAGTGCCGCGCGTTCGTCATCCGTCAACGGCTGCATCATCTTGTAAAGTTCGGGTAAGTTGATGCGCCCGTCACGTCCTTTGAGGTCGGAGAGAACCCACGCCAGAGCCTGCAAAGGGTTCGGCGCGATGCCGCCATAGACGCCCGAATGAAGGTCATGCCCCGCGCCACGCGCGATGATTTCGGCATACACGATGCCGCGCAAACCATAGCTTATCGTCGGCATGTTCTTTTCAATCATCGCGGTGTCGAGAACCAGCACGCAATCAGCCTGCAAAGCTCCGCCGTGCGACTTCACGTATTCGGCGATTGATGCGCCGCCCGATTCTTCTTCGCCTTCGATAAGCACGCGAACATTGACGGGCAGTTTTCCTTCCGTTTGCATCAAGGTTTCGAGTGCTTTCAGAGTGGCAAACATCGGACCCTTATCATCAACCGCACCGCGCCCGCGCACATCGTCGCCGTCAACCGTCGGCTCAAACGGCGGCGTTCGCCACAACTCGAACGGGTCTGCGGGCTGCACGTCGTAGTGTCCGTAAATCAACACCGTCGGCTTACCCGGCACATCCATCGCTTCGGCGTACACCAACGGATGACCTGCGGTTTCAATCAATTCGACACGCGGCATTCCGACCTGTTCGCGTAACTGTCCGACGAGAAAATCGGCGGCGCGCCGCACGTCGGCATCGTGTTCGGGTAGCGTGCTGACGCTCGGAATTGCAATCAAGTTTTTAAGTTCATCAAGAAACCGGGTGCGGTTGGCTTCGACATGTTCGGCAATACGATTGGCAGGCATAATGTTTCCTCTCGAAGTCATAAAATGACGTAGGTTCGAGATTAAGAAACGGATAAGGCTTATCCACGAATCACACGAAACGGCACGAAACAAAACGGAATTTCTTTCGTGCCGTTTCGTGTGATTCGTGGATAAACTTTTCTTAACCCTTACGTTGAACCCGCGTTAAATGGTTGATGGCGAATATATCAAACCGCGCGATGCGTTTCGCTTCTGTCTGACAAGGAAAGTGGATTTTCGGAGACATGCTTGAAGAGACAAAGGGAAGCCGTGCGTTGATGCTATCAACGCACGGCTTCCCTTTGTCTCAATCAAAACTCAAAACGGAATGTCGGAATCGTCCAAGTCCGGTTCGTTCGTGGGCGGCGTGTTGTTGCGCGCCGGTTGGCTGGCTCCGCCCGTTGTCGCGCCCGCCGCAGAGGGTGAAGCATTCGGTTCAGGGCGCGTGCTGCGTTCACTGCCCGCATCATAACCGCCTCCACCGCCCGCATCTTCGCGGCTGCCGATGAATTGCATATCGGTGGCAATGACCTCCAAAGAGTGCCGCTGTTTGCCTTCCTTGTCGGTGTATTCTTCGAGACGCAAACGCCCTTCGATATAAACGGGTTTGCCTTTGACGAGATACTGCGACGCGGTTTCCGCCATGCGGTTAAAGAGCTTGACGCGAAACCATGTCGTGATGTCCTGTTGTTCGCCGTCGCGGTCTTTGCGCCGGTCGTTGGTCGCCACTGAAAACGTGCAGACGGGTATGCCTTGCGTCGAATAACGCAGTTCGGGGTCTTTGCCTAAATTGCCGACTAAAATGATTTTGTTAAAACTCACGATTCGTAGTCTCCTTCCGTGTTTGAAAAACTCAAAACATCAATCATGTTGGGCGGTCACGACGCCGCGCGTGGGTAATCACCTTTGAAATTGACATCCAAGCTTGATACTTCCGTTGTTTAGTAAGGCGTCAGTGTATCAGTTCTTCAAGTGGAAAAGCGCGAAGCTTCGGCAACCACGTTGACGGTTGAAGAAGCGATGTGGTTCACGCTTCGTTGTGTTGCAACATGCGGCGTCCTTCATCGGTCAGACCGCCGATGACCATTACCATATCAATTCGTTCTTCGCCGGAGTGGGTGCGCGTTTGGATGAACAAGCGATTGATAAGTCCGAGTCTCTCCATCTCTTGCAGACGCGCCACCGTATCGTCAAATTCGCGCAGCTTTTCCGGCGTCCGCAAGAACGGCTCGTAGATAGTGACGCCCGCATCAATTTGATGAAGAAGTTTGAGGATTGGAGATTGAATTGGTGAACTCATAACGTGACACTTTTTTACCATTCTCAGCCGCGTAAGAAAAGACTTCAACACCACTCATCTCATCCCGTCAACATTTCGTGTCGAAATATGTGCCTTGCCAGCCGGACAGTCAACGGTCTGTGCGAAGTTGATTTTGAATGTTTTAACTCATCTTACGCGGTGTAAGTATTTTTGCGGCTCTGCCGCCTGATGTGCGGTGGGGCTTCGCCTCACCGTAGGAACACTCCGTCCAACTTCTTTGAGGCTGCGCCTCGAACGCGGGCGGCGCAGCCGCCATAACTTTCTGCGGGCGAGTCGGAAAGGCAGAGCCTTTCCGCACATCAGGCGGCACAGCCGCAAAACTTTACCTGCCGCGTAAGGTGACGTTTTAACTCATAGATCGTTCAACATGGTCGTTGATTTAATGAATTTGAAAAACTGTCCTGACCATTGCGAAATAGAAGTGCTTGGATAACAATCGGCACTAAATTTTTATCCAAACGCTTTTTACGTCAATGAAAAACTACGCTGACTGGGAATCACATTTTGAAGACGAATTCAACAAAATCTCCGCCGAACGCCGCCATAAGCCGGGTGCGTTTTTGTCGGTCGTGCCGCTCGGCGCGGAATGGGAGAATTATAAGGATTTTGTCCGCTGCGGATGGCGTATCGGCAGGATCACGGAATTTCCGTTTTGTCTGCTAACGCTTTATGCCGGAGTTGCTTTTTACGATTACGAATCCGGCGATTATTGGAAGCCTTTTGCCGCCGCCGTCGGTGTGAAATCAATTTCACCGATGCAGTACAACAAACTCAACGATTATCTCTTTTACCACGCCAGAGAAATAGGTTTAGAAACACTGGCATCTTCGCGCGGCAACGATTTTGTCGGCACGGCGATTTTTCAAATCGGCGTGCCGCTATCGTTTTGGCAGGATTTTTTGAAAGTCTGCGAAAATCTCTGGTGGCGCGAAGATTGGAAAAGTTTTTCGAGCGATGAATGGGAAGCGTTCGTCACGCGCAAAGTCGGCGGCTTGGCGCGCCTTAAACGCTTTCTTGTTGATAACCCGAAAACGGCGCGTCGTTTCATCGCGGAAGTTCACGATGTTCGCCGTCTGGTCGCTTCGGGCGCGGACGTGGCGGAAATCATTCAGATGAGTTTTCTGCGTCCCGAACATTTCGCCGCCGCACCCGAAACCGAACAATTTATCAGCCCGCAAGAAAGTCTCGCTTTTCTCAATCGCTTTCAACTTGTCTGGAATGAAAATCAAGCGAAAATTTCAATCTATCTGCCGCCGGTCGCCGCCGCCGAATTGCCCGCTGTTTGGCGTTTGGGCGAAACGCAGCAACGCGCCGACCTTTATCAGCATGAGTTTCCGATAAACCGCCACGCTTTTCAGCCGAAAATTTCGCTCAACTTTGAAGGCACGTCAAAAACCGAAACGAAAAAACTTGAAGGCATCGAACATTGGGCGATTTTTGATGATGAAACAAACCGGCTTGTCAACGTCGAGTGCGCAAATTTGCCTCTCAAAAGTTATACGCTTGTTTCCGCCGCGCCGCTCGAAGAAATTGCGCTGAAAGGTTTTGACGAAGAAATCGAAGAAAATGAAAAATTAAATTTACGCGACGGCTTTGAGTGTTTCATCAATCGTCTTTCGCCGATGGAACGAAAAGCGCAAATTTCTTTCGTCTGTAACGGCGAAAAACACGAACTCAAATTCCGCACGAAAAATCGCGTCGAAATCTTTTTGCTTGCCGGGCTTGCGTGTAATGTGGCGCAGTTCCGGCTTTTCAGAAATACTTTGAAAACCGATTGTCTGCCCGTGCCGTGTTTGATTTTGCCGACCGATTTGTTTGACGGCGAAGAAATTGACTTGGCGGAGAAATTCAAAGTTTCGCTTGACGCACAAACGGGCGCGGGGAATTGGGAAAAAGCGCGTGATGAGGGCAATCAGGCGTTTTATTTTTGGCGTTGGGATGACCAAACGCGGGCGCGTAAGAAAGTGGATTTGACGATTGAATCCGAAGGCTTGGCGATAAGGAAGGAATTCAAAATCGAGATTTTGCAGCCGAAAGCCAACTTGGTTGACTGCTGGACAAATCTGCCCGACAAATTTTTGCCGTTCGCTTTACTCGCCCAGCCGAATTTCAAATCGGACAAAGGCACGACGTTTGACGAGATGCACGAAATTAAGGAAATCGTTCAACCGCACGGCAGATTCGTCAATCTCGGTTTTTTCCATTTTTACGAAAATCTCGGTGTTCTAAAAAGTTCGGGCAAACGCTGGCAATTCGCACAATCGAAAATTTATTTCGGCGCGAACAACGGCGAAAACTTTTTGCGTTTCTGCGGAAATCCATCGCTTTTGTGGCAAATGCTACGCTATGCGGCTGAAAAACTGCCTGACGAAAATTTCCGTAAAATCGAAGTCATTTCAAAAAAGGGTGACGTGACGCATCTGTTCCTGAAGTTGACCGAACAGCAAAAAATTCTCGGCGAAAAATATGTGCGTGACAACGGCGGAAATTTCAACCTGACGAAAGTTGATGAAAAGTGGGAGGAAAATTTGTGAAATCTCTCGGCGAAAGATTTGAACGCGAAGTTTTTAACCCCTACTGCGAACTGCTCAAAGCCGAATATCGCTTTAACGAAAAATTCGCGCACGCCAAACAAGTCTGGTCGGAAAAGCTGACGATGAACGAACTCGTCAACGGCGCGTTTCTCGAAAAATCGCAGATTTATGCAGCGGGCGAAGCGGTTGAAACTTTGCCTTTGCAAGCCGAGACACGCGGCACAATCAACCGGAAATTGAGCGGCAGAAATCTTTACCGTCATCAAACCGACGCGATTAAGCAGATTTTGCGCGGGGAAAATACGGTTGTGGCGACGGGAACGAGTAGCGGCAAAACTCTGTGTTATCAACTGCCGATTCTGGACGATTTGATTCGTGATTCCGCCGACGGTCTGCGGGCGATTATCATTTATCCGCTCAACGCTTTGGTCAACGACCAACTCGAAGAATGGGGCGAGATTTTGCGCCCGTTTCCAAACATTACGTTTGCCCGTTTCACCGGACAGACGCCGAAAGACCATAAGGATTTTGTCAGTTTATTGACGCGCGGCATCGCGGCGAAATACGAAGACAGTCCGTTAAAGACGCAGGAGAAACTGAAAGCGATTGACGACGATTTGAAGAATCAACGCGAAAATCTGCCGCCGAATCAACTTAATCACCGCGAAGCGATTCGCGCCACGCCGCCGAACATTTTGGTCACGAATTTCTCGATGCTCGAATATCTTTTGGAGCGTCCGATTGACGATTCGATTTTCCGAAACGCGCGTCTGAAGTTTTTGGTGTTGGACGAAGTTCACGCTTATCGCGGCGTTCAGGCGACGGAAATCGGGTTTCTGGTTAGACGTTTGAAAGACCGTTTGACGGTTGAAGATTTAACGTGCGTGGCGACTTCGGCGACGCTCGGCAAACGCGACGACGCGGAAAGCGAAGCCAAAGTCCGCCGCTTTGTCAGCCGACTTTTCGACGGCGAATTTGCCAAGCCGAATCCGATTTACGGCACGCCCGCCACGCCCGAATTATTACAGCCGTCGTTTCGTCCCGCGCCGGAAAAATATATTGAAGCCGCCCAACTGATACGAAACGGCGACGAAACGGCGGCAATCGCCAAACTTTCGCCAAACCAAAACTCTGAAAGTTTAGCCGAACTGTTGCGCCGCGACGAAAATCTTTTCAAATTGCGAAGCGAAATTTTAGTTAAGCCGATAAAGCTCGACGACGCGGCACAGCGGCTTTGGGCGAACGAAACAAACGCCGCCGCAGGTTTGCAGGCGTTTTTGGAAATCATCGCCCGCGCCAAGATGGACGGCGCAAACGAAGATTTGCTGCCGACTCGTCTCCATTATTTCGTCAAAGCGCAAGACGGTTTATATGTCTGTCTCCACGAAAATTGTCCGGCGCGCACGGACGGCAAAGCCGCTTATTTCGTTTCGCGCCGCCACGTCAATACGGAAGAAGGATATTGCCCGGAATGTTGGCTGAGAAATCAGAAATCCCTACTCGTCGAAGTCGTGACGTGCCGCAAGTGCGGTTATCTCTACGGCGCGATGCAGGATTTGGGACCGAAAAAATGGCAGGCGATTGATGACGGCAATGCTGACAAACAAGCACAGTTTGATGATTTCTCGACTGAACTCGGTTGGGGCGCGGAATCTTTTTGGTCGTACTTTAGCGTCGAACGCGATTTGCCGTTTCCCGACGCGGAAATTTTTGACGACGAAGACGCGGACGCGCCAACTTTCGCGCCGTCGGTTTTGGATTGGTGCGTCGAGTGCGGCAAGAAACGCAGTCAGGGCGGTGAAAACAACTGCGAATGCGCCAAACCGCATTTGCGAAAAATCAAGATTTTTCACCGCCAGTGCCAGCATAAAAAAGACGGACCGACAATCGAGGATTTGGCGAAATCAGAGAAAAAACTGCTTTCGGCGTGTCCGAACTGCGACGCGAAAAACACTTCGGGACTCGAACCCGTGCGCCGTTTTCAGGAATCGGACGATGAAACGGGAATGGCGATGGCGATTCCGCTCTCGCATTTTCAGGTGACGAACAATGCGGAAACCGCTAATCAGCCGCGCAAACTTTTGTGTTTCACCGACAACCGTCAAAGAGCCGCCGCGTTTCCCGCGCTTCTGGAAGAGGAAACTTTTACGCATGATTTGGGGCGTAAAATCTTGGAAATTCTCGATGCGACCGACGGTGAACGAATCGAACTCGAATCTCTGGGCAAGGCATTGGCGAACCGGACGGACGAAGCCGACGACAACTTCGATTCCAAATTATTTCTGCCGACTTCGCGTTTTCCCGACAAATCGTTAAATGCCGACGAAAGGAAAAATCTCTGGTTGTCGGAAACTTTCGCGTATTTAGCGGCGAAGCGTCTTTCTCATTCACTTGATATACGGGCGGGATTGAAGAATATAAATCTCTCCTTCGATGATTGCCCATTCGATGTCCTGGTCACGATTTCCGAAGTGGCGTTTGATGTCGAGGGCGAGTTTTGAGAGACGGCGCACAAGCTTGTCGTTTAAGACGACGCGCGTGCCTGTAATCGGGATTTCGCGGACGCCGCCTTTGTCGTCGAAGGTCAATAAACTGTCTTCCGCCGAACGGGTCAGGGTTTGCACGCTGTCGGTTCGCGGCTCAAAGACAACCTGCTCCGCGATGCGCTTGCCTTCGACGACGCGAATGCCTAACCCGCGTTTGGCGTTGATATAAATTCCGTCATGGTTGGCTTCATCGAACGGGTCGGTCGTAATCATCACGCCCGCGCTGTCGGCGTTGATGGCTTCTTGAATCAGTGCCGCCATCATCACGTTGCGATGGTCAATACGGAAGCGTTCGCGCATCTCGAAGGCTTCATATTTCCACAGACTCGCCCACACCGTCTTTATCGCTTTCATCAAACCCGCGTGGTCGCGCACGTTCGGCACGGTGTCATACAATCCCGCGCCGTTAAACTCCGGCAAGTCTTCGGCGTTCGATGATGAACGCACGAACAAACCTTTACCACGAAACTCAGCCAGCACGCGCAAACGCACCGTCGCTTCGAGGTCAGCCCCGATTACGCCGTCGTTAATCGCCGCGCGCAGTTTGCCCAAACTTTCGCGGCGATACGCGGCGTCTTCGCGGAAGCGTTCATCGCCAAGCATCCGGTCTAATTCGCGGTCAAGTTTGTTGTCGCTCATAAACCGCGAGTAATAATAGAACGGCACGGTGAAGCCGTTCGGCACAACCACGCCGCGCATCCGCGCATTGACGATTGCGCCTAAGTTCGCGGACTTTGCGCCGCACGTTGCGACGGAGAACGCGCCCTGATTTCGCAAACCCGGAAACGCTTTGAAGTTGAGATTTAAGCGCGGCGTCGTATTGCCGCGACGTGTGGCGCGTTCCCTTTTCCAGCGTGCGATTTCCTCTTCCGATGCCGGACGCACATCGAAATTATCAGGGCGCGTTTCATACACCACCCACTTCCCGTCGAGTTCTTTGAAGCGCGTTCCGGCGTCGCGCACAAAGGCATTCGGGATGCCGAGCGAACGCGCCAGCAGGTTGACGTGTGAAAGCGGCGTCGCCGGTTGCGAGAACACGATTCCGGCAACCGGCGGCAAACTAATCGGGACTTCCGGCAGCACGACGATTTCATCCACGCCCGCATTCGCGGCATCGTCAAAGCGCGAGAGGATGCGGAGTCGTCCCGTGCCGCGTGCCGTGTTTAGGACCTGATAGGAAGCGGGTTTCGGCATCAAGTCCGCAGGCATCAGGCGCGTCATGCCTTCGATATTTTCGGAAGTCTGTTCCTGACGGGGAGCGTTCGGCTTGAAGGCGACAGGAGTGAAAAAGGTTTCGTTGATGATGGTGTTCGTGAGGGCGAGTTGGTCACGCGGAATCGTATCGCCTTCCCAAAACTCGAACGCGAAACGTCTGGCGGTGGATTGATACGCGATGCGCCCGCAGATGAAGCGGCGGTTGTCTTTCAGGTGATTGTTTTCCCAGAACACGCGCCCGCGCTCAAGCGAGAGATACATGCTGTTGATGAAGGTTTCATGCAGACTGTAACGGTTGACGTTGACGTAATAAATCTTGTTCCCTTCCTGACGGTCAATCACGAACAGAACGTGCGGCAGAGGATGCAAAAGGTCGGGGTTATAAGTGCGCGCGATGCGGTTGAACTGGGCGCGTGAAGTTACCGCCGGAAGATAACGCGCGTCGCGTGCGGCGTCGGCATCCTCTTTCGTATTGCTGGCTTTCCCCGATGCGATGCCCGACATCATGCCCGCACAGATGTTCAAGCAGACAAGCCAAATGGCAACACGGTGGACTATCCGCACGCACTTTGTCACAACCATCCCGAAGTACCATCCTTGTGAACTGTTAAATTGCCGAAAGCCCACTTTAACCTACTTACGAGAGCGGCGGTTAGTTATGAATCATAGTTTGTACGCCTGATGTTCTTCGAGTTTCGAGTAGAGCAGGCGGCGGTTGATGCCGAGTCGTCGGGCGGCGTCGGAGCGGTTGCCGTTGGCGGCTTTTAAGGCGCGGCGGATGAGTTCGCGTTCAAGTGTGGCGACGGCTTCATGAAACGGTAAATCGAGCAGTGACTTTTCGTTTTCACCAATCTTGAATTTGAGTTCCGGCGCGGCATCATCGAACAGATGTTCGGGCAGAATAAGATTCGCGCCGCTCGTCACGACGGCGCGTTCACACAGGTTTTGAAGCTCGCGGACATTGCCCGGAAAATCATAATCCAAGAGCGCGCGAAGGGCGGCGTCGGACAGGGTTTTCGCCGCCAGATTGTGACGCGCGCAAGCGGCTTCGATAAAGTATTCGGCGAGTTGCGGCACGTCGGTTAAGCGTTCACGAAGCGCGGGCAAATGAATCTCTATGACGCCGATGCGGTAAAACAAATCCTCACGAAAACGACGCTCTTGGACTTCCGTTTTCAGGTCGCGGTTGGTCGCCGCGATGACGCGCACGTCCGTTGAAATCGTTTCCGTACCGCCGACGCGCTCGAAGCGTCGTTCCTGCAAAGCGCGCAAAAGTTTGACCTGCGCGGGTGGGGTGAGTTCACCGATTTCATCAAGAAACAGCGTGCCTTTGTCGGCAAGTTCAAAGCGTCCTTTCCTCTGGCGTTCCGCTCCGGTGAACGCTCCGCGCTCGTGTCCGAACAGTTCCGCTTCGATTAGATTTTCCGGCAACGCGCCGCAGTTAATAGGGACGAAAGACTGCTTTGAGCGCGCCGAATGATTATGAATCGCAAGCGCGACGAGTTCCTTTCCCGTGCCTGATTCGCCCGTGATAAGCGTCGTCGCATCGGTCGCGCTGAGGCGTCCGATTTGTTTGAACACGTCGCGCATGACTCGGCTCGTGCCAATGATTTCGGGTTCACGCGACGGACTTTTCCCCGTCGTCGTGATGAGGTCTCCGGCGGCGGTATCGCGGGCTTCGACTTGCTTCGCGCGGCTTAGGCGATGCTGTTCGGCGGCGCGATTTAAGACGCGCAAAATCTCGTCAATGTCGAGCGGCTTGGTGATGTAGTCGTAAGCTCCGCGCCGCATTGCTTCGATGGTGTCGGTGCTTGCGCCGAACGCGCTGACGACGATGACCGGAGCATCGGTTAAGGCTTCGTCGCGTATCGCATCGAGAACTTGAAAGCCGTCCATGCGCGGCATACGCACGTCGAGAAAGACGACCGCGAACGTGTCTTCGGCATCGCTTGAAACGGCACGCAGAATTTCTATCGCTTCGCCGCCGTCGCGGGCTTGCGTGACCGCGAAGCCTTCCGATTCGACGAGTTCGGCAAGTGATTCGCGCAGGTTGGTTTCGTCGTCAACGATGAGAACAGGTTGCTTGGTTGAGTTCATCAGAAAATTTTAAGAACGATTGAAAATACTTGTGACCTCACCTTGCGCGGCGGATGAAGTTTTGCGGCTGTGCCGCCTGATGTGCGGTGAGGCTTCGCCTCACCTAAGACCCTTTCCCAGCTTCTTCGAGGCTGCGCCTCAAACGCGGGCGGCGCAGCCGCCATAACTTTCCGGGCGAGTCGGAAAGGCACAGCCGCAAAACTTCATCCGCCGCGCAAGGTGAGTTGTGGCTTCGCAACCCGCGACGCTCTCACGTCGTCGCGGGTTGCGAAGTCATAGAACGTTTCGTCGGGCTTTTGGTGTCGCTCTCCCTGTCGTTTTTGGTTTCGGGAACGAAGAACCAGAACACCACGAGGGCGACGACGGCGACGGCGGCGAGGGTTAAAAATCCGGCGTTGTACCCGGCGCGCTGGACGATGAATCCGGTGACGATGACACTCAAGGAAGCACCGATGCCCGTCGCCGTCGCAATCGCGCCTTGCGCGAGATTGAAGCGTCCCGTGCCGCGCGTTAAGTCGGCAATCATCAAAATCGAGATGACGCCGAACAAGCCCGCCGCGATGCCGTCGAGAAGCTGAATCGCCACCAACAAGTAAGGGTTTCCGGTCAGAGTATAAAGCACACCGCGCACGGGCAGCACGAGAAACGCGATGAGAAAAATCTTCTTGCGCCCGTGCGTGTGCGTCGCCGCGCCCGCCCACGCTGCGACCGGAATCATCACGAGTTGCGCGGCGATGATGCACGCCGACATGTACAGCGACGCTCCCGTATCTTTGCCGTCGGCGAGCAGTTGCCCGACGAGCGGCAACATCGCGGCGTTGGCGAAGTGGAACAGGATAATTGCCAGCGCGAAGAATAGAATCCGCTTGTCCGATACCAACGACATCAAGCCCGAAGCCTTCGATTGTTCGTTTTGCGAATCTTGCCTGTCGTCGTCTTTTTCGTTTGCCGCGCCACTGGCAACGGCGTGGTCAATCTCGTTGCCTTTGACGAAGGAGATCGAAACGATGCTTGCCGCCGACATCAACGCGACGAGATAGAAAATGTATTCGCGCCCGACGTAATGACCGAGCAAGCCCGCGAGAACGGCGGCGGCGACGTTGCCCGCATGGTTGAAAGATTCGTTGCGCCCTATGCGACGGTCGAGTTTTTTATGCCCGACTAAACCGAGCGTGATACCGGCGACCGCCGGAGCGATGATTGCCGCCGCGACGCCGACCGCCGCCTGTCCGATGATGATGACGGTCATCGTCGTTTTGACGACCATCGCCACGCATCCGACGGCGATGAGCGCGGCGGCAATCGCCACCAACAAACGCTTCTGCCGCAAACGGTCAACGAGATAACCCGCCGGAGTCTGGGCGATGACACCCGCGAGCGTCGAGGCGGACATGGCGATGCCTATGTCGCGCGCATTCCAGTTGTGCGACGCGAGCAGGAAGATTGCGAGGTAAGGTCCAACGCCGTCGCGCACGTCAGCCAAAAAGACGTTAAGCCAATCAAGGGCGCGCAAACTCCCCGCGCTGGCGCGCTCATCAGAATCTGGATTGTCGTCGGCGCGAACGGGGAAAGTGTCAATCGTCATCGTGTGTCCTTTGCAAAGTTTAAGGGCGTCTGGAAGATGTGGAGCGTTACCCGCGAAACGCGAAATAGACCGCTCCGATGATGAACAAATATGAAATCAGATTGTTCCAACTCGGTCGCTCACCGAACAGAAAAAAGGCGATGACGGTGAACACGACGAGCGTCACGCACTCTTGCATAATCTTGAGTTGCGTCACGCTGAACGTCTCCGAACCGATGCGATTGGCGGGTACGGCGAAGCAGTATTCGGGCAGGGCGATAAGCCAGCTTGTCAAAATCGCCCACACCAGAGCGGTGTTTTTATGCTTCAAATGCCCGTACCACGCGACGGTCATAAAGGCATTCGAGATGATGAGGAAGATGACGGTTTTCATGTTTGATTTTCTGTGTCCGGTGAAGATGAAGCAAGCGGAAGTGTGATGATGAATGTCGCGCCGCACGCGAAGGTTTCAGCCTCCGTTTCGCTCTCAAGATAAATCGCCCCGTGATGGGCTTCGACGATTTCGCGGGCGATGGCAAGACCCAAGCCCGTGCCTTCGGCGCGCCGGGTATAAAACGGCTCGAAGATGTGTTCGCGTGCTTCGTCGGTGATGCCCTTCCCCGTGTCTTTGACGGTCAATCGCACGACGCTCGAAGCTTCCCTATCAGTCTCACACGTCACCGTCAAAGTTCCGCCGTCGGGCATCGCATCGAGGGCGTTTCGTATCAGGTTGTCGAGGACTTGGGCAAGCCGCGCGGCATCGGCTTCGACGTGAATCGCGTGGTCTTCCGTTTGGTTTTTGAGCGTCACATTTTGGCGTGCCGCGACTTCGGCAAAGAGACTCAAACGCCCGCGCGCAAGGTCGCATAAATCCATTTTCGCAAGCACCAACGCGGGCGGGTTGCCGAGTTCGAGAAGGCGGCGGACGAGCTTATCGAGGCGGTCAATTTCTTCGACGACGACGGCGAATGTGCGCGGTAATTTGTCCGCCGGAAATCCGGCGCGCTCCGTCGTTTGGAGTTTCAAACGCATCGCCGCGAGCGGGTTGCGAACCTCATGCGCGACGCCCGCGACGACGCGCCCAAGTGCGGCGAGACGTTCGCCGCGACGCACTTCGCGTTCGAGTTTTTGACGCTCTTCGACGTTGCGCCGAAGGGCGTCGGCGAGCGCGTTGACGGAGTTTGCGATGCGCGCCAATTCGGGTGGACGCGGCGGCGATACATCCGCGTAAAGGTCTTTGGATAGAACAGTTAAGCCGTCTTGAATAGTCGTCACGCCATGCCTCAAATCGCGCATCGTTGTCAGGGCGAGAGCCGCGACACCGGCGACGGCGGCGAGCAGTGCGGCGAGGGCGATAATGTTCGTCATGTCGTTTGCACCGCTCATCCCGGAGAGGCGGCGCAACGTCCACACGGCGACTATCGGGTTGGCGGAAGCAAGGCTGTTCGACGTGTCGTTCGGGGTGTCGTTCGGCACGTCATTCGAGGCATCGCTTGAAGCGTCGGACGCGAGGCGGCGAAGCGGATAGGCTTCGACGAGCGTCGTGTTTTGATTGTCATTGACGGTGCGCGTTTCGGTGTCGCCGGAAGCGATTGCGCGGCGTGTCAGTCCAGCGATAAGTTCACGTTCGCTGACGGATAAATCGAGGGCGGCGGACTCCGCGTCGGCGGCGACTTTGAAGGGTGTGACGACACCCGCGAGTTCCCCGTCCGCGCGCACCAAACCACCTGCGACTTCCGGCGTCCGATGAAGTGCGAGGGCGGTTGTGCGGCGAAGCGCGTCGGGGTAGCGGGCAAAGATTTCGCGCTCGTGCGGAAGCATGGGCGACGGTTGCTTGGGACGCATCGCACGCGGCGGTTGAGGCGGGCGGGAAACGGGCGGCGCAGTCACGATGTCGCTCTCTGCCGGGGTGTTCAGAACCCGGCTTGCGAGATTTGCGGTCGCCACGCGAAGCGACGCTTCGGCTTGCCGCAAAGTGAAAGTTTCGGTTGTGCGCGCCAGCCGCCACGCGACGAACATACACGCGATAAGCGCGCCGACGGCAAAAGCCGTCAGCAACCATAAACGGATTCGCAAACTCATGTTCCCAATTGGCGTTCGCATCGTCGTGATGAAGGTTCTCTACGCGCGAAGCGGAAACACGTTTTCTGAACATAATCGTGTTTCCGCTTCGTGGTCGTGTGCAAGCTGGTGACGTTTTAGCTTCCGGTGGACTTCCGGCGAAAGGGTTTAGCGTCCGAGCGCGAAAGTCTTGTCACCGACCATCAATCTTCGCGGGCGAATCACGGTGCCGTGCGCCGTTTGCAAGGCGTCGCCTTCGACCGTGATTTGCGTGTCGGGGCGCAGCGCGCCGCCCGTCGCAGACGCGATTTCTTCGACGATGCGCGGCGGAATGCGGAACTGTTCGCCGCCCGCCAAAATCACGCCGTTGACCTCACCGCGCCTGCCGACAAGGAAAAAACGCGCATTTCCGCTTGCCTTCGTGGTCTGTATCATGCCCGTAGCGGCGTTTTCAGCCCCTACAAGCGGCGCAAACCCCTCAATCCTTTGCATACCATTTGCACCCTGCGGAGCGATTGTAGGGGCTGAAAACGCTTCTTTTTCGATTCCGGCGGGCGGCACGTCACGCGGTGCGGGGTGCGGCGCGCCCGGAGAACGCGGGGCGTGTGGCTTTTTCGGGGCGTGAGTGGGCGGCACGGGGGCGGTTTCGATGTAGGTTTGCCCGTTCGCGCTCAGTTGGCGCACGCGCAATTCACGCCCGTAATCCGAGCGAGTCCCGGCGTTTCCCTGCGCGCTGAGTTCGTCACCGATTTTCACGTTCGCGTGGATGGATTCGCCCAAGTTGTGACCGAAGCGGATTTGGTCGCCGGTTGATAAAACAAAACCCGTGACGCTTCCCCGTTCGTCCAAAATGAACGACGCGATTTGTCCCTTGACGGATGTTTCAAACATGTTCTGAAACATCCCGCTCGCGCCGACGGTTTTAATCGCTCCGGCGACGGCGACGATGCCGACTGCGAACGCGAGAACGCCGATGGCGATGTTGCGTTTGTTAAAAAATTTCATTGCTGGTTGCTCCTTGCCTGCCTTCAATCAACGGTTATTCGGGTGCGCTTGGCGAAGCGCGTTGGTGTGTTTCGTTGACAGGTAAGGGCAACGGTCATGCCGTGACGATGAAGCGGAAACAGTGAATAAAATCCCTGTAAAAACCCGCTTTTCGCTTTCGTTGACGGCTTGGATGATGAACTTGTTGTGAGCGATTCGCACGGTGAGCCTGTGAGCAAAACTCACGATTCGTCCCGTGATGCGGCGCGGGTGCGGGTTTCCGCCGCGCTCAAAATCGTGTGCCAGTCGGTCGCGTGAAAGCACGCCGCGAACTGCATGGAAGCTTGTTCGGTGGTGTACCCGTTGGCAAGCAAATCGGTGATGAAGCCCGTGTATTCTTCGATTTCCTCCGCCGACAAACTTCGCGTGGCGGATGCTTCGGGTGAATGCGCGGGCGTGGACGGGGTGGAATCCGGTTCGACGTGCGGAAAGGTCGCGGCTTTCGCAAAGCAGCGTTTGAGGTGTGCGGTGAGAAACGCCGGAACGGATGAGATGACGCCCGTGCGACTCGCGGCGGATTTCAATTCGGTGGCGAGAACGCGCCCCAATTCGCCCCACTGTTCGGCTTCGATTGCCACCGGAGCGACCGCGCCGGTCAGGTCGTGCGCCGCCGCCGCGAGGACTTCCGTGAGCGAAGCGAGTCGCGCGCGCGTCATCATCAATTGTATTAGTCTTATATAAAGTCTTAGCAAAAACGTAACCCCCTTTGTTTTCAATGAGTAAACCCCTACCAACCACTACCAATTTTTGGTAGTGGTTGGGGTCTATTTTGGTATTGGTACTGGTACTGGTAGGGGTCAAAAATCCCGTTTTTGATGCCTCTTCCGGCAGCCGAACTTCATAGACATAACCGCTAGGATCGCCGTTGATACGGGTGCGCGTAATCAAGTTGGCGGTAGTCAGATTTATGATTTGAGTCCGCACCGTTTTGATATTGCGAATGCCCGTCCACGTCATCAAATCGCGGTTGGTGGCTTTAACTGAAAGCGCAGGTTGAACTGCGCCGCGTGTTCGCAAATAAAGGGCGTCGTAGAGTTTTTTACTTGAGCCGGGAAACAAACCGGATGGCAGGGCGTGACGTTCGAGGCTGTTCGCGCGTTTATTGAAATCTTTGTCGGGCGCGATGTTCGGATTGGAATCGGACGGTACTAGTAGGGGTTTATTATTGACAGTGCTAGGTTTAGAGAAATCACCTTCAACAGTGGCAGAAGCACTGGTACGGGTTGATTCATCGCCTTGAAGCGCGCTTTCATTTTTAGCTTGAAGCGGTGGTATGAGCGTGTTCGGTGTGGGGAAAAGGCTTTTGCCGTCGTATTCGTTAATCAGGCTTTCGCTGTTCGAGCGGCGGCTTTTACGCGGCATCAGAGCCTGTTCCATGTTTTCCCGCCATTGATTGCGTGGTGATTTTTTCATGTCGCTTCTTTAATTGATTGACCGTGATTGCGGTTGGATTGACGTGGGAAGTTCCGGCACAGTCTCTTCAGAGAAAATGTTCTCAATTTCTTTTGCCAAATTTAGAAACGACATTGCCGCCGGAGACGCGGAGTCGGTTTCATAAACCGATTGCCGGTTGGTGATGGCTTGGCTCACCGCCACCGAACGCGGGATAGTGGCTTCAAAAACGTTTTCCGGCGTGAACCTTTTAATCACAATCGAGCGCACATCTTTATCGTGATTCTGACGCGGGACGTGCATCGTCGAGAGTGCCATGATTATCATCTCCTGCGCGTGAGCGCGGCGCACGCGACCAATCATCGTCAACAACGAATTGAGTCCGACCAGAGCGAAGAGGCTTGATTCAATCGGGATTATCGTCATATCACTCATCGAGAGAGCATTAAGCGTCAGGGAATTAAGACTCGGTGGGGTGTCTATGATGCAGTAGTCATAAGCGAATTGAGCGTGGCTTAGTACCGTGCGCCGTAAATACGCAGCCTATTGAAAGATGAAGTCCAGACAGC
>JANDLT010000042.1 GCA_024330265.1 Pyrinomonadaceae bacterium MAG19_C2-C3 | reverse complement strand
CGCGTCAATTCGCGGTGAAGCCAAGCCTTTGCCATTGCCCAATCGCGTTTGACGGTTGATTCAGAACTGCCCAAAACTTCCGCCGTTTCCACCACGTCCAAGCCGCTAAAAAATCTGAGTTCGACGATTTTTGCCAGATGCGCTTCCTTTGCGGCGAGACGGTTTAAGGCTTCGTCGAGCGCGAGCAAATCGAAGTCGGTTTCGCTGACGCTAATCGTCAAAGCGTTTTCAAGCGGTAAATCTTCATGTTCGCCGCCGCGTCTGATGCGATGTTTGGTTCTCGCGTAATCAATCAAAATCCGGCGCATCATCGTCGCGGCAATGGCGAAAAAGTGAGAACGGCTTTCCCATGCGACCGATTTTTGTTCGACCAATTTCAGATACGCTTCGTGAACCAGAGCGGTGGTTTGGAGGGTGTGTCCGGCGCGCTCTTTTTGCAGATAGCGATGCGCCTGCCGGTGCAGTTCCGTATAGACGAGTTTGAGCAGAGCGTCAGCCGAATCGTCCTGCCGATGACCGCCCCACTCGCGTAACTTTTCCGTTATCTCGCTTGCCGGACGCGCCTTGTGTGTCATTGCCAAGCCTCGTCTGTTTAAGGAAACAGATTGTTTTCAACGATGAATTTTGACCCGTGTTCTCAAAAACTGTCGCGCTAATAATATAGAGGAAAGTTTTTAATGAGAAGGAAAATCAAATGGTTTGAGTTGATCGTCCAATCTCAGCGCAATGCCTCGCATAGTCGAGAGCAAGTCAGTGATAGAAAGCTAAAATGAAGACAATCGTAAAAACAATCTTGTATTGCATCACCGGAGGGCTGGTACCAATCCCCGGAGGTGTTTTTGTCAACCCTACCTCGAACTAAAAGGAGACTGTGTTATGTCAAACATAGAAATACCGGAGAGTGTAAGGCAGTGGAAAATCGGCAGCGGTTCGGCGAACATTCGGTCGTGGAACAATTATCAGAACAACCAGGGCTACAACCTCTTTTGTCAGAATAACGCAAAGTATTTGACTTGGAAGGAAGTTCCTCTCGGCATAAATCTCGCTTTCACCGGTGATGCTTCGCTCAAGAAAACTCACTTTAGGCTGCCGGACGGAGGCGAGCGTGACATTCTGTCAGGCGAATCCATCGCTTTTGGAATCGGCGGCGGCAAAGCATTTTTGCGATACGCCCACCGAGATGTCGGGATTAACTTGGAGTGGTCGGCGAACCCTGTATTTGAATGGAGAATTTTCGGTTCAAACAATCAGACGGGGACGCCGATTGCGGAAAATTCGTCAGTAGCGATAGTTAATGACAAAGTAAAGCCGAGCCCCGATTTCTTTATTTTCCTTGAAAGACCTCCAGGGATGGCTGATGTCGGATGGACAACAAGTCCGGGATTTATGAATAGCATACTCAACGCTGTCGACAGGCACAAAGTTGAGATTGCAAAGGCTGTGCTAGGAGTACCGCCAGTACCGCCGTCTTAAAACCGACTAAAGTTTGTGCGGCTGATGATTATTAGGTGTAGAGGTTACGCAGTACCTTGAACGCAAAACCTTGAATTTCATTCTGCAAAAGATGAAAGGAGAAACATCAATGACCCCCAAACAACTTCTGAATTGTCTTTTGACAATCACGATTCTGCTTTGCGCTCTGACAAATGTTCGGGCGCAGGAACAGGACACGGCGGAAGCAAATGCGACAGGCGAAAATGTCGTTTTGAAATGGAACAGGGTTTTGCAAGAAACCCTCCGCACGCCCGGACAGCAACCCGCAACCATTCGCATACAGCGCAGTTATGCGATGATGCATCTGGCGATGTTCGATGCCATCAATTCGATTGACGGCGAACATACCCCTTATTTGACGGACGTTACCGACAGCCAACAGACTTCGCAGGAAGCCCCCTCTAGTCCAAACCTAAAGGATCGTCTGCGTCCCAAAAGCAGCGGGCGGGCTTCGCCGGAAGCCGCCGCCGCGCAAGCCGCGCACGATGTTTTAGTCGCTTTGTATCCGACGCGGCAAGTCGTTTTCGACGCTGAATTAGCCAACTCGCTAATCGGAATTCCGTCCAAACGGGCGCAGCAAGGCGTCAGAGTCGGGCGCATCATCGCCGAGCGATTAGTGGCTCATCGCGCGGGTGACGGCTGGAACGCCACGCCGCCGCCTTACGTTTTGCCGACTTCGCCGGGCAACTGGCAGCCGACTCCGCCCGCCAACGCCGCCGCCACGTTCACGCATTTTCCGGCGGTTTTGCCGTTCATCCTCGTGCAAAACACGCAATTTCTGCCTACCCCGCCGCACGCTTTGTCGCGCGCGGAATACGCCGAAGAACTTAACGAAATAAAATCACTCGGTTCGGCAACCAGCACGACGCGCACCGCCGAACAGACTTTGACCGCGCAGTTGTGGGCGAGCGGCGCGGTAACGGAGGTTCTGTTGAATAATCTGGTTCGCAATCTTGCCTTGAATCGGAATCTTTCAACGGCGCAAAACGCCCGTCTGTTCGCGCTTTACTACGCGACGATTCACGACGCGCTGCAAACGACCAACACCACGCAATACACCTACGGCAGATGGCGACCAATCACCGCGATTCGCCGCGCCGACGAAGACGACAACCCGAACACCGATGCCGACCCGAATTGGACTTCGTTGATTAACGCTCCGGCGACTCCGACTTATTCCTCGAATGCTTCTTCCTTGACTTCGAGTGCAGCTACTGCGCTCGAACTGTTTTTCGGACGCGATGACATTGAATTTCAAATCAACTTCGGCGGCACACCGAACGTCATTCGCACCTACCGCAGTTTTTCCGCGATGACCAACGAAGCCGCCCGCAGCCGCGTCTTCGCCGGTATTCACTTTCAAAGCGACATTACCGCCGGACAATCGGCGGGGCGCAACGTCGCCAATTATGCGTTTCAGAATTATCTGCGCCCGCGCTGCAACCGTTAGCCGAATAAGGTCAGAGTCATCCGTGTGGACAGGCGGTGACTTAAATTAACGTGGGTTCGACGTAAGACAAGAAAGGAATCTATCCACGAAGCACACGAGTCTGTGGCAGTCTTCAGTTCTCGATAAATTTCTTACCGCCTCATCGCGCCTCACGGTGTCTTATATCGAACTGATGTTACGTAACCTGTTTGACGTTGCCGAATGAATAGCGATGTGCCGTGCGTCCGGCATCATCTTCGACACGCGACAAAAGCAAAAAGGTCATCTGCGTCCTCGCTACGCAGATGACCTTCTCGCTCGATTCTCTCCTTGTTTGGGGGAAAGATTCGACGGCATTCTACTCCGATTGAAATTATTGTCAAGTGGTGTGAAAAAGATTTTCGTCAGGTTGAATTTACACTCCGTCTGCGTTCCAAATCGACGGAATATCGGCTTCGTCTAGTTCTATTATTTCGCCGTCCGGCATGATGTGCATGATGCGGCAACCAATCCGTTTGAGCGGCGGAGCGAGCAATCCGACGCGATGACAATTCGCCTGCGGTTGCTTGTGTTTCGTCAAAGGCTGCGACTCACTGCACATCAGCGCGATGCGCGCATCGCCTGCTAATTCGAGAATGCGTTCTATTCCGCGTTCTAATTCGTGCGTCGGCACAACGATTTTCCCGCCGCATTCCGGCAAGTGTTCGTAACCTATGCCGTTGGCTTTGAGTTTTGCGGTCAAAGGCTTTTCGTTAAACTGCGCCCAGCGAGAACGTGCGAAGGCGCGCACATCGCAGACGACCTCGACGCCGTGTTGACGGAGCAAACTCAAGAACACATCGAACGAATGTCTGCCATGCCCGATGGTGTAAATCGTCGGCACATCAGTTGTCGAAACTCTCAAGGTATTTGACCCCCGCGCCCGTGTTGAACAACACGATGGTTTCATCACGTCGAACCGCTCCGGCAGCCACCAGCTTACCCAACGCCGCCCAACACGCCGCTCCTTCGGGAGCGACGAACAAACCTTCACTCGCTCCGATTTCACGCGCCGCACTAATCATCTCATCGTCGCTGACGGCGAGTGCCGTCCCTTTCGATTCGCGCACCGCATCGAGAATCAAAAAGTCACCGATTGCCTTAGGGACACGCAAACCCGATGCCGTCGTCGCGGCATCGGGAAACTCTGTGGCGAAGCGTTCGCCCGCTTCAAACGCCCGCACCATAGGCGCGCACCCGGCGGCTTGCACCGACACCATGCGCGGACGCTTTCCGTCAATCCAACCTAAGGCTTGCATCTCGTCAAAGGCTTTCCACATTCCGATGAGTCCCGTGCCGCCGCCCGTCGGATAGATGACGACATCGGGCAACGTCCACGCAAGTTGTTCGGCTAGTTCATAACCCAGAGTCTTCTTGCCTTCGACGCGATAGGGTTCTTTCAGAGTCGAAACGTCGAACCAACCTTCCGATTCTTTACGGCGCGCGACTTCCGCACCGCAATCGGTGATAAGTCCGTCAATCAATTCAACGTGCGCTCCCGTGTACAGGCATTCGATGATGCACGCGCGCGGCGTATCGCGCGGCATAAAGATAAACGCTTCCAATCCGGCGCGTGCGGCGTAAGCGGCGAGCGCACCCGCCGCGTTGCCCGCGCTTGGTATCGCCAACTTCGTCGCGCCGAGTTCCTTTGCCATTGAAACCGCCATGCACAAACCGCGCGCTTTGAAACTTCCCGTCGGGTTGATGGATTCATCTTTGATAAGCAGATTCGATAAACCGAGCCGCGCCCCAAGTCGCGGCGCACCTGTCAAAGGCGTCCAACCCTCGCCGAGCGTCGTGACGTTCGCATCGTCTTCGACGGGCAAGACTTCTCTGTAACGCCACATATCGGGGCGGCGCGTGGGCAAAGATTCCCGCGTCAACGTCTGTGCCGCGCGCTCTAAATCATAACGGGCGAACAGAGGCTTGCCGCAAACGGCACATAGATTCTGCAACTTATCGGCTTCGTGGCGCGCACCGCACAGAGCGCATTCAAGGTGTGTGATATTCATAAAATTATTACCGTCTCAATTTTCACGGGCGAGAAGTTTGAAGTCGTCATCAAGTCTATCCACATCGAGGGCGCGCAGAGTGACGATGAGATGTTCGCGCACTTGGGCTTTCTCATAATCGGTGTCAAGCGTGCGCGCGGCGTGTTGGGCGATGAGGCGCGTTTGAGTTCGTAAGGCTTGTTTGCGCGTAAGGTTTTCGGTGACGCGGGCGATGGTGGTTAAGGCTTTTAGTTGACGTTCGAGAATCGCTTGATTGCCTTCGGCGTTAATGCGGATTTGGTCAAACGCGGTGGCGATAAAATGCTCAAACGTCGGGCTTTTGGTGATGACGCGCACGCTCTCGCCATCCATGCGATACGGCGTTTCGATGCGTCGCGCGGCGAGTTGTTCGAGAAGCGCGCCGAGATAATCAACGCAGAAAATCGCGGTCGTCGTATCGTTGATGCCCGGCGATAAAGCCTTCATCGCAATGTCCACAATCTGCCGTAAGCCGAACTCTACATCTTGGTCAACGGTGCGAAAGTGATTGATGGTGTAGAGTGCGCGCAAATCGTTTCCGGCTTCGTCGCTTAACGCTTCCGCTTCCACGGCGACGGATACGAGCGCAGTTTTTTCGGTCACAAAATCCCCTATCGCGTGTTCCATGCGAAGCACGATGCGATGCCGCCGCGCAAATTCAAACAGTGCTTCGGTGTCAACACTTTGAATGTATCCGTTATCCTTTGCCGCGAGAGTTTGCCAAGAACGATGCGCGAGTTTCTCATAGAGTCTTTGCTTCTCCGCCTCATCCGCTTCGTCACCCGCTTTCGATGGAAACAGCTTTTCAATCGCTTTCGTAGTTTCATCGGCAACATTCGAGATGATGGTTGAAGCCTGCAAACTCGACGCGATGTGATGAATGAAAAGAATCAGTACGCCGATACTTAACAGCGCGAGTATGAGTCCGACGAGAACGGCGAAGGCTGGAATGAACCTGCCCTCGTCGCCGCCGCGAATCGTGCGAAGGACGACGAGACAATATGCGAACACGGAGACGAAGCTGCCCAGCACAAATTGATTCGTGCGGTCGCGCATAAAGTTTCGCAACACGCGCGACGTGTATTGACTTGATGTTTGGGCAATCGCCGCCAAGGTCAAAGAGAACGTCAAACCCGCGACGGTTATCATCGAACTCGCAATCGCCGTCAACATCCCGCGCGAACCGTCCGCCCCCGCGCCGAAGATGCGCGGGTACTCCAACAACAGTTCGCGTTCAAAGCGGCTGTCAATTTCGACAAGGATGAGTCCCACCGCCAACGCCGCGAAAACCATCACCGACGGCACAAACCATAAGCTCGAACGCACCGCCGCCCACATCTGCTTTAACCTGTTCATCACATTTAATCGCTCTTAGTTGTCGCGCTCACTTTGGTTATCACGCTCATCTCGCCGTTGCGTTCAAGGCGCGCGATTTTGACTTGACCCGGATCGTCAGTCCCCGCTTTGAGGCGCAGCATTTCGCGCAAATCGTTTTCGCTGATGTTGCTGTTTCGCATTTCCTTCCATTGCAGTTCGCCGTCTTT
Source organism: Pyrinomonadaceae bacterium MAG19_C2-C3 (assembly GCA_024330265.1). GTDB lineage: Bacteria > Acidobacteriota > Blastocatellia > Pyrinomonadales > Pyrinomonadaceae > JANDLT01. The sequence continues at coordinate 33,816 of JANDLT010000042.1, read as the reverse complement.
AATCAAGATGCGATTCTCACCTTTGATAAGCGTGCCGAAACGGTCGAAGTGAAACGCGATGCGGGCGAACAGCCAATGCACACCGACGAGAACGAAGCCCGCGCCGATGGACGGGAAAAACGGTGCGCTGCCCGTTATCGCGCGACTGACGACCGAGCCGAGAATGATTCCCAAGATGACATCAAACGCCGTGTTCTTGCCCATGAAACGCTTTTCGCCAAGCCGCACCATCACCACGGCGGCGATATAGACGACGACGGCACGCACCGCCATCTGCCATACATTCAAACTATCTTCATCAAGTCCGAGCATCCAACCGATACCCTGCCACGCATCTTCAAGCATTACTCGCGTCAACTCCCCTCAACAATCTGTTGTCCGCTTCCCTTCCCGCTTCGCTCCAATAACACGCCTATCTCCGCGCGCAAGAGGATGATTTCCGATTGCAGTCGCTTGATGTCCTCTGCCCCGACGACTTCCGCTTCTTCGCTTGCCGCGTCGCGTCCGACGAAGAACGTCGCCAGCGTCGCCGTCACATAACCGAAAACCGCGAACGCATACACCGCGAGCAGAAAACACAATACGCGCCCTTCCACCGTGTTTGGAAAATAGTCCGAACCCATCGTCGTCATCGTCATCGCCGTCCACCACAAAGCTTCGCCGTAAGATTTAATCGGTGAGTCGGCAACGTTGTTTTCAAACGCATACATCCCCGCCGCACCCGCGAACGTCACGATGACAGTCAGGGCGACGACGTAAGCCGCACCGCGTCGGCTCATTGTATTTCCGAGCGCGCGCATCCCGCGATTGAGTGAACTGACGACGCGCAACAAACGAAGACCGCGCGCCACACGCGCCGCCCGCAAAAGACGCACCACGCGAAAGATGCGAAACACGCGCAATGCCGGAACAAGCAACGCAATCGCCGTCAACCAGTTCGCTTTCAGATAATCTGTCTTATCCGGCGCGAGTAAAAGTTTAATCGCAAAATCAACGACGAAAATAATTTGAATGACGGTGCTGATAGTCGTCAGCCATGTTGACTCGCCCCATATAAACTCGAAGATGAGCAGCGCGAGCCACACGAAACCCAGAATCAACATCGGCAATTCGAGCCAATCTTCAACCTGTTCAAGCAACGCGCGCCGCTCGGCGGTCAACAAGTTCCTTGCTTCATTATTCGTTTCGCCGTTCGTTTCGCCGTTCGTTTTAATCATGCTCCGACTTCCCTTTTTGACGATGAAGATTTCATCCGGTCGGGTAGTGGCTCAAGCGTGGGTGAAGGCGCGTGATCTTTGCTCTGCGGTTCTTTGCGTCTTCACTTTGCGGTTCTTTGCGATACACGAAGAAGTAACGCAAAAGGAGCGCAAAGATGGGAGACGCAAAGGAGCGCAAAGATTCTCCCGCCTTTGAGCCACTACTCATCCGGTCGTTTGACGATTTTTCGCGTGTGCGATAACCGCGTTGACGAACCCGCCGATGAGAATCGCCGCCCCCGTCAGGTAACACCACAGCATCAACACGACAACCGACGCGAACGAGCCGTAAGTCGTTTTTATCATGCTGAAGTTGCGTAGGTAGCCGCGAAACGCAAACGAAACCATGAGCCACAAACACACGCCGATGAGCGTGCCGGGTGCGAGCCATTTCCATTTGCGGTTCTCAAGATTCGGTGCGAAATAGTAAATCGCACTAAACGTCAACAGCACGAAGAAGAGGACAACCGGATACTGCACGAGCTTCCATGTCAGTGTGAAAGCCGTTCCCAAGCCTAAGTTAATCGCCAACTGTTCCGCGATGTCGCCGCCGTAAAGTATCAGCGTCACGGCGACGACAATCATCGCTCCGAGCGCGAAAGTTAAACCCACCGCGAGTGAGCGTTCGTGCCACCACTTGCGCCGTTGTTCGACATTGTAAGCCGCGTTCAACGCCCGCGAGACGACACGCAAACCGTTTGACGCCGCCCACAAAGCCGCCAGCAAACCGAAAGACAGTTTCCCCGCGCCGCGCGACCTGCCCATCTCCTCGATTGTGGTTTGAATCAACTGCGAAGCCGAAACGGGAGCGACGGCACTCAGATAAAACAACAACGAATCGCGCAGTTGCGTGCGTTCGCCCGTCATGAATCCAAGCAACAACATCAAGAACAACAACAACGGAAAGAGCGACAACGTGAAGAAGAAAGCGAGTTGCGCCGCCCATCCCATCAAATCTTTTTCCCGTGCCTCGCGTGAAAGGCTTCGCACCAGTTCGCGCCACGTCAACCCGCCCAAGTCAAACAAAATTTTCGGTTTCCTTACATCGTTCGATAGTGAAGGCAAAGCCTATCATTACTTGCGCGAAATCGGCGCGGACGGTTTTGAGATGAATAAATTTTTGATTCCGGCTCTGTTAAGTGACAACTGAATTCGCCTGTTCGGTGTGCGATGAACTTACATCCCGTCGTGTGCCGCCGGTGGGCTTTGTGTCGGCATCAATCTCGGCGCGTTCCTCCTTCATCTCGTGTGCAAGGAAATAGTTGAGTGCCGTGCGGATAAAAGCAATCGCCGCCAGCTTGCCGATTTGCTCCCAAGAAGGCGCAATCGCCGTCGAAAGAATGTCTGCGCCGAGTTGAAATTCAAGCGCGAGGGCGAGGAAGCGCGAGAGTGTCAGACGGATGCGGTTGTAACCTTCGAGGCGCGACGTGCGACGTGAAGCGATAAACACGGATGCGGCGGCAACCACGCCGATGCCGATGATAATCGCCCCCATCGTTTCAACAGCGAGCTTGAGCCACAGCACGAGGTTGACGATTGTATCTTCGGCTCCAACATCAGACGGTGCGCGAATCAAGCCTCCGGCAGTCTCCTGTATTAACCCTAAAAGAATTCGCATTGCTAATCTCCTATGTGTTGTTTCACTCGTTGCGGTGATGTTGGTAACTTACCTTACACGGCAGAGCGACTGTGCCGCAAAACTTCGCCCACGCATTAACACGAGAGGATAATAAGCATTATGACTTCACATTCAACGGCAACGAATATGGCTCTCGCTATTCACGGCGGAGCGGGAACGATTCGCCCACAGGATATGACCGCCGAAGCTGAAGCGGCTTACACGGGCGGGCTGCGTCACGCTCTGGAAACGGGGTGGCACGTTCTGCGCTCCGGCGGCGCTGCCGTTGATGCGGTCGAGCAAACCGTGCGTGCGCTTGAGGACAACCCGTTGTTTAACGCCGGACGCGGTGCGGTCTTTACGAGCCAAGCGACGCATGAGATGGACGCCGCGATTATGTCGGGGAAGGATTTGCGCGCGGGCTGTGTGGCGGCGGTCGGCGGAATCAAGAACCCGATTACGCTCGCCCGCCGTGTGATGGACGACGGCACGCATGTCTTATTGTGCGGAGCGGGAGCGGAAGAATTCGCGCGTGAATCGGGCATCGAATTTGCCCCGCCCGAATACTTTTATGACGACTTCCGGCATCGCCAATTACTCGACGCGCGACGTGATGACGCGGTGCGGCTCGACCACGCTTCCGGCACGGCGGCGGATAAAAAATTCGGGACGGTCGGAGCGGTCGCGTGTGACCGTGGCGGCAATTTGGCGGCGGCGACTTCGACCGGCGGGATGACCAATAAACGCTTCGGGCGCATCGGTGACACGCCGCTTATCGGTGCGGGAACTTACGCCAACGAGACATGCGCCGTGTCATGCACCGGACACGGCGAGTTCTTTATTCGCGCCGTCGCCGCTTATGACGTGGCGTGCTTGATGAAATATCGAGGCTTGGATTTACACGAAGCGTGCGAACAAACGGTGAATCAAACCCTGCGTGAGATGGGCGGCGAAGGCGGACTCATCGCCGTTGACCGCGCGGGCAACATCGCCCTTCCCTTCAACAGCGAAGGCATGTACCGCGCTTCGGTGTCGGAGAAACAGGAAGCCGTCGTCAAAATTTATCGTGAATCGTGAAGCTACGCTTTAAGGATGCCTTTGCAACGGCAGTATGCGAACTCTCGCCTTGCCTTCATCTATGACAATCAACGCGCCTCGTTCGAGTAACGCTTCATTTTCCCGCAAAACCGCAATCACGATATTTGCCAGATGCGAAGGCAATTCGTCTTCGGCGCACGGATCACCGATTGTTGACCAATGAACCGATTCGATTGCTTGAGCCGCGAAAGCCGCCACCCATTCAGGTGACAAATTCATATCAATCACTCACGCGGTTTTGGTTTTCAGCCTCGTTCACGAGGCTTTCCCTTTGGGCGCATAGCCACGCGATTCATCGCGTGGTCAGAACCGGAAAATAATTCTTTAGCCCGGTTCACCGGGCTTGTAATCCGCTGGCTTAAGCCACAGGGAGAAGGACGTTAAAACGCCCTTTCGTATTCTGCTTGAAAGCGACCACGCGATGAATCGCGTGGCTATGTGCCGCCTTGCGGCGGAAAGCCCGATGAATCGGGCTGTAACACCTTAACCGCGTAAGGTGAGTCAATCAAAATTTTCAAGCGGCGACAAGCGGAACGTCTATCTCCTCAACGCGCCACGCCGCATAAGTGAGAGCTTCGCGTAAGTCTTCTTCCTCAAGATAAGGGTAGGCTTTGAGGATGTCGGCGAACGAATGTCCGGCGGCGACGAGTCCGACGATTGTGCCGACGGTCACGCGCAACCCGCGTATGCAAGGTTTGCCGCCCATGACGCGCGGATTAAATGTAATTCTTGTGAGTTGTTTCATACATTCATCATAGCCTCCCGCGAAGGAGTGTCAATCACTCGTGAGTTTGATTCGGGATGTCGTCATGCTCGACTTTGACGGGAATCGAACGCTCACGGAATTTGTTGACGATGGCGATTGAGCGCGCCACGTTGTCGGCAAGGATGACGACGAGTTCGCCTTTGCGCGCGTGGTGTAGGGCGTGTTCAATCGCTTCAACCGCAGACGGAACATCTTGAATCGGGATGTCGGGTTTGACGCTTCGCAAGCCTTCGATGACAAGTTGTTTGGATTCGCCCGGAGCGCGCCCGCGTAAATCATCGTCTTCACGAACGACGACGTTGGTGAACATCTGCGCGGCGAACGCGCCCAAATTGCGTATGTCGTCGTCGCGGCGGTCGCCCGTGCCGCCGACGACTCCGGTCTTTATTTTGTTCGGGAACTTGGCGACGAAACGGTTTAGGGCTTCGAGTCCGGCAGGGTTGTGCGCGAAGTCAATCAGGACGCTGAAATCTTTCATCTCGATTAAGTTTAAGCGTCCCGGAGTCTGCGCGACCGAAGGCACGAAGGTCGTCAAGCCGACGCGAATGTCTTCGATGCTGATGTTTTGAAGATACGCGGCGAGCGTCGCGGCGAGAACGTTTTGAATCATAAACGCGGCGCGCCCGTTATAAGTCAAAGGGATGTTGATGACCTTCTCGACGCGCACTTTCCACTTGCCTTTAAGCAAGGTGACATAACTGTTTTCATAGACACACGCGACGCCGCCCGCATTCGTATGTTTGATGATGTGCGGGTTCGTGTCCTCCATGCTAAAGAGGGCGACGCGCCCTTCGGTGTCGTCGCGCATCTTGAAGACGAGTTCATCATCGGCGTTTAAGACGGCATGACCGTGCGGGCTGACGGCACGCGCGACGACGGCTTTAACCTGCGCCATGTCTTCGATGGTTTCAATATCTTTTAAGCCGAGATGGTCAACCGTGACGTTCATCACGACGCCTATGTCACAACGGTCGAAGCCCAAACCGGCGCGCAAGATTCCGCCGCGTGCGGTTTCTAAAACCGCGATTTCAACCGTCGGGTCTTTCAAGACGAGTTGCGCGGAAACGGGTCCGGTATTGTCGCCGGATTGCACCAAACTGTTTCCGATATAGATGCCTTCGGTCGTAGTGAAGCCGACGTTCAAGCCGGAGTTCCGCATGATGTGCGCGATGAGGCGCGTGGTCGTGGTCTTCCCGTTCGTCCCCGACACGGCGATTATCGGAACACGCGAAGGGCGTCCGGGCGGAAACAACATATCAACGACATGCTCTGCGACATTGCGCGCGATGCCTTCGCTCGGCGCGAGGTGCATACGAAAACCCGGCGCGGCGTTGACTTCGATAATCCCGCCGCCGTTCTCCGTCAAAGGCGTCGTGATGTCGGGAGCCACGATGTCAATGCCCGCGATGTCCAAGCCGATGATGCGCGCGATACGCTCAAACAGCGAGACGTTGTAAGGATGAACCTCGTCTGTGCGGTCAATCGCGGTTCCGCCCGTAGAGATGTTCGCGGTCGGCTTGAGATACAGAAGTTCGCCGTCGGTCAACACGGTTTCGAGTGTGTAGTTTTTCGCGGCAAGTAAGGTTTCGGTTTGCACGTCAACCTTGATGAGCGTCAAAACATTTTCATGCCCGTAGCCGCGCCGCGCGTCGCTGTTGGTATAGTCAATAAGTTCTCCAATCGTATGTTTGCCGTCGCCCGTGACGTGCGCCGGAATGCGTTCGGCGACGGCGACGAGTTTGTTATTGATGACAAGGGCGCGGAAGTCTTGACCCGATAAAGATTTTTCGATGATGACGCGGCGCGAATAATTTTTAGCAATCGGAAACGCCGCGCGCACCGCGTTGAGCGAATCAAGATTAACCGTGATGCCTTTGCCGTGATTGGCGTCGAGGGGTTTGACGACGACGGGGAAACCCACGGCTTCAACCGCACCTTCGATTTCGTCTTCATCGGTGATGCGTCGCCCGCGCGGAACAGGCACGCCCATCTGTTCGAGCATACGTTTGGTCGCGTCTTTATCACTCGCCAAATCAACCGCAATCATGTTCGTGCGCCCCGTGACGGTCGCCTGTATGCGTTGTTGATTGACGCCGTAACCGAGTTGAACCAGCGACTGTGTGTTAAGTCGTATGTGCGGAATGTCGCGGTGTTCGGCTTCCTGAATGATTGAACCCGTCGAAGGTCCGAACCGCACGTCTTCGCGTATCTCGCGCAAGCGTTGCACGTCGGCGGCGACGGCGGATGTTATCTCATCAACCTTTTTTCCTTCGGCTAAATCCAGAAACAGACGGACGGCGGCACGCGCCGCGAAGCGTCCGGCGTCTTCTTCGACGTAATTAAAAACGACGTTGTAAATCCCCGACGTGACGGTTTCGCGCGTCCGCCCGAATCCCGTATCCATTCCGGCGAGCGTCTGAAGTTCAAGCGCGAGATGCTCTATGACGTGACCCGCCCACGTCCCTTCACGAACGCGCCGCACGAAGCCGCCCGCCTTCTGATAACTGCAACCGTGACTTGTGATGCTCGGCATCACGCTCAATAAGCGTTCGGGAAAATCTTCGATTGAGTTCGTCGGTTTCTGCTCGTAGTCTTCAAGGTCGAGCCGCATGACGATGAGTTTCGTCCAGTAACCGCTCCAGTAGTTAGGTCCGCGCAGGGCTTTGATTTCAAGGATTCGCATGGTGAAGAATTGGTTCATTGATTCATCGGTTCATTGATTCAATGACTGAGTGAATCAATGAACTGATAAATCAATTCTTAGTTGATGTCGGGTAATAGAAATTCCGCCGCGACCGGCACGGGCTGACGGCGGAAAGTGTCATAACATAAACCGTCGCGCAAGATGTGAATCTGTACGCCGCAGACGGCGAACGGGCGCGCGTCTTCGACTTCCGCGATGTCGTTGTAAGTGATGCGCGAACCGTCCACGATAGTCACCGTGCCTTCGCCATAAACTTCCAACTTGCCTTCGCTGGAGAGAATGACCGCCGTGTTTTCGTCAATCCCGATGCCGAGTTGACGCGGGTTGTATGAGACGGCGGTTATCAAACGGCTCAAGCGTCCGCGTTCGGTGAAATGCTGGTCAATGATGATGTTGCGGAGTATGCCGAGACCGGGCGAGAGTCGCACCGTGTTCTTGTTGGGCTGCGCGGTTGATTCGCCGCGTACAATCATATTGTTGCTCATCGCCGCCGCCCCCGCGCTCGAACCGGCGAGAACCAGTCGGGTATTTCTCACACGGTCTTCAAGCATTCGAGCGAACTCCGTGCCGCCTAAGACGGAAGTCAAACGCATCTGGTCGCCGCCCGATATGAACACTCCGGTGACATCGCGCAACAGGCTTTCGCTGTCGGCTTCCATCACCTCGTGCCGCGAAGTCGCGCGTAGCACGGAGACGTGCGACAAGCCCATCTTCTTGAAAGTCTGCGTATAAACGTCCGCCGAAAATTCGGGAAAGTCGGAAGCCACAGGGACAATCAAAATCCGCGCCTCCTGCTCGCCCGCCAACGCGACGAACTTACGCAGTATGCGCCGCTCGTTGTATTTATCTTCCGCTCCGCCGATGATAACCAGCGTGCCGCCGATGCTTTCATCCTCGATAAAATTGTTCACTGGGTAACATTTCCCTTGCCTATAAAAACAGACTCAAACATCAATCCCGACAGGTTGCCACGTTTGCCCGACACACACAAATTACATGCACCGTTCAACTCGTTACGCACGCCAAAGCTATTGTAATATCCACTGAGAAATTCAACTTCGCGGCTGATAAGCCAACGTCAGTTCGACATAAGACAAGAAAGCATTTATCCACGAAACAACACGAAGCGGCACGAAACAAAGCTGGATTTCTTCGGTGCTTTTATTCGTGCTGTTTTGTGTGGTTAGTGGATAAACTCCTTGTCCTATATCGAACTGACATTAAGTAACACCGGAAATCCTGACAATCAAAAGAAACGAAACTACGGGAGAGAACACCGATGATAATCACGACGCAATATACAGATGTTCCGGTTGATGGAGCGATGATGCGAACGCTCGTCATAAAACCTCAAGTCGAAGGCAAGTATCCCGGCATTATCTGTTATTCGGATATTTTTCAGTTGACTGAAACGATGGTGCGCGCGTGTGCGCGGCTTGCCGGATACGGGTTCGTCGTCGCCGCCCCTGAAATCTATCACCGCATCGAACCGCCCGACACCGTGATTGCTTTTGACGATGACGGGCGCACGCGCGGCATGGACGCCGCCGCCCGCACACAGGTCAGCGAGTTCGATGCGGATTGCCGCGCGGTGCTTGACTACCTGACCGCGCATCCGAACGTCGCGGAAGGATGTCTCGGAGCCATGGGCTTTTGCATCGGCGGACACCTCGCCTTTCGCGCCGCCTTTCAACCGGATGTCAAAGCGACCGTCTGCTTTTACGGTACGGGGATTCACAACGGCAAACTCGGCAGTGACGCCGATGCCGAATCATTGCAAAGAGCCGGTGAGATACAGGGTGAATTGTTGATGGTCTGGGGCGGGCTTGACCCGCATGTTCCGGCGGACGGGCGCGCCAAAATCGAAGCGACTTTGCAAACCGAAAAGGTCAATTTTTCACAACGCATCTATCCGGCGGAACACGCTTTTATGCGCGACGTAGGAGCGCGCTTCGACCCGGAAGCGACCGACCTCGCGTTCGGTGAAATGATTAACTTTTACCGTCGCATTTTCCTTTGACCGCGCGCCATACAGTGAGCGGTCAAAATAGGAATTGAAGAATTGGCTCATTGATTCATCGGTTCATTGATTCATTACCCGAATGAAGCGGTGCTTAAATGCTTTTGTTTCTTACCGATTGTATTGCTTGCGTTTGAACTTGTTCCGGCTAATAATTTCCATTATGGATTACCGAAATTACATCACTGTCGAACCGAACAAACGCGGCGGCAAACCCTGTGTGCGCGGCTTGCGAATCACAGTTTATGAAGTCCTTGAATATCTGGCTTCCGATATGACGGAAGCAGAAATACTCGACGATTTTCCCGATTTGACACGCGAAGATTTGAAAGCCTGCATCGCTTATGCCGCCGACCGTGAACGCCGTTTGATGACCGCCCCCGTTGCCGCTTGAAGTTACTATTTGACGAAAACTTGTCGCCCAAACTGCCGCGCCTTTTGGCTGACGTTTTTCCGTCTTCGCTTCACGTCCGCGATGTCGGTATGAAAGCGACAGACGACCCGGTTGTTTGGGATTATGCGAAAGACAACGATTTTATGATTGTCTCGAAAGACGCGGATATGCACGACCTTAGTTTGATATTTGGAGATCCGCCGAAGGTAGTTTGGTTGCGGCTTGGAAACTGCTCGACATCAGACGTGGAGAACTTATTGCGGCGAGATTTTGGCGTTATCGAATTATTTTACGAAGATAATCATGTATCGCTTCTTGCCTTGCCGTAATACCACACCGCGCGTCATACAGTTCACGGTCAAAGTCGGATATTGAAGAATTGATTCATCGGTTCATCGGCTCATTGATAAACTGCCTGAATGAAACAGAGTCGCTTGCTTTAATAAATGAATCAATGAGTCAATGAACCGATGAATCAATTCTTTTTGAGGTAACACAATGCCGCAAGCGTCTCAATGGTTGTTTCCGCTTTTCAGTGACCACGAAAACTATGACCGCGTGACGATGAAGCAGTTCTCCGACCTTCATCTTTACACCGGCTCGAAGTGCAATCGGCAATGCGATTTCTGCATCGTCTCCGGGCGTCCCGACGGTTGGTACAAACCCTTGACCGCCGAAACTCTCGATGCCGCGTTGGGGCTTGTGCCGATGGATGCGACGATAAAGTTTTACGGCGGTGAACCGACGATTGATGTTGAAAACATGCTGTGGGCTTTCGCTTATTTGCGCGCACGCGGCTTTGTAGGTTGGCTCACGATTTTCACCAACGGCGTACTGGCTGACCGCATCGTGCGACTGCTCGAAGCCGATGCGAAAACCGATGTCGTCTTAAACTATTCGATTCTGCATGGCGAAGATGCCGAACCGATTCCGGCGAAAGCTCTGGCGACGCTCACCGCTTATGCCGTCGCCAATCCCGACCGTATCTATTCGTCGCACGCCGGAGTCTTCCCTTTCGGTCGCGGTGCGGAGTTCGTCGCTGCCGTCGGGCAAGACCACATCGTCGAGCGTATGCACACGTCGTTCGATAAGAAAATCGAAGTGGGCGAGATGAACATCGAGACCGCGAACCAAATCGAAGCGCGCGGCTTCCGCCTCTGCCCGCGCTGCCGTCCCGTCGTCGGCACGGACGGACGCCATCATGCGTGTCCCTTCGCCGTCGAATCGAGTGCGCCGCATTTCGATTTAGGTTCAATCGGTGAATCAAGCGAGATTGTCTTGCATCGTTTTCAAAACTTTTTAGACTGGATAAACGATGTGCTTGAACCCGCCGCTGAACGCTTTCAAATCCACCCGTGTCTCGTGTGTACGCACAAACTTTCAGAGTTGCCGATTTACAACGGCGCACCGGAAAAGTAGTTTTTGAAATTATGCGAGAGGCGTTTGAATCGTGATTCATTATTCGCGCATTCGCGTCGCCCTCCTGCTCGCCCCCGCGCTCATCGTCATAGGCGGCTTGTTCATCGGCGGCTTGCTGCTCGCGCTCGTGCAGAGTCTCGGCTACTTCGCGGCGATTGGCGAAAACGCTTTCACGCTCAAACACTACGCCGCCCTCATCTTCGATAAAGAGTTTCACCGTTCACTGTTTTTAACCTTTGCCCTCTCAAGCATCGCCACCGCAATCTCCGCCGCATTGGGTCTAATCTTCGCCGTCTCTTTGCGCGATGTCGCGTCTCGCAGTCGGTTCGCAAGCGTCTTACTTCAAATCCCTCTGGCGATGCCACATCTTGTTATCGGCGTAGTGCTTATCAACCTCATCGCCTCAAGCGGACTTGTGGCGCGTCTCGCTTTTGCGCTTGGTATCATTAACACGCCCGCCGACTTTCCCGCTTTAACCGCCGATACTTATGGCTTCGGCATCATCGCGGCTTACGTCATCAAGGAAACGCCGTTCATAACTTTAATGACGCTCGCCGTTCTCGTCCGCACGCGAGACGAATACGAACTTGTCGCCCGCACGCTCGGCGCGAACCGTTGGCAACGCCTGCGCTACGTCACGCTGCCGCTCGTCGCACCTGCCGCCGTATCATCCGCGTTGCTTGTCTTCGCGTTCATCTTCGGGGCGTTCGAGATTCCGTTTCTCTTGGGGCGCACCTATCCGGCGATGCTGTCCGTCGTCGCGCAACGTCGTTTTCTAAGCACGGATTTAAGCGAACGTCCTGACGCGATTGCCGTCGCCGTCTGTCTCGCGCTCATCTCAAGTCTGCTCGTCTATCTTTACATGCGGCTGGCGCGCGTCCTTATCCGTCACGATAATCCGACGGTTTTTCTATGAACATGACGACGGTGTGAATGATGACGACGACAACCACAAACCAACGCGCACAACGCACCACCACGCGACGTTTCGACATCGCCAACACCGGCACAATCTTCACCCTTGCCGCCCTCGCGTGTATAACTGTGATACCGATTGTGTTCCTCGTCGTCGCGTCATTCGCGCGTCACTGGTATTTTCCCGCCCTCGCGCCGCGAGAGTTTTCAACGCGGGCATGGGAGTACGTCGCATCAAGTTCGTCGGGCGCGACCACCGCGTTATGGATGAGCCTCGCCATCGCGTTCATCGTCACGATTCTCTCCGTGCTTATCGCCCTGCCCGCCGCGCGTGCGCTCGCGTTGTGTGAGTTTAAGGGCAAACGGATTTTGGTTTTCTTGTTGATGCTGCCCGTCATCGCTCCGCCGCTCGCCGCGACAATGGGCGTGCATCATCTTTTCTTGCGTCTCGATTTGACGGACTCACTGGCGGGCGTCGTGCTGGTGCATCTGATTCCGTGCGTGCCTTACGCGACGCTGATGTTGGCAAGCAGTTTCGCAAACTTCGATACGGACATCGAAGCCCAAGCCCGCACGCTCGGCGCAAACGCTTTCGACGTGTGGCGATACGTCACGCTACCCGCCGCCGCGCCCGGTCTGGCGGTCGCCGCCGCGTTCGCGTTTCTGATTTCGTGGAGTCAATATCTGACGACGCTTTTCATCGGCGGCAATCAAGTCGTCACCTTGCCGCTCATTCTTATCGGCTTTCAGCGCGCGGGCGACGAAGCCACGACATCCGCCCTCTCACTAGTCTTCTTGCTGCCGACGCTGCTGGTCTTTATCGTCGTCGCCCGCTTTATTAAACGTGATGCTTCAAAAAGTATTTAACGAATTGCTTGCAAAAGTAAAAACCCATTCGTTTAGAGGCGGGCTTCCGCCCGCCGGGTCACGATTAGATTCAACGAAGCACGGCGGGCGGAAGCCCGCCTCTAAACAAGTTGATGATTTTTGTGAACAGTCTGACGAACCACATAAACATTATTCGGACTTTCATTATTCGTGCCTCGCCGCGCGCTTGATGTGCGTTGTGTTCGCCGTGTGGCTGTTCGCCGCGTGTGCCGCCCCGCCCTCGAAGAACGAACGCGCAACGCTCACGCCCGAAGGGTTCGCGGCGATGCGTTGGGATGAAGTGGTTGAACGCGCACGCGGTACAACCGTCAACTTTGCGATGTGGGCGGGCGATGATGCGCGCAATCGTTACTTCCGCGAACAAGTCGCACGCACGCTTAAAGACAAGTACGACATCACACTTAGGCTCACGCCTTTGAGCGATACGGTGGAAGTCATCAATCGCCTTCTCAACGAAAAAGCGGCGGGGAAGATGACGGGCGGAGCGGTGGATATGATTTGGATTAACGGTGAAAACTTTCGCACCGCGAAGCAAGGGAATTTATTGTGGGGAAGCTTTGCCGAACGCTTGCCGAACATCAAGTATTACGACGAAGAAGCCAGAGAGCGCGACTTCGGCACACCAATCGAAGGCTTTGAAGCTCCATGGCAGCAAGCCCAGTTCGTCCTCGCATATGACACCGCGCGCTTCACCGAACCGCCACGCTCAATCGAACATTTACGCGAATGGATAAAGTCACATCCCGGCAGATTCACATACATCGCCCCGCCCGATTTCACCGGCTCGGTCTTTACGCGCCACATACTTTTTCATTTCGCGGGTCAAGATAAAAACGCGCTTAACTTCCGGCACAACTTCGACGAAGAACTTTACCGCCGCGCGTCCCTTCAAGCGATTGATTATCTCAACGACATCAAGCCGTATCTGTGGCGCGAAGGCGAGACTTACCCCGCGACGTTGAAGGAACTTGACCGCTTATTTGTCAACAACGAAATTGATTTCTCGTTCGCTTACGGCGCGAGTTTCGCATCCGACAAAATAAAGCGCGGCGAGTATCCGCCAAGCGTTCGCACCTTCGTCTTTGATGACGGCACAATCGGCAACTATAACTTTCTCGCCATTCCGTTTAACCACGCGAACACGGCGGGTGCGCTCGTCGTCATCAATCACCTAATGTCGCCCGCGCATCATCTCGAACAAACACGAACGCTCGGCGGCGTGTTTCCTTTATCACCCTCGCGGCTCGACGATGATGAACGACGACTTGTTGAAAGTTTGCCGCGCGGCGCGGCGACGCTTCCCGTCGAAGTCTTAAACTCGCATCGTTTGCCCGAAGCCGATGCCCAATACCTCGAACGCTTTGAGCGCGATTGGCAAGCGGGTGTCTTACGACGCTAAAGGGATATGAACCTTGAAACGACATGATTACAAGACATCTCATAAATAGCTTTTGATTGAAAACTCTGCGGAACTCTGCGTCTTCTCTCTGCGTGTCTCTGCGTTAAAAAACCCTTTGGACGCAGAGTTCCGCAGAGTTGAAGACGCCGAAGACACGCAGAGAGGGAAACCATGTTGAGATGGCTTCTATCAGAACTCCATGACCGCTCTCACCTTGCGTTTGCAAAACATCGCGGCGGCTTACGGCGCGCAACTCGTGCTTGAAGACGTGACGCTTGACGTGCGCGCGGGCGAACTCGTCGCGCTGCTCGGACGTTCCGGTTGCGGTAAAACTACTCTGCTTAAAATCGTCGCCGGACTTCTTCCACCGACACGCGGCGAAGTCTTCTTCGGTCAAGAAAATTTCACACACGTTCCGGCGGCGCGGCGCGGCGTCGGCGTCGTATTTCAAAAGCCGCTTCTGTTTCCATACCTCAACGTCTTTGACAACATCGCCTTCGGTTTGAAGATGCGCGGCATCGCAAAAAGTGAAACACGGATGCGCGTCGCGGAAGCATTGCACGCGGTTCAACTTGAAGGCTACGAGTCGCGCCGCGCAGCCGAACTATCGGGCGGACAGGAACAGCGAATCGCCCTCGCCCGCGCGCTCGTCACACGCCCGCGCGTGCTGCTTCTCGACGAACCTTTCTCCGCTCTCGATGCTTCTTTGCGAATCGAAATGCGCTCACTCGTTTCACGCTTGCAACGCGAATTGCACATCACGACACTCTTTGTCACGCATGACCAACACGAAGCCGCGACGCTCGCCGCGCGCATCGCCTTTCTCGACGACGGGCGATTATTACAAACAGGCGCGCCGCGCGACTTGTACCTCACGCCCGCCACGCCCGCCGTCGCCCACTTCTTCGGCTGGCTCGTCATTGAAGGCAAACTGTGCGCGACACAAAGCGTCACAGACAACGGCATCAGGTGTGACACCGCGCTCGGACGCTTAACCGGCACGCCGCGTAGTCCGCTCGCAAATCATAAAGATGAATCTGTGTGGCTCGCCATTCATCCGGCACAGGTTCGCATCGTCACCGCGCCGGAGCGAAGCTTGACGGATGATGCGACTGAAAATCTTTTGCCCGCGACAATCGAAGCCGTGGTTGATTTCGGTGCGCGCGTGACATACACCGTGCGGCTTAGGTCAAACGATTTATTGACGATTGACCTGAGCCGCGACGCGCATCACGAAGCGCGCACGACATTCGATATGGATGAAAACATCTGCGTCAGCCTTCCGCGTGAAGCCGTTTTAATTTTTCACAAATGATGCAACTACGATTCCCGCGCCGAAAACGCGGTTAATGGTTTGATAACCAGAGGCGTGCGTGTTCGACTTCTTCGCGGGTGATTTGATGCCCGCCCGTGTGCCAGAACAGTTCGACTTCCGCACCGGCTTCTTTGAGCATCGTGTGGAGACGTTCCGTGTTGGTGGGCGGCACAAGCGGGTCATGGCGTCCGGCGGCAATCAAGATTTGTGTGCCGTTTAAGTTTGGCATTTCATCCGGCGTAAGCGGAAGCATCGCGTGCAGCAACACGGCGCGCCGCAATGTGCCGGGACACAAGAGCAGCAAACCCGCCGCAATGTTCGCTCCATTTGAATAACCGATAGCCGTGATGCGGTGCGAATCGAGTTTATATTTCGAGGTGGCGCGCCCGATGAAGTCGTCGAGTTGACGTGTGCGACGGCGCAAGTCGTCTTCATCAATTACACCTTCGGCGAAGCGACGAAAGAAACGCCGCGCACCGTTTTCTAAAACCTGCCCGCGAGGACTCAAGAAAGCGATGTCGTCGCGCCCGCCCGCGAGTTGTGAGCCGAGCGGCAGCAAATCGTTTTCATCACCGCCCGTGCCGTGCAGCAAAAGATAAGTTTCAATTTTTGCGAAAGCGTCACGCGCCGCGATGAAGCGATGCACAAAATCACCGTGTGAAAATCCGGCGGGCAATGAGGTTGCGTTGTCGTTCATCCGGCTTGCCCTTCGGCGGTTGGCGTCGGATGTTTGCCGTGATTCATGTCATCACTCGGAGGCGACGACAGAGGCTTCAAGTTGGCTTCGATGCGTGCGCGGTTGGGTTCGAGAAACGGCGGAAGCGATAATCTTTCGCCGAGATGTGCAAGCGGTTCATCGGTCGCAAAGCCGGGTCCGTCGGTCGCAATCTCGAACAGCACGCCGCCCGGTTCGCGGAAGTAGAGCGAACGAAAATAGAAGCGGTCAATTACAGGCGTCACGCCGACTTTGGCTTCGGCTAAACGGCGTTGCCATTCACGATGTTGATGATTGTCGGGGGTGCGAAACGCGACGTGATGCACGCCGCCTCTGCCCGCCGTTCCGCGCGGCAATGTGGGACGCACCGCGACATGAACTTCCGCACCCGTGCCGCCCGTTCCCGTCGCAAACACGAAGATGTCAGGCGCGTCATCACCCTTGCCCTCACCCTTATCGTCGTCATCACTCGCGGGTATCGTGTACGAACCGACCAATCGAAAGCCGAGAATCGCGGTCAGTTGATGCGCCGTCGGTTCAAGGCGATTGACGGTCAACGTGACATGACTCAAACCGCGTATCGCAACTTCCGGCGGCACAGAATCGTTATGCCACGCCGCTTCGTCCCGCGCCGCTTCGGTTTCATTTGCCGTTTCGTCGCCCGCCTTCGCGTCATCCGCGATGAGTATCAAGCGTTGCCCTTCCCCGTCGTTAAACGGTAGGCACAAACGATTATTGCGTTCATGCGTGATGCCGTGTTCGACAGCGTGTTCGGCAAATCTTTCGCCCCACCATTCGAGAGCATCGGCGTCGGGAACGCGCAGACCGATTTCCGAGATTGTCCCCGTGCCGTGACGACGCGCGGCGGCGAATCCCCAATCGAAGAACGTCAGTTCTGTGCCGGGACTCCCCAGAGCGTCCGCGTAAAACAGGTGATACGCGGAAACGTCGTCCTGATTAACCGTCTTTTTAACAAGCCGCATTCCGAGCGTCCCCGTATAAAAACGAAGATTCAATTGCGCGTCCGCCGTCACTGCCGTGACGTGGTGTAGTCCTGTCAGATACATCGTTTCTCCTTGCTGTCCAAACGTGTTTGTAAGGTAGAAATAGGTTACACCACTCGGCAATCGGAGATGAAGATGTGTAATGCCTCAACCATTATCGCGTAAGATGCGTTGCCACGATTTCGAGGCATCAACACCACGAACGGAAACGGGGGGTTGAGCAATGACAGCTTCTTTCTGACCACCAACCACTGACCACATTCATAATAGTTACGCAATAGTATTTGCGTTGGCAAATTATCGCTGCCTTGCATCAAAGCCGCAAGAATCAGCGTCGTAAAGGCAACACCGCATCTAACATCTGAAAGCGATACCCAATAATACTCGAAAGCACAATACCTTCATGTTCTGTTTTTATTTTGCAAGTAAGTGTCTGTCCCGCGCGACCGCGTGCCTGACCATTATTTTTGTTTGTCTCACTTTTTCATTCGCGCAAACCCCCGCTCCGGTACAAGGTATGGGCGGAAGAAGCGCGTCTTCAAACACGGCTTCGACCGGCGAAGCCCGCACCTATACGACGCGCCGCACGACCGGCATCTTCGACCCGAAAGCTCCCGTCGTTTATCAGGACATGACCGCGCGCACCGCACTCGCCCGCTTTCAACACGTCTCCGGCAGTGCGGATAAAAACTACATCATCGAAACCACTTCCGGCGGCGTGGCGATTTTCGATTATGACGGCGACGGCAAGCAAGACGTGTACTTGCTAAACGGTTCGACCCTTGAGGTTTTACGCGGGAAAGGAAGCCCGCCGCGTGCCGCGCTTTATCGCAATCTAGGCGACTGGAAATTTGAAGACGTGACGACAAAAGCCGGTGTCGCCAACGAACGTTGGGGAATGGGCGTCTGCACGGGTGATTATGACAACGACGGCGACCCCGACATCTACGTCGGCAACTATGGTGTCTCGCGGCTTTATCGAAACAACGGCGACGGAACTTTTACCGACGTTGCCGAAAAGCTTGGCGTCGCGCGCAAGGGTTGGAGTACGGGGGCGAGTTTCGGAGATTATGACGCGGACGGGCGATTGGATTTGTTCGTTCCCGGCTATGTTCACTTCGACCTTAACAACTTGCCGCCGAGTCCAGCCGACATACAGAAAACGGGTGCGGCAAGTAATTGTCAGTTTCGCGGCGTCCCCGTGATGTGCGGACCGCGAGGTCTGAAAGGCGAAGGCGACACGCTGTATCATCAAAAACCGGACGGGACTTTTGAAGATGTGAGCGTCAAAGCGGGCGTCACCGACCCTGAAGGTTACTACGGTTTTTCGTCCGCCTTCATTCGCGCCAACGACGATGATTTACTTGACCTTATCGTCGTCAACGATTCGACGCCGAAGCAACTCTACATCAACAAAGGCGACGGCACGTTTGAAGAAAACGGTTATGCTTCCGGCGTCGCCCTCAATGAAAACGGGCGCGAACAAGCCGGTATGGGTTTGGGCATCGGTGATTACAACAACGACGGGCGCATAGATTTTTACGTCACCAATTTTTCCGACGATACGAACACGCTCTATCACGGCGACGGCGACGGCAACTTTACAGACCTCACATACCA
Source organism: Pyrinomonadaceae bacterium MAG19_C2-C3 (assembly GCA_024330265.1). Taxonomy (GTDB): domain Bacteria; phylum Acidobacteriota; class Blastocatellia; order Pyrinomonadales; family Pyrinomonadaceae; genus JANDLT01. The sequence goes on along the minus strand of JANDLT010000042.1, from coordinate 14,685 downwards.
AGCCGGATTCGGTGAAACTACCATCCCGCAACTGGGTTGGGGAACATCGTTTCTCGATTACGACAACGACGGTTGGCAAGACGTGCTTATCGCCAACGGTCATGTTTATCCGGGCGTTGACAATCATCAATGGGGAACATCCTACGCGCAACAAATGTTGCTGTTTCGCAATCTACGTGCCGGGAAATTCGAGCGCGTCGGTGCCGCACCGGGAAGCGGTTTAGCCCTAAGCCTTCCGGCGCGCGGTCTGGCTATCGGTGACTTGGACGACGACGGGCGACTTGATACGGTCGTCAACAACATCGGCGCGTCGCCAACCATACTTCGCAACGTCGCCACGCCGACGGGCAACTGGCTCACCTTGCGCCTCATCGGTGATACGACACAGCGCACCCCGAAAGACGCGACGGGCAGCACCGCTTTCATCACGACCGCTAACGCCGACGGGAGCATGTCGCGCCAACGCGCCGACGTTTTCAGCGGCGCGGGTTATGCTTCGCAAAACGACGTGCGCCTGCACGTCGGCTTGGGAGCGGCAACCAAAATAAACAAACTGGAAATCAAGTGGTCAAACGGCACAACCGAAAGCTTCAACGGCGGCGCGAATATCAACCGCGTACTGACCCTCACGCAGGGCAAAGGCGAAAGGCAGTTAAGTGGTTAAACACGAATGCCTTTTCTGTATAGTAGTGCGCTTAATCACTGTGGCAAATGCTAGAATCGCATGGAACAGAGGTAACTTTTTATGGTGACAATTACTTTTTCAGACCGTGAAACCGAAAAACAGGCGTTAGGCTTTCTGCTCGGACGCTTCTCCGGGCGCGTTTTGAAGTCGGGCGAACATCTTGTTCCCGAATCTGCTTTGGAAGCGTTGGCGAATCAAAACATTCCGTTCACAGTCAAAGGCAAAGCGACATATGAGCAACAGATTGCGGCGTTTCGAGATTCTCCTTCCGCTTCAATTTAACGATGGGCGTGAAGTGCCAAACGATTGATTAGCCGAAGCGGTTTTAGAGCGTGTCTGAAAAGTCTATGAAAGCCCCGAAGGGGCGAGATTCAATAGCCCGGCGCACCGCGCCGGGTAAAGGTTAGAAAAGACCGGCAAGCCCTGAAAGGGCGACATATTTGGTGATGCCGATGATTATTTCGCCCTTTCAGGGCTTGAAAATCATCTTGGCTTGTTTCTTGGGGCGTTGCCCCAAGCTATTGAATCTCGCTCCTTCGGGGCTTTTCAGAAACGCTTTAAGATGCATAAGTCGTGTTTGGTGTTTATCTCGTCTTCAACTCGACGACGCTGACTGAACGCGGCGGAAGCGTGAGTGCTTCTAAGCCGCGCGCTTCAATTTCACTTTGCTTGACCGCGATGCGCGCGCTTTGTTCGGGCGTGTTGGCTTCGTCAATCCCGCCGCTCAAACGCCGCATCGTCGCCTGTGCTGACGGTGTGAAGTTTTGCGTTTGAAGGTTGGTCGTGATGGCATCCGTCTGATGACGGTTGATGAGATAGACGCGCATTGTTTTCGCGTCGGGCGAGAGCAACGCGAGCGCGTCGAGGTACGGCACATCGCTTGTTTCCGGTGCGCGGCGATTGCCGTCACGCACATCGTAAGCTCCCGTCTGTAATTTAATTTGTGCGACGCGCCAGCCGACCGTATCGGAGTAGAGGCGGAAGACGTGATACGACGGCGTGACGAAGGTGCGACCGCGCTGGCGATGGATTCCGGCGAACCCCACGAGGTTCGACATGTTCGAGATTGGCACAAAGTCAGCGCGCCGTGTGAGCATGTTAAAGAACGCCGCGCTGTTGAGTGCGCCGCCCATGTTTGTAAAGCGTGGGTCTTGCGGACGCGGACTCCAGAATTGCCATTCGGTGAAAGCCAGCTTGACACGTCCGCGTGTGCTTTCGTGCGAATCGAATTGACCGCGCATCTCGTCCAACTTGCGCCCGACGGCGACGGGGACGGCGAAATCAGAAGCGTGCGTGAAAGCATCGTCGGCATCACGGCGACGCTGTTCGGCGGGCTGCATTCCGATGACAAGGTGCGTCGAGACTAAATCAAGATTGCTTCCCGCCGCGTCAATCAAAGCCGCATTCCAATCTCTGTAAAAATCTATGTCCGCTCCGGTGGCGATAAACTTGATGCTTGGGTCAACCTTACGCATCGCGCGCACAAACTCGACATAGCGTGTGGCGTTCGAGGCGGCGGTCTGCCAGCCGATTTGGAAATCGCCCCACAGCTCATTTCCGATTTCCCACAGCTTGACGTTGTACGGTTCGGGATGACCATGACGCGCACGCATCGCCCCGTACTTCGTCGTCGCCGCACCGTTACAGTATTCAACCCACGCCGCCGCTTCTTCGCTCTCGCCGCTTCCGGCGTTGACGCTGATTTGCGGTTCAGCACCGATTAGGCGACACAGGCGAATAAACTCATCCGTCCCGAAGTGGTTATATTCCGGCAAGCCCCACGCTTGATTAAGCATCGTGCGCCGCTTGTCCATGTCGCCAACGCCGTCCTGCCAGTGATAACCACTGACGAAGTTTCCGCCGAAGCGTAAGAGCGGCGTTCGCATCTCGCGCGCTGCCCGTATGATTTCCGGGTCGAAGCCTTCGATGTGGTCGGCGGGTTGAAGCCACACGTTATCAACAAAGACACGCCGTTCGTCATCAACCGCGAGGCAGAAATCAACTTTCTCCAGCGAAGCGATTTTAGACGGCGGCACATCAAGTTTAAACTCATGCTTTATCCAACCCGCTCGCTGACTCGTCTGTGTCGGGTTTGCTTGTGACGAAGCTTCCGGTTTATCAAGCATGACTTGGGTACGCGCAATCACGTCATCGGGTTGGTCACGACGGCGAAAGCTAATGGACAGCAGCGGCGCGCGTGTGTCCCGTTTATCGTTTGGCAAACTCACAACCTTCGTCCACAACTTGCCGACGTAAGAGCCTGTGCGATGAATCGGAAGATACACGCCCTGCCGCACGCCGACTTCACGATTTGCCAAGCCCATGATGAGCAGTGAACGATACGAATTGAAAGCCTCGCCGTCGCGCGGCTCATAACGCGCCCCCGTCATGCGCAAAGCTTCCCACGGCAGAGGCAAGCCGAGCGCGGACGATTGAATAAAGCGCGTCCGTTCGCGCTCCGTCGCTTCGGGCAGTGGTTCAACGCGCACATAGCCGCTGCCAAACGACGGGTCGGTCACGAGGCGTCCGTAGCGCGTCGCGTCAAGCACGCTTTGCGCGCTCAAGTAGTCCGGCTCGAAACTCGGATTGTGCAAAACTTGCGCCCACACGCCGCCATAAACCGCGTCCCATATATTCTCCGTGAACGTGCCGAACAGCGTCGCCGGAATCGTGAACTTCGAGGTTTGCGAAGCATCAACTTCAACCCGCGCCGCATTCAACTTGGCGGCGCGGGTGAACTCTGTGAACGGCTCGCGCGACGAAGATTGTTGCGCGAACGTCGTCGGAGAAATCGCTTGTAAAATGAAAGCGATGAAAGTTACATGCGCGACGATGCGGTTTAATCGAGTGGTGAAATATCGCGTGGTGAAATTCTTACGACGTTGTATCATCAGTTTCATTCCCTGCTCTTACTTTCTTGTTTGGTTACTTTACAATCCTTTACCTGCCGCCCGATTGGGACGAAGAAATTACATGATGCCAATTTATCAAGCCTGTTTTCTAATCTTCATCACCGCCGTTATTTTTACTTGTCGCCCGACAGCGCACGCGCAAGTCAAATTGCTTTCCGGTATCGAACAACTGCACCGCTTGGATTTGCTGCCGACGTTTAAGCCGTCTGTAAAAATCGGTTCTGTCTCAAGTTACGATAGAACGGGCGGCAATGATGACGGCTTTAACGGCACGTATTCTTTCGTCCGAAAAGAAGCGGACGGTCTGGTTATCGCAGACCTCAAAGGCGCGGGCGTCATCACGCGAATCTGGACGCCGACGCCGACCGATGACATCGTGGAATTTTACTTCGACGGTGAAAGCACGCCGCGCATAAAGATTAAATTCCGCGACATTTTTACGGGCAACGTGTTTCCATTTCTCGCCCCCGTCGTCGGCATCGGCGCGGGCGGTTTCTATTCATATCTGCCTTTGGCTTACAAGAAATCTTGTAAGGTCTTGGTTAAAACTCAAAAGATAGAGTTTTATCAAATCAACTTCGCCACTTACGCCGACGACGCGGGAATCGAAACTTATACCGCGATTCCTTCAAACGACTTCAAAGCGAACTTGGAAAAGGCACAAAGGTTTTTGGCTTCAACGGGTGCGGACATCAGTTCTTACTCTGTATCAGACAATCAAAAACTAAACACACGCAACTTCAAAGGGACGCTCGCGCCGGGTAAAACGATAACCGTTTTTGAAACCGATAAACCCGGCAGAATTGCGGGATTAAAGTTAGCTCCGGCGAGTGCTTTCGCGGGCAAAGAGCGCGACACGATTATCAAGATTTACTGGGACGGCGACGCTAATCCGGCAATTGTCGCTCCCGTCGGCGACCTGTTCGGCTACGCTTGGGGTGAACCTGCCGTTAAATCTTTGCTGCTTGGAACGATTGACGATACGAACTACATTTATCTGCCGATGCCGTTTGATAAGTCGGCGCGGATTGAACTTGTTTCGGAGCGGCGCGACCGTGCGCCGCTTGATATAAGTGCCGAAATCAAATACGCGGATGTTGGAAGAAGAAACGACGAAGGCAAACTTTACGCTTTGTGGCGGCGCGAGAATTTAACGACCGAAGGGCAACCCTACACCTTCCTTGAGACGCGCGGCAGAGGTCACGCCGTAGGGTTTATCTTGCAAGCGCAAGGCACGCAGCCCGGTTCTATCCCCGAATTTTTTGAGGGCGACGATGAGACGACCCTTGACGGTGAGTTGGTGATTCGCGGCACGGGTTCGGAAGATTTTTTCAACGGCGGTTGGTACGACGTTCCCGGACGTTGGGACGATAGAGTTTCGCTACCGTTAAGCGGAAGTCTTGATTTCAAGCGCCATCTCGCCCGCACCGGCGGCTATCGCTTTATGCTGACGGACGTTTATCCGTTTGAGCGAAGTATTTTGCAAACCATCGAACACGGTCCCGTCGGAAACAAATTTCCAACCGATTATGCTTCCGTGAGTTTTTTCTATTCGGAAAACCGCCCGACGGCGAATCTTAATCTTCCGAAACTCGCGGACAGAAAAGTCTCCGACCCGACTAGCGTGGTTTTCACTCCGGGTTGGACGACTCCGATTCACGCTTTCTCATGGTCAAACGCCGTCTTGATGAAGAAAGATGACAAAATCGGTGACGAAAATCTAAGGCATCTTTCGATGAAAGCCGACGGGCGCGAAGTCTTCGGCACGCACTACATATCTTTCATCTGCGAGATGCCGCAGGCGGGCAAGTATCGCGTTTCGATTCAGGCAATCAAGGGCGCAGACGGGGCGATTGTCCAGCTTTTCAAAAACGAAATTGGCATCGGCACGCCCGTTGACCTTTATGCCAGCACGCGGCAAAAGAGCGCGGAGATGCCTTTGGGCGAACTTGACATGAACGAGGGCGACAACCGCGTCATGTTCAAATTGATTGGCAAGAACGATGCTTCGACGGGACTCGGTTTCGACATTTATCGAATCATCTTTGAACGAATCGGATAAAGACCGATTGCCACGACGACGCGCGTCATCTCGCCGAACCGCGTCGAAGGCACGGGCAATTTTATCGGCGGCTGGAATCCTTCGCCGTACACGCTTCATTTCGCCGCCGAGTTTTCGCAACCGTTCAAATCCTTCGGGACTTGGCGCAACGAAGATGCGTATCCGAACACCGCAAACGTCACGGGCGAACAAACTGCGGTGGGAGTTTATGTGACGTTCGACCCGAAAGATGCGCGACAAATCGAAGTGAAAACCGGCGTCTCATTCGTCAGCCCGGAAAAGGCGCACGCGGAAATCTCACGCGGCGGGAAACTCGTTTTGCAGATGAGCGACAAAAGCGCATCTTGGGCAAACGCGAAACGTCCGCCTTCAATGTCCACACCGTAAAACTTCGAGCGTTCAACCCTCGCCCCGTACTTGTTAACGTCAGTTCGACGCAGAGGCGAAAGACTTTTTAGCCGCGAAATAACGCGAATAGGAACGCTAAATAAAACCACCTTATTCGCGTTGTTTCGCGTTATTTCGCGGTTAAGGTTTTCATGCTTACGAACATCGTTTCTTGTATCGAACTCACGTTTGTTAATGTCCACGTTTGCTTTGTGGTGCGACCCGATTATCGTGTGAAGGTTTCCGAAGCGGGACACCGGCGGCGACGGGCGTGCCGAAATCCGGTGTGCCGTCAGCCTTCCATGTAAAGCGTTGGGCGCGCGGTTGGCGAAATCCGCCGCAGCCTTGATTCGGCTTTGCGTTGGCATGATAGAGAATCCAATCCTCGCTTCCGTCCGGCGATTTGAAAAACGAATTGTGACCCGTGCCGTAAGCACGCGCGGCGGGCGATTGTTGAAACACAGGCTTCGGTGACTTCTTCCATGAAGCTGCATCGAGCAAATCGCTGTCCGCATCTGCCGTCAACATCCCCAAAGCATAACTATCCGTCCAACAACCGCTCGCCGAGTAAATTAAAAACAGTTTATTGCCGCGTTGTAAAACTTGCGGACCTTCGTTCACCGCAACGTGGGGCGGGTTGTCGGACGTGCGCCAATCAAGAATGTCCCCGACCGTCTCCCATGCGTATTCGGGTTTCGAGAGCCGCACGCGCTCGCCTTCAATCGTCCACGGGTTGCTCATGCGCGCGATGTAGATGTCTTGCCTGCCGTTGGTGTCGCCTTCCCAGCCAGACCACACGGCGTAGAGTTGATTCTTGTGTTCAAAGACCGAGCCATCAATCGCCCACTTATCCGAAGCATCGGCGAGTTTGCCCTTCATCGTCCACGTGCCAAGCAAGGGGTCTGGCGAACTGTTTTCAAGCACCCATAAACGATGCGACTGATTCCTGCCCGCGTCGGCGGCGAAATAGATGTACCACTTGCCATTTATGAAATGCAGTTCGGGAGCCCAGATGTCTTTCGAGTATGCTCCGCGAGCGGGCGGCGTCCACACGATTTTCTTGTTTGCGTTTTTCAGATTGGCAAGGTCGCGGGTTTTCCAGATGGTCAAGTTCCTGCCCGTCGTGTGCATGTAATAGTAGAACCCGTCACGGTAAATGCTCCACGGGTCAGCACCGGCGGGAAGCAGCGGGTTGGTGAAGGTCGCCGCTTTTGCGGTCGCGGTTTGCCTCGCATCGCGCGTCGTTGATGTTGTCGTTGATGGAGTCTGCCCGTAGTGGTTCGCGCCCGCGAATAACGTGCAAAACATAAAAACGGACGCGACGATTTTCAGCTTCGCCGTCATGAATCGCGTGGATTGAAATTCGGTTGTGAGGCTTGTCATATAGTTTCAAAAGTCATCATTCGAGTTGGTCGCCGCATCAATTACGGAAATTCTGTGTCACCATCAGCCCGCGCATTCCGCCGTCCATAATCCCTATGCCGACGCGCCCGAATTGCGGACGTAAGATGTTGGCGCGATGTCCCGGCGAGTTCATCAATCCCGTGTGCGCGATGCGAACGGTCGGAGCGAGGGCGAGATTTTCACCCGCCGTTAAGAATCGAACATTCGCTGCTTGGATGCGGTCAAACGGCGAACGACCTTCGGGCGTGACGTGCGCGAAGTAGCCGCGCGCCCACATATCAGCCGAGTGGCGGCGCGCGACTTCCGTCAATTCCGAATCTGCTTCGAGCGGCGCGAGTCCCGCCGCCAATCGTTCTTCGTTGACGAATTCCAACATCTCGGCTTCCAACTGCGGGCGCGGGCGCGACGAAGCGACGGTGAAAGGCAGAGAGACGCGCTCGGTTGATTCGGGTTCAATCGTTAATCGGTTGAGCGTCTGTGCGACGGCATCACCAAAGATGGGAACGAGAGCCGTCTCTAATCGTTCGGTAAAGACGGCGAGACGATTGACTAAAAGGCTTTCGCGGGCGCGCTCTCGCAAACCTTCCGTCAGCGGCACGGCGAGCAGCAACGCCGCGACGATTGCCACCGTAATCAAGCCGTTGGCGAATCCCGGCACAACGCCGAGCGCGCGATTGACGCTCCGCTCATGGACATCGCGCGGCAGTCGTCTCAACAAGGCGTAACCGACGAGATGAATCAGCAATCTCGCCGCGATTGCGACTAACAGGAAAGCTACGGGTTGATCCCAAACTTCCGACCACACATCAACGCGCGCACCGAGCCAGAGCGCGACCGGTTGATAGAAACGCAAGCCCGCGAGCAGACTTCCCACCCAGCCGAATAAATCGAGCGCGCTCAAGATGAAGCCGCGCCGGAAGCCCTGCCACACGCTCAAGCACACGAGCAGTACAAGGAAGATGTCTATTATGTTCAAAGTCATTTGTTCATCCAGTCATCGCTCGATGATAATGTCGGCATTTGTTTTCGCCGTTGTCACGTCACCTTAAAATAAAGATTTTATCCACGAAACACACGAAACGGCACGAAACAAAACCTAAACGTTATTTACGGCGTGTCGGCATTCTGGAATGCCGACACGCCGTGCATGTCTTAACCTCGCGCGCCCGTTGAAAATTAAACGTACTCGCTTGAGTCCAGTATCCCGGCAGGCACAATCAGTTCGCCCGTTTGAGGGTTGATAATGCCGTTCTCCTCTTCCTCGATGCTAGTCGCTTGAGTGTACACGTCGCCCGCGATGTGGCGTCTTCGCATCTCGCGCTTGAATGCTCGTATGCGTTCGGCTTTGTCTTGCGTGTCGCCGGGTCCGCCGTACATCGTGAAGCCGAAGCCGCCCCATTCGCTGATGATGAGCGGTACTTGTCCGCGATAGAAGAACGGGTCGCCGACGACAAGGGATTCGGCGGTGACGCCCGCCGTCTCTCCGGCAATGAGCTTATCCAAAACCTCGCACCAGCGGTCAACGTCGGGCGTATAAACGTGCGCCGTCAAGAGATGTGACTTGAGCCGCCCGTGCCGTGAGACGTGACGCCAGCCGTCGTTATCCACGACGAGAACTTGCGGCAGATGCGTCCGCATGTAATCGAACGTCGCGGCGATATAGCGGCGCGTCTCGACGCTCGTGGCGATGTCCTGAACGCCCCAATCTTCGTTGTATAAACTCCAGATGACGACCGACGGATGCGACGAAATAAAGGTCAGCATACGCTGCAATTCTGCCCAGTGATTATCACGGCTTCTTTGACTTGAACTGTGCGGCGACGGGACTTCGACCCACAGAAGCATTCCCATTTTGTCAGCCAAATCGTATATGCGCGGGTCAATTCCGGCGATGTGAACGCGCACCAGATTACAACCCAACTCCTTCATCGCGTGCATATGGAGTTGCACTTCGTCGAAGTCGGAAGTTCCGGGTTGATATAGTATGCCGTCTATGTAGAGCGGTTGATTGTTGAAATAGATGTGATGCCCGCCAGTTTCGATTTTACGCAAACCGAAATTCGTTTCAATGCCCGTCACCCTTCCGTCCGGCGCAATCAATTCGGCGCGCAGGTGATAAAGGTTAGGCTCGGCGGGCGACCACTCCTTGGCATCGGGGAGATGCACGGGAACTCTTTGCGGTCGCTCACCCGCTTCGAGCGGCAATGTGAATTCGGCAACGGCAAGCGGTTCTCCGCCCTTATCGTGCATGACGGTCAAACGCAAAGTGTAGATGCCGGGGTCGTGAATGCGCGGCGTCAAGTCAAACTCGACCACGCGGTCGCGCAGGCTGCTCGTGACGTTTAAGCGCGAACGAAGCCGATTGCGTTCGACGGGTTCAATCCAGATGCTTCGCACCGCGCCGCTGATGGTCTGATACCAGATGCCGCCCTGTTTATAAACGTGCGACTGCTGCTTGCCGCGCGGTATCTCGGCGTCGAACGAATCGGCGATGCGAATGGTCAGACGGTTGACGCTCTGCAAGAGCGCAGGCGGCAGTTCGTAAGAAAAAGAGTTGTACTCGCCGAAGTGAACTTCCTCGCCTTCGATGGTTTGAAGCGGATGCCCGTTAAGCCAGACGCGCGTTTCGTAGCCGCACGCCCCGAACGTCAACTGTGTCGAGCGGTCGTTTGAATCGCCCCATTCTTCAGGCAAGGCAAACTCGCGCTCATACCACGCGATGACCTCGCTCTGATTCTCGACCGCGCCTTCGAGCCGCTCTTTAACAAGACATATATGTTCTTCAATCGCCAATGGAAATTGCGCGGTGTGCGTGTACTCGTGTCCGAGATGCCAGTTGCCGGTTAAGCCGTGGTCTTCGGAATCGAGAGCAAATTGCCATTCACCGTCAAGCAACTCGAAAGGCGTGCGGCGTCTGACGGAACGCGGCAGCGGATTCAAGTCTTCTTGCACAAGACGCACATCGTCGGCGGTGGGCGTCATACCGAAATCGTTACTGGACATCGCGGCAACTCCTCTTTTGCTCAAGCTAAATTTAGCCTGATTTTTAGGTCACAATAATCCGACGAGGCATCGCATTATAAACAAGTTTTCCCCCTTGAATAGTTTTTATATCGCGTGCAAGAACGAGATGAAACGATTCTCACCGCACGCCGAATAAAATCTTGGTTAACTTAAATTAACGCCAGTTCGATATAAGGCAAGAAAACTTTTATCCACGAAACACGCGAAGGAAAACATTGAAGCACTAAATCAAAACATAAGACATTGGCACACAACGAACGGAAGATTGTAGGGGCAGGGCTTGTCCCTGCCCATCTTCTCCCGCCACCGAACACACGGGCAGGGACAAGCCCTGCCCCTACATCTGTCCCAATCTTGCGTGTTCCGATTTAGTTGCGTGGATAACATCCGGCAATCTCCACAAATATCAATCGTAACCTAAACAACCGCGCGCCGACGTTGCAAAATTTGGTCGGCGATAACACCGATTAAAATCACGCCGCCCATCACCGCGAAGTTCAGCGAACTTGGAATGCCGAGTAAGTTGACGAGGTTTTGTAAGACTTGAAGCAGTGCCGTGCCAATTAAGATGCCGATGATTGAACCTTCGCCGCCGCGCAGAGAACAGCCGCCGAGAACCGCCGCCGCGATGCCGTAGAGTTCAAAAAAATTGCCGTGCGATGACGGCGAAATCGAGTTGGTGTAGAACGCGAAAACGATGCCCGCGATTCCTGTGAGCAAACCGGCGATGATGTACGCACTGGCGATGATGCGCCGCGAGTTGATGCCGGAATAGCGCGCTGCCGTTTCGTTTCTCCCGACCGCGAACAGGTAACGTCCGTAAGTCGAGCGATGCAGCACGACATACATCACCGCGCTGATTATCATCAGCAAAATGAACGGTGTCGGCACGCCGAACAAGCTTCCCGTCGCCAAATCGCGCAGCCATTCAAAGCCTTGCCCGCTGGCGTAGCCCTTAGTTTCATCATTGGCGATGAAGCGCGCGATGCCGCGATAAAACAACAGCCCGCAGAGCGTGACGATGAAGGGTTGCAGGTTGAGTCTGGTAATCAAAAGACCGTGCAACGCCCCAAGTCCGGTTGCGACGCCGATGACCGCAAGCACCGCGATTCCCGCCGCCCAGTACCATTCGGTCAGCATCAAAGACAGCAACACACCAAGCAACGCAAAGACCGAACCGACCGATAAATCAATGCCGCCCGTGATGATGACGATGCCGAGTCCGATGCTGAAAATCCCGTAAGCACCGACGAGGCGCGCCATGTTTTGCAGATTCGTCGGGGAAAGAAAGCGCGGGTTCATCACGGCGACGACCGCGCACAACACGACGAGCAGAATAAAGATGCCGAGTTCTTTTTTCATAATTGATTTTCACCTTGTTGTGAATTTGTAAATCGTCGTTTGTGTGTAAGTCGCGCCCGGTTTAAGAACGGTGGACGGAAACTTGGGCTTGTTGGGTGAATCGGGAAAGTGTTGGGCTTCGAGGCAAAATCCGTCGCGGCGGTCGTAGATTTTGCCCGCTTTGCCTTTGACTTCTTTGAGGAAATTTCCCGAATAAAATTGCAAGCCGGGTTCGGTCGTAGAAACCGACATCACGCGCCCCGTCGTCGGTTCATAAACTTCGGCGGCAATCGCAAGATTTCCGCCTTTTTTATCAAGCACAAAATTGTGGTCATAACCGGCAGCAAAACGCATCTGTTCATCGTCACTGTTGATGCGTGCGCCGATAGAGGTTAAGCGGCTGAAATCAAGCGGTGTACCTTTCACGCTTCGCAGTTCGCCCGTCGGAATCGAAGTCGCATCGGTCGGCGTAAAACGATTCGCGTAGAGTTTCAATTCGTGATTGAGAATGTTTCCCGCCCCCGCGAGATTGAAATAGGCGTGGTTGGTGAGATTAAGCACCGTCTCCTTGTCGGTCGAAGCCTGATAGTCAATCTTCAAAGCATCGTCATCGGTCAAGGTGTATGTGACCGTCACTTTGAGGTTGCCGGGATAACCTTCTTCACCGTCACGACTGACATACACGAGCGAAAGACTCGCCGCATTTGTCGGTTGTGAGTTGACCTCTTGCCACACGACTTTGTTAAAGCCGCGCACGCCGCCGTGCAGGTGATTTCCGTTGTTGTTCTGCGCGAGTTTGTATTCCACGCCGCCAAGCGTAAAGCGTCCGCCCGCGATGCGATTCGCATAGCGACCTTGAATGCTACCGATATAAAATTCGTCCGTCGCATAGCCTTGCACGTCATCGTAACCCAACACGACATCCGCGATTTTTCCCGCGCGGTCAGGAACACGCAACGCCACGAGAGTCGCCCCGAAGTTGGTGATGTCGGCTTGCACCCCGCGCGCATTGGTCAAGGTATAGAGTTCAATGTTTGTTCCGTCCGCGAGTTTGCCGAAAGATTTTTTGTCCACTTTTCTGTTTCCTGATTTCTGCCCGCCGAAACAATCACACGGCGCGAGACACAACACGCCAAGCACCGCGAACACAAAAACGATAACCAAGCGATTCGTGGTTTTATTCATAAACAGAACTTTCTTAAACTCGATGTTAAACCACCGTTTGTTGACTGACGGTTTGCGCGTCGGTTGTTTGCCCGACCGCGAGCCGCATCACGTTTTCCTCTGTGCATTCGTCGCGCGTGAGTATTCCGGTCAAGCGTCCTTCGTGCATCACCGCCACGCGGTCAGAGACGTTTAAGACTTCTTCCATGTCGGATGAAATCATCAAAATCGCCACGCCGCTTTCTGCTAAGGAGCGCATCAAATCGTAAATCTCCGACTTCGCTCCAACGTCAATCCCGCGTGTCGGCTCATCGAAAATCATCACCTTCGGACTCAGTGAAAGCCACTTTGCCAGCACGACTTTTTGTTGATTGCCGCCGCTCAAGTTTCCGGCTTTGACTTCAACGCCCGGAGCTTTGACGTTAAGTTTTTTACATACCTCAACCGCCACCGCGCGTTCGCGTTTAACCGAGACGAGATTGGAATTTGAATACCGCTCAAGGGCGGGCAGCGTGATGTTTTCGCGTATCACGACATCAATCAAAAGCCCGCAACGGCGACGGTCTTCCGGTACGAGATAGATGCCGTTTGCAATCGCATCCTTTGATGAGCGCACGCGCACGGGTTTGTCATCAAGCACGAAAACCGCGTTGCCTTCATCAACGCCGAAAATCGTTTCCGCCAATTCTGTGCGTCCCGCCCCGACGAGTCCGGCGAGTCCTAAAATCTCGCCTTTGCCAATTGAGAATGAAACCCTCTGGTTCGGGTAACGATGTGTCTGTAAGCGTTCGACTTGAAAAAATCCCTGTCCGACTGCGCCCGTCGGCGACTTGTAAAAGTTCGACAATTCGCGCCCGACCATCATGCGAATCAAGTTGTCGTGCGTTATCTCGGCGCGCGTTAAAGTTCCGGCGTTCGCACCGTCGCGCAACACAACGGCGCGGTCGGCAATCTCTATGACTTCGTTTAAGCGATGCGAGATGTAGATAATCGCCACACCGCTCGCCTTCAATTCCTTGACGACTTCCAACAGTCGCGCCGTTTCCTGCAACGTCAAACTCGAAGTCGGTTCATCCAAAATCAAAAGGCGTGCGTTGAGCGAAAGTGCTTTCGCAATTTCAACCATCTGTTGCTGCGCGATTGAGAGTTTGGAAAGCAGAGTATCGGTCGGAATATCCAAGCCCAACCGCTCAAGCTGCGTGCGTGTCTCGCGGTGCATTCGCGGTTCGTCAATCAAACGAAGAAAGCCGCCGCGCACGGGTTCGCGTCCCAAGAAAACATTCGCCGCGACATTGAGATTATCAAGCACGTTAAGTTCTTGATGAACAAAGCTGACGCCGTGCCGTATAGCGTCGGCAACCGATGTGATATTCACCTGTGCGCCATCAATCACAATCCCACCGGCATCGGGCGTGTGTACGCCGCCAAGTGTTTTCATCAGCGTTGATTTGCCAGCCCCGTTCTCACCGACGAGGGCGACGCACTCGCCCGCCGCAATCGAGAAATCAACGCCCTTCAGAGCGTGAACCCCGCCGAAGCGTTTCTCAATCCCGCGCATCTCTAAAACCGGAGTCATATTTTTAGTGGATAACGGATAGTGGATAGTAGATAGTTTAGGACAGCTTTTTCACTATCCACTATCCACTATCCACTATATGCCGCGCACACCAAGAAGTGGATTCTTACCCGGATAGCGCATAGAGCCT